>JAICLZ010000107.1 GCA_025929535.1 Gemmatimonadaceae bacterium
AGGCACTCGCGCGCCGGATCCGATCGGGCGATCAGGATGCGATGGAGGAGCTCGTTCGCCGCAACCTTCGCTTCGTCGTCTCCGTCGCGAAGAAATATCAGAATCGCGGAATGCCCCTCATCGACCTCATCGGCGAAGGGAATGTCGGGCTCATGACCGCCGCACGAAAGTTCGATCCCGATCAGGGCGTGAAGTTCATCTCGTACGCGGTGTGGTGGATTCGGCAGGCGATCCTCGCCGCGCTCGCGCGGCAAGGTCGCACGGTTCGCGTTCCGCTCAATCGCACGGCTGATCTCTCGCGGGTGATCAAGGCGATCGCGATGCTGCGCGAGAAGCTCACGCGCGAGCCGACGCCGCGCGAGATCTCGCAGGTCACCGGCATCTCGACCGAGATCGTCGGTGCGCTGTCGACGCTGAACTCGGCCGACGTTCGACTCGACGCCAGCGTCGGGAAGGATTCCGATCGCGCGCTGATCGAGCGATTTGCAACCGACGATGGAGCAACGCCGGAAGGCCAGCTCCTCGAGCAATTCAAATCGCACGAAGTCGAACGCGCGCTCCTCAGCCTCCCGGCGCGCGATGCCAAGATTCTTCGCCTCTACTTCGGGCTCGAGGCGGACCGCGAGCACACACTCGACGAGATCGGAAAGCTGCTCGGCGTCACCCGTGAGCGCGTGCGCCAGCTCCGCGACCGAGCGCTCAAGCGCCTGCGCCAGGGCGCGATCGGAGAAGTGCTGAGAGATCTCTCGGCCGCCTGACCGGCGTGGGAAACGGGGCAGCGAGGCGGTAACTTTCCGTACTCATGTCCCCGCGCCCTGTTCCCGAGCTTCTTTCACCCGCCGGATCGCTCGATGCCGCGCGGGCCGCGGTCGCCAACGGCGCCGACGCGATCTATCTGGGCGCCGAGCGTTTCAACGCGCGCGACGATGGCGCGCAGCTCACGCTGGAGGAGCTGGATCAGGCCTGCCGCCTCGCGCATTCTCGTGGCGCGCGCGTCTATCTCACCCTGAACACACTCATCAAGCCGGCGGAGCTGGCCGACGCGCTCACGCTGCTCGGCGAATGCGTGGACCGCGGCATCGATGCGGTGATCGTGCAGGACGTCGGGCTCGTGCGGCTGATCGGCACCGTGTATCCGGCACTCGAGATTCACGGCTCGACGCAGATGACGGTGCACGATGCCGCGGGCGCGGCGGTGCTCGAGCAGCTCGGGGTGAGCCGTGTGGTGCTCGCGCGCGAGAACACGATGGAAGACATCCGCGCCATCCGCGCGGCGGTGCCCGGTCTGGCACTCGAATCGTTCGTGCATGGCGCGCTGTGCATCTCGTACTCCGGACAGTGTCTCATGTCCGGCATGATCTCCGAGCGCAGCGCGAATCGCGGCTCGTGCGCGCAGTCGTGCCGCAAGGATTATTCGCTGACCAACAGCATCACGGGCGAAACGCTCGACACCGGCTTCCTGCTCTCGGCGCGCGATCTCGCGGCGCACGAGCATCTCGAGGAGCTCGCCGCAGCGGGCATCCGCACGCTCAAGGTGGAGGGCCGCAAGAAGAAACCGGAGTACGTCGCGACGGTCACGCGCAGCTATCGTGCATTTCTCGATCAGATCGCGAAGGGCGAGCACGTACGGCCGCTCGAGCATGCCGGCGACCTCGTCCAGATCTTCAGCCGTGGGTTCACCGGCGGCATGTACGGCGGCCGCGCGGGCCGCGACTACGTCACGCGCGACCAGCCGGACAATCGCGGCGTCGACATCGGCATCGTGACGGGCTGGTCCCGCGGTGGCCTCTTCGTGGAGCTCAGCACGCCGCTCGAGAGCGGCGACGGGATCGCACTCGAGCCGCCCGCGGGCGAGCGGGGCGCCGTCACCGGTTTCTCCGTCGCCTCGGTTCGCACGCTGTCCTCGCGGGACGGAATCACGCGCCAGGTGATCGATGCGCGGATGCCGGTGCCGAACGGATGGCGCGTGGTGCGCACGTCGCACGCGGCGCTGCTCGCGCGCGCACGCGAGAGCTTCGCGTCCCTGGCAGCACCCGCGCGCGGGCGCAAGACGCGCGTGGACGTGCGCGCGTTCGGCTCGGCGGGCTCCCCGCTCGAGCTGCTCTTCACGGCCGACGGCGAAGAGGTGGGCGTGCGCACGGAGATCACGCTCGCCCCGGCCACGAAGCGTGCGCTCGACCAGGCGCAGCTCCGCGAACAGCTCGGCCGTCTGGGCGAAACACCGTTCGCGCTCGGCTCCATCGATGATCGCGCGCTCGGCGCGGGCTTGTTCATTCCCGTGAGCGAGCTCAATGGCCTCCGGCAGCGCGCGATCGAGCAGCTGCTCGGGAGCCGCGACCGGGCGCGCCAGAGCTCGCAGGCGGAGCGCGCCTCCAACATCGCGGCCGCGATCGCTGCTGACTCCACCGGATGGCGCCGATCGAAAACGTCGCCCACAGCTCGGTTCGTGCTCGCCGCGGATGTCTGCCGCCTCGAGGATGCCTACGCCGCTGCCGATGCCGGCGCGACGGAGATCGCGCTCGATCCCTTCCTGCGGCATCCGCTGCCCCCTGTCACGCGCGTGTCGGCACTCGCGAGCGCGATGGCCGCGCGCGGGATCGCCTTCCGGCTGCGCACGCCCATGATCGTGCGCCCCGCCGAGCGAAAGCATCTCGACAAATGGCTCGCGCTGGGCACGCCGATTCTCACCGGGCATTTGGGACTGCTGGCAGAGCTCGCGCGAGCGGGCGGGGATGTGGTGGGCGACTACGCGCTCAACTGTTTCAATCAACACACCGCGAGCGAGCTCTTTGCGCTCGGGGCAGCGCGGCTCGTGCTCTCGGTCGAGCTCACGAGCGACGAGATCGCGAACGTCGTCGCGCCGCGCGGAGGGGAGGGCTTCGAGACGCTGATCTACGGCCGCTGCGAGGGGATGACGATCGAGCATTGCGTGCTGTCGGCTGCATTCGCCCGCGAGCCGACGACGTGCCGCGACCTCTGCGTGCGCGATCACCCACTCGTGCAGATCACCGATCCCGCGGGATACACCTTCGCGGTGGCCACCGATTCTTCGTGTCGCAACCGGCTGCTCCATTCACGCCCCATCGAGGGCTCCGAATTTCTGCCGCGACTCTGGTCCATGGGCCTTCGCGGGTATCGGATGCTCTTCAATCTTCCGGGCGATCCCGTGGGCGAGATCACCAGCGGCTATCGCGAGGCGCTTGAAGCACTCGCGGAGGATGTCGCTCCGCCCGCGCGCGGCGTGCGCGCACTCGTGGGCTCATCCTTCACGCGCGGACATTTCGCGCGCGCCGTTTGACGCTTCGTTGGGCGGCTGTTCGATGACTCTCACGCGATTCACCGCGCACAGGCTTCGCGGATGAGCACATCCTTCACCATCGGCGATGCGCGAGAGCTTCTGCACTCGCGATTCGGGTACCGCGACTTCCGTCCCGGGCAGGAGCGCGCAGTTCAGGCGGTGCTGCAGAAGCGCGACACGCTCGTCATTCTGCCCACCGGCGGCGGAAAATCGCTGTGCTTCCAGGTACCCGCGCTCATGCTCCCCGGGCTCACGGTGGTCATCTCGCCTCTCATCTCGCTGATGAAGGACCAGGTGGACGCGCTCACCGCGCGCGACCTGCCGGCCACGTTCATCAACTCGTCGCTCGCCAGTGCCGAGGTGTCGAGCAGGCTCGCGCGCGCGGAACGGGGCGAGGTCAAGCTGCTCTATGTCGCGCCCGAGCGGTTCGATGTGGGGAGCACGGCCGAGCGCCTGCGCGCGATCGGCGTGTCGCTGCTCGCCGTTGACGAGGCACATTGCATCAGCGAGTGGGGGCACGACTTCCGGCCGAGCTACCTTCGCATTCGCGACGTGCGCGAGCGCCTCGGCACGCCGCCCACCATCGCCCTCACCGCCACTGCCACGGGCGACGTCCGCACGGACATCGTGCGCCAGCTGCAGCTCCACAAGCCCGAGACGATCGTCACCGGCTTCGACCGCAAGAATCTCTCGTACTCGGTCGTTCGCACCCGCACGGAAGCGGACAAGGATGCGGCGCTCATCAACGCGCTGGAATCACAGCCGGGACTCGCCGTGGTGTACGCGTCTACGCGCAAGGCGGTCGAGCGCATCACGCAGGTGCTCGAGCGCGCGCGTATTCCCGCCGTTGGCTACCATGCAGGGCTCGACGACGAGCATCGCCGCGAGGTGCAGGACGCGTTCATGCGCGACAACGTGCGCGCGATCGTGGCGACGAACGCCTTCGGCATGGGCATCGACAAGCCGAACGTGCGGCTCGTCATCCATCATGCGATGCCGGGCACACTCGAGGCGTACTACCAGGAGGCCGGGCGAGCGGGGCGCGACGGCCTGCCTTCTGTGTGCGTTCTGTTACACGCCTTCTCCGATCGCTTCACACACGAGTTCTTTATCAAGACGGCGCATCCGGACCGCACCACGGTGGAGCGGGTATACAACGAGATCGTTCGCGCCGCCGACGCAAATGGACTGGCGCGACTGAGCGCCGCGGACATTTCGTCCGCTGCACGCGGACAGCTCAAGGAGCGGGAAGTGGAATCGGCACTTCGCATCCTCACGCAGTCGGGCTCCGTGGTGAATGAGCTTGCGAGCACCACGCAACTCTTCGTCCGTCTCCTCGCCACGCCGCTTCGCATCAAGTCCGAGCTCGGCGACGGCCTCGCGGCGGAGCGCGACCTGCTTCGCGCGATCTGGCGAGTGGGCGGTGCGAGCTGCTACGATGGCATCACGATCGATCCCAACGGTTTCCCCCCCGGGTTGGGCGGCGCCTTCGGCGTACCAACGCTCCTCGATTCGCTCCAGAAACGCCAGTTCGTGGTGTGGGAACGAAGTGGTGGCGGCCTTCGCGCGCCGGACCTGCGCCGCCCGTTTTCCGCGCTGCGGATCAACTGGGAGCAGCTCGATCGGCGCCGCGCGGGCGACTTGGGCAAGCTCGAGGCGATGCAGAAGTATGCGTACACCAGCGGCTGTCGCCGCGGTTTTCTTCTCCGCTACTTCGGCGATCCTGCGGCGAGCAATTCGTGCGCGGGGTGCGACATCTGCCTCGGCACGCACGACTCGACGGCCCCTGCGCCCCGGCGCGATGCACCTCGCAAGCGTCGTGGCGTCGCCGGCGGCGCCACGGCGGCTCCGATGCGCTCCGGGCGACGGCAGGCTGCGGCGGACTATTCGAACGACGTCGACGCGTCCGACGCGCAGCCCGCGCTCGTCGCCGCGCTGCGCGAGCTCCGAACCACGCTCGCACGCGCAGCCAAGGTGCCCGCATACGTGATCTTCCCCGACCGCACCCTGGTCGAGATGGCAGTACGACGGCCGGTCTCACTGGATGCGCTGAGCGACGTGCGCGGCGTCGGACCGACAAAGCTCGAGCGCTACGGTGAAAAGATCCTGGCCGTGATTCGCGAATCCGACGACACTGAGGCAGCATGACACCCGGCAAC
>JAICLZ010000089.1 GCA_025929535.1 Gemmatimonadaceae bacterium
CCCGCGCCCCTCCTGGATGAACTGGATCTCGTCGTACGGATGGCGATGGGGTCCGGGCCCACGCCCGGGTTGGCCGTTGAACAGGAAGGCGGAGATGCCGACGTCACCCTGGTCGGCGCCAACGAAGTTGTGGGAGCTCCCCCGGAGCGGCAGATCTTCCTGGCGAATGCGATGCATGAGTGGTTGCGTTTGAAATGTTGGAAATGCGACGAGGCGCCGGCGAGCTCACCGCATCTGTCCGGCCACCGCATCGAAGAACTTCCAGTCATCGATGATCGCGCCGCCGGTCGGCTTGGTCTGCGCGCCCCAAATCACGATCACCAGATGCGCCGCTGGATTGATGTAGAGGTGCTGGCCAAAAATTCCGACGGCCTCGAAGGCGGCGTCGCGACGCTGGGAAGGAGACGTGCCGGGCCACCAGAAGTAGCCGTACGGCAGCTCGTTTCCATTGCGCAGTGTCTTGGGCGTGGAGGCGTCCTCGATCCAACCTGCCGGCAGAATCCGCTCGCCGTTCGCGATCCCGCCGTCGAGAATGAACTGCCCGAAGCGCGCGTAATCGCGTAAGGTGGCGCTGAAGCCGCTGCCGCCGATCTCGTGGCCATCCGGCGAGTCGAGCCACCAGCGTGCGTCCGCCTCCATGGCGTAGCGTCCCCAGATGCGATCGGCGAGATAGTCGGCGAGAGGACGACCCACCGCGCTGCGAACGATCTCGCCGGCGACCTGCGTCTCGCCCGTGCTGTAGTTGTTGACCGTGCCCGGCGACGCCGAACGCGGCAGCGCGGCCATCAGCTTCATCGCCGCGCCGGGCTGCTGCGCGATCTGCGCCTCGAGCAGGTGCCGGCGATCCGACGATGAGTCGGTGTACGTCTCGTTCCACCGCACACCCGACGACATCATGAGGATGTCACGCACCGACACACCGTCGTACGCGCTTCCGGAGAGCGACGTCACGTACTTCGTCACCGGATCGGAGAGCGAGGTGATGCGATGCTGTGCGATGGCGGTGCCCACGAGTGTCGAGGTGATCGACTTTGCTATGGACATCGACATCCACCGCGTGCGCTCCGAGTTGCCGTAGCGATACCGCTCGAGCGCGATGCGCCCATCCTTCAAGACGAGAATGCCCGCGACACGATTGAGATCGAGGTACCGGGCGAGATCGTAGCTCGCGCTGCCATCGCGGAAGTGCACATCCCGAAGCGGCGTCGGCGATGCCAGCAGCGGCTTGGGATGCGCGCCGTGCACCACTTCGCGAGTGGGAAACAGCCGGTCGATGTTGCGGAAGGTGTGGACCGCCATCTCGGGCGTGAGCGCACCGTCGTACATCTGGCGCACGGTGCCGATCGGCTCGGTCGCGTGCGGATAGGCGGTGCTCTGCGCCACGGCCACGTGAGCGGACGCGAGCAGGAACGCACCAACGAGCGCGACGATCCTGCCGCGCACATTCATGGTTCTCATCGCGCCCGTGCGGCTTCGAGCTGCGCGAGGCGGCGCGCCGTCGGGTACGGCGCGTTGCCCTCGAGCGCGCGCCACAGAATTCGATTGAATACCGCATCGTCCACGCGATCCTCCCGCGAGAGATCGATGTGCGCCGACGCGCGCGCACCCGGACCGGTCGCGACGTTCAGCTCGTCCATCGGCTGCGCCGGCCGGAGTGCGACGTACGGCCGAAGATCCGGCGATGAACGCCAGATCTCGCGCAGCGGGCGGCCGAAGTGATCGAACTGCGAGAACGCATCCAGCCCGAGCAGCTCCTCCATCGTGGCCAGAACATCCGTCGTGTTGACGAAGCGGTGCAGCACGCCGCCGCGCGCCCACGGCGAGATGGTGAACATCACCGAACGATGCGAATCGACGTGGTCCGGTCCCGCTTGCGCGTCGTCCTCGAGTACGAACACCGCCGTCGTGCGCCAGAACTGCGAGTGCGAGATCGCCTCGATGATGCGGCCGAGCGCGAGGTCGTTGTCGGCCATGCACGCGCGTGGCGTGCACATTCGGGCGTGCTCACCCGCCGTGTGATCTCGGGGAAGGTGCAGTATCTCGAGCTGCGGCATGCGCCCCGCGCGCTCGTACTCGCGAAACTCCGCGAGCCACACATCCGCGCGAAACTGGTCCGGCACCCACAGGTCGAACGGCGGATACGAGGGATTCGTGTAGGGCTGAAGCGTGGGAAGGAGCGCACGCACCTTGCCCGTGTATTGCTGCCCGGCAGTCTGACCGGGTACGTGCGGCAGCGGCTCGGCGTACTCACCATAGTTGCGCAGCGATAGGTGCTTGCGCGTGACCGCGTCCCACAGATATCCCATCGCGGGATCATCCACATCGCCGGGCTCGTCCGGTTCGGGGCGGCGCCACCGATAGATGTCGGGCGTGGTCTTCTCGATGTAATCGGTGACGTAGCCGGCAGTGCTCCACGGATGTCCCTGCTGGCTCACCTCCGCATTCACGAAGAACCGATCGTACGTCCCGAACCGCTCGGCCAGCGCGTGATGATTCGGCGAGATCGCTCGCGGAAAGAAAGTGAGCGAGCTGTCGCCATCGCCGGGGCGGAGATCGCCGAGTATCTGATCGTAGGTGCGATTCTCCTTGATGATGTACACCACGTGCTCGATGGGCGGATACTTGAACGGCGACCGGTGCGTGGTCCATCCGTTCGCTTCCGAAACACGACGGGTGAGCAATCTCAGCGACTCGCCGCGCGGTGCGGTGACGATGTTGAGCGTGCCGTTGAGCTGGCCGAGCGTGTACTGCGAGTCGCTCAGCTGGAGCGCCTTGTCGAGGCGAGGTCCATTGGGATTCGGGCCGGAGCCGCGACCCTTGCCGTTGATCACGAGCAGCGAATCGGCGTCGTGCGCAGAGCTCGGCGCGAGCACCGCCGTGGGATACCACTCGGTCGGGATGCGGCCGGAGAGTGTGTCGCTGCCGCGTGCCGACGCGACGCCCGAGGTGAGCGCCGAGAGATCGAACACGGCCACGGCATTCACGTCCGCCTCGGCGGCGTAGAGACGAGTGCCGTCAACGGAGAGCGCGACGCCTTCCGGAGTGCTGCCCTCCGCGAGATTGTCGGGAGGGGGATCGAGCAGCCAGCGCACCACGCGTCGCGAGTGCGTGTCTACGGCAGCAATGCGATCGGTGCTCGCGGATGCGGCGAAGAGGCGGCTGCCGTCTGCTGACAGCGCGAGCGCCGATGGATGCCTGCCCACATCGATGGGACGCTCGGCCACGAGCTTCCCCGACGCGGCGGGATGGTACACGTGCACCGTGGCCGCGCCCCAGTCCGACACGTACACCCGACCATCGGGTGCGGTGACGACGGCGTACGGATACGGCCCGGTGCCGAGTGTCTGAATGATCCGCCGTGACGCAACATCGATCACCGCGATCGAGTCCGCGAGATTCTCGGCCGCGTAGAGCATGCGGCCATCGCGCGAGAGTGCGAGGCCTGACGCGTAGCGCGATCCCGGCGGCGCAGCGCTGTCATTCGCGGCGGCGCTCGCGCTGCTCAGCGCAATGCTGTCGCTGAGTGTGGCGGGCGCGGTGGACGACGCGTGCCATGCGTAGACGTACACGCGATCGGTGACGCCGCCAGACGCGAAGAGAGTTGCGCCGTCCGCGCTGAACGCGAGTCCCACGAAGGCGCCGGACTGCGGGATGCGCTCGACGAGCGCGCCCGTCTCGCGATTCACGATCTGGAGTCCCTGCTCGCGCCAACCCGAGAGGCTCACGACGAGGCTGCGTCCATCGGGCGCGAGTATGGCGGAGAGCGGCATGTTACCGAGTGGGGAGGAGCGGCCGGCAGGATCGAGTCGCGCGCCGGTGGGAAGGCGCGCGTTGGAGCTGAGCGATGCCGGAATGTCCGACGGCGGCGCGCTTGCGGAGCGTGAGGGGCCGGAGCAGTTCGCGAGGATGAGTGCGGAAAGCAGTGCAGCTGCCGCGCGATTCGTTGGAAGAGAGAGCATTAGGTGCGTCACGATCCGGAAAGGTTGCGCTGGAGCGCCTCGATGGAGTCCGCCACCACACGATACGCTCGGTGCGGCCGGTCGTCCAACGGCGATCGTCACGCTCACGCCATATATCGAGGGATGCCGCGCGGAGCTATAGTTGACGGTGGCGATTTCCCAGGCGGTGTCCGTGCTGTGGCAAACCTGGTGCTGACGGGACGCAAATAGCATATGCCAGCCTACATCATAGTAGAGATCTCGATCAGGGATCAATCGACGTACGACCGCTACAAACCTCTCGCGTCGGCATCGATCGCGAAGTATGGCGGCACGTATCTCTCGCGTGGCGGCGCAACCACCGCGCTCGAAGGAACCTGGGCGCCGGAGCGCTTCGTGATTCTCGAGTTCGCGGACGTGGACACCGCGCACAGGTGGTGGAGCTCGCCCGAGTACGCGGAGGCGAAGGCGCTGCGCCAGTCGTGCGCGGAGACCAGGATGCTGCTCGTCGAAGGAAAGTTCTTCGACCCCGCGAGCTCGTGAGCGATGTGGGCGTGAGCCTCGCTCTGCTAGTGCAGTGCTGCCGGTGTGCCATCTGACCACTGCGGCACCGGGACGAGCAGCACCATGAGCGGCGACGGTGCTGCGCCCGTGGCATCGATGATGGGCGACTTGCCGTCGCCGGCACCCCACGCCGAAGCGGGCATCGATCTGTCGTAGTAGAACATCAGGTGCGGCATCCAGTGCGGGTCGTTGCCGCCCAGATTCTGCCGATGCGACAGCATGTACGCCATCGCGCCCATGGCGGGAAGCGCGAATTCGTGCGCGGCGAAGGCCCGCTTCGTTCGTGCGTCCACCTCGGTCGCGTTGACGCCCGCCATGATCCACTCGGCGCGCTTCATCAGATTGGGGAGCACCGTGCGCGAGGCCGGCGGATTGAGGCACACCGGCGAGCGAACCTTCGAGTTCCAGAAATTCGGATCCGTGGTTGCGCCGTCGAATCCGCGGAAGACGGCGCACGTGAAGCCATTGGTGCCGTGATGTGCTTCGACGAAGCCGACGCGCGTGAGCACGAGCACCGTGGCGGAGTCGGCGATGCCCGCGGGCGCGGCTGTGCGCGCGAGCGCGACCTCGGCCGAGCGATCGGCGATCATGTAGGGAGCGAGATCGGGGTTTTTCTGCTGGGCGCTGAGTGAGCGAGCGTTCAGGAGTGCGATGACCGCAGCGGGCGCGATGGCAAGAACGCGTGCTCGAGCTGACAATGATGGGTGCATGGCGAATAGGGTTTGGGTTGCATTCTGAATTCATGCGAGCGCGGTTCGGCGGCCGACTTCGTCATCGTCGCGAGGCAATAGTACGTGGCTGCCTCTCTCCCTTGGGCATCCACTCTACGTCACGTGTATACGACCATTTGGGTCAGATCTCGCTCGAGCTGGCGAATTGTCGCGTGCTCAAAAAAGGAGCTCGCGCGAGATCCACGACTTGCACTGGTACCGTCGATCGCCGCGATGCTGCCGGATCGGACTCTGCAGCGAGCACGACGAATCTCGTGCGGGACTCAGCCGGCACAGAGCTCACGCCCGTGCCCGGAACGTGTGACAGCGCGAAATGATATTGACAGCCGAGGCAATGCGTGCATTCTCAATCTCCTCACTTTCGTTTTCACAATCAGGAGCGATCCCATGTATCTGATCCGCGAAATCATGTACTGCAAGCCGGGCAAGGTCTCGGCGATGAAGGAGAAGTTCCTCACCATGTCGAAGCTGAGCGAGAAGATGAAGATGCCGCGCATGCGCGTGATGACCGACTTCGCCGCCGAGCAGTACTGGACGGTGGTGGCGGAGATGGAGGTGCCTGATCTGGGCACGTTCGAGAAGATGATGTCGAATCCGCAGGGGAGCGCGGACGACATGAAGCAGATGGAGGAGCTCATGAAGGGATACCATGATCTCGTCGATCACGGAAAGCGCGAGATCTACAAGATCGAGGAGTGATCCACGGAGATCCGCATCACACATAGTCCCATCACATTCGGGGGTGAGGATGACGAAGTCGTGCATTGCATTTGCGTGCGCCGTGGCTCTTTCCGCGATCTCCGGTCCCGCGCTGGCGCAGGCGACGGACCCGTGTACGTTGCTCACGGCGGCCGAGGTGAATCAGGCGCTGGGGGTGACGGTGCTGCCGGGGCATAAAATGGGAGGCGGCAGCAACAGCGTTTGCATCTTCGCGCCGACGGCGAGGTTCGGTCCCGGCGAGCGCCAGATCGTGGTCACGGTCGTACCACCTGCATTCTTCGACGCGAGTCATCGGTCGATGGGAATGACGGCGCTGACACCCGCGACCGTTCCGGGCGCTGACGCGTACTTTCTGAGCACGGGGAAGGTGACGACCATCCACGTACGAAAGAATGGCAAGGTGTTCGAGGTGCGCATGAATCCCGGTCACGACGGACACGAGGACACGACGCAAGTCGAGCAGATCGAGACGTCACTCGCGACGAGGGCGGCGGGACGGGTGTGAGACGCTCGTGACGCAAGCGCCATTCGCGCACGTCAGAATGCCGTCATGGTACTTGCGGCGTCGTGAGCCGGCGTGGAACGTTGCGGCTGCATCGCCCGATCTTCTCCCACAGGAGTCCCGTCATGCCGAAGTGGAAACTGTCTGCCTTCACGACGCTTCTCATGTTGCTTCTTCCGCTCGCCGCTTCCGCGCAGAGCGGAGGAGAGTCCGTGTCGAAGCACTTCAATGCATTCGTCAAGCATCACACGAAGATCCTGATCGATGCGGCTCAGGCAATGCCGGCGGACAAGTACAGCTACAAGCCGACGGCTGCGCAGTGGACGTTCGGGAAGATCATCGCGCACATGGCGGGCGACAATCGCATCACGTGCAGCGCGATCGCGGGCACCGCGCCGGAGAAATCGCCGGAGCCGAGTGCGACGGCATCCAAGGCGGAGCTGGTGAGCGCGCTCGAGAACAGCCTCACGTTCTGCGAGCAAGCGGTGGCGAAGGTCAACGATGGAATGCTCGGCGATTCGGTGACGTACTACGGCCAGCGCGCGACGCGCGTGTCACCGCTGATCGGGCTGGTGGAGGACTGGTCGGATCACTACAGCCAGCTGGCCGGGTACCTGCGGCTGAACAACGTACTGCCGCCCACGGCGAAGAACGGGGGGATGTAGTCGTAAAGCTTTACTCTCCAATCGCTTACCTTCTCGTCGAGAATTTTAACCATGGGAGGGTTGATTAAAATTTTTGCGCAGATATTTTAAACCACTGGAGTTGGCTTAAAACTTCTGCTCAATACTCTGTGAAGGCTGGCGAGTTCAGCAAAAAGCGAACTGGCGTTCTGGTGCCTGTCCATGGCATGAGGCAAGTCACTCATGCCTTTGTCCCGAATCCTCTACCTGCAAAATGGGAGTGGCCAATCGATTTGTGGCCCCTCCTACTGGAGGCGCACAAAGCACTCGCCAACCTCGATGGAACTGGAAAGCACCTTCCGAATCCGAGTTTGATGCTGCGGCCGCTGCAACGGCGAGAAGCGCAAAAGTCATCGAGCCTCGAGGGCACGTATACCGAGCCGAAACAGCAGGTTCTCTTCGAGCTGGATCCCACGTATCCAGACTCCGCGGATGATCCCGTCAACGCTCGTCGAGAAGTCTTCAACTATGCGCAGGCCCTGCGCCACCGGCGAGAGCATGGGGACGGATTGCCAATTTCGCTGCGTCTCGTGAGAGATCTCCACGAAATTCTGATGGACGGCGTGCGCGGATCCGACAAGAATCCGGGTGAGTTCAGAACGCTGCAAAATCAGATTGGAAGGCCCGCTCGTTTCGTCCCCGCACCGCCGCAGCTGTTACCACAGCTGCTGGGGGATCTCGAGAATCAACTGCACGAGCCGCCTACTCTGGATCCGCTCGTGGAGGCGTTTGTCGTCCACTACCAGTTCGAAGCGATTCATCCGTTCATGGATGGCAACGGTCGCGTCGGACGATTGCTTTTGGCGATCATGATCGAGGAGTGGTGCTCGCTCTCCGATCAGTGGTTGTACATGAGCTCTTACTTCGACGCGAACCGCGACCGTTATCTCGACCTGCTCCTCCAGGTGAGCACCAAGGGCGCGTGGAGAGAATGGATAGAGTTCTGCCTTCGCGGAGTCGTCGAGACCGCGAAGGATACCCAGCGGAGGTGCGAGACTCTCGTCGAGCTTCATCGAAATTTCCACGACAGGCTCCGAAAAGGAGCCGGGAGCGTCCGTCTGGCATCAATCGTAGACGATCTCTTCGTGACCCCAACAGCAGTGGCGTCTCGAGTTGCTCAACGCCAAGGCGTATCGTATCCCACTGCCAGAGCCGATTTGAGACGGCTGCATCAGGCCGGGATTCTGCGCCCGCTCGAAGGGGCATCGCAAATCGCGTATTACTGCCCGCAAATACTCGACGCCACGTACGCGGATTGAGCCCGGTCCATTCGCCATCTTCCGTGAGCACGCCGAAGAGAGCTCAACGCCGGGCACTGCCACCGCGTACCAACAATTGATGTCGCACACCCTCCCAACGAACCGCTCACTCGCCATCGCGCTCGCGACGTTCGCCCTCCTGCTCGTCGTCCCCGCCAGCGCCGCGGCTCAACACACGATGGCGGGCATGAGCGGGCCGAATCAGATCACGATTCCCGCTGGCGCCCTCTACACAGTGGCGGACGTCGAGTTCATGCAGGGCATGATCGCGCACCACTCGCAGGCGATCTACATGTCGCGCATGGCCGAGTCGCACAAGGCGAGTCCGCGACTGCTCAGGCTCGCGCAGAAGATCGACCAGTCGCAGGTGGCGGAGATCAACGTCATGCGGGAGTGGCTCCGGCAGAACGGGCAGTTCGCTCCGGACACGTCGGCGTGGCGCACGATGACGATGCCGGGGATGCTGACGAACGCGCAGCTCCAGGAGCTCGACGCGGCCACCGGCCCCGCATTCGATTTCGCGTTCCTCTCGATGATGATCCAGCATCACGAAGGCGCGCTGCAGATGGTCAAGAACCTGTTCGCCACCCCGCGCGCCGGCCAGGAGGTGAACGTGAGCGTGTTCGCGAACGATGTCGTCACCGTGCAGACCGCGGAGATCGGCGTGATGAACAGAATGCTGTCGCAGCTGTCCGACAAGTGATCCCACTCGTTCCCACCCGGAGCTATACCCGATGATGTCGTTCGGCAAAATGCTCGCGCTCGTCGCGCTGCTCGGCCTTCCGTCGCTTCTCGCCGCGCAGACGTATCCCAGCACCAACGATCCTCGCAGCGGTCTCAAGTCCGGCCGCTTCGACGCTGGAGTCGCCGCGAAGAACATGCGCCTCGTCTCGTTCTCGAGGAAGCCGGCGCAGTTCGACACGACGCGCGGGCTGACGTTCATCAACTCCGACCTAGCCTTCGGCGGCAAGTACGTATACCAGGGGAACTTCGCCGGGTTCACGATCTGGAATGTGAGCGATCCGGCAAAACCGCAGATCGTCTCCGTCGTCTCGTGCATCACGTCGCAGGGCGATCCGTCGATCATCGGCAACCTGCTCTTCATCTCCGCGGAGGGCGGCGGCAACCGCACCGACTGCGCGAAAGGTGGCGTGCAGGATCCGAAGGACCACATGGCGGGCGTCCGCATCTACGATGTGTCGAATCCCGCCGAGCCGCGGCTCGTGAAGAACGTGCAGACGTGCAAGGGGTCGCACACGCACACGATCATTCCGGATCCCGCCGACAAGGGCGTCGTCTACATCTACGTCTCGGGCAATCAGGGCGCGCGCCCCGACTCGGAGCTCGCGGGATGCAGGAATGGAACGGATCCGGCGGACGAGACGAACTCGCTCTACCGGCTGGATGTGATCAAGGTGCCGCTCGCGCATCCCGAGCAGGCGGCAGTGGTGACCGGTGC
>JAICLZ010000055.1 GCA_025929535.1 Gemmatimonadaceae bacterium
ATCATCATGGTGAGCCCCGAGCTCGCGATCGCGCACTACGAGCATGCCGTGTCGGGATACACGGCGCTCCCTCCGGGCATTCAGCCGAGCGAGATGGATGCGGAGGGCAAGGGCGTGCTGCGGACGCTCATGGTGTACGTGCTGCAGCGCGGCACCAACGGCACGTGGACCATCGTGAATGGACAGAACACGGCGATCCTGCCGGCGTTCAAGGGACATTGACCGGTCGCTGAACCTTGCCATCGAGCCCGGTCGCCGCGAACATCCGAAGACACATCTTCGCCGAGCCGTACATGACTTCGCCGCGCCGTACCGGCATCTCCGCCTGCGTTCTGATTCCGCTCGTCGTGCTCACTGCGTTCATGCCGCATCACACGCAGCCGACCGTGATCGTGGCGCCGGTGCTGCTCAACAACATGTCCGCACTCCCGGACACGCCCGCAGACTCGGCCACGATCACGTTACTCACGCGCGAAGCGCGGGCGCGCCTGGCCACCTGCGGCTACGCTGCGCCGGCGGATTCCGCTCCCTCGATCACGACCGAGCATCCCGGACCATCGTATCTCTGGGAGCATCCGGACGAGGTCGCGAAGTGGGGCGCCGCGCAGAACGCGGACTACGTGGTCGTGAGCCGATTGAACCGGATCGGCCCGTGGGTGGCGGAGTGGGAGGCGCAGGTGGTGTCGACCAGGCTGCAGCACACGGTGAGTACGCGCGTGGTGGAGCTCAAGGGCATCGGGCGGGACACGGCGCTGACGGCGCACATGTCGAATCGCGGAGCGGCGTGGATGGTCGATCAGGTGACGCAGTCGATCTCGCACAGCCTGGGCGATACGACCGCGGCCGGGCGGCCGTGTCATCCGTAGCGGCCTGTCGGAGCTCTCGCGCTAGGGACGCACGACCTTGTACTCGAGCGGCTGCTGCACCAGCTGCCTCACTCGGCACGTGCCGATGCGTGCCGGTCGAAAGCGAATCTCCTCGAGCCAGTAGGTCGTCGAGCGCACGAACGCGTTGTACTCCTGGGCCTCGTAGCCCCTAAGGCGTGGCCTATTCGCCGGCCAGAGATCCCGAATCGATGCCGGAACGGCTCTGCCCGACGTGTCGACCACGAGCTGCATCAGCACGAATCCGCCCACACGACTGCTCTCGTTCTCGGTCGGATATCTCGCTGGGGGCTGATTCGGCATCGGAACCGCGGGAAATGTCTCGGGCTGCAGCAGCGTGAAGACGGTGAATCGCATGCCCGCTTCTCCCGCGGCGGCGACCTGCGGGATTTTCCCGGTCACCCCCGCCGTTCGGAGAGACAGTCGCACGATCACCGAATCGCTCGGAGCATGCTCGGGCCAGATCATCAACGCCAGTTCGTGCGCGCGTGCGGCGTCGAACGCGCGGGCGAGCAGCGCAGCGGCACTCGTATCCCAGGGCGTGCTTCGAATCTGGTGCGTGACGTGACCATCCGCGTGCGCAATCACCGTCAGGAACGAGGGAACGGCATACCACGCCATGATCGAGTCGGCGATCGGAACGTCCGCACCGTGCGCTCCGAGCAACGCGCGCACCTCGGTCGCGACTTCCTGGGCCATGAGATTGGCCTGCAAGATGAAGGCGCTGTCCGTGTGCGCGGGCATTGTTGCCTGAAGAAAGACCAGCTCGCGATGCATCGTCCCGGGCGTGATCGAGTCGAAGCAACCGCGCTGCGTGTCCGTGCCCGTCCGGAAATCGCCGGAGGAGTCGAGGACACTCGAGAACGCGGACAGAGACGAGTCGCTCTGCGCGGAGAGTGCGGGCGCGCTCGCGAGCAACGCAGTTGCCAGCAAAACACGCGCACATACACGACATCGTGATGGAGCGTCCACGCAGTCCCCTCGGAAAGTAGGTTCGGAGTGCGCCGCCGAACGTCCACGATACAGCAGACTCGGCCGTGCGCGCGTAAAGATTCCTTTGGTCCGCTGCGAAAGCCATGTTTTCGCGACTCGCTTCGAAGCCGCCGATCCAGAAACCCGACGGGTTAACATTCGAATCTCTCGCCACGCGCGCTCTGCAGCGCCGCCCCGATCATCACTGTCAGTAACCGAGCATGCCAAGCGAACAAGAGATCGCCTTTCCCTTCCTCGGCAGCGCCCATCTGGAGGCGCTCGCCCGCCGCGGACATCGTCGCACCGTGCGCGCCGGCGATGTGCTGTTCGCCGAGGGCGACCGAAACTTCTGCTTCTACGTGGTGATCGAGGGAGAAGTCGCGATCGTCGATCACTCGAGCGGGGGCGAGCGACTCGTGCGCATGCACCTCCCCGGTGAGTTCACCGGCGATGTGGACATGCTGTCCGGGCGAAGCGCGCTCATCACCGCACGCGTCGAGCAGGATGGATCACTCATCGAGCTCGACACCGCCGAGCTGCGCCGCGTCGTCGACGAGATCCCCGATCTCGGCGAGACGATCGTCAAGGCGTTTCTCGCGCGCCGCTCGCTGCTCATCAGCCAGGGCTTCGAGGGAGTGAAGATCCTCGGCTCGCGCTTCTCGCCCGACGCGCATCGCCTGCGCGATTTCGCGACGCGCAACGCGATTCCATTCCGCTTCATCGATCTCGATTCCGACGAGCAAGCCGACGCCATGCTCCGGCAGTTCGGCATCTCTGCCGGCGAGACGCCGATCGTGATGGGGCGGCACGGCGAGTTTCACAAGCGACCGTCGATCGCGGCCTTCGCCGCGTGCGCGGGCCTCACGTACTCGCTCGACGCGGACCACGTCTACGACCTCGTGGTCGTCGGCGCCGGGCCCGCGGGACTCGCCGCATCGGTGTACGGTGCGTCCGAGGGGCTCGACGTGCTCACGCTCGAGGCGCTGGCCGCGGGAGGGCAGTCCGTCACGAGCGCGCGCATCGAGAACTATCTGGGCTTTCCCGCGGGCATCTCCGGCGAGGAGCTCACGCGGAACGCGCTCCTCCAGGCGCAGCGATTCGGTGCGCGGGTCACGGTGCCGTGCGAGGTGCGCTCGCTCGGTATCGATGGTGGCGAGCGCGTGGTCACGCTCGTGGATGGCTCCCGCATCCGCACGCGCTGCGTGCTGGTGGCCAGCGGCGTGCGATATCGCGAGCTGGGCGTGCCGCGCGAGGAGGAGTTCAACAGCGCCGGCATCTACTTCGCCGCCACCAACATCGAAGCGCGGCTGTGCAGGGGCGAGGAGGTGGTCGTCGTGGGTGCCGGGAATTCGGCGGGGCAGGCGATCGTGCACCTCGCGCGCGAGGCGCGGCACGTACACGTGCTCGTGCGCGGCAACGACCTCGGCGCGAGCATGTCGCGTTACCTCGTGGATCAGGTGCAGAGCATCGACAACGTGACGGTGCATCTGGGCTCGAAGGTGACGCAGCTCGACGGGAATGGACATCTGCGATCGCTGCGCTACTCCACTCCGGACGGCTCGGAGAAGCGGATCGACACGAGCTCGCTCTTTCTCTTCATCGGCGCCCAGGCGAACACGGACTGGCTGCGTGGCTGCGTGGCGCTCGACAGGAACGGATTCGTGCTCACGGGCAACTCGCTTCCGCCCGAGGCGGCGGAGGCCGAACGGTGGCGCACGGCCGGCCGGAAACCATTTCTTCTCGAGACCAGCCTTCCGGGAGTGTTCGCCGCGGGCGATGTTCGGAGTGGCTCGGTGAAGCGATGCGCATCGGCCGTTGGTGAAGGATCGATGTCCGTGAGCTTCGTGCATGCCTGCATCGCGAGACCCGCGTAACCCGTACACACGAGAAATGACGACACTTCGCGCCACATCCGCGCTGCTCGTTGCAGCGTTGCTCTCCACGCCGTCCATCGCCGCCGCGCAGGCAAAACCGCCCGCCGATCTGATAGTCACGGGCGGCCCGATCTACACGGTGGACGTCACGCGTCCCATGGCAGGGGCGTTCGCGATTCGCGGCGGCCGCTTCGTGTTCGTGGGCACGGCTCGCGACGCCATGATGTTCAAGGGGCCGGCCACGCGCGTGCTCGATCTGCATGGCGCCGCCGCCTACCCCGGCTTCATCGACGCGCACGCGCATCTCCTCGGCCTCGGCCTGGCGCTGCAGAGTGTCGATCTCACGGGAGCGCCGAGCTACGAGGAGATCGTCTCGCGCGTAGCCGCGCGCGCGAAGACGACCGCCGCGGGGCAGTGGATCACCGGCAACGGCTGGGATCAGAACCGGTGGCCCGTGAAGGAGTTTCCCACGCATGAGGCGCTCGACCGCGCCGTGCCGAACAATCCGGTGCTCCTCGATCGCGTGGACGGACACGCAGTGCTCGCGAATGCCGCCGCGATGCGGAAGGCGGGGATCACGGCGAAGACGGCGGACCCCACCGGAGGACGCATCATTCGCGACGCGCAGGGGAATCCCACCGGCGTGTTCGTGGACAACGCGATGTCGCTCGTCGCGAGCGCGGTACCGAAGCTCACGCCGGCGCAGCTCACGGCGGTGATGCACGCGGCCGCCGTGGAGAGCAACCGGTGGGGGCTCACCGAAGTGCAGGACATGGGCGAGGACCGCGAGACCATCGAGTCGCTCGAGGCACTCGCGCGCGACAGGAAGCTGCCGCTCCGCACCTACGAGATGGTGACGGACGACTCGGCGTCGCTCGCCTTCTTCTACGCGCGCGGCCCGCGCAAGGCCGAGTACGATGGCCACGTGTGGGTGCGCGGGATCAAGCTCTACGCGGACGGCGCGCTTGGCTCGCGCGGCGCGGCGCTCCTCGCTCCGTACTCCGACGACAGCACGAACACGGGGCTGCTCGTCTCTACGCCCGAGCATCTCAAGGCGCGCGCGATCGAGGCGTTTCGGCACGGCTTCCAGGTGAGCACGCACGCGATTGGCGATCGCGGCAATCGCAACGCGCTCGACGCGTACGAGGCTGCGCTGAATGCGGTGCACACCGTGGACGCGCGACCGCGGATCGAGCACGCGCAGGTCATCTCTCCGGAGGACATCCCGCGCTTCGCGCAACTGGGAGTGATCCCGAGCATGCAGTCGAGCCACCAGACGAGCGACATGCCGTGGGCGGAGCGCAGACTCGGGCCAGTGCGCATTCGCGGCGCGTACGCATGGCGCACGCTGCTCGAGACAGGCGTCGTGATTCCGAATGGAACCGACTTTCCCGTGGAGCACGTGAATCCCATCATCACCTTTCACTCCGCGGTCACGCGGCAAGATGCGGAGAATTCGCCCGCAGGTGGATGGTACCCTGATCAGCGCATGACGCGCGAAGAGGCGCTGCGCTCCATGACGCTGTGGCCCGCGTTTGCGGCCTTTCAGGAGAACGAGCTCGGGTCGATCACCGCGGGCAAGTACGCGGACTTCACCATTCTCGATCGCGACATCATGAAGGTTGCGCCGGAGCAGATCCTGGGCGCGCACGTGGTCGCGACGTACGTCGGTGGGGCGCCGGTGTATCAGGCGAAGTTGAGCGCGTCGAGCGCGACCGCTGCGCAGCCTCGCGATTCCGCGCAGGCCGCAAGCATCGCGAATGCGCTCCCGCTCCAGCGCGAGGAGGAGTGGACACGCGGGCTTGTCGCGCGTGATCCCAAGGTGTTCGACCGGCTGCTCGCTCCCGGCTTCGTCTACACCGAGGACTCCGGCGTAATGAGCCGCGACGACGTGATCACGAGCGCGACCGGTGACGATACGGCGACGTGGGCCGGCAACGAGAACATGAAGGTGCACGATTTTGGCAACACGCAGATCGTTACGGGCGTGCTGCACGTGAAGGGCAACAACAAGAGCGGCCCGTTCGATCGGCGCTACGCATTCACGGACACCTGGCAGAGCCGCGACGGCATGTGGCAGCTGATCGGCGCGCAGGACTACGTCATTCCAAAGTGAACGGAGATCTCATGACCCACATTCGACTCACCTTCCTCGCACTCGCCGCAGTCGCCGTCGCGGCGTGCGCCAAGCACGGTAACGCCGCCGACGATCATTCGGGACACGAGTCAGCATCCGCCCAGTCTCCCGTCTCGAGCGCACAACGTGACTCGATGCAGGAAGCGGCCGATCTGCCAGCCGGCGGCGCCGATGCGCAGGCACGCCTGGCGAAATCCCCGCGGCACGGCGAGTGGGTGATAGTGAAGGCGGGCAGCGACAGCGTGCGCGCGTGGGTGGTGTATCCGCAGGTAAGCACGAAAGCCCCGGTGGTGGTCATCGTCCACGAGATCTTCGGGCTCTCCAACTGGGTACGCGCCGTTGCCGATCAGCTCGCGGCGGACGGCTTCATCGCGATCGCGCCGGATCTGCTCACGGGCAAGATCGCGCCGAATCTCGATGACAGCACGCTCAAGGCGCAGGGCCCGGCGCTCATCAGCACTCTCGATCCCGCCGCGGTGCAGCGCGATCTCGATGCCGTCGCGCGGTACGCGATGGCGCTTCCGGCCGCGGAACGGAAGTACGGCATCGTCGGCTTCTGCTGGGGCGGCGGGGTGTCCTTCGCGCATGCCGCGCACGCCGGCACGTCACCCGAGCTCGGCGCGGCCGTGGTCTATTACGGCGTGCCGCCCAAGCCGGATCAGCTCCCGAACGTGCACGCACCGGTGCTCGGCCTATACGGAGGAACCGACGCGCGCATCGCGCTCACCGTGCCCGGCACCGACTCCGTCATGAAAGCGCTCGGGCGCACCTACGAGCACACGATCTTTCCGGGAGCGGCGCACGGCTTTCTGCGCGCGCAAACGCAAACCGACGGCTCGATCATGAAGGCGAATCTCGATGCGACGCGTCAGGCGTGGCCCGCGACCATCGCCTGGTTTCGAAAGTACCTGAAGTAGCTCACGGTCCGCCGGCGTCTCTCGTGAAGCGGTAGGTTCGCAGAGTTGTGAGAGACGCCTGATGCAGCACACGGTCGGCCACGTCGAGTGCATACCTGGTAGCGGCGGCAACCGACGCGTGAGGGACGGCCTGGCGTCCCAAGTTCCGCGCGTCTTTGGAGATCGCATCTGTCGTAGCGGATGTGTCTACCGCAATCCGAATCGATCGCTCCACCTCGTCGCGGAGAATCTTCGTCTCGCGCTCGATGTCGCTCTCGCTCCAGCCGAGCCGATGGCGCTGTGCGCCATGCAACTCCGCCATCAATCGCTGCACGTGGCCGCCATCGCCAAGGAGCTCGGGCTCTTCACCTTGCGTTTCACCGATGATCGTGAGCTGTGAAGCGAGCAGCCCGACGAATGGAGTTGCGTGGTCGCGAAGCTGAGCCCCGCCCAGCTCCCTGACTCCCGGAAAGTTGCCGTCCGCACGAAGCGCCGACACGTAGCGCTCGGCAATCGTTTCCGCGTCGGTGGACAGCCTCGTGCCGATAGCGTGCAGCACCGCATACGCCGCGTCGTCGAGACCGTCCGGGTTTGCGGCATCGATGGCGGGCGTGGCCGAAGGCGTGCGGCGCGAGGCGTCGAGCTGCTCCTCATGCGGTCGCTGCGCCTGGGTATCGACCTGCGGTGTGGGAAGCCAGAGCGTGAAGGTGGCGCCCGCACCGAGTTTGCTGCGCACCGTGATGTCACCACCCATGCGTCGCGCGAGGCGGCGACTGATGGCGAGCCCGAGTCCGGTGCCGCCCTTCTCGCGCGTGAGCGCGCCGTCTGCCTGCACGAAGGGCTCGAAGAGTCGGCTCATGAACTGCGGCGCGATGCCCGGGCCGGAGTCCGATACGCGAATGTAGGCCCAGGGCCGTCCCGGCCGGGGCGCCTCGTTCGTGCTCGCCGCCGATTGTCCGTGTCCCAGGTTGGCGCCGGGATCCGGTTCGTCCGTCGCGCCGCAGATCACCGTGACCTCGCCGCCGGGCGGCGTGAACTTCACCGCGTTCGAAAGAAGATTGACGAGAATCTGGCGCACGCGTCGCTCGTCACCGACGTACGCGGCGCCGGGTGAGCTCGCGTTCAGATCGAGCAGTCGAATTCCCTTCGCGGTCGCCTGGGGATGCACCAACGACGTCGCGGCAACCACCGCTGCGCCCGTCAGAAGCACATCCTGCCGCACATCGAGCCTTTCCGCATCGACCTTGGCAACGTCGAGCACATCATCCACCAGCTGAAGCAGATGACGGGCGCTCGCCTGCAGTCGCTCGAGATGCGCATTCTGTGCGGGTGTGGTGGGGCCGAGCACTCCCATGTCGAGCAGCTGCGCGTAGCCGAGGATGGCATTGAGCGGCGTGCGGAACTCGTGACTCATCGTGGCGAGGAACTCCGATTTCCGCCGTCCGGCTTCCTCGGCCGCAGCGATGGCCGCGTCGGTCTCCGCCCGCGACGCGTTCGCGGTCCGGTGCAGCCGTTCGCTCTCGATCGCCATCGCCGCGCGGCTCGCGAGATCCTCGGCCATATCGCGGTCGATGTCGCTGAAGCGGCGGCCGTCCTGCGTCGCGACCCAGGTGATTGCGCCCCACACCGATCCGTGCGCGACCATCGGAACGCTCAGATAGGCGTGCGTGCACAGCGTCTGGAAAAGTGCGAGCTGCTCGGCGTCGCGCGCGCGCTGCGCGAGCGCAGCCGCGGAGATGTCGTGCGCGACGTCCGCTCGGCCTTCGCGAATGACACGCGCGACGTCCGGCAGGTCGTTGGGGGATGGACGATACCGATCGCGCAGCGCACGCGCGGCATCCTGCTTTTCCGGATCCGGATGTTGAACGGAGATCCGGCGGATCTCCCCATCGTCATTCACGACATCGAGGATCACCCACGCATCGAAATACGAGGCCGACATGCCTGCAATGTTCGTGAGTGTACTCTCGTAATCGAGCGAAGCCGCCAAGCTGCGGCTCGCCTCGCTCAGGAATGCAAGGCGATCCTGCGCAGCTGCCGCCGGATCGCGACGACTAGTGGCTCTGGCAGAGCGCGCTCCGCGCTCGCTCTTCGTGTCGACCAGGAATCCCGATTGCGCATTTGGCATGTCATCGGGGATGTGCTCGATTCCATTCGGATCCGCCACGCTTCCCTCACCGCCGGGATCATGGTTCGAAGCGCAAAAGCAGGGCCGACTTCGCTATCGATGTGCCGATAAGCCGCGTCAGGGCCCTCTTACGTACCGACCATACCAGCTCAGGTAGCGATCCAACCGATCCTTCTTGTAGCTCGGCTTCGAGATGCCGTGGTGCTGATCCGGATAGATGACGAGCTCCGTCGGCACTCCGCGGCTGCGGAGCGCGAAGTAGAGCTGCTCGCTTCCGGCGATCGGCACGTTGAAGTCGCGGTCACCGCCCATGAAAAGTGTGGGAGTCTTGATCTGATCGGCGTGGAAAAAAACGTATGAGCGCTCGATCCACGATTGCGGGTTCTTCCACGGAGCATCGTTCGAATCGGGCGTGTACTGATCGGTTCCGTAGTTGGCGATTGGATTCGCCGAACCCGCTCCCGCGATTGCCGCCTTGAACCGGTGATCGACCGCGATGATGCGGTCGGTGAGAATCGCGCCGTTGCTCCAGCCTCCAATGCCCAATCGATCGGGATCCGCGAGTCCGGCCCTCACGACGTAATCGACTGCGCCGAGGAGATCGGAGATGTCCTTGTCGCGCGCGTCGTGTGCGATCGCGCGCTGATGTGCGGCGCCGCGCCCGCGGCTCCCGCGATAGTTCGCCGCAACGACGACATATCCGTTCGCGGCAAAGAGTTCGCGCTCGAAGTTGAAGGCGTGCGAGTCCTGGCAGCATGCGGGGCCACCGTGGATGCGAAGGAGCGTTGGGTACTTTCGCCCGGGCACGTACGAAGCCGGCTCGACGAGGATCCCGTGAACCTCGTAGCCATCCCTGCCGCGCGACGCGAACTCCTCGGTGATGCCCAGCTGAATGTTTCGGAGCCAGTCGTCGTTCTGGTGCGTGAGTCGGCGCAAGGCGCTTCCCTCGAGCGCGTAGATCTCCGGCGGCTCGCTGTCGCTGGCCATGGTGAGGATGGCTGCGCCATCGCTGCCCAGCGCGAGCGACGTGACCATGTGCTTGTCGGCAGTCACGCGCTCGACAGCACCACCCTGCGCCGCAATGCGCGCGACGTATTGCGAGCGGTCGTCCTCCTCCAGCATGTAGATCCACTTACCGTCCGCAGACCACGCGGGCTCGATCACCTGTCGATCGAGCGCCGCGGTGAGCACGGTGGCGGGGCCGCCGGCGCTCGGAACGACGGCGAGCTTCCACATGCGATAGTTGTGATCCGCCATCGCGATTCCCGTGAGATACGCGATCCCGCGGCCATCGGGGCTCCACGCGATGCGACCATCGTCCTCGCCATCGTACGTCGTGAGGCGTGTCGCCTCTGCGCCCGGCTTCGCCGGCGTGACGAAGATGTCATCGTTCTCGCTGAGATCCGGGTCTCCTTCCACGCGCTTGCTGACGAAGGCGATACGCGAGCCGTCCGGTGACCACACAGGATCGGTCTCGTCGTGCGCGCCGGATGTGAGCACCTCCAGCTTGCGCGTCTCGAGATCGAAGAGTGCGAGATGATCGTGGCCATCGAGCACGTAACCGCCCGGATCCGACTTGAAGTGCAGCCGGTCGATCACGATCGGTTTCTTCGTGCCGTCTGCGGTCTCCGCATCGTGCGCATCGCTGATCACGAACACGAGTCGCTTCGAATCGGGAGACCACGCGTAGTCCTCGATGCCGCCGGTGACGTCGCTCGCACGTCGCGCTTCGCCGCCGTTCCGATCGAGGAGCCAGAGCTGCGGGCCGTCCCTGCCGTCCCGCGATGACAGGAAGGACAGCCACTTGCCATCCGGACTCCACTGCGGCGAGCTCTCGCTTTCGGGCGTGTGCGTCAACTGGCGCTGCTGCGTTCCGTCCCAGCTCACCATCCAGATGTCGGACGTGTTGCGATCACGCGCGCTGTCGACGGTCGAGACCGTGTACGCGACCCACTTTCCATCCGGCGAGCGCTGTGGATCCTGCACGTCGCGCATGCGGTAGATGTCGGCGGATCGCAGAGGTCGCTTCGCAGGCTGACCAGGCAATGCGCAGGGGACGAGCAGGAGAGCTACGAAGCGTAAGAACGTATGCACGTGTCCGGTTTCGAGAGTCTCGGGCTAGCTCAACCTAAATAGCGGGTGGGCACGAGCCCATGCCACCCCGGCGTGCCGCTCTCGCGCGCGGCTCCCCATGCGCGGGGCACCGGGTTAGTGTTTCGACATGGACACGCGAGGCCTCTGATGGGCCGCCTGATCATCGTTTCCAACAGACTCCCGATCACCGTCACTGGATGTGGGGACGCGATCGAGGTGGCGCCGAGCAGCGGCGGTCTCGCGACGGGACTGGGCTCGGTGCACGAGGACTGCGGTAGCCTTTGGGTGGGATGGAGCGGGCTCGACGCGCACGCCTCACCCGAGGCGCGTCGCTCACTTCAGACGCAGCTCTCATCGCGCCGTCTGGTCGAGGTGCCGCTCTCCAGTGAAGAAGTGTCGGTGTACTACGAGCACATCGCGAACGGCGTGCTCTGGCCGATTTTTCACGATCAGCTCGAGAAGTTGCCCAACCTGATCGAGGGATGGGAGACCTACGACGCGGTGAACGCACGCTATGCCGACATCGTCGCCGCGTGCGCGCGCCCCGGAGATACGGTCTGGATTCACGACTTCCATCTGATGCGAGTGCCCGCGTTGTTGCGCGAGCGAGCACCCGATCTGCGCATCGGATTCTTTCTCCACATTCCGTTCCCGAATCCGGAGATCTTCTTCGCGCTGCCGCGACGGCAGTGGCTCGTGGAGGGAATGCTCGGGGCCGACCTCGTTGGCTTCCACACCCGGCGCTATCGAGGCCACTTCACGGCCGCACTCCGCCGCCTGCTCGGCATCGAGATGCAGAACGACTCGATTACCTACAATGGCCGCCGCGTGAGGCTCGGCATCTTCCCAATGGGCGTGGACAGCGCGTCGTTCGCGGAACGCGCCGCGGATCGCAAGGTGGTGGCCGAGACTGCGCGACTGCAATCGGATCGCGGAATACGGCTGCTCGTGGGCATCGACCGGCTCGACTACAGCAAGGGACTTCCGAAGCGATTGCTCGCCTTCGAGCGACTGCTCACGATGCATCCCGAGTGGCTGGAGCGAATCCGCCTGGTGCAGGTGGCGGTGCCGTCGCGCGAGGGGCTCGCCGCGTACAAGTCGGTGCGCCGTCTCGTCGAGGAGCTGGTTGGCCGGATCAACGGCCGCTTCGGCACGCACCGATGGACACCGATCCGCTACATCAATCGCAGCGTGAACGACACGATTCTCTCCGCGCTCTACCGCGCGGCCGACGTGATGCTCGTGACGCCACTGCGCGATGGGATGAATCTCGTCGCGAAGGAATTCGTCGCGACGCGCACGGATGGCGACGGTGTGCTCGTGCTGAGCGAGTTCGCCGGCGCAGCGGATGAGCTCACGCGCGCGGTGATCGTGAATCCCTACGATGTCGACGGACTGGCAGAGGCGCTTCACCTGGCGCTGGAAATGCCGGTGGGGGAACGACGAGAGCGGATGCAGGCGCTACGCGCGCACGTGATGCCGAACGATGTCTCGAAATGGTCCCACGGATTTTTGGCGCAACTGGGTAGCGCAAACGCTTGAGCACGAATACGCGCTTCGGTTGCCAACCAAAGAGGCAACACTCGCTATGCGAGCCGCGCCATCTTCGAGCCCCGTCACGATCCGTTTTCGCATCCGTTCGATCCGTTCAATCCGTATTTCCAAAGATTGTTGATGCCTGTGTCGTGCGCGCTTGCCCTGGAATCGCAACAGCCGCTCGGCTGGCTCTTACATTTTTTGAGATACGGATGACAAACGGATTGAAACGAATTGAACGGAGACGGCAAAACTCTACGATTTCCATCGTCATCGCGCGGGAGCAAAGACAACCGATCTTTGACTGGAAACGGCAGGGGTGTAGAGCGCTTTACTTTTCGCTCAGCACTGTCATCATGCCGGTGCGCGCCCGCGACTGTGACTAGGCCGGTCCGCCAGTCGGGCCGAAGCGCTCCGTGCGTATCGACGTCGGCTCGTAGTCCAGCTCGACGAGTGCCTTTGCCGCTGTCTCGACGAGGGGCGTGCCGCCGCACACGTAAATGTGCGGGTGCGCGGACGCCGGCCACGTGACCTCGGCGAGCATCGCGCGATCGATGCGCCTCGCGTAGCCCGGCCAACTCGGCGGGGGCTCGCGTGTCAGCGTGTGGATCACGCGCAGCGAGTCGTCCGTATCCGCGAGGTGTGCGAGCTCGTCGCGGTAGATCACCTCGCGCCAGCTGCGCGATGAGTAGAGCAGGCGCGCGGGAGTCGCTCGGCGCACGCCGTCGGGCGCGCTCGCCCGGTGACGGAGCATCGCCATGAGCGGGACGATGCCCGAGCCGCCGCCCACGAGCATGAGCGGGCCGCCATCGCGCACGCTCCACACGAAGTGGCCGCCGATCGGGCCGCGCAGCTCCACGGTATCGCCCTCGCGCAGCTCGTCCACGAGATACGACGACACTTCGCCATCCTCCAGGCGCTCGATCGTGAGCGAGATGCGCGGGTCTCCGGGCGGCGATGCGATCGAGTAGCTGCGCTCCGTCTGATAGCCGTCTTCCGCCGTGAGCCGCACGTCCACGTGCTGGCCGGCGCGATGCCCGGGCCATCCCGGAACGTCCAGCACCAGCGTTCGCACCCGGCTCGTCTCGGCGATGATCTCGTGGACGGTGCCGATGCGCCAGGCGATCGGGCGCGCCTCGGCGACGTCGCCCGTCATGCGTCGCCCGTGTACCGCTGCTCCTTCCAGGGATCGCCGCGCATGTGGTAGCCGAGCGCCTCCCAGAATCCCGGCTCGTCGTGGTCGCGAAAATGGAGCTCGCGCACCCACTTTGCGCTCTTCCAGAAATAGAGATGCGGCACCAGCAGGCGTGCGGGCCCGCCATGCTCCGGGTGCAGCGGCTTGTCGTCGTAGCCAACGGCAATCCACGCCTTGCCACCGGTGACATCCGCGAGCGGAAGGTTGGTCGTGTAGCCGCCATCGCACACCGCAACGACGTACGGCGCGGGCGCGATCCCTTTCTCCGCGCCGGCCGCGATGATCGTGTCGATGGAGACGCCCGTCCACACCGTGTCGAACTTCGACCATTTGGTGACGCAATGAATGTCGCGCGTGATGGTCTCGTGGGGCAGCGCCTCGAACTCGTCCCAGCTCCACGTGACGGATGGCGCGCCGCGCGCGCCGAGCGTGAAGCTCCACTTCGCGAGCGGCGTGTGCGGTGTGGGACCGGCCGAGAGCACGGGAAAGTCATGCGTCTCGTATTGTCCGGGCGGCAGCCGGGCCGCGGCGCCGGCATTCGGGCGACGGCCGCGAAAGCCGCGCGAGATCGGCGATGTCACCCGGCAGCGACGCCCTGCTCGACGCGCACGAGCTGTGCGATGATGCTCGTCGCCTCGTCGAGCGTCGTGCGCCCCGTGTTGATCTGCACGTCGTACAGCAGCGGATCGTTCACGTCTCGATGGAAGTAGCGCTGCACGTAGCGTCGCCGGTCCTCGTCCATGCGGTGCGCGCGCGCGGCGGCATTCGCCGCATCCCAGCCGAAGCGCTCGCGAAGCCGCTCGACGCGCACCGGCATCGGAGCGACGAGTCGCACGTGCAGTGCATCCGGGCGATCGGCGAAGATGCACTGCGTGCCGAATCCGACGACCACCAGCGGAAGCGATTTTGCCGCTTCCGTAATCGACTCGAACGCCGCCTCGGCGATCGCATCGATGCGCAGCAGGTGAGTCGTATCGATGCCCGGAGCCTCGGGGGGCGCCACCAGGAGCGCGGACGAGAGACGCGCCAGCAGCGTGGGTGAATGCTCGCGCAGACGCTCGACGGTGGCCGTTTCGAGGTGCAGCCGCTTGGCACAGCGGCAGGCGACCTCATCGTCGAGCACATGCCAGTTGAGGCGTTCGCCGAGCTTCCGCGCGAGCTCACTGCCGCCAGCGCCGAACTGTCGCGAGACCGTGATCAGCTCGATGTGTACGCTCTGCATTGTCCGATCCTCCGCCTTCAGTCGCAATGCATTCGGAATGTCCGAATGACAAGCATAACGCACGCCGCTGTGACAGCGGAAGACGCGGGCGGCCGAAGCGCTAGCTCTCGCGGAGCGCCTCGGAGGGATGGATCGTCGCCGCTCGCCGAGCGGGGATCCAGCTGGCGGCAAGCACCGCGAGCGCGAGCAGCGCGAGTATCGCCGCGAAGGTGAGCGGGTCCGAGGGAACGATCTCGAAGAGGAGCGACCGGAGCACGCGTGTTGCCGCGAGTGCCGCCACGAGACCTGCCACGCCACCCACCAGCGCGAGCAGCAGTCCCTGACGCACGATCATCCGGAGCAGCTCGCCACGCTGGGCACCGAGAGCGACGCGGATCCCGATCTCGCGCGTGCGCTGCGCCACACCGAAGGAGATCACGCCGTACGTGCCCATGGTCGCGAGTGCGAGCGCGACGATTCCGAAGAGAGCGAGGATGACGGTGCTGAAGCGCGCGTACCGCATGGCATCCGCGGCGCGCTCGCGCATGGTGCGCACCTCGTACACGGGCGAGAGCGGAAGCATCTCGCGCACGACCCTGCGCGCGGGCGCGGCGAGTGCGCGCACGTCGCCTGCCGAGCGCAGCATCAGCATCATCCGTGAACGCGGCGACTGATAGTAGGAGAGATAGACATCGGGCGTTGCCGCCGAGTCGAGTGACTCGAAGCGAACGTCACCGACGACGCCGACCACATACGCGGTGTCTTTCCAGAATCCGCCCTGGCCAACGCTCACCGGCCGCCCGATCGGATCTCCACCCGGCCAGAACCTGCGCGCTGCGGCCTCGTTCACGAGCACGACCTTGCGCACACCCTCGCGATCATCGCGCGTGAAGTACCGGCCGCGCACCAGCGGCACCTTCATTATGGGCATCCACGAAGGCGTCACCCAGTGCACACCCACCTCCGGCTCCGTACCGGGCACCGGGGCCGGCTGATCTCGAAAGATCATCACGCTTCCACTGCATCTGCCGTTCAGCGGAGGGCAATCGATGAGCGCCGATCCCGTGACGCCCGGGAGCGCGGCGGTTCGCTCGAGCACCGCATCGAAGAACCCCGCGAGCGAATCGGGCCCGTAGCTCTCGGGCGTGCTGAAGCGCATGGTGAGTGTGTTTTCCGGATCGAATCCGGGATTCACGCGCAGCAGCTTGCCCAGGCTGCGAAGCATCAGCCCGGATCCAGCGAGGAGCACGACTGCCAGCGCGATCTCCACGATCGCGAGTACGTTCCGACTCGACAGGGTGCGCCGTGCGCCCTCTCCGCCGCCGGCCTCTTCCTTGAGCGCACCAGTGAGCGACCTCTGCGTGGACTGCAGGGCGGGGACGAGGCCGAACAGGAGCCCGGTGGCTATCGCGAGGCATGCGGCAAAGGCGAGCGCCGCTCCGTCGAGACGGATGTTGGAGAAGCTCACCGCGCCGATCGCCGAAAACGTCTGGACGCGAAGGGCCTGGCCTGGATCGAACGCCGCGAGCAGGCGCACGCCCCACCAGGCGACGAGCAGTCCGGCGAGCCCACCCAGCAACGACAGAATCACGCTCTCCGTGAGCAGCTGACGAACGAGTCTGCCGCGGCCCGCACCAACCGCGAGGCGCACGGCGATCTCGCGGCGCCGTCCGGATGCGCGCACGAGAAAGAGATTCGCGACGTTGGCGCATGCGATCAGGAGCACGAGCCCGACCGCGGCGAGCAACACCAAGAGCGATCGGCGCACCGCCGGATCGACGCGCGACGCATCGAGCTCGGATGCGCTCGCGCCCCAGTGCTCGGAGCTCGCGCCGGGAGCTGGAAACGCCCGATCGACGATGGCGCCGAGTCGCGGAACGTCCGCCTTGGCCTGCGCAACGGTGATGTTGGGCGCGAGGCGCGCAACGAGCGTGTACGAGTGATTCCACGCCTCGTCGAGCACGTCCGCGGGAAGCGACATCATCGAGATCAGCAGCTCCGCGCGCCCCGAAAGGCCGCGAAAGCCGCGCGGCAGCACACCGACGATCGTGTAGGGCTTGCCGCCGATGTCGAGCACCCTTCCCAGCACGCGCGGATCGGCGTTGTAGCGGCGCTGCCAGAATCCATCGGAGAGAACCACGACGCGCGGCGCATCGGGATGCTGGTCCTCCTCCGGAAGGAAATTGCGTCCGATCGCGAGGCGAACGCCGAGGGTCGGGAGATAACGCGCGCCCACGATCTCGGTGCGAACGCGCTCGGCTTCACCGTTTCCGCTGATCGTGCTCTGGTCATCCGTGTACAGCGCGACGTCGGAGAACAGGTGCTGCGCATCGCGGAAGGCGGTGAATTTCGGGTACGACCAGACCATGTCGGTGCGTGGCGGATTGCCGTTCCGCGCCGGGAGGATCAGGCCGACCTTCATCAGCTGCTCCGGGTGCGGGAAGGGCAGCGGACGAATCAACAGGGCGTTGACGGCGCCGAAGATGGCGGTGTTGGCTCCGATCCCGATCGCGAGTGTGAGCACCGCGACGGTCGTGAAGGCGGGTGCGCGGCGAAAGGTGCGGAGGGCGAATCGCGCATCCTGCGCGATGGCATCGAAAAAGGAAAGCCCGGCCACCGCACGCGTGCTCTCGGTGATGGCGGTGAGATTGCCGAAGCGCCTGCGCGCAGCAACGTGCGCGTCGGCGGCGGACAGCGTGCCGCGCGCGCCGTGCTCGCGCTGCATGGCATCGAGCGAGAGATGGAACTGCATTTCCGCATCGAGCTCGCGGGCGTAGCGGCGCGCGCCGAAGAGAGAGCGGAGCTGGTGGCGCACTCCATCGAGAAGCGACATCTGCGGTCAGGCGCGCTTCATGACCGCTCGAATCGCGACGAGCATGCGATCGAAGCTCGAGATCTCCCTGCCCAGCTGCCTGCGCCCGGACGCGGTGATGGTGTAATAGCGCGCCTTGCGACCGGTGGGCGACTCGCCCCATTTCGAGGTGACCCACCCCTTTTTCTGGAGGCGCTCGAGCGCGGGATAGAGCGAGCCCTGCTCCACGGAGAGCACGTCGTTGGAGAGCCGTTCTATGTGCTGGGCGATCGCGTAGCCGTGCTGGGGCTGCAGCGTGAGCGTCTGCAAAATCAGCATGTCGAGCGTGCCCTTCAGCAGCTCACTCCTGGACTGACCCGGGGACGGGGGCACGTGTGACCTCTGCGGGCGCGGCCCGCGCATAGGTAGAACGCCTACATATGACCTGTAGGCATTCTACCTATCAGCGCCGGTGTGGCGCAAGAGGGTGCGTGTGCGGGGAGGGCGATGCGGGGAGTTATCGGGGCGTCTGCCCGCCATTGAGCTTGCCACGCGGATTGCCGTGCTTGTGCCGTTTCGAATCCGCGGAGAGGCGGTTCTTGTCGCTGTTCTTGTCCGCTTCGTCGTGCTGAACGCGATTTTCAACGAGCCGGTGCTTTCCCGTGCAGAGCTCACCCCTGATCTCTCTGGTGTGAACGTCAGCGATCTCGGAGTCGGGGACTTCGCGCGGGCCGCCAGCGCGCGTTCCATCCGTATCGGCGTGTTTCCTCATTTGCTGCACTAGGGCGGATCGGGTTTTTGGACCGTGGAGCGAGGTGGGTGCGGGCGGGTGACTGTTCTTGCTGCGGCTCATTGGCAATCCCCTTGAAAGACATCTTTGACGGTTGCAAAAAGCGTACATTCGCCGTGATGTGATTGAATGCGCTAAGCGAGCGGACCATTCGCGCCGGACGGAAGCTCCGACGCCATCGTGCGTTGCGGCGTGCGGTCCGGACCGCGCAGCTCGTCGATCTTGTCCAGCACGCCATCGAGCTTTCTGCGGCGCGTGCTCGATAACGTCTCGAACGCCTCCTGCAGCTCGTCGATGCTCTCCTTGATCCCGTCGAACGAGCCCGTGAATTTCTTCCACTCGCGATGGAATTCGCCGTGCAGCTCGAGCACCTCCGAGGTGGTCTGCGCGAAGGTGAAGTTGTCCATCGCCTGGCGCACCACCACGAGCACCGCGTAGAGCGTGAACGGCGAGCAGATGACGACGCCGTTCCTGAGCGCACCGTCGATCGCGCTCGCATCGCACTCGTTGAGGAAGCTGAGCACCCGCTCGTTCGGCACGAAGAGGATCGCGTAGTCCACCGTGCGCTCGGCCACATCGATGTAGCCGCGCTCGTGTACCTGCTTGATGGTCTTCTGCACATCGCGCTTGAACTGCTCCGCGCACGATTTGCGATCGCCCTCGCTCGTGGACTCGAACGACCTCAGATAGTTGTCGAGCGGGAACTTCACATCCATGTTGAGAATCAGACCGTTCGGCAAGTTGAACGTGAAGTCCGGACGGCAGCCGGATGCCATCGGCACCTGCTTTCGGTAGTTGATCCCCTCCACGAGACCCGCGGCACGCAGCACATCCTCGGCGAGCCGCTCGCCCCACTGGCCGCGCGCGGTCGGATTCGAGAGGATCCCTCGCAGCTGATCGGCGGCGTCGCTCAGCTTCGCCGTTGCCGCCGATGCGGTCACGAGCTGCTTCGAGAGCTCGCCGTACTTCTCGGCGCGCACGCTCTCGAGCTCGCGCACGAGGGCGCTCACCCTCTCGAGCTTCACGTTCATCGACTCGAGCGACTGGTCGATCAGCGCCTTCTTCGATTCGAGTGCGCTCTGATTGTCGGAGGTGTACTTCGAAAGCGACTCGCGGGCGGCGTCGTTGAGCTGCTTCACCCCACCCAGAATGAGATCGGAGGTGAGCGCCTTCACCGAATCGCGCATGTTGCTCGTGAGGAGCTCGACTTCCTTCGTCTTCGCGGCGTCGGCCTGCCGCACGAGCTCCTGCGCGAGCGATGCCGTGTCGCCATCTCTCAGGCGAGCCGCGAGCCAGAAGATCAGGGCGCCTGCGAGCACGCCGGCGGCGAATGCAATCACGAGCATCATGCGCAAAAAGCCAGAGTCGGACTGTGGAGAGTGCTCGAGCGGGACCATGCGAACAAGATAGAGGAGGACGTCGAGGATCGCTCGCGCCGGGCGCAGCGGGCACTACCACGCTTCCGTCGGCGCGTCCTTCGGGGGTGGGAGCGACTTGATGTACGCCACGAGCCGCCAGATCATCGCGGGTTGCAGCGCTCCGCCGAACGATGGCATTCCCTTTGGGCGTCCCTCCGCGATGGAACGGAAGATGTCCGCATCGGCGCCGCCGTATCTCCATCGTCCGTCGGTGAGGTTCGGCCCTACCGCTCCCACCGCGCCACCGCCGTGGCAGCCATCGCAATTCATGCTGGTGAACAACGCGGCGCCTTCTTCCGCGGCCTTCGGGTTGTGTGCCTCGGTGTTCACGACGCGCTCCGCCGGCGGCATGAGACCGCCCGCGAACACTCGATCGTCGTGGCGCGAGATCACGAGCGCATTCTCCGAGGCCTTCGTGTCGGTGGACGCGGGCGGAACGGCGCTCTGCTCGCGGCAGGCGCCTGCGATTCCCACTGCTGCGATCAATACGAGCGTGGCGCGCGCGTGCGAGGAGAACAGTCTCATTCGATGATGTCTCCGCTAGAGCGCAAAGATCCACACGATACCGCCCTGGCTCGTGTGGCGGGCGAGATCGCGTGCGAAGTCCGCAGGGTCGCGCACGTCCGCCGGGTCATCGGATTTGTAGTCGCCCGACAGCAGCAGCCAGTCGCCTCCGATGCCGGCGTAGATCGCGACGTACTGCTTGCCGTCCGCGCCCGTGAAGGTGATCGGATCGCCGACGACGCCCGATCCAACCTTGAAGCGCCACAGCACCGCACCCGTGGTGGCGTTCGCCGCCTTGAACCATCCGTCGAGCGTGCCATAGAACACGACGTTCCCGCGAGTCGCGAGACTGCCGCTCCACACTGGAAACTTTTCCTTGATCTCCCACGCGCGCTTGCCGGTGCTCGCATCCCACGCGATGAACGCGCCCATGTTCGGATCGCTGGCATGATACGGGCTGTTGATGCCCATGAACGGTGTGCCCGCGAGATGCGCGGTCTGCACCGCCGCGTAGTCCATGCACATGCTGTTCGTGGACGCGTAGAACAGCTTCGTGACCGGAGAGTACGCGACCGGCGATGCGGGACTCTTCCCGCCTTCCAGTGTCGGACAGATGTCCTTCACGTTTCCCTTCGATGCGCCAGTCGCCTTCGCGTCGTTGAGCACCGGCCGCCCCGTCGCCAGATCGATCTTCGAGGCCCAGTTCACGTGCACGTACGGCTCCGCGAGAAGCACCTCGCCGGTGGCGCGGTCCATCGTGTACGCAAAGCCGTTCTTGTCGAAGTGAACGAGCGCCTTGCGCTGCTTCCCCTTCACCGTGAGGTCCACCAACACCATCTCGGCCGCCGCATCGAAGTCCCAGCTGTCGTGTGGCGTGAACTGATACGCCCACACGAGCGAGCCATCTTCGGGATGCCGCGCGAGGACGCTCGCCGTCCACTTGTTGTCGCCCATGCGCTGATCGGCGTTGTACGGGCCGGGATTGCCCACGCCATAGTACACGAGGTCGAGCTCGGGATCGTACGACATCCATCCCCACACCGGTGCGCCGCCGTGCTTCCACGTGTCCGCGGGCCACGTGGTCTGTCCGAGCTGCGCGCCCTTGTCGTAGAACGTCTTGAAGGTGCCGGCCTTCGCGAGCACGAGGCTGTCCGGCCCGATGTTCGTCGCCGTCCAAGCGATCTTGCCCGTTGCGAGATCGAGACCTTTCACCCAGCCGAGTATGCCGAACTCGCCGCCGGATGCGCCGACGAGCACGCGATTCTTCACGATGAACGGCGCCATCGGCGTCGTCTCGCCCTGTGCAAGGTCGGCGATCTTCGTCTTCCAGAGCTCCTTGCCCGTGGCCGCATCGATGGCGACCGTGTGGCCGTCGAGAAGATTGTAGACGATCTTGCCATCGGCGTACACGGCGCCGCGGTTCACCGCGTCGCAGCACGCGATGCCGAGCGAATTGGGATCGACCGGAGGGCGGTACTTCCACTTGAGCGGATAGCCGTCTTTCGCGAGATCGAACGCGTACAGCACGTTCGGATACGGCGTGACCACGTACATCGTGTTGTTCACGACGAGCGGCTGTCCTTCGTGTCCGCCGAGCGTGCCCGTGGAGAAGGTCCACACGGGGTGCAGGCTCTTCACGGTGGCGGGAGTGATCTGCGCGAGGCCGCTGAAGCGCGAAGCCGAGTAGTCCTTGGAGGGCATGGTCCAATCGCCGTCCGATGCGCGTTGCGCGAGGGCGGGCGGAGGCGCGGCCAGCAGGGCGAGCGACAACGCGAGTACGGCGCTGGAGCAATGCAGGGACATCGGCATCAGCCTCTCGGCAGCTTGGCGGCGAGCAGCTCCGGCTTGTGCACTTCCGGCGCGGAGGCGAAGAGCTCCGGAGCCTTGGCGAAGAGGGCCGCGGCAACCTTGCCCGTGAGATGCGCCTGGCGGCCCGCTTCGTTCTCGAAGATGTCGAAGATCGCGAACTTGTTGGGCGCCGCGCGAATGGCAAACCAGGCAATCGTGCCCGGCTCCGCTTCGACGAGCGGCCGGGCGCTTTTCAGGAACGCCTCGACCTCCGCTTCCTTGCCGGGCTTCGGCTCCATGGTGACGTACAGCGCGAGAGTGACCATGATGTGCACCTTGGTTGGGTGTACGTGATTGGTGCCGTGACTACTTCGACTCCTTCACCGGTACCGTCAGATCGAAACAGCTCTCGCCCGCGCCGTGCCGCCAGGAGTGCTTTCCGAGGTCGACTCCATCCACGTACTGTCGCGACGACGACGAATCAAAGGGCTGCGCGAAGGTCGCACAGAGTCGATACGACCGTGCGCCGCTCGCTAGGTACGTGTACGCGGAGCTCGTTTTCGGATCCGTTGGCACCCGATCGAACTGTCGCTGCGAAACGAGCGAGTCGAGTGCGAGCGGCAGCGACGCGTGTTTGGTCCAGTACTCGTCCACCGCATCGGAGAGATGCGCGAGATCCTCGGTACGAAGCTCGTCGAGCCGGCGCTCCCGCGCACGTGACGGCGTGCCGAGAGTCATCAGGCCGGCAATGACAGCGATCACGGCCGCGATGGTGACTGCAACTCCGGCCGGCGACACTGGCACGCGGGTCATGCGGCCGCTCGCTCCTCGTGACGAAGGTCGCGGAGATAGTAGAGCAGCGCCGACGTTGCGATGCCGGCGACGACGATCGCCTTCAACACGAAGCGAACGGTGAGCTCTCCTCCCAGCAAGTTGTAAATGAGCGTGGTCGCGTCGCCGATGAGCACCGCTACGGCGATGAACAGTGTGATGTACGTGCACCACCGCCGGGCCGGCGACAGGCGGCCGGCGGGATTCGCGGCAAGTCGCTTCCCGATGTATCTGCTCGTCCACAGGAACACGGGAAAGGCGACGATCAGCGCCGATACGGCCCAGCGAATACTCTCCATCGAATAGCTGTCGACGTAGCGGCGCTGCGTGACATCCGGGAACGCGCGATCGATGAAGTCGAACAGGAGCGACCCGAAGTTCCAGGCGCTGATGTAGAGCGCGGTGAACAGCACGAGGTAGAGGAACATCTCGCGTGCGGACAGCGACGCGCGGGGCAGCGGGACGGCGACGGGGAACGGGAAGTCCGCGTAGGCGCCGAGGGCGTTCGAGACTTCCTCCGTCGGCCAACCCGCGCGATCGAGCGCAGAGGCGATCGCCATCCGATCCTGTCCCTTCTCGAGTGCCGCGCGCACGAAGTCGTCGAGCGGCGAGTGATCGGCTGCCAAGCGGTTCGCTCCGAGGAGTATGCGCTGAATATGGGCCTCGTGCGCAGCGCCCTGCCAGCCCGGTGACTCCTACCCCACCGCCCGGCGCGACTGCGTGCGCAGGAACGCGTCCATGGCGTGCGCGGCATCCCGCCCCTCGCGAATCGCCCACACGATGAGCGACGCGCCGCGATGCGCATCACCCGCGGCGAACACGCCGGGCACGCTCGTCATGTGCTGCGCATCCGTGCGCACGCATCCGCGCGCGTCGAGCGCCACCCCGAGCTGCGCGTGCGGTCCCTCGCGCAACGGGCCCTCGAAGCCCATCGCGAGCAGCACGAGATCCGTCACGATGGTGAGTGCTGTGCCGGCGATGGGCTCGAACCGCGCGCGGCCATCCGCGCCGGACATCGGAGCGACGCGAACGGCGTGCAGCTGCTGCACGCGTCCGTCGCTGCCCGAAAGCGCGGTGGTCGCGATGCTCCAGTCGCGCACACCACCCTCCTCGTGCGCATGCGAAGTGCGCAGCTGCATGGGCCAGAGGGGCCACGGAGTGGACGCATCGCGCGAGGCCGGCGGCTGCGGCATGAGCTCGAGCTGCACCACGCTCATCGCGCCCTGGCGATGACAGGTGCCGATGCAATCGGAGCCGGTGTCGCCGCCGCCGACCACGACCACGCGCTTTCCCGCCGCCGTGATCGCGATCTCGCTCGGCACGTGCTCGCCCGCCGCGCGGCGATTCTGCTGCTCGAGGAAATCCATCGCGAGGTGCACACCCCTCAAGGCGCGACCCGGTACGTCGAGCTCGCGTGCGCGCGACGCACCGACGGCCAGCAGAATCGCATCGAAATCGCGGCGCAGCGCATCCACCGCCACGGTGCGCCCCACGTCGACGCCGGTCTCGAACACCACACCCTCCGCGCGCAGCTGCGCGAGACGCGCATCGAGCACCTGCTTTTCCATCTTGAAATCCGGGATGCCATGGCGGAGCAGTCCACCAATGCGGTCTGCACGCTCGTATACCACCACGGCATGCCCTCGGCGCCGCAACTCCTGCGCACCAGCCAGCCCCGCAGGACCCGATCCCACGATGGCCACGCGGTACCCACTCTCCCGCTCGGGCGGCCGCGGCTGGATCCATCCCTCGGCGAAGCCGCGGTCCGCGATCGCCTGCTCGATGCTCCGGATCGCGACCGGCATTCCGATGATCCCCAGCACGCACGCGGATTCACACGGGGCGGGGCACAGGCGACCCGTGATCTCGGGGAAGTTGTTCGTGGCATGCAGCGTTGCCAGCGCCTCCTCCCACCGGTCGCGGTACACGAGCTCGTTCCAGTCCGGGATGATGTTCCGGACGGGACAGCCCGTGTCGCCCTGACAGAACGGAACGCCGCAATCCATGCAGCGGGCCGCCTGCTCGCGCACGGAGTCATCGCCGGGCGGCGTGTAGAACTCGCGCCAGTGCCCGACGCGCTCGAGCACCGGCAGGCGGCGCCTGTCAGCTCGCGGAAAGGACAGGAACCCTTTCGGATCTCCCATGGCTCCCCTGACTGCTGGTGATGTGTGAGCTGCGGCGCTTCTGCGCGTGCGTTGCCTTGTACTCGACCGGCATCACACGCACGAAGTGGGGCAGCACGGTTTCCCACGTGCGGAGAATGCGCAGGGCGGCCGCGCTCCCCGAATAGCGCGCGTGCCTCACGATCGCCTCCCGCAGAAGCGCCGCATCCTCCGGATCGGAGACGGGCCCGAGCTCCACGAGCGCGCGATTGCACCGTCGCTCGAGGCGCTGCTCCGTGTCGAGCACGAACGCGATGCCGCCGCTCATCCCCGCGGCGAAGTTGCGCCCGGTTGGGCCGAGCACGACGACGACGCCTCCGGTCATGTACTCGCATCCGTGATCGCCCACACCCTCGACCACGGCCGTGACTCCGCTGTTTCGCACGGCGAAGCGCTCGCCGGCCGGCCCCGCGAAGTAGGCCTCGCCCGAGGTCGCGCCGTACAGCGCGACGTTGCCGAGGAGAATCGCGGAGGCCGTATCGAATCCCGCATCGTGCGGCGGATGGATCACGAGTCGGCCGCCGGAGAGTCCCTTGCCCACGTAGTCGTTCGCTTCGCCCTCCAGCGAGAGCGTGACGCCCCGCGCGCAGAACGCGCCGAAGCTCTGACCCGCGGAGCCCGCGAAGGAGAGCTCGATCGTGCCGTCGGGAAGCCCCGCGTCGCCATAGCGGCGGGCGATCTCGCCCGAGAGCATCGCACCCACGCTTCGGTCCACGTTTCGCACCGGGAACGCCGCGTGCACCGGCTCGCGATAGTCGAGCGCAGGCCGCGCGGCCGCGACGAGTGCATGATCGAGCACACGCTCCAGGCTGCGAGGCCGGCGGCTGTCGCACCGTGTCGCAACCCGCGTCGCCGGTTCGGGGCGCCAGAGAAGAGCGCTCACATCGAGCGTGCGCGCCTTCCAGTGCCCCGAAAGATCCGCCGCGCACAGCGCATCCGTTCGCCCGATCATCTCGTCGACGGTGCGGAAGCCGAGCCTCGCCATGAGCGCGCGCACCTCTTCGGCGACGAAGAAGAAGTAGTTGATCACGTATTCCGGCTTTCCGCTGAACTTCGCGCGCAGCACGGGATCCTGCGTGGCGATGCCCACGGGGCAGGTGTTGAGATGACACTTCCGCATCATCACGCATCCTTCCGCGATCAGCGGCGCGG
>JAICLZ010000001.1 GCA_025929535.1 Gemmatimonadaceae bacterium
ACAACAGTAAACGACAGGGCCAAAACGGCCCTGGCGAGGAACGCAGGAGTGAGCCGCAAACGGAATTTCGGTGACAAGTGCAACGCCTGCATGGTGTTAAGAGTGCGAATGCAACGACGGCGGGAGCGCTGCAAACTCTGGTGTAGCAGCGCTCAGGTCAACCCTTTCACAACGAGCCGAAGGCCGCTCCGTCACATATTGGCCCGTTCAAACCTTGACGATGATTCCGCGGTGGTGCATCAGGCGGAGTCCCGCGTAGAACACCGCCAGATACAGGAGCGCGAAGAGCAGACTCGCGTCGCGCGGATCGGCGAAGAGGGGAGCGAGCACCGAATCGTAGAACGCCCCCTGCACCGATACCAGCTCGCCATTCCTGGGCACTTTCACCAGCGTGTAGATGAAGCGCGAGAAAAAGCCCGACGCCACGAAGGCGACGATTGGGTTGATCCCGAACGGGATGAAGGGCTTGGTCCACGCACGCCAGCCGCGCACGTCGACGAGCCAGGCGCACGCCGCGATCGCAACGCAGGCCATTCCGGCCGTGAAGAGCACGTAGGAGCTCGTCCAGAGATTCTTCCCGATCGGGAACGACCATCCCCATACGAGTCCCGCCATCATGCCGAGTGAGCCCACCGCGAACAACCCGTTCAGCCGCTCGGCCAGCGGTTTCGGGTTGGCGAGCCATCGTCCCGCGATCACGCCAAGAATCACGGTGGCCGTGGCGGGGATGCTCGAGAGAATGCCCTCGGGATCCCAGATGCCGCCGCCACCGATCCACATGTGGTGCGGACCCATGACCGCTCGGTCGACGTATGCCGGCAGCGAGGCGCCCGGATCGGCGAGCAGCAGCGCGCCCATGCCACGCCCGGGCACCGGAATGAGCGTGAGCGCGAGCCAGTAGCCGATGAGCAGTACGGCAGCGATCCAGATCTGCTGGCGCTCGCTCGTGTGCAGCGTGAGCAGCGCGCCCAGCAGATAGCACACGCCGATGCGCTGCAGCACACCGGTCATGCGCCAGTGCGACACGTCGAGCGGAATGGTGGTGGAGTCGAACACCACGCCGCCGGGGAGATGGATGAAGAACTGATGGTACGGAAAGCCCGTCATCAGCAGTCCGAGCGCGAGGATCGTGAGCGCGCGCCGCGCGGTCTGGCGGATGATCGTGCGGTCGCTCTCTCCACGCGCGCGACGTGCCTCGCGCGAGAGGTGCGTGGTGACGCCGACGATGAAGAGAAAGAACGGGAAGATCAGATCGGTGGGCGTCCAGCCGAACCACGGTGCGTGCTCGAGCGGTTCGTAGATCGATGCCCAGCTCCCCGGGTTGTTCACGAGGAGCATGCCGGCAACGGTGATCCCCCGGAACACGTCGAGCGACAGGAGCCGCTCGCGCGCGGGGGGTGTCGTTACCGCGGCGCCATCAGAAACTGATCTTGAGATGACCGAAGAGGAAGAGCAATCCGACCAGCGTGAATGCCGCGAGTGTGAGCGGTCCGACGAACAGCGCGCGGAAGAGCTTCGCGTCGTACTTGAGATGCATGTAGAACATCACGACGATCGTGAACTTCACGGCCGAGAGAATGAGCAGCGTCGGGACGAACAGGTAGGTCTTGGTGAACGAGGGGATGTAGTAGATCCACACCTCCATCGCCGTGAGCACCGTCAGGATGAGCGCGACCCACTTGTAGGTGCCCCAGTCCGGATGTGTGTGCTCGGGCGGGGAGACGTTGCCCTCAGCGTCGTGCGACAGCGTCGCGTGCGAGTGGTCGGCGGCCATCTGGATTCCCCTGTTACTTGATGAGGTAGACGAGAGTGAAGATCGCGATCCAGACCACGTCGACGAAGTGCCAGTAGAGCGCGCACACGTCCACGTTGATCGCCTCGTCCGGCGAGAAGCCGCGCTTGATGTCGATGAACAGGAGCGTCAGCAGCCAGATGACGCCCGCGGTGACGTGCGCGCCGTGGAAGCCGGTGAGAATGAAGAACGACGAGCCGAAGAGATTCGTGTGGATCGTGAGCCCCTCGTGCACGAACGAGGTGAACTCGTAGGCCTGGAAGCCGAGAAAGGTTGCGCCGAGGATTGCGGTGGAGGCGAGCCAGATCTTGGACGAACGCCGGTCGCCGCGCACGACGGCCGAATGCGCGAGCACCATCGCCAGCGAGGACATGAGCAGCACGAAGGTCGAGACCGACGTGACCGGAATGTTCAGGATGGCCTTGAACACGTGTCCGGTGGCGGGGTCCGTCCACGCGTCGTGCGGAAACGGCCCGACCGGCGAGCGGCCGCGGTAGATCAGGTAGGTCGAGATCAGCGATGCGAAGAAGAAGCACTCCGATCCGATGAACGCCCAGATCGCGACCTTGGTGTTGTTGAGTCCCGTGCTGGTGGGCGGATGTTCTCCGCCCATGTGGGCATCGTGTGCGTCGATAGCGGCGGTGGCCAAAGCGTTCTCCGAGGAGCGGTAGACGTGAAGCGGTAAAGTCGGTGAAGGCGGAGCTGGTGTCGAGCTAGTGGTGCTCGGGCTCGAGCGGCGTCAGGAGCCAGCTGTAGAGCGAGAGAACGAACAGGCCGGCGGCGATGAACATGATCGTCAGATTCCTGTGCGCGATCAGCCCCACGAACACGCAGCCGAGGAAGAACGCCGCGAGGAGCGGGCGAATCGTTGGCGTGGGCATGTTGATTCCAAGCTGCTTCGCGGATGGATGCGCATTCGGGGCATTGAGCCTCGTGTCCGCCGGTGCGGGAGCCGTGCCGGTGGACTGGCCGGCGATTTTCACTTCCATCTTCTGCTCGTCGCGTGTGCCGTGCGGCACTTCGGAGGTGATCTGCGGCGACTTCCGATCCCAGAGCGGATATCGCGATGTCACCTGTGGAATGGTCGCGAAGTTGTAGTCGGGCGGCGGCGACGGGATGGCCCATTCGAGCGTGGCTCCGCCCCACGGATCGTTGCCTGCCACCGCGCCCTTGCGCATGCTCGCAAACCAGTTGTAGACGAAGAAGACCGTCCCGATGATGATGAGAGCGGCGCCATACGATGCGAGGTGGTTGTTGTTCTCCCACCCCTGTCCCGCATCGTAGCTCGAGATGCGGCGCGGCATGCCGTCGAGCCCGAGGAAGTGCATTGGGAAGAAGGTCAGGTTCATGCCGATCGCGGTGAGCCAGAAGTGCCAGCTGCCGAGCTTCTCGTTCATGAGGCGGCCGGTGATCTTCGGATAGTAGAAGTAGAGGCCGGCGAAGAGTCCCATCAGCGAGCCGCCGAAGAGCACGTAGTGGAAGTGCGCGACGATGAAATAGCTGTCCGTCTGCTGCAGATCCGACGGCGGGGAGGAGTGCATGACTCCCGAGATGCCGCCGATCGTGAAGAGCGCGACGAGGGCGATCGCGAACTTCATCGCTGTGGTGAAGCGCAGGGAACCGCCCCACATCGTGCCAAGCCAGTTGAAGATCTTCACTCCCGTCGGGATCGCGATCAGCATCGTCGTGATGCTGAAGAACGAATCGGCGATGGGGCCCATGCCGACGGCGAACATGTGGTGCGCCCACACGCCGAAGCCGAGGAAGGCGATGAGGATGCCGGAGTACACCATCACCGGATATCCGAAGAGCGGCTTGCGCGAGAACACCGGGAGCACTTCGGACACGAGACCGAATGCCGGCAGGATGAGGATGTACACCTCCGGATGACCGAACAGCCAGAAGAGGTGCTGCCAGAGCAGCGGATCAGCGCCCGCCTGGATCTCGTAGAAGTTCGTGCCGAAAAAGCGGTCGAGCATGAGGAACGTCAGCGCGACGGTGAAGATCGGGAAGGCGAGGACGATCATGAATTGCGTGATGAACGCCATCCACGAGAAGATCGGCATGCGCATGAAGTGCATGCCGGGCGCGCGCATGTTGATGATCGTGGTGATGAAGTTGAACCCGGCGGCCAGCGAGGAGATGCCGAGGATCTGGAGTCCGAGCACCCAGAAGTCGATGTTGAGCCCGGGCGAGAACGGGCGCGTGGTGAGGGGTGCATAGCCGAACCAGCCGCCGTTCGGAGCCGCGTGCAGGAACCACGAGAAGTTGATGAACAGTCCGCCGAACAGAAAGATCCAGTAGCTGAACGCGTTGAGGCGCGGGAAGGCGACATCTCGCGCGCCGATCTGCAGCGGGATCAGAAAGTTGAAGAACGCGGCGGAGAGCGGCATCACGACGAGGAAGATCATCGTCGTGCCGTGCATCGTGAACAGCTCGTTGTACGTCTGGGCGGAGACCAGATGCTGGTTCGGTCCGTAGAGCTGCGTGCGGATGATTCCGGCCTCGATGCCGCCGACCAGAAACCAGAAGAGTGATGTATAGAGGTAGAGCTGGCCGATGCGCTTGTGGTCCGTGGTCGCAAGCCAGCTCCAGACTCCGGACTCGTAGCGGTGGCTCGGCTCCCTGTGTGGAGTTGCCGGCAGTGAAACGGTCGTAGCCATGTCGATCTCCGATTACTTCAGTGACGAGAGGTACGCGGCGAGATCCGCGATCTGCTGGTCGGTGTAGACGCCCGGGGTGGCTCCCTTTTCGTTCTTGCCGAAAAGCGGCATCAAGCTGCCCGGCTTCATCTCCGGCGCATTCTTGATCCAGAGCTGGAGATGCCTGAGATCGTTCGGGTACAGCCCGCCAGCGATCGTGGTTCGACTTCCCACGTGCGTCAGATTGGGTCCAATGATGCCCGCGGCCGTCGGAACACCCCGCACCGAGTGGCAGGCAATGCACGGCGCGGTCTTGAAGAGGGTGGCGCCGCGCGTGACGTTGCCCGTGACGGACTGGTCGAACGCGAGATGGGCGGGCGTCGGCGTCTTGGGTATCACCCACTCCGGCAGGTTCGCGCGCGGGAACGTTGCCGACATCGTGTCCGACACGTTCATCACCGGTGTCGGCGCGACCGCGGCCGGTGCCGGCGGTTGCGCGGCCTTGCCCGTATCCGCCTTGGCGATGGCAGGGGCGGGCAGGGCGCTGCCGATGGCATTCGTCTTCTGGTGCGCAACCCACGCATCGAACTCACTCGGCGGAACCGTGAACACCTTGAAGCGCATGTTCGCGTGCGACGTGCCGCAGTACTCTGCGCAGAAGCCGTTCCAGGCGTACGCGGAGTCGGGCGTGAACCAAATGTAATTCGTGTGATTCGAGATCAGGTCGCGCTTGCCGTTGAGCTTCGGCACCCAGAAGGAGTGGAGGACGTCCTTCGTGGTGAGCGCGAAATTCGCCGTCCGGCCCACCGGCAGATAGAGCTCGTTCGCCGTGATGATACCGTACTGCGGATAACGAAACTCCCACCACCATTGATGACCGATGACCTCCACCTGCAGGGCGCCGGGGGTGGCCTTTGCCTGCGTCTTGAAGATCGTCTTGATCGTCGGAACGGCGATGAAGGCGAGGATGACCGCCGGAATCAGCGTCCAGCCGATCTCGAGCGTCGAGTTGCCGTGGAACTGCTTGGCCTCGCGGTTGCCGTCGCGCTCCCGGTATCGCACCAGGATGACGACCAGCAGCGTCTCGATGAGAACGAACACGACGAGGCCCGCATAGAGCAATCGGCGCGTGAGCACATCCACCGAGTGCCCGAATTCCGAATGAGCCCCGAAAATCGTATTCGGAGCGAATGAGCTGCAGGCTGAAAGCCCGACGGCGATTAGCAGCGCGAGTGCCGGCGTCAGCCAGCGCATGCGGAGATCACGGGTCATCCCGAATCCTTGCCATGTCTATGGGCGGGCGCCACGAGAGCGCACCTGGTGAGCACTGAAGTGAAAGTAGGCCGATTGAGGGAACAATACAAGCAAAGCCGATCTTCGAATTCCGCCGCAATCGAGGAGTGCTGCTGCGGGAATTTGTGGAGGCAGCGGCGGTGCAATCGCAGCATCATTCCACGCGCTCGAGTCTCGGATTCGCAATCACGCGGCGCCCTGCCTTGGACTGCGGTGTGCCATTGACCATGACGATGTCTGCCGTGAAATCGAATCTCCCCGAGAAAAGTGAGGAGCCGATTCCGTACGAATCCACCGGCACGCCGGCCTCCTCGAAGGCGCGGATCTTCTCCACGGTGAAGCCGCCGGAGACCACGATCTGCACCTCGGGAAACCCCGCCTCGTCGAGCGCGCGTCGCACATTCCACACCAGCTGCGGGTTCACACCGGTGGGTCGAAAGGTGCCCATCTGCGGAATGATCGAGCTGTCCACGAGATTCTCGGAGGTGTCGAGCCGTACCGCCCACAGCCGGCCGTCCATCGCGCGCGCAACGTCCAGGCTGGTGCGCACGCAATCGTTGTCATAGTCCACGAGCGTGATGATCTGCACGGTGGGATCGATGTACTCGGCAAACTTCTTCGTCGCGAGCACCGTGTCGCCATCGTAGGCCGCGATGAGCGCGTGCGGCACCGTGCCGATGCCCGTCGATCCCCACCAGCTCGCCTGAGCATCGGTGGAGACGCCGATCGCGCCCGCGATGTGCGCCGCGTATCCGTCTCCCGTCTGCACGAGCCAGTGATCGTGGCGCGCGGGAAAGAACATGACGGTCTTCGGGTGCGCGGCGTCGACCACGAGCCTCGTGTTCGTGCCCACGCGCGTGCGACGTGCGAGCACGCCAAGGTAGAGGGTCTCGAGATGGGCGAACATCTCGTACGGGCCTTCGATCGTCAGCACCGTTTCCCACGGCTCGATCAGCTCGCCGTCGTAGAGCGCGCGCACCGTGAGCGCGCTCCAGTCGTCGGAGCAGAGTTTGAGGATCGCGATCGCCTCATCCATGCCGCCCAGGTACGCCTGCGATTTTCCGAACACCTGCATCGTGACGCTCGCCGCGCGATGATCGGCGAGAAGGATCTCGCGAGCGCGAACGAAATACTTGTCGGAGTAGTAGCCTTCCCGCATTCGCTCGACGGGAAGATGAAAGACGGATGGATCGAGCCGGGTGCGACGCGTCGTTGGCATCGGCATGGAAGCTATTCGAAATCGCTCACTGGCGGCAACCGCCGCGGCGGGAGTATTCTGACAGCGATGGACATCCTCGAAGCGCATCTCATCTGTTGCGTGTTGGTCGTGATCGATCTGGTCACACGAGCGCTGCGCTTCCAGTGGTTGCTGGCAGGGCTGCGCGTGCCGGTGTCGTTTCGCGATGCGTTCGTGATGACCACGGTGGGCGACGCCGCCGCCGCGGCCACTCCCAACCGGCTCGGCGCAGAGCCCGCGCGGCTGGCGGCAGCAGCGTTCGCGGGTGTGCCGGTGACGGCAGCCGTCGTGGCGGTGACGTACGAGCTGATCATCACTGCTCCCGTGACTGCAGCTGCGGCGGGGTGGCTCGCGCTGATCTACGCGCCGCGATGGTGGCACAACGCGAGGCCGATGCTGGCCGAAACGGCGCACCGCACGTGGCCGGTGCTCGTCGTGCTGGTGGTCGCGGGCATCGTCGCGTGGTTCTTGTTGAGGCGCGCGATGCCGAAGGCCGAGCACGTGCTGCGCCGGAACACGCGCCGCGCCTGGGCGTACGCGCGGCGAATGCCCGCGTGGCCGCTGCTCGCGAGCGTGCCGCTCACGCTCATGGGACTTGCCGCGCGCGTGGCGATTCTCCCCGTGCTCGCGCTCACGCTTCCATTTCCGCCCCCCATGGGCCCCCTCACCTTCGGCTCCTTCGCGCTGCTCTACGCGCAGATCCTGGTGCCGACGCCATCGGGTGCCGGGGTGATCGATCTGGGTTTCGTGGGGGGTGCGGTGGGCGACCTGGGCGAGCACCACCGGCGATTGCTGCTCATCTGGCGCGTCTACACGACGGGGGCGGTGATCGCGATCGGAGTGGTGGTCGCCCTGCGCGTGTACGGGACTGCGGCGCTCGCGGCACTGGCGAGGCGGCGGCTGCGGAGGGGCAACGTGAGCGAGGGTTAACGGCCGATCGGACATATTGATCCAACGGCACGAATCGATACGCTTTTCGTTTCGCTTGATGCAATCTGTGCGTCCCTCTACCGACGACAGGCGCCTCCGCCTGTATCTCGCTGCACGGTATCGCGTGCGTTCTCAACGTCGATGAGGTTGTATGCGCAGTGTATTGATCGCCGGGGCAGTCCTGGCGCTCGTATCCTCTCCGCTGCTGGCCCAGAGCCCTGATTCGTCGGGCCACTGGGAGCTCGGGCTCTACCCCACGGCCCGCAAGCTCACCTACGATCTCGCGGCCAAGCACGAGTGGGGAGGCGGTGGCACGGTGGGCATCGGCTACCGGTTTTCGCGCGTCGTCTCGCTCAACGCCGAGCTCGTGGGCGCGTGGATTCCCCAACTCAACACCGTGTCGCAGGGGCAGGTGAACGAGCTGCTCCCCACGCTGGCCCTGCAGCTCCAGATCCCCGGCAACCGCTTCCGCCCGTACGTCGTACTCGGCGGTGGGCACGAGAGCTTTCACTTCGAGGCGCCGGTGGTGCCGGGCACGCACAACCTGAAGTTCTGGACCGGGCACACCGGGGTGGGTTTCCGGCTCACGCTCGCACACTGGGCCGCGCTTCGCACGGAGGCGAATGCCCAGGTGAGCAGCCATCGGCCGTCGTGGGGCGCATTCTCGGGCGTCTCGTTCTATCCGGGCGCACGCAAGTCCGCACCGATGGTGGTGGCCGCTCCGCCCGTCGTGCAGCACGACACCGTCACCGTACGGGAGCGCGTGACCGACACGGTGGTGAAGACGTTGGTAAAGGTCGACACGATGCGTGTGAACACGCGCCTGCAGGTCACCACCAGCGATACGGTGACGAGGATGGTCAAGGGACAGGACGTGATCCTCGTGCTGCGCGACGCGAACTTCGACCTGGGCAAGTCGGTGCTCCGGCCGCGGGCACGGGCCACGCTCGACTCGCTTGCGCTGCAGCTGAATGCGGCGGCCGCCCGCTCGCTGAAGATCACGATCACGGGCTACACCGACAGCATCGGCAGCGAAGCGTACAACCTGACGCTCGGCATGGCGCGCGCCAACAGCGTGAAGAGCTACCTCGCATCGAAGGGCGTGGACGCGTCGCGGATGATGGCGGACAGCAAGGGCGAAGCGGACCCGATCGCGCCGAATTCGACGCCGGAAGGGCGCCAACAGAACCGGCGGGTGGTGATCGGGAAGCAGGAGCAGTAGACACCGGCTGCGTTGCCGCGGGGAACGACGGACGGCGCGTGCGAGCTCTTCGCAGGCGCCGTTTTCGTTTTCCGAGAGTCCCTCCGGCGCTAGCTTTGAACAGCATCGCAAGGGAGCAACGAGATGAAGCATCCGGTGATCTTCTGGGACGTCGATACGCAGCACGACTTCATGGATCCCGATGGCAAGCTGTACGTGAAGGACGCGGAGCTCATCAAGCCGAAGCTCGAGCAGCTCACGAGGTACGCGCACGCGCAGGGGATCCAGATCGTGGCCTCGTCCGATGATCACGAGCTCGAGCACGCGGAGATCTCGGCCACTCCGGATTTTCGGGAGACGTTCCCGCCGCACTGCATGCGCGGAACGACGGGAGCGGAGAAGATTCCGGAGACGCGGCTCGACTCTCCACTGATCGTCGAGCCGGATCCGATTCCGCACGAAACGCTCGTCCGTCGCCTGGCAGCGCACGAGTCGGACGTGCTGCTGCGCAAGCACCGCTTCGACGTGTTCTCGAATCCGAACACGACCACGGTGATCGAGGCATGGGATCCCACCGAGATCGTGCTGTACGGCGTGACGCTCGACTACTGCGTGCGGTATGCGCTCGACGGGCTGATCGATGTCGGCATCCCCGCGATTCACCTCGTGCTCGACGCCACGAAGCCGATTGTGCCCGAGGCCGTGGACGCGCTCGTGTCGAAATGGAGGAAGCAGGACGTGCGGATCGTGACCACCGACGACGTGGTGTGCGGACGGATCGTGTAGGCGCGCGCTTCTTCGTACCCGGGCCCACGGCGGTGCGCCCGGCGATTCTGCGAACGATGACGCATCCGATGATCGCGCATCGGAGTCCCGAAATGCGCGCGCTCCTCGCGCGCGTGTACGCGGCGCTTCCGCCGCTCTTCGGCACGACGAATCCCGTGTACGTGGGCTCCGGTGCAGCGACCGGGATGATGGAGTCCGCCATACGATGCGGAGCGCGGAGCCGGGTGCTGTCGCTGGTGTCGGGCGCGTTCGGCGAGCGATTCGCGCGGATCGCGGAGTCCTGCGGGCGTCGCGTGACGCGCCTCGTGGCAGCGCCGGGCGACACCGTGAGCGCGGGCGCGCTGTCCGACGCGCTCGAGCACGGCGACTACGACGCCGTCACTGCGGTGCACGTCGAGACCTCCACGGGCGTGCGGGCGGATGCCGCATCGTACGGGCGGGCGCTCGCCGGCTGGGATGACGTGCTGCTGCTCGTCGACGCGGTCTCCTCGGTGGGCGGGGTGGAGGTCGGGATGGACGCCACGCGCATGGACATCGTGCTCTCGGCCTCGCAGAAGGCGCTCGCGCTGCCGCCGGGGCTCTCGTTGATCGCGTGCTCGCCACGGGCGATGGCCCGCGCGCGGGCGCTGCCCGACCGGGGGATGTATCTCGACGTCGTGCGGATGGACGAGTATTGGCGGCAGGGCGGCACGGCGGGCACCCCCGCGATTCCGCAGCTCTTTGCGCTCGATGCGCAGCTCGAGGCAATCGCGCGCGAGGGATTGGCGAAGCGATTCGCGAGACACCGGGCGATGGCGGCAGCGGTACACGAATGGGCGGGCAGCACGGCGACGCGCGAGCGCGGCATCGGGATGCTGGCGGGTGAGTCGGTGCGCGCCCCCACGGTGTCGTGCCTGACCGTGCGCGGCGATGCGCCGCGTCTGCTACAGCTGCTCCGCGAACGCGGCTTCGAAGTGGGCGCAGGCTACGGGGAGCTGGCGCCGGACACGATCCGCATCGGGCACATGGGCGACCACACGGTGCGCGAGGTGAGGCAGCTGCTCCACGCGCTGGACGATGCGCTGGACGAGCTGGCAGCTTGAGCATTGGCTGTGATGCGCCGTAGCTTCGGTTACCTCTGCCATCGGATCCCACATGCAGCGAAGCAGCAGCCTTTCTCTCCCTTTCCTGCTCGTGCTCGCATCCACTGCGCTCTCGCAGTCCGAGCCGCGTGCGCGCGACCTCGGCGTGCCGTTCGAGGGGACGCCCGGGAAGTACAACGCGATCACCGATGTCGCGGGCGTCGAGGTGGGAGAGATCACGCTCATCAGCGGGAGCGGGAAGCGTGTGGTGGGCAAGGGCCCGGTGCGCACGGGCGTCACCGCGATCCTTCCGCGCGGGCACGCGCGCGGCGACACCGTGTTCGCCGGCTGGTTCACGCTCAACGGCAACGGCGAGATGACCGGCACCACGTGGGTGGACGAGTCGGGGATGCTCGAAGGGCCCGTGCTCATCACGAACACGTTCAGCGTCGGCACCGTGCGCGACGCGACGCTCGAATGGTCGATCACGCATGGACGCAACTACGACTACGAGCTCCCGGTCGTGGGTGAGACGCTGGACAACTCGCTCAACGATGTCGCCGGCTTTCATGTGACGAAGGAGAACGTCTTCGCTGCCCTGGACGGTGCGCGCGGCGGACCGGTGCCGGAGGGCAACGTGGGCGGCGGCACGGGGATGATCTGCAGCGAGTTCAAAGGCGGCACCGGCACCGCATCACGGCAGCTCTCCGCCGCGAACGGCCGCTACACGGTTGGTGTGCTCGTGCAGTGCAACTACGGCATGCGGAAGCTGCTGCGCATAGCCGGCGTGCCCGTAGGGCAGGAGATCCCCGATCTCCTCCCGTGCTACGACACGCGCGACTCGCTTCCGCGCGGCGAGCGCTGGGGGCGCTGCGCGAATCCGCACGGGGCGACGAAGGACCAGGGCTCGATCATCATCGTCGTCGCGACGGATGCGCCGCTGCTGCCGCACCAGCTCAAGCGCATCGCGAAGCGCGCGTCGCTCGGGATTGCGCGAAACGGCGGCATCGGCGCCAACACTTCGGGCGACATCTTCATCGCGTTCTCCACCGCGAACGCCACCTTTCGCCCCGACTCCGTATCGCAAGTCTCGATGCTGTCGAACGACCTGATCTCCCCACTGTTCGAGGCGACCACGCAGGCCGTGGAAGAGGCGATCGTCAACGCGCTCGTTGCCGCGCGGACCATGGAGGGTGCGGACAACCTGCGGGTGACGGCGCTGCCGCACGACCGCCTGCGCGCGGTGCTCGCAAAGTACAACCGTCTCGCCAGGCCCTAGCTATCGCACGTCGGCGCGCTCGCCCAGGTACTCGACCAGAAGATCGCGCACACCATCCAGTCGTTCCGGCCACTGGATGGCGCGCTTGGGCAGATAGAACGCCGACTTTCGCGTCACGAAGAGAAAGAACTCGTTCGTCTCGCGCACCACGATCAGCTTCGCCCAGTTCAGCTCCACGAGAAAGCTCTCGCCCTCGATGCGCAGCCCCGCCGCATCCAGCGTGTAGCTGCGCTCCTGATGCGTGCTCGGGTCATCGTCGAGCTGACGCTTCACCGCGCGTCGCATCGCCAGCGGGCGGGTGGCGGCGTAGATCCCCACGGCCAGCAACGGAACGGCGAACACCCACAGATACGCGATCGGCACGTGACGTGTCTCGCGCCAGCGCCGTCCGATCACCGCGATCGCGGTCAGCGCGAAGAGGCCGAGCGCGACGAGCCGGAGTTCCCGCCAGATGCGTCGCTCCTGCCGCGCGTGCTCGCTCCGGAGGGTGCGTATGGCGCGATAGTGCTCGTCAGACTGCACCCGCCAGCGCAGGATGGACGACGGGCGGGCCATGCGCTCAGCCCTCGCCCACGCGAAACGCCGACACACGTGCCTGCAGCGCCTGCGACGCGCCAGCCAGCGCCGCCGATGCCGCGGCAATCTCCTGGGCTCCGGCGCTCTGCTGCTCGGACCCCGCCGCCACCTGCTGCATTGCCGACGCGAACGACTCCGTTCCTCGTGCAAGCTCGGCCAGCCGCGCGTTGTTGCCCGCGAGGAGCGCCCCCGATTCCGCGGCTGCGTCGCCGATAGTGCGCAGCCACTGAACGCTTTCGTCGAGTGCACGCTCGATTCCCGCAAAGCTGCCGTGCGCCTCACGCTGCGCCCGCTGCACGATGCCGAGCGTGGTCACGGTCTCGCGACTGCTCTCGCGCGCGTCGTCCGCCCGCTCCAGCACAAGCTCCACGGCCGTCGCCGTGCGCTCCGCCGCTTCCGAGGCAGTGGTGGCGAGCGCACGCAGCTCGGATGCGACGACCCCGAAGCCCTCGCCATGCTCGCCCGCGCGTGCGGCTTCCATCGATGCGTTCAGCGAGAGCAGCTTCGCGCGACGCGCGATCCGTCGCACGAGCGTGACGAACGACCCGATCTCGTGCGCCGCTTGACTCACCGCCTCGGCCGACGTCGCGCTCGATTCCGCAACGGTCGCGAGCGTCGACACTGCGCTGCTGCTGTCGTCGAGTCGCGCCCGGCTGTTCCGCGCCAGCTCGGCCAGCGAGTCGTTGCGAGCAACGCCATCGCGCGCGCCCGCATCGAGACGCGCGGAAACGCCGAGGAGCGTGTGGGAGTCGGCAGCGGTGAGCGTGATCGCCGAAGACATGCGCGATGCTTCCTGGCTGAGCTCACCCGCCGTGCGAGCGAACTCCGAGGCCGTGGCCGACATCTGCTCCGTGCCGGCGGTGATCTGCGCGGACATCGTCGCCGTCTCGTCGGAGGAGGAGCGCATCGCGTGCACGAGTCGCCGCAGCGCGCCGATCATCTCGTCGAGTGCGCGATTGAGGCGATGCACCTGCTCACCGTCCCTGGACGCATCGAACGCGACCGTGAGATCGCCCGCCGCTGCACGCTCGGCGGTGTGCGCGAGCATGATGACCGGATCGATGGCGCGGCGCGCGATCATTGCCGAAACGGAGAGCATCGAGAGCACGATGATGGCGCCGAGTCCGGCCCCCGTGCCGATGATGTCGCGGTGCGCCCCCGCGCGCACATCCGGGAGTGCCGTGAGAGTCGAGTCCGCAAAGTGCCACGCCGCGACCGAGACGAGCACGATGGCGACGAGCGCAGGCCCACTCGCCACGAGCGCGGCGCGCCACGGCACGTCGCGCAGCAACGTCTCCTTCGGCTTGTCCAGCATGTGGGGAACGCTAGATTTCATCATTGCCCCGCCGCTCCCGTGGGGAGCCGGCATCCAATTCCACAACACCGTGTCTATTCCGCATCCGGTCCCCGACGAGGGGACGAGCTACGATCCGATACCCGTCGAGCTCAAATGGCAGCGCCGCTGGCAGGAGCGCCGCACCAACGAGCCCGATCTGAAGGCGGCGACATCCCCGTTCTATCAGCTGATGATGTTTCCGTACCCGTCGGCCGAAGGGCTGCACGTCGGCAACGTCTTCGCGTTCACTGGCGCCGACATCCATGGACGATTTCAGCGCCTGCAGGGGAACAGCGTCTTCGAGCCCATGGGCTTCGACGCCTTTGGCATCCACTCCGAGAACTATGCGCTGAAGACGGGCGGGCACCCGATGCGGCTCATTCCGCAGAACATCGAGAACTTCCGCCGCCAGCTGCGCCGCGTGGGCCTCATGGTGGACTGGAAGCACGAGCTGTCGACCACGGACCCGACGTATTACAAGTGGACGCAGTGGATCTTCCTGCAGCTGTTCAAGAAAGGGCTCGCGTACAAGAAGACGGCGGCCGTCAACTGGTGCCCGAACGACAAGACCGTGCTCGCCAACGAGCAGGTCGAGAACGGGCTGTGCGAGCGCTGCGGTGCGCGCGTCGAGCAGCGCCTGCTCGAGCAGTGGTTCTTCCGGATCACGGACTATGCCGAGCGTCTGCTGCACAATCTCGAGTGGATCGACTGGTCGGAGTCCACGAAGAGCGCGCAGCGCAACTGGCTTGGCCGCTCCGAGGGCGCGGAGATCTCGTTCGCGATCGCCGGGAGTGACGCGCTGCCGATCGTCGTCTTCACGACGCGCCCCGACACGATCTTCGGCGCGACGTATCTCGTGCTCGCGCCCGAGCATCCGCAGGTTGGTGCGCTCACGACGGCCGAGCGGCGCGCCGAGATCGAGGCGTATCGCGAGCGGACGTCGCGCCAGGATGTCGTGTCGCGCAGGATGGGGGAGAGCGCCGAGAAAACGGGAGCGTTCACCGGAGCGTACGCGCTCAATCCGGCGACGGGCGAGCGCATTCCCATCTGGATCGCAGACTACGTGCTGATGGAATACGGCACGGGCGCGATCATGGCGGTGCCGGGGCACGACGAGCGCGACTTTGCGTTCGCGAAGATCCACGGCTTGCCGATCGTTCGCGTCGTCGCGCCGGACGGGATCGATGCGCACGTGCCGCTCGCCGAGGCCTACACGGGCGACGGCCGGCTCGTGAGCTCGGGGGTGTTCGACGGTGTGCCGGCCGCGGAGGCGAAGTCGCGCGTCACCGCCTGGCTGGTGGGGCTCGCGGCCGCCAGGCCTGTCGTGAACTTCCGGCTCCACGACTGGACGATCTCGCGCCAGCGCTACTGGGGGCCGCCGATTCCGATCATCTACTGCGATGCCTGTGGCGCGCAGCCCGTGCCCGAGGATCAGCTGCCGGTGATGCTCCCCGAGATCCAGGACTTTCGCCCGGACGACACGGGGATCTCGCCGCTTGCGCGGCACGAGGAGTGGTATCGCGTGTCGTGCCCGAAGTGCGGAAAGGCGGCGGTGCGCGAGACGGATGTGTCGGACACCTTCCTCGACAGCGCGTGGTACTTCCTGCGCTATCCGAGCGCGAATCTGAACGATGTGCCCTTCGATCCGGAGATCACGCGCAAGTGGCTGCCGGTGAGCTCGTACATCGGCGGCAACGAGCACGCGGTGCTGCACCTGCTGTACTCGCGCTTCATCACGATGGTGCTTCACGACATGGGGTATCTGAGCTTCGAGGAGCCGTACACCCGCTTCCGCGCGCACGGACTGATCATCCGCGAGGGCGCGAAGATGTCGAAGACGAAGGGCAACGTCGTCAACCCCGATCACTACATCGAGCGCTGGGGCGCGGACACCTTCCGCACCTACCTCATGTTCCTCGGCCCATTCGAGGAGGGCGGCGACTTTCGCGATGCAGGGATCAGCGGCGTCAAGCGCTTCCTCGACCGGCTGTGGAAGACGGCGCACGACGCGCACGAGAACGGCGAGCCCGACACCGCGGTGATGCGCAAGCTGCACCAGACCATCCGCAAGGTCGGCGAGGACACCTCACGCCTGAGCTACAACACCGCGATCGCGTCCATGATGGAGTACATGAACGTGCTCCGCGCATCGGAGCGGGTGGCGCATCGCGCCGAGGCGGAGCCGCTCGTCCAGCTCGTGGCCCCGTTCGCGCCCCACATCGCGGAAGAGCTGTGGGAGCACTTCGGCCACGAGCGCGGGGTGTTCGAGTCGCGCTGGCCGAGCTGCGACCCGGCGCTCGCGACCGTGGACGAGATCGAGCTCGTGGTGCAGGTGAACGGCAAGGTGCGCGGCAAGATTCGCGTCGCGCGCGACATCGCGGAGGAGTCGGCCGTCTCGCTTGCACGCGCAGACGCAGGCATAGCGCGCTTCCTCAACGGGGAGCCGAAAAAGATCATCTTCGTGCCGGGCCGGCTGCTCAACATCGTGGTGTAGTCATCCGCGCGCGATACGGAGCATCCAGCGCCCACCGTGCCTACTTCGCCGCCGTCACCATCACGCGTTTCAGCACCCGACCCGGCCGCGCGTCCGTGGTGTGCTCGTGCTCGTATACCGACGCGCCGTTCACCCACACGCGGCGAATGCCCGTGCTCACCAGGTGCGGCTCCTTGGGCGTGGCGCGATCAATGATCGTCTGCGGATCGAAGAGCACGAGGTCGGCGTAGCTCCCGACCGTGATCTGCCCGCGATCCTTGATCCCGACGTTCGCCGCCGCGAGCGAGGTCGCCTTCCGGATCGCCTCCTCGAGCGGCATCACGTGCTGGTCGCGCACGTACCGGCCCATGATGCGCGTGAACGTACCGTAGCCGCGCGGGTGCGTGCCATCGAGCTCGCCGTCCGTGCAGAAGTCCGCGTACGGCCACGCCAGCAGCTTCGCGACGTCGCCTTCCTCCATGCTCGTCGCGATGATCGAGTTGTCCGAGTGCGCCGTGTCGCCGCTCGCCTCCGCGGCCTCCGATGCCTTCAGCAGCTCGATCAGCGCCGTCGTGTCGTCGATGCTCATGCTCTGCGCGACCTCGTGAAGCGTCTTCCCGTTGTACTCGGGCTTTGGCCCATAGCTCGCGAGAATCAGTCCGTCGGCCGGCACCACCTGGTCGAGCGCGAATGCGGCCGACTTGCGATTGTCGAAGTCGCGATGCGGAAAGAGCACCGACATCCCGGAGTGCCAGTACGTGTAGGGATAGATGTCCGCCGTCAGCTGCACGCCGCTCGCCCGCGCGCGATCGAGCACGTGGATCAGGCTGTCGCCCAATCCCCACGACGCCTTCATCGCGAGCTTGATGTGCGACACCTGCACGGGCATGTGGTTCTCGCGTCCGATGGTGATGAGCTCGTCGAGCGCCTTCCAGAACGCGAAGTCCTCGCTCCGCATGTGGCTGATGTAGCGGCCACCCATCGAGCCCGCCGTCTTCGCGAGCGCGAGCACCTCGCTCGGGTCCGAGTAGATGCCCGGATCGTATTCGAGCCCGCTCGAGAAGCCCAGCGCACCGGCGCGCATCTCCTGCTCGACCAGCGCCTGCATCTTCAGCACTTCCGCCGGTGTCGCGACGCGCTTGTAGTCCTTGCCGAGCACGAGATCGCGAACGGTGCCGTGCCCGACGTACGACGCGACGTTGATCGTTGCCGGATCGCGCTGCACGTGCGCGAAGAAGTCGGCGAGCGGATACTCGGAGCCTCCATCCTGACCCACGACCACCGTCGTGATGCCCTGGCTCACGGCCGCGAGCGCGTCGCGATGCTCGAACAGCGCGCCATCAGCGTGGCTGTGCGTGTCGATGAAGCCCGGCGCGAGCACGAGTCCCGTGCCGATCACCACCGTCTCGCCCTGCCGCTGGTGCAGGTCGTTGCCGATGTCCGCAATGCGATCGCCGATCACGCGCACGCTCGTGACGCGGCCCGGCGCGCCGGTGCCGTCGATCACGCGAGCGCCGACGATCAACACGTCCTTCGCGGTCGCGTCGGGAGTCGGCCCCGCCGACGGCTTTCCACAAGCCGCAGCGAGCACGAGTACGGCGAGCGAGACGGTGCGGGCTGACCGGATCATGTAATTCTCGGGTTCGGGTGAAACGATCGGGACGGAGAACGTAGCACGCGGACCGGTGTTACAGCAGGCTCGCCACCCACTGTCCCACGTAGTAGCCGACGACGGCGACGCCGAGTCCGACGATGAACATGTCGAGCCCCGAGCGGAAGACGCCGCGCCCCGTGAAGATCGAGCGCGCCGCGCCGACGAGGAAGTGCGATGCCATGGCGAGTGTGAACGAGGTGATCATCGCGGCCGTGCCGGTGAGAAAGAAGAACGGGAACACCGGAATCAGCGCGCCGATCGCCGTCGCGAATCCCGTGAGCCACGCCTCGCGCATCGGCGACGTATGCGCGTCCCCGATCTTGAGCTCCTCCTGCACCTGCTCCTCGAGCATGCGCTGCGGATCGGCCATGACCTCGGTCGCGAGCGCGTGCGCCGCATCGCGATGCATTCCCTTCGCCTCGTAGATGAGCGCGAGCTCGTCGCGCTCGACCTCCGGCATCAGCTCGATCTCCGTGCGCTCCATCGAGATCTCGTTCTGATAGACCTCCTGCTCGCTCTTCGCGGCGAGATAGCCACTCGAGCCCATCGACAGCGCATCGGCAATGAGTCCGGCCACGCCGGCGAGAACGATGGTCTGGTGCGCGGCCACCGCGCTCGCACCGATCATTCCTGCGACGAGGCCGAAGTTCGCCGTCAGCCCGTCGTTGAAACCGTAGACCACGTTGCGCAGGAAGCCGCCGCTCTCGGTGCGGTGCCACGGCTCGATTCCTCTCCCCGAGATCTCGCCGAGCGTGCTCGCGTGCTCGGCGGACTCGCGCGCGAGCAGCAGCGCCTCGCCGCGTCCCGCGACTCCCTCCGGCGTGGCGCGATGCATGGTGAGATATCCGCGCACCTCGCGCCCCTCCTCCGCGAGGAGCATCGGAAGGAGCAGCTTGGGCCCGAACCATTTGCCGAGCAGGGCGAAGAGCCGCGCGCGGCCGCTGGGCTTGAATCGCTTTGGCGGACGCCCGCCCTCCGTGAGCAGCTTCCCCCAGATCTCGAGGTGCCGGTCCTCGACCTCCGCCAGACGCCGATACACATCGCTCTTCGCCGCATCCTCCTCGGCCCCGGCGAGGATGCGATAGAGGAAGGCGGCGTCGGCCTCGTCTTGCCAGTGATGCTCGAAGGTATCGAGATCGGGCGCGCGTCTGCCCGTGTTCGTAGCTGTCATGCGAGGTCGGTGAAGGCGGAGAATGACGCGCAGCGGGAAACGACGGCGCTCCGGGAAATTTAGCAAGACCTCGAGCAGCGGGAGCGACCGGCAGTTGGCCCGCTACAGCTTGCCGATGTTCCAGGTGAGCCCCGCGTAGTACGCGTGCGGCTGAGGTCCGGCGAGAGGGAGGATGGCGCCCGCGTCGAGCACGATCCACTTCTCGACGGTCACGGTCGGGCCCGTGAGGAAGGCGGCAGTTCCCCGCTGGCCCGCGGCTCCCGTGGTGCCCGGGAAGCCGAAGAGCTCAGCCACCCAGCCCAGTGATTTGTAGACGGGCCCTCCGCTCGAAACGGTCCAGAGGGTCGCATCGCGTGGCGCCTGGCTTCCGTTTCCGCTTCTCCGCGTGTAGCCCGCGTTCAGGTCGAGCGCGTAGTCGCCCCAATCATGACTCGAGATCAGCAAGAGCCCCGCATCCGTCGTTCCGGTTCCCGTGCCGTGGAGCGCCGATCCGGATGGCAGCTTGAGCGACGGCTGCAACGCGAAATCCCCGATTACCGGCGCATGCTCGACCGCGCGCCACTTGAGCGCCGCACTCACGTCTCCGATGCCCGAGTAGTCCGGCGTTGTTCCCGACAGGTGCACGAAGGAGCTCGCGAGCTCGAGCTGCACGCGCGGGGCGATGCCGAGCTTGAGCACCGTAGGCGTGAGGAGCGTGTGCGCGCCGCGCAGATTGTCGCACTCCACACCCGTCTCGATCTCCAGCCATCCCGGCGCGACGGTGCCCGCGTGCGTCGCGACGGTTGGGCGCTCGGGCTGCGCCGCGTGCGGATCCTCGGGTGCTGGAGTGCGGTCCGATCCCTGTGCACGTGCGACGCTCGAGAGCACGACGAGCGCGATCGCCGCACGCGAAACGACGCGCACTCGCCTCAGAATTCTATCTGCGCGCCGAGCTCGACCACCCGATTCGGCGGGAGCCCGAAGAACTGCGTCGCCGATTGCGCGTTGCGCGACATGATCACGAAGAGCTTCTTCCGCCAGCGCGACATCTTCGAGCGCCCGGTGGGAATGAGCTGCTCGCGTCCCAGATAATACGATGTCTCGTTCGGTCGCAGCTTCACTCCGAGCGGCGCGCATTGCGGAAAGATCGACGGCACGTTCGGCTGCTGCATGAAGCCGTAGCGTGCGATCACGCGATAGAAGCCCTCGCCGAGCGAGTCCACGTGCACGCGCTCCGGAGCGGGGACCTCCGGTACGTCGTCGGTGACGACGGAGAGCAGAATCACCTGGTCGTGCAGCACCTTGTTGTGCTTGAGATGGTGCAACAGCACCACCGGTGCGCCACTCTCATCCGACGTCATGAAGACGGCGGTGCCCGGCACGCGCGGCGGCTGACGGCGCTTCACGTCATCGAGAAAGAGCGCGATCGGAAGACTGCCTTCGCGCAGCAGGGTGTGCAGCGCGCGCCGTCCGTGATTCCACGTGGTCATCATGAGGTACACCGCAAGCGCGGCCGCGAGCGGGAACCAGCCGCCCGACTCGATCTTGATCACGTTCGCGACGAGGAATGCGCCGTCGATCGTGAGAAAGACCGTGAGGAACAGAAACGCCTGAGAGCGATTCCATCCCCAGTGGCGACGCGCGATCTGCGTGAACAGAATCGTGGTGATCACCATGGTGCCCGTGACCGCGATGCCGTACGCGGAGGCGAGCGCGCTCGAGGACCCGAAGAAGATCACGAGCGCGATGCTGCCGACCATGAGCGCGCGATTCACCTGCGGAATGAAGATCTGCCCGGCCTCCAGCTTCGACGTGTGCGTCACCGTGAGCCTGGGCGAATATCCCAGCTGCATCGCCTGGTGCGTGAGCGAGAAGGCGCCCGAGATGAGCGCCTGAGAGGCGATCACCGCCGCAGCCGTTGCGAGGATCAGCATCGGATAGATGAGCGCGCCCGGGATGAGCCGGTAGAACGGATTGAACGAGGCAGTGGGATCGCGCAGGAGCAGCGCTCCCTGCCCAAAATAGTTTAGGAGCAGGCAGGGGAACACATAGACGGCCCACGCGAGGCGGATCGGCAGCCGCCCGAAGTGCCCCATGTCCGCGTACAATGCCTCGGCTCCCGTAACGGCGAGCACGACGGAGCCGAGAATGAAGATGCCGTGCCATCCGTGGTTTCCGAAGAACTGAACCGCGTACCACGGATTCACCGCCTTGAGGATCGACGGCTCCTTCGCGATCTCCATCGCGCCGAAGAGCGCGATACTTCCGAACCAGAGCGTCATCACCGGGCCGAACACCCGGCCGATCTTCGTCGTGCCGCCGCGCTGGAAGAGAAACAGCACGAAGAGCACGATCACACTGATCGGCACGACGAGATGTTTCAGCGCCGGCGTCGCCACGTCGATGCCCTCCACGGCGCCGAGCACCGAGACCGCCGGCGTGATCACGCCATCGCCGTACAGCAGCGCGGCGCCGAAGAGTCCGAGCGCGCCGAGTATCATGAGCCGCACGGAATCGTGGTCGCGATGCAGGCGCTGCTGGATGAGTGCGAGCAGGGCGAGGATTCCGCCCTCGCCGTCATTGTCCGCGCGCATGATGAAGAAGATGTATTTGATCGTGACGACCATCGTGAGCGCCCACACGATCAGCGAGAGCACGCCGAAGACGTTCTCGGGAGTGGGAGGCACGGCTGCCCCTGCCGGACCGCCGGGCTCGACGCGGAAGCATTGCTTCATCGCGTAGAGCGGGCTCGTCCCGATGTCGCCGTAGACGACGCCGAGCGCGGTGAGCGAGAGTAGTGCGAGTCGCTTACCGGAGGGGTTCGGCTCGAGTACGGGCCGCTCGCGGGCGGCTGGGAAGGTGGCGGTCACGCGCGGCCTGCGTGCAAGAAGCGCGCGGAGCTACGGATGAGGAGGATTCAGCGCTCCGGGTGTAGTCGCGCGTCGAGAAACGCGACGCTCTCGGTCCAGCTCTCGTGCGCCTGCTTCGTATCGACGCGCGAAAACTCGTGTCCCCCGGGCGGATTGTGCCATTCCTTGTACGTGTAGAGGCCGGCGCTGTCCTTCCCCGCGACGTGCATCGAATCGCGAAGGTTGTGATTTTCCGGGATGAACACGTCCTGGTCGTTGTCGGCGGCGTGCACCAGCAGCGGTACCCGGAGCTCGCGTGCGTGCGTGATCGGCGACCGCTCGAGGTATGGCTTCGGATTCTGCTCGAACGTACCGCCGTATCCCTTCTGTGCGGCGAAGGTTCTGCGATAGTTCTCCGAGTGCATCTTCATGCGCGTGGGAAGATCCGCCACCGGCACGTGCGCGACGGCCACCTTGAACAGCTCCGGCCTGCGAAAGATCGCATGGAGCGTGATGAACCCGCCGTGGCTCCATCCCATGATGCCCAGGCGGTCCAGATCCGCCCACGGCACGTACTCCGCCAGGTAGTCGCGGGCGCGAATGCAATCCTCGACTTCCTTTCCGCCGTAGTCGATCGCGTCGTAGTGCTCGCGTCCGTAGCCCGTGCTGCCGCGATACTCGGGAGCCACGATGACGTATCCGCGCGAGACCAGTGAGCGCACCTCTGGTATGTAGAGCGGCTCGAAGTCACCGTGCACGCCGCCGTGAACCATGATGATTGCAGGATGCTTTCGCGTGGTATCGCGAGGCATGAACACGTATGCCGGAATGATCATGTCGTCCGCGCCCGCATACATCACCTTGCGCACGAGCATCTCGCCGCCGAGCTGCAGCTGAAAATCAATGTCGCTGTACCGCTTGAAGAGCATCTGCTGCGTGTAGTCATCGATGCCGGACTCGGCGCCGACCATCGTGCGACTCGGTCCGGCATGTCCACTCGCGCAAGCCGAGGCCAGCAGGAGTGCAGCGATGAGACCGATCGTTTTCGCTCGTGCGGACCGGAGATGTGACAATCGAGACATGAGGAGCGAAGAAGGTTGAGCAGGGCACCAGAGCGCCAGTTGAAAGGTGGGTACCGGCGCCGGCATTCGCGAGTACTCCACCTGCGCGATCCGTTTTTGCAGCCGGGATGAAAGACCGCTCGGCCGTCCGACACCGCCAGGCGCACTCAACGTTCGGCACGTGGATTGCCCTTGTTGAGGTCAACGGACTGCCGCGTTCAGGCAACCGGACGTCAACGCTTCAACGTATAGAGGTGCTCCATGGACAAGAACAACAACATGGCCGACAAGGGCATGGCCAACGAGATCAAGGGCAACGTCAAGGAGACCGTCGGAAAGGTTCGCGGCGACCTCGGCGATGCCGTCGACGATAGCAGCGAGCATCTGAAGGGGCGTGCTCAGCAGGCCAAGGGAAACATCCAGAAGAACGTCGGCAAGGCGGAGCAGAAGATCGACGAGCACGTCAATCGCTCGAGCTCGGATCACGACGACGACGGCGCGAAGAAGTACTGACCGCAGCCGCAGGCCAGCAGTCGCATTCTGAAACGAGCCGGCCCGGAGCACTCGCTCCGGGCCGGCTTTTCACTTCTGCTTGGAGTCGTCCTTCTTCGATTCGTCCACCCAGTCCTGAAAGCGCTGCTGCTGCGCGGGATCGAGGAGCCGCTTGATCTGCACACGCGTGGCCTCACGCACCGAATCGAGCTGCGGGCGAACCGGGGCGACGATCCTGCTCAGCTCGCGATGCCGAATATCGAGCAGGCTGTCCACCTGCGCGCGCTGGAGCGGGGTGAGCTGCAGCTTCGAGGCCATGTACGCACGCACCGCCTCCCGGTCCGTGTTGGCGTCGCACGCGGGGCGCGTGAGCACGCGATCCAGCGAGAATCCAAGAGCGCCTCCACACAGGAGGGTGCCGAGAAGAAAGCCCACGGCCATCGACTTCGATTTCCTCATCGCAAACTCCGGCTCATGGACCCATCACGTAGCGAAGCGTGACATCCCGCGACGCTTCGCGCTCCGTCTCGCTCGCCACCTGTACCGGAGCGACGCGGCTCGACTCGATCTCCCGGTATGCCGCGAGCGAGCGCGCATGGTTGGAATGCTGCGCGACCAGCGCCGCCATGACCAATGCTGCGGCACCGGCAATCGCGAGCCCGTGACGCCACCGGGACAGCTGCCGCCACCAGCTATCTTCCTCGTTCGCGCTCACTCGCGCGAGAATGCGACGCTCCAGCCCTTCCCAGAACGCCTCGCCACCCGGGGGCGCATGGATGGCCCGCAGCGCGCGCGTCAATTCGTCATCCCGTCCGTCGGGTCCGATTCGCGGCTCCATCTTCATCGCTCACTCCAGAGGTCGCGCAGCTGTTCTCGCAGCGACGCGCGCGCATGGTGAAGGTCCGATCGTGCCGTCCCCTCGGGAATTCCCAGCATCGTTCCGATCTCGCCGTGCGTGTAGCCCTCGACGTCGTGCAGCACCAACACCGATCGCTGCCGGCCGGGAAGTACCTCGAGTGCCACAGTGAGCCTTCCCCGAAGCTCGGATCGCTCCGAGGGGTCGAACTGGGGCATGGACAGCGTTTCCGGCAACGAATCCGCGTCCCGCACCTTTCTGCGCCTGCCGATGTCCAGCGCCGCATTGGCGACGATGCGGTTGAGCCACGCGGCGAACGCCTGCTCCGGCCGAAAACGCTCCAATGCCCTGTACGCGTGCAGAAAGCCGTCCTGCACCGCATCCTCGGCGTCCTCGTGCGTGGCGCAGATCGCCCGCGCCACTGCGTACGCGCGGCGCATGTGCGTGTGGACGAGCATCGCGAACGCCGTTTCGCTCCCGCCCTGGGCCTCGTGCACGAGTGCACGTTCGCTGTCCGGCTGAGCGGACTCAGCCGTGGGCGCAGCCAACGGACGATCGAATATGTGGAGCGGAAGAGCGGTCATATCGGATGATCGTGACGACTCGATCATACGCACCGCGGCGGCACAGCGTTGACCATGCCGGCTCACCCGGCAACGGCTGATCCCTTGAGCCCGATCGAGTCCGCGACCGGCCGCAACGCCTCGATCACGAACTGAATGTGCTCATCCAGCTCCACTCCCAGCTCGGAGGCGCCCAGGAGCACATCCTCGCGGCTCACGCCACGCGCGAACCCCTTGTCCTTCATTTTCTTACGCACCGAGCGGCAATCCAGATCGAGCACGCTCTTCGATGGACGCACGAGCGCCGAGGCGGTGATCAGCCCCGTGAGCTCATCCACCGCGAAGAGCGCCTTGGCCATCGTCGTCTCCCGCGCCACGCCGCAATAGGTGGCGTGCCCCAGGATGGCCTGGAGCATGTCCTCCGGGTAGCGGTGCTCGCGAAGGATCCGCACGCCCTGCGCAGGATGCTCCTCGGTGGCGGAGTGCGCGTTGTTGGGAAAGCGCTCGTAGTCGAAGTCGTGGAGCAGCCCCGTGAGCCCCCATCGCTCCGGGTCCTCTCCGAAGCGCGCCGCGTACGCGCGCATCGCCGCCTCCACGGAGAGCATGTGCGCGCGCAGGGATTCGCTGTCGGTGTACTCGTGCACGAGCGCGAGAGCATCCTCGCGCGAGGGCAACGTCGTTCCTGGAGCAGACGCAGTGCTCATCACTTCCTGATGTCCGTGTGTGCGACGACCGACATGCCCGGGCGCAGCGGATGCGTGGCGCCGCATCCCTTCGTGATGGCGATGCGCACCGGCAGGCGCTGCACCACCTTCGTGAAATTGCCTGTCGCATTGTCCGGAGGCAACAGCGCGAACCGCGCCCCCGTCGCTCCACTCAGACTCTGTATCTTCCCCTCGGCCTCGCATCCCGGATACGCATCTACCTCGAGGGCGACCGGCTGACCCACGTGCATCCGGTTGAGCTGGGTCTCCTTGAAGTTTGCAGTCACCCAGGTGCCCGTGTCGGCAACGATCGACATCAGCGTCTGCCCGGGCTGTACCAGCTGTCCGACCTCCACCTGCTTCTTCGAGATCGTTCCCGTTTCGGGTGCCGTGACGTTCGTGTAGCTCAGCTGAAGCTTCGCGTTTTCGAGCGACGCCTGCGCCGCCTCCAGTCTCGCCTGCGCGAGACGCACGCCGGCCTGTGCGTTCTGCACGGTGCCGCCCGCGGCAGCCGCCTGGCGCTGCAGCGCCTCGACGTCCGCCGAGGCGGCCGCGGCCGCGGCCTGCGCTGCGTCGAGCTGCTGCGCCGACACGATCTGCTTCGACACGAGATCGCGCATGCGCGCGAGATCGGCGTTCGCCTTTTGCTGGTTTGCGAGCGCCGCCTGGATCTGCGCGTCAAGAGCCGAGCGCTGTCCCGAGGCCGTGGCCACGGCGGCTTGCGATTGGCCCGTGAACTGCCGCCCGCCGGCCGCCGACTGCGCCGCGGCGAGATCCGCATCCGCCTGTGCGACCTTCACCCTGTATTCGGCATCATCGATGCGCACGAGCGCCTGCCCATTCCGCACCGAGTCGTTGTCCTGCACGAGGACCGCCGTCACGTAGCCGCCGACCTTCGCGAGCACGGGCACGATGTGTCCGTCGACCTGCGCGTTGTCGGTGGTCTCGTGTGCGCGCGAGTAGATGAACGTCTTGATCGCCCAGGTGAGCGCGATCGCTGCGGCAACCACCACGACACCGATGATGATCTTCTTGCGCGTCGTGCGTTTCGCGGGCGGTGTCACGACGGGCTCACGCGGCGGCGTCGTCGTTGGCGATGGCTTGCTCATTTGCTCGGTGGTCGTCCCCATGTTGCTGATCCTCAGTGTCGTATGACGGTCGTTCGTCGTCGAGCTCAGTGAAGCGTGTGCGTCGTGCGTGTCGGGCTAGGGAAGCGTCGTGACGGAGCCCACCGCCCGTGCCAATGCCACTTTCGCGCCCTGATAGCTCGCCAGTGCATCCACGGCCTGCGTGCGCGCGGTGTTGAGCGCGAGCGACGCGGTGATCACGTCCGCATTGCCGGCGACGCCCGCCCGGAAACGCTCCTGCGCCTGCGCGACTTCCTGCTGCGCCAGCCTCAACGCCTCGCGAACCGCGTCCGCCTCCTGGCGCGCCGACGCGAGATCGAGCAGCGCACCACGGACCTCGATCGCCACCTGCTGTCGCAGGTCGCGCCGGCGAACATCGATCTCGTTCGCCATCGCTTTCGCTTCCTCGATCCGGCCTTCGCGGTGCAGGCCGTCGAAGATCGGAATGGACAGCTGGATTCCCCAGTCGTAGGTGCCGAGGTAGCGCTGGTCTCCGATGTAGCCGTAGTCGCCGAAGGCCGAGAGCGACGGGAGTCGCTCGGCCTTGATCGCCGTGACGTGCTGTTGGGCCGCACGGATCTGTTCGTCAGCCGCCCGCAGATCGGGACGCGCGTGCATTGCAGCCTCGATCGCGCCTGCCTCGTCGATCGTGGTGTCGCGGACATCGAGCTTGGTGAGGCTGTCGGCGAGCGTGACGTTGGCGGTGAGCGGCTCGCCCAACGCGCGCAGCAGATCGAGACGGGCGCGATCGCGCTCGTTGCGGGCGACGATCAGCTGCGCGCGCACGGACGCGAACTGCGACTGCGCCCGCGTGACATCGAGCGCAACGCCGACTCCGGCGCGCAGCTCCTCGCGCGAGATCCCGAGCAGCGAGTCGGCCAGCACCGAATCCGCCTGGCGCGCCCCGAGCTGGGCGTCGGCCCGCTGCGCGCGCAGATATGCGCTCGCGGCGTTCTGTGCGGAGATCTCCGCTTCGTTCTCCGCCGTCGCGCCAAACGCGCGCGCCGTCGTGCGCGCGCTCTTCACCCGCTGCAGCGCGGCGAAGTCGAGGAAGTTCTCGGAAATCTTCCCGCGCACATCGAAGAGGTTCACCGGGCCGATCACCTGGCCTCGCGGATCGAAGCCGGGGAACGGAATTCCGAACGTGGCCGTGTTGAACGAGCGGCCGTTCTCCTCCGCGTATCCCGAGACCGAGGGCAGCAGATCGGAGCGGCTCTGCATGATGCGCGCACTCGCCTGCTCGGCGCGATAGCGCGCCTGAATCGCCGATGCGTTCTGCCGGGCGGCGAGGCGCGCCGCGTCGCCCAGGGTGAGCGGGTGCGTAATGGCGGAGTCTTGCGCGCGGGCGGGTGCTGCGAATGCGAGCAGGAGAATCGCGGACAGGATGCGAGAACCAAAGGTCATCCTCGCGGTCATGCTGATGGTCATGTATGCACGTGTGATGCGGTGGGCGCTGGAGCCTGGCCGATCGCGTGCAGACAGAAGTCCACGAGCTGATCGAGCACCTGGTTGTCGGACAGATCGCGCATGAAGGGAATCCGTGCGCGTTTCGCGGCCCACACGCCGTGCACGAAGAGCACGGAGTGGAGCATGCGACCGGCGGCGAGAGGATCGATCTCGCGGAACTCTCCGGACTCGATACCGCGCGTGACGATGCCGGCGAGAATGCGCATGGAGCGCATGGGCACCTCCTCGATGAACTGCTCGTACAGATCGGGGAAGTGGTGCAGCTCGCTCAGAATGAGGCGGTAGAGAATCTCGAACGGCGGCGTGCGGACGTAGTCCCAGGAGTTGCGCAGATACGCCCGGAGCTGTTCGCGCGCGGTGGCGCTCTCCGAGATCATGGCCTCGACGGATGCGATGTGCCGCGATGGAATCTCGCGAATCATCTCGCAGAAGAGCGCTTCCTTATTGGGGAAGTAGAGATAGATGGTGCCCTTGGAGACCCCGGCCGAGCGGGCGATGTCTTCCAGCCGAGCCGCGGCGAGCCCGCGCTCACCAAAGACCTCGAGCGCTGCGTCGAGGATCTGGCGCGGGCGTTCGCCGGGAAGGCGCCGCCAGCGCGGTGAGTTGGCGTGTGTGGACTCAGACATCCGGGTGGTGTGGTTGCACGAGAGTAACTAAACGGCTCGTCAGTAGAGTTGTTCCCAAGGAGCAGAGGGCAACGATTACTGACTCATAAGTAAGTTACTCTGGCGCGCGCTCACGAACAACCCGGCCGCTGGGCCCGCTTTACGGTGTGAAAAGAGGGCGGGCACATCTGCGCCCGCCCCTCAGCTCCGCCGCGCCGCTTCCCTACTTCGTTTCAGCGGCCGCGGGCGCTTCCTTCGCGTAGTGAAGGTTGGTGAAGTGCACGATGGTCGTCATCGCGGCGAGCAGCAGCAATCCGCCGATGATCATCCCGGTGACGCCAGCCTTCAGATCTCCTTCCTTTGGTGCGGTCATTGGTTCCTCGTTATGCAGGGTGCTACGAAACCCGGACTTTGGTCATCATGTCGTTCTGCGCGATCTTCTTCAGCACGTCCAGCCCGGACGTGATCTTCCCGAACACCGTGTGTACACCGTTGAGATGGCGCGTGTTGTTCTCATCCAGGACCATGAAGAACTGGCTGCCGCCGGTGTCCTTGCCGGCATGCGCCATCGACAGCGCGCCGACATCGTGCTTGTTCGGATTGCCCTTCGTCTCGCACTTGATGGTGTAGCCCGGACCGCCCGTGCCGATGCGGCGGTCGCCCGCCGGCAGATCGCGCGACAACGGATCGCCGCCCTGCACCATGAAGTCCTTGATCACGCGGTGGAACTTCACACCGTCGTAGAAGCCGCTGTTGGCGAGCTTCTCGAAGTTGCCGACCGCGAGCGGTGCATCCTTTTCAAAAAGCTCCGCGACAATGGTGCCGCGATTGGTCTCGATCGTAGCCTGCTTCGCCATGTGGGAACCAGCCGTGGAAGAAAGTCGAAGTGGAGGAGCAGGGGGAAGTTAACCGGGCCAGCCGCGCTTCGCATCAACGCGCGCGATCGCTCGTGCTCGCCCTCACACCCGCGATGACGGACAGATGTCGTTGAGCGGGCACACCTCGCAGCGGGGCGTGCGCGCAATGCAGATCTGGCGCCCGTGCTCGATCAAGAGGTGCGAGAGCATCGTCCACTGCTCCGGTGGAAAGAGCGGCATCAGATCCTCCTCGATCTTCACGGCGTCGGTCTCGCGCGTGAGACCGAGCCGGTTGGAGAGACGCGTCACGTGCGTATCGACCACGATTCCGACGTTCTTGCCGAAGGCGTTGCCGAGAATGACGTTGGCGGTCTTGCGCCCGACACCGGGAAGGTGCGTGAGCTCCTCCATCGAGCTCGGGATCTCTCCACCGTGGCGCTCGACCACCGCGCGCGCCATCCCGAGCAGGCTCTTCGTCTTGTTCCGAAAGAAGCCGGTGCTCCGGATCGCGTCCTCGAGCTCGTCCGGCTCCGCATCCGCGAGCGCATCCGGAGCGGCGTAGCGCTCGAACAGATCCGGTGTGACCATGTTCACGCGCTTGTCCGTGCACTGCGCGCTCAGGATGGTGGCCACGAGAAGCTGATACGGATTCTCGTGAGCGAGCGCGCACTGCGCATCCGGATACATCGCCCGGAGTCTGCGATAGTACTCGGCCGCGCGCGCCTTTCGCTCCTGCCCGTTGCGCGGCCACCGCTCGCGCAGATGCGGAAGCGCGGGCGCCTTCGATGCGGATCTCTTCGGCGCAGGCTTCTTCTTCACCACCTTCTTCGCCACACCCTTCGCTTTCATGACCGTCTCCGTGAACGTAGGCGCCCTTCGATCTCTTCCGCGCTCAGCGCGTTGATCACATCCGAAGCTTCAAGCCACCCCTTGCGCGCGACCCCGACTCCGAAGCGCATGTTCGCGAGCCCGCGCGTGGAGTGCGCGTCCGGACCGATCTCGAACGAGCAGCCGAGCGATTTCGCGAGCTGGCAATGCCGCCAGTCGAGGTCCAGCCGGTGCGGATCCGCATTGATCTCCACCGCCACTCCCTTGTCCGCCGCCTTCTCCAGCACCGCCTCGATGTCGATCGCGTACGCCTCGCGGCTCAGCAGCAGCCTGCCCGTCGGATGGCCGAGAATCGTGACGTGCGGGTCATCGAGTGCGCGCAGCACCCGCTGCGTCATGGTCTCGCGATCCATGGAGAAGCGGGAGTGCACGGACGCGATCACGTAATCGAACCGATCGAGAAGCTCCTGATCGTAGTCGATCCGTCCGTCGGCGAGAATGTCGGCTTCGACACCCTTGAGCACCAGCATTCCGGGATCGCTTGAATTCAAGCGATCTATCTCTTCGTGCTGCGCGAGCACCGCGTCGGGCTTGAGGCCGCCGGCGTAGAACGCCGACTGCGAGTGGTCACTGATCCCGATGTACGTCCAGCCGAGCGCGCGCGCCGCGTCCACCATCTCGGCGATCGTGGCCTTTCCGTCGGAGTAGTCGGAGTGGCAGTGGAGCACACCCTTGATGTCAGTGGGCTCCATCAATACCGGCAGCGTTCGCGCGAGCGCCGCGGCGATCTCGCCCCGCCCCTCGCGCAACTCGGGCTCGACGTAGGCGAGATCGAGCGCATCGTAGAGCGCGCGCTCGCTCGCAATGGGGATGCGCGCGCCGCTCGCATCGCGCAGCTCGTCGTCGACGAAGGACAACCCGAGCGATTCGGCGCGCGCGATCATCTCGCGCTCGTGCGCGCCGCTTCCCGTCGCGCGCCAGAGTGCTGCGGCGAAGCTCTCGGCCGTCACGCAGTGCAGGTCGAGCACCGTACCGTCCACGAACCGGATCGCGACTGCGCCGCCGCCCCTGTCTTGCGCGTCGCTCACCCCAGGCGTGCGCGCGAGATCAGCCGCCACGCGATCGGGAGGCTCGCGGCACGACGCCACGACATCGATGTCGCGCACGATCTCGTTGCATCGGCGCAGCGAGCCCGCGAGCATCGCGCTCTCGACCCCGGGATGCGCCCGCACCGCCGCGAGCGCGAGCTCCGACTCGGACAGCGCGCGTGGATAGAGCATGTATGCGCTGTTCTCGCGAAGGTACGCGATCCCCTTGAGGATCTTCGCCGACGTGCCGGCGCCGAAGCGCGGCAGCTTCGCGAGGCGGCCATCGCGCGCAGCCTCCTCGAGCTCGGCGAGCGAGGACACGCCGAGCGCCTCGTGAATCTTCTGGATCTTGGCGGTGCCCAGCCCCGGCACGCGCAGCATCTCGAGCAGACCTTCGGGAATCTCGCTGCGCAGCTGCTCGAGGTAGCGAGACTCTCCGCTCTCGATCAGCTCGCGAATCGTGGCGAGCGTTGCCGGACCGATTCCCTTCAGCTCCGCGAGCGCGCCCGACGCGAGCGCCGGAGCGAGATCGTCGGTCTGAATCGCCAGCAGGGCGCGAGCCGCGTTACGGTACGCGGCGCTCTTGAATCGGTTCTCGCCCTTGAGCTCGAGAAAGTCGGCGATCTGCGAGAGCGCATGCCCGACCGAGCGTGGATCCATCGTTCACAGCACGCGAACGTACGGCAGGCGAGTCGCGTCCTCGCCGGCAACGTCGGTCACGCGCTCGAGCCGGTCGGGATGGGTGTCGAGGTAGTGGAAGGCGCGTATCACGAGCGCCTCGAGCTCGCTCGTGGTCGCGAGGGTGCGATAGCCCATGCGCTCGCCGCCCGGAATCGCGTTCGCGTAGGCAACGCCCTCCGCGCGCCACGGCCGAGTCGCGCGCGCAGCGACCTTCGCCGGATCGAGATCATCGCGGTACGAGACGAGCGACACGCCGGGGCGGTCGGAACGAAGTCCGAGCACCATCTGCACGCGCACGTGCACGCCGGAGTCCGCCCGCTCCTCGGTGTTCGCGGCAACCGCGAACACGCCGTCGAGCGGCTCGTAGGGCGCATCCGCGGACACGCGCGCCCACAACTTCTGATAGGGGAACTGCAGATAGCTCGCCGGCGGCGCCGCGAAAATCCAGTCGCCCAACTCGTACTCGGGCTCGGTGAGCAGCGCCGTGACGGAGCTCTCGAAGGAATACAGCCGCCGGCCGTACGCCCAGAACTGATAGCCTTCGTAGAGCAGCTCGCCATATTCGTCGAGGCTCTCCGGATCCGCACTCTCCGGCACGATCTCGTCGAGTGTGGCCCCGGCGTGGCCGAGCAGGAGGAACTGATCGCGCCGATGCACGTCGGATCCCCGCTGCTCGCCTTCCGCCCGTATCGCGGGGAAGTCTTCGCGCTCGAGCGGCTCGAGAATCAGCTCGTACGGTGTGAGTCGAGCAGGCACGACTGGCGAGTTCGCAGGAATCAGGCCCGGCCCTCGACGCCGGCGGCATCCCGGAGCTGGGCTACGAGCTCATGGAGTTGATGCTCGGTGAAATCGATCTCGGTGGCCGCGCCGTCGAGATCGACGAGCCCCGCGCGCATCGAGACCGCAACCTGATTGAGATAGCGCACCTTTTGCAGGATCTCGTCGGTGACCGCGCGCAGCGACAGATAGCGGCGCTTGTTCACCGCGGCGCGCTGATGACGGGCGACCAGCTCCGGCTCCGTGAGCGCGCGTGCGGAGGCGATCACCTCATCGGTCGATCGCCCCGAAATCACGCCGCGATCGGGGATGCCCTGATCCTCCCACTCCTCTTCGGCGAACCAGAGGCGACCCACGTGCTCGATGCCATCGTAGGAGACGATGAGTGACACGTTGAGCCGCCGGTCGTTCGCGCGAATCGTCGTGATGTCGCGTTCGATCGAATCGTCTGCTGGCATCATGACTGGTCTCGCGTGCGCTGAAGAAATTCGCGAACCGCAGCGAAGAAGGCCGCCTGTCCTTCAACGTAAGGGACATGGGCGCTTTCGTCGAGCACCACGAGCTCTCCCCGTGGCAGCGCGCTCGCGATCAGCCGCGACGAGGCGAGGGGGATCGCGTCGTGCGCGCCGTGCAGTACGAGCGTCGGCGCGGTGATGAGGGGAAGCCGGCTCGTAAGGTCGTAGCCCGCGAGGCTCTCCCACACGGACTGCTGCACGCGTCCGATCACCCGAAACGGGGTGAGCTCGTGCGCGCGTGCGGGATCGGCGAAGTAGCCGGCGACGCCGAGCTCGAAAATGCGCTTCGCGAAAGCGGCCGGGTCGCGCTCGCGCAGCCCCGACGCGGCGATCGCTGCGCGCTCCTTCTGGATCCACGGGGCGCGCTGGCGACGCGCGAGCTCCTCGCTGAACTGCGCGCGAAAGGCGGTGGTGGCGGGAGCGGGACAGATGAGCACCATGCGTGACGGCGCGGGTGCGTCGTCGACCGCGGCGGAGAACGGGATGCCCTGGTCGCGAAAGCCGCCCGCAACGGTGATCGAGTACAACAGCGCGAGCAGCCCGCCCCACGAGTAGCCGACGAGCGTGAGCGGCTCGAGGGAGAGCTCACGCACGAGCGTCGCGAGATCCTCGACGTGTGTCTGCCAGGTGACGGGCGAGCGATCCTCGCCTCGCGATCGCCCTCCGCCGCGCTGGTCGTAGAAGATCAGCCGGCAGTCGCTCGCAAGCTCGAGCATTTGCGGCAGGAGGTAGTCGTGCGACGCCCCCGGGCCGCCGTGCAGCACGAGCAGCCGGGGCGCGTCTTCCGGACCGTACGCGGTGTGAAACAGCTCCACGCGCGAACCGACTACGGGTGCAACGCCACCGCCGGCGTCTTGTAGATCGCTCCGCCCTTCATCACGAACATCGCGTGCTCCATGTGGGTGATGTCCTTGAGCGGATCGCCCGGCACCGCCACGATGTCCGCCCACTTGCCCGCCGTGAGCGATCCCACGTGCTCGTCCCAACCGAGCAGCCTGGCCGCGCTCGACGTGCCGGCGACGATCGACTCCATTGGCGTGAGCCCTCCCCAGGTGGTCATGAGGGTGAACTCGTGCGCGTTCGTGCCGTGCTTGCCTACCCCGGCATCCGTGCCGAGCGCGATCTTCACACCCGCGGCCTTCGCGATCTTGACGGAGTTTCGCATCGCCTTGGCGGCGTCGAGTGCCTTCTGTCGCCGCAACCCTTTGAGCACGCCGTTGTTCGCGGCTTTCTCCACCGCCTCGCCCGCGCTCAGCGTCGGCACGAGATACGTTCCCTTCGCCGCCATCATCTTCGCGCCCTCCTCGTCGAGAAACGAGCCGTGCTCGATCGAGCTCACGCCGGCGCGCACCGCGGTCTTGATGCCCTCGGTGCCGTGCGCGTGCGCGGCGACCTTGCGCCCGAGCTTGGTCGCTTCGTCCACCATCGCCTTGAGCTCTTCGTAGGTGTACTGCGATGCGCCAACCGCATCACCCTCGGAGAGCACGCCGCCAGTCGCGCACGTCTTGATCACATCGGCGCCTTCCTTGACCATGTAGCGCACCGCGGCGCGCACCTGATCGGGTCCATCGGCTATCCCCGTCTTGATGCTGCCGTCGAACAACCCCGGCTTGTACGCGTTGTCGTCGCAGTGGCCGCCCGTGATGCCAATGGCATAGCCCGCGTTCTCCATGCGCGGTCCCCAGATCTGGTTCGCGTTGATCGCCTTGCGCAGCGCCATGTCGTCGAAGTTCGGCGCGCCCACGTTGCGCACGCTCGTGAAGCCGTCGAGGAGCGTGCTCTTGGCGTGATTGACTCCCAGAATCGCGCTGTACTGATCGTAGTCGTGCACCGCCGCTTCTTCCTGCTCCGGATCACCGAGCTCGCGGCCGGCGAGATGCACGTGCGCATCGATGAAGCCGGGAAGGAGGGTGGCGTCGCCGAAGTCGATGGTGCGCGCGCCCGCCGGTGCCTTCACGTTCGCGGCGGGTCCCACCCACGTGATGCTGTCGCCGACGATCACGACGGCCGCGTTCTGTATCTCGGGCGAGCCGGTGCCGTCGATCAGGTGCGCGGCGCGAAGGACGAAGGTGCCGGGCGCCGCGAGGGTGGAGTCCTGCGCGGCGAGCGGAACCGACGAGAGCGTGGCGATCGCGATCAGAGCAGAGAACACGCGACGATGCATCAGGCGCCTCCGAATGGTTCAGGAGCCACGCTTCCCGAGCGTGGCGGTGAGCGCGAGCCGTGTGCCCGCGCGCAAAACGACGACGGTGACGACGTCGCCGGGTTTGTGAGCACCGATGGCATCGGTGTACTCGTAGATGTCCTTCACGGGCTTTCCGCCGAACTCGACGATGATGTCTCCGGCCTGCACGCCGGCCTTGTCGGCGGGGCTGCCGGCGGTCACGCCCGCGAGCTTCACGCCCGGCTCATCTGCGGTGCTCATGTCGGGGACGGAACCGAACCACGTGCCGTTTCCGGAGCCCATGGACATGCGGGGCGGGGGCTCCGAGCTGCGCACGTACGTCAGGCGCGCAGGGCGATTCGCAATCGATCGCGCGACCCGCTCCGCATAGTCGATCACGCGCGCTTCGCCCGGCACGTTGATCTTGCTCGCGACGTCCGTGGCCTTGTGATAGTCCTCGTGCATGTCCGTGAAGAACTGCAACACGGGAATGTTCTTGCCGTAGAACGACGCGTGATCGGAGGGGCCGAATCCGTCCCCGAGCGCGGTGATGGCGAGCGGTGGCTGCACGGCGTTCGCGCTGTCCACGATGCCGCGCATCTCCGTGGCCGTGGTCACGCCGTACACGATCAGCTTGTCGTTTCTGAGCCGGCCGACCATGTCGAAGTTGAGCATGGCGGCGATGCTGTCGAGCGGCACCGGCGGGTTGTCGACGAAGTATTCGGAGCCCAGGTCGCCGAGCTCCTCTCCGCTGAAGTTCACGAAGATGATCGAGCGCCGCGCAGGCACGGCGTGAAAGCGGCGCGCGAGCTCGAGCACCGCCGCGGTGCCGGACGCATTGTCGTCCGCACCGTGCCGGATCGCGTTCTTCGCTTCGGGATCCAGCGCGTCGAAGGTGGAGCGGCCCAGATGATCGTAGTGGGCGCCGATGACCACGTACTGTCTGCGGAGCGCCGCATCGGTGCCGGGCTGCATCGCGATCACGTTCTGCGTCGGAAGCTCGCCGGGAAGGCCCGCGTGCGCCGCGGCGGCGGAGCGTGCGGAGAAGAGCTGCAGGTACGACGCACGCCCCACCACGCACTCGCGCACGCCGGCGCGCATCTCAGGGCACGATGCAGCGCGCTCGATCTTTTGCAGGCCAAGGCGCGCGTACTCGCGCGCGAGATACGCGGCTGCGCTGTCGTTCCCCGGCGTTCCGGTGCCGCGCCCCTCCAGCGCATCGCTCGCGAGATAGACGATGTCGGCGCGAATGCGCGCGGTGTCGCCGAGAGCGGAGCCGGACGCCGATTCGGGAGCGACACGCGCGCCGTGATGACAGCCGAATAGAGCGACGGCCGCGCTGGCGAACGCCGCGCGGCGAACAAATGCGGAAGACATGCCTGGCGTTGGGTGTGGTGAGAAGCGCGCTACGAGTAGTATGTTATCCGCCGGTGCCCCTTCCTGCCAGACGTACGCTCCCCACGCTCGCGCTCGCGCTGATTCCGCGCGCGGTCGCGCTCAACCTCGCGCTGGGCGCCGTCGTCGGCGCGCTCAAGCTTCCGGTGTACCTCGATTCGGTGGGCACCATTCTCGTTGCGGTCCTCGCGGGTCCGTGGGCTGGAGTCATCACCGGCATCGTGTCGAACAGCGTCCTCGGACTGCTCGTGTCGCCGGCGTTGTTCGCGTTCATCCCCGTTGCGATCGTGATCGGATGGTTGGCGGGAATCGCAGGGCGCGCCGGTGCGTTCGCCTCGCTCGCGGGCGCGATCGCGGCGGGGCTCGTGATCGGCGTCGCGGCCGCGCTCGCATCGGCGGTGATCGTGATTGCGCTCATGGGCGGACTCACCGCGAGCGGCACCGGGATTCTGACGATCGCGATCCGCGCGACCCTGGGCGTGAGCGTGGACAGCGCTGCGAAGATCGCGGCGATCGCGACGGATGCGCTCGACAAGCCGCTCTCGTGCGTGCTCGTGTACCTCGTGCTCGAGCGGCTGCCGCGCCGCCTCAGCGCTCGCTTCCGGCGCGCGACGGCATGACGAGCGCGCTCGATCGCTGGAATCCACTCACCCCGCTCGCCGCTGCGGTGGCGATGGTGCTCGCGGCCTTCGCGGGCCCGCAGCCGTATGCGCCGGTGCTCGTGCTCGCGGTCGCATTGCTCGTTGCCATAGCGAGCGGGATCGGCTTCAAGGTCACCGCGCTCACGGCGCTCGTCGTGCTGCCGGCGTTCGCGCTGCTCGTGCTGCTCGCCGCGGCATTCCCCGATGCCGCTACCGCGCAGCGGCAATGGGTTCCCTCGAGGGCGGCCGTTCTCGATGCACTCGCCGTCTCGCTTCGCCTCGGCGCCGCCATCGCCGCGCTCGGCGTCGTCGTCGTGGGCGTTGCGCCGCGGCGGCTCACGCGAGCGCTGGCGGCGCGCGGGCTTCCCGCCTGGGCCGCGTATCTCGTGATCGCGTCGCTCGAGGCGGTGCCGGATGCGCGCCGTCGCGCGGACGATGTGATCGATGCGCAGCGGTGCCGAGGCGTTCCCGTGGGGAAGGGCACGGGCATGCGCGGACGACTGCGTGCGCTTCCCGCGCTCGCCGGCCCGCTCATCGTCGGCCTCGTGACGGAATCCGAAGAGCGTGCGCTCGCGCTCGACGCGCGTGCGTTCGATCCGCGCGCATCGCGCACCGCACTCGCACCGATTGCCGATCCGTCGGCCGAGCGGTGGGCGCGCCGCGTGATCTGGCTCGCGCTCGCGGCGGTGATCGCGTGGCGCCTCCGGGAATTCGCGCAGTCGCTGACCATCACGTGAGCACCGAGCCGCTCGCGCTTTCGATGCGGGTGCGCACGATTGCGTACGAGGACCGTATCGCGCTGCGGAATGTCGCGCTCGACATCGCGCGCGGCGAGATCGTTGGGGTGGCGGGCCACGTGGGCGCCGGAAAGAGCACGCTCGCGCTGGCCGCCGCGGGGCTGCTCGGGCGTTCGGTTCCCGCGACGATCGCGGGCGCGATCGAACACCCGCTGGGCGGCCGCCCTCCCGCGGCATTCGTCTTCGCGAATCCGTCCACGCAACTCACGGAGCTCGGGGAAACGGTGGAGGAGGAAGTCGCAGTCGGTCCCGAAAATCAGGCGCTCGCATCGGCGGCGATTCGCGCTCGTGTGGACGACGCGCTCGCCCAGGCGAATGCCACGGCGCTCGCGCTGCGCATCCCGCGCGAGCTCTCGGGGGGAGAGCTGCAGCGCGTGGCACTCGCCTCCGCGCTCGCGCTCGAGGCGCCGCTGCTCGTGCTGGACGAGCCGACCGCGCAGCTCGATCCTGAAACTGCCGTGCGATTCGCAGGCGCGGTGCGCGGGCTTCGCGACCGCGGGGCGGCGGTGCTGCTGGTCGAGCAGAATCTGGAGCTGCTCGCCTCGCTCGCGGATCGCGTGATCCTGCTCGCGGATGGCGCCGTGCTCGCGACCGGCGCGCCGCGCGATGTGCTCGGCCGCGATCCGCCGCTCGATGCGCGGCTCGGAGGTCTTCGCACTCGTCGCGATCCGCCGCCGGCGAGCGCGCGCGCGGAGCACCCTTCGTTGCTCACGATCGAGGGAGTGAGTGCCGGCTACGGAGATCGCGAAGTGCTGCGCGATCTGTCGCTCACGATCGGAACGGGCGAGGTCGTCGCCTGGACCGGCAGGAACGGGGCTGGCAAGAGCACCCTTGCGCGAACGATCATGGGGCTGGTGGAGGCACGCACCGGCCGCATACGGCTGGGGCAACGGGACATCACTGCGTTACCCGTGCACGAACGGGCGCGCCTGATCGGCCTGGTGTTCCAGGATCCCCGTCGCCAGCTCTTTTCCCGCACGGTGCTCGAGGAAACCATGTTCGGCCCGCGCACGCTTGGCCTCTCGCGCGCCGCGGCGCTCGGCCACGCGCGAGAGGCCCTGGCGGTGGTCGAGCTGCACGCGCGCGAGGCCGAGCATCCCGGCGATCTCGCGCCGCAATTGCAGCGGCGGTTGGCGATCGCGTCCGCGCTCGCCTCGCGACCACAATTGCTCATGCTCGACGAGCCCACGGCGGGACAGGATGCCGAGGGCCGCTGGCTCATTCGAGCGGCGCTCGAGCTGCAGCGCTCGCGCGGCGCCGCGGCCGTCATAACGCACGACCTCGGATTCGCGCAAGACGCGTGTGATCATAATGTTACGATCTCCCATGGTCATGTGTCGCATATCGGGAGAATATCCCTCGAAAGAGACTCGTTCCGGCGCTGAGGAGGACCGCTTCAGGCATCGATGTCATACGCTCTGACCTTCGCCCGTCACTTCGCCCGTCTCGTGCAATTGCTGCTCATCGAAGGGAATGCCTTCGAGAAGCAGCTCGCCACGCTGCGGTCGCTCGTGACGATATCGGAGCAGGGCCCCGTGAAGCTCGTTCTCCACGACCTGCAGCTCATTTCGGTGAACGCCGAAGTCGTACCCTCGCGCTTCGACGGCGTGGAGGATCTCCTGGCGCAGCTCATCGGCCACTCCATCATCGAGATCGAATTTCAGCAGCATGCATCGCTCGCGGACCTGCTGCTCGCCGCAAAGCTGCTCTCGGTGGCGGCGACGCCCGGCAACGGAGGTGAAGTCGCTCTCGCGCGCGCGCGCGCGCTCGACGCGCAGACGATTACGCTGAAGGTCGAAGCGCCGATCGCATCGCAGCCATCCGCTGCAGCGCTTGCGAATTCGAAGCTCGGCAACATCAGCACGGGCTTCGTGCGCAACAGCATGATGATGTTCATGCCGGCAGCCGAGCAGTTCGAGGGAGCTCAGGCGGGCGGCGCCGAGGTGGGCGATGGCGAGGCGCTCGGGGCGGAGGACATCGTGCGCGAGCAGGATCCCGACGCGATGTTCTCGGCCTTCGCAACCTCGTCGACTCCCAAGGGCTCGATGGCGCGACTCTACGAGCAGCTCGACAATGCGCTCGAGGCGACCGTGGTGGGCGAGCATCTCGACACGCTCGTGAAGCTCGCGGCCGATTCCTCGGGCAAGGATCGCATCGACATCGTCGCCGACGTGTTCTACGGCCTCGTGAAGCGCGAGGGCGGCATCGAGGACAAGATGTCGAAGCGCCAGTACGCGCTCGCGATCCGGCGTCTGTGCGTTCCGCGCGTGCTCAAGTGCATCGTCGAGCTGCTGCCCCGCCGTCGCGAGAACTACGAGCAGTACATGGCGATCTTCATGCGGGCGGAGGAGGATGGGGTGGAGGCGCTGGTGGAGGCGCTCATTTCGGCGCCCTCGATCACCGACCGCCGCATCTACTACGACTCCCTCCTGCGTTTGCGCACCGGCGTGCGCACGCTCGTGCACATGCTCGGCGATCCACGGTGGTTCGTCGTGCGCAACGCGATCGAGCTGCTGGGGGAGATGCGCGTGGCAGAGGCGGACGAGGAGCTCGAGAAGATGCTCGAGCATCGCGATGACCGGGTGCGCACGGCGGCGGCCACCGCCCTCGCGAAGCTGGGACCGGGCGTGGCGGCGAAGGGGCTGCGCGGCGCGTTGCGCGACGCGCCCGAAGAGGTGCGCGAGCGCGCGGCGGAGGCGATGGCGATGCAGCGCAGCGGCTCGGTAGACTCGCTCGTGCGCGCACTGGACAGGGAGGACGACAATCGTGTGCAGATGGCCATGGTCACCGCACTTGGCCAGCTCGGTTCACCGCACGCGGTCGAGAAGCTGATGGACATCGCGCGCACGGACAAAGGGCTGCTCAACAAGCGGCGGCCTACACCCATGCGAGTGGCCGCCGTCCACGCGCTCGGCGAGGTGAAGACGTCGAGCGCGCTCGCCGCGCTGCAGACGCTGCTGCGCGACAAGGAGAAGGCGGTGCGCGGCGCGGCGTCCTGGGTGATGATGGGCCGCAAGCGCGAGAGCGGCAAGTTCCCCACGCCAGCCGACACGGCGCACATCGAAGAGGAGTAGCGCACGCGGCGGGAGTGACGAAAGGTCCCCACCTGCGCGACGCGCGCGGGTGGGGACTTCGATCATCGAGACGACTGCTCGAGAGCGGCGAAGGCCCTGCCCATGTAGGCGAACATGTCCGGCGTCGGTACCTCGCCGAGCTGTTGCTGCAGGGTTGGTCCCTCGTGCTCGTACATCGTCCTCACGGCCTGCGCGATCTTCGGATCGCCGCCCGTGAACTCCTCCACGAGTGCCTTCCATCGGCGCGCGATCGCGATAATCTCCGGCGATGCCGGATCGACGCCGTCCGTGATCGCCTTGCGCACCTTCGGGATGATCTCGTTCCACTCGTCGCGCACCTCGTGCATGTGCGCATCGCCGATCGACGTTCGTCGCTCGCGGAGCACCTCGAGCTGCTCCGTCGTAAAGTATTTCTCCATGGCGATCGTCACCTGAATGATTTGGCAGAGGTCATCGATCGATGCGCTCTCCACCATGTCCAAATGTGTCGCGAGCGCTTGCAGGCGCTCGGCCAGGCGATTCTGCAGAGCGAGCTGCTCGTGCAGCCTGGCGAGATGCAGGTCGATCACTTCGCGAGGCGACATGGCCGCTCCGTCGAGCAGCTGCTTCACCTCCTCCAGCGGAATCCCCATCAGACGCAGCGACTGGATCTGCTGCAGCCGAGCGATGTCCGCCTGCTGGTACAGGCGATGACCCGAGGGCGTGCGCAGCGATGGCGAGAGGAGCCCGATCTCGTCGTAGTGGTGGAGCGCGCGCACCGACATGCCGGTCCGGCTCGCGAGCTCCCCGACCTTCCACGGAGGAAGTGTCATCGTCTGGGGAAGCGTGTCAGTGGCCACGGGAGCAGTGTAACTCCTCACGTTGCGTGAGGTGCAAGAGGCGCTCGAAAAAAGTTCGAGGCTGACGAGGCGGCGTTGCCGACATGGCGAGCTCCGCGCACACGCGCGCAACCACCCTCATACGAAATTACCGCGCGGTGAAGTCCGTCTGCTGATCCACCCGGCGACACGCCTCGGCCAGCAGCGTTGCGGCACGATCGACGTCCTCGAGGCTCACGAGCTCGTTCGGCGAATGCATGTAGCGATTCGGGACGGAGACGAGCGCCGTCGCGATTCCCTGCGCCGCGACGTGAATCGCGTCCGCATCCGTGGAGGTGTCGCGCCCTGAGGCCTGCAGTGTGTAGGGCATCTGAAGCTCGTCCGCCGCGCCGCGCAAAATGCGGAAGACCACCGGGCTGATGATCGATCCACGCGTGAGCACCGGCCCGCTGCCGATCGCGTGCTCACCGAGCTCCTTCTTTTCGACGCCGGGATGATCGGTGGCGAAGGTGACGTCGACGACGATCGCCATCTGCGCGCCGATGCACGACGCGCACACGCCGGCGCCCCCACCGCGGAACGCGATCTCCTCCTGTGTGGTTGCCGCCGCAACCACCTTCGCCTTGCCGGGCTTCTCGCTGTAGCGGCGCAGCGCCTCGAGCACCACGAACGCGCCGATGCGATCATCGACGGAGCGGGAAACGATGCGACCGTTCGGCAGCAGCACACTTTTCGAGTCGATCACGCCCGCGTCGCCCACACTCAGCCGCGCGCTCGCCTCGGACCGGCTCGACGCACCGATGTCCACCCAGAGGTCGGTCATCTTCGACGCCTTGTCGCGGTCCTCGGCCTTCATGAGATGGATCGGCTTCTTGCCCACGATGCCGATGACGTCGCCGCTGGTGCCGAGAAAGCGGATGCGCTGCGCGACGAGCACCTGCGGGTCCCAGCCGCCGATCCCGGCGATGTGGATGTACCCATCCTCATCGATGTGCTGGATGATGACGCCGATCTCGTCAATGTGGCCGGCGAGCATGATGACGGGCCGGCCATCGGGATTGATGGTTGCCATGCTGTTGCCGTGTACGTCCGACTGCACGGCCGCGAACTTCGCCGCCTCCTCGCGCCAGACCCGGGCGGGCGCCGACTCGAACCCGGAAGGCCCGGGGGTATCGAGCAGCCGCTCGAGGAAGGTGATCGACGTATCGCTCAGCATGGTTATGGAAGTGGTGAAAGGGTGACGGGCGTCCGGTGGCAGGAAATGATAACCGCTACCGTCAGCGAAACGTCAGTGACACGCGCTCAGGCGATGTGGAGCTCGATGGCGCGCGTGCGGGATGGGCGTGGAAACACCGTTGGATGAAATATTTCGGCCAGCGTCTCGACTCCATCAACGAGGCGTGGCCCGGGCCGGCTGAACAGCCCTCCGGAATCCACTGCCCACGTCCGCCGATGGGCGAGCCAGGCCCATTCCTTCTTTTTCGCCTGCATCTCGCCTTCCGCGGCTGCGCGCACGACGCCGTAGCCGCATGGCGCAAAGATTATCGTATCCGCATTTGCGGCAGCGAGCTCGTCCATCGTCACCTTCCGCGACCGCTCCCCCGCCTTGGCGAGCACCTCGATTCCTCCTGCGCGCCGCACCATCTGCGGCACCCAGTGCCCGGCGTTGTAAATGGGATCCGTCCACTCGAGCACCGCTACTCGCGGTCGCGGGACTGTGGCCGCGACCAATCGATGATGCACTTTGCTCAAGCGCGCCTCCAACCCGTCGACCAGCACCTCCGATATCGGCGATAGTTCGATGATGGAGGCCACGCGATGGATGTCGTTGAACATCTCCTCGAGCGAGTTGGCGGACAGCGCGAGCACGATCGGAGGCTCGCGAAGGCTCTCCGCAATGATGCGCACGTCTCCTTCGCGGATCGCGCACACATCGCAGATCCCCTGGGTGATGATGACGTCCGGCTCGAGGTCGGCGATCGCCTGCGCATCGAGCACGTGCAGCGATTCGCCCAGCGTGTCGGCCACGCGCACCATCCGGTCGATCTCGGCGGGTGCTGCGCGCTCATCGAGCGTCGTGCGAGTGACTCGCGGAATTCCCGAATCCAGGAGCTCCGTCGGATAATCGCTGTCGTGCGAGATGCCGACGAGCGAGCTCGCGGCTCCCAGCGCGCACACCATCTCGGTGGCGGCCGGGAAGAGCGAGATGATTCGCATCACTCCTCGCGGCCGCCGCCCGCGCGCCCGACGCGGTACAATGGCACCGCGAGGAAGAGCACGTAGAGGATGATCGCCGCCGCGGCGCTCGCGCCCACGAAGCCGACGTTCTTCGAGAAGTCGATCATGTCCGCAACGGTGCGGCTGTCGGAGAGCTTCCAGATCGCGAGCACCGACAGCACGACGCCCATGATTGCGCCGCCCGCGATCAGCCCCGATGAGAACAGCACGCCCGGTCCCGAATCAGCTTTTGCCCCAACACGCTCTTCGGCCGGCAGCCGCTGCTCGACGAGCCAGCGCACGACGCCTCCCATGAACATCGTCGCCGATGTGGAGATCGGGAGATACACGCCCACGGCCACGGGCAACGACGGAATACCGAGGATCTCGATCGCGATCGCGAGGAACGCGCCGATGAGGATGAGCCCCCACGGCAGCTTCTGCGTGAGAATTCCGTCGACGACGAGCGCCATGATCTGCGCCTTTGGCGAGTCGAGCTTCTCGACGGTGCGCCCGCTCACGTCCTGCGGATAGCGGCCGGCGATTCCGGGATCCACGAGGTAGTGGATGGTATGCTGTGCATCCACGAGATACTTGCCGGCCGGTGCACCGCCCTGCGTTTCGTAGAGATGACCAACCTGGTACGCGACACCCTTCACGGTCTCCGTTGCCCCAGCGTCGATCGTCGACACGACGACGCCCGGGTAGCTCTTCTCGACGATCGTGCGATGCGCGCTGTTGAGCAACGCGATCATCCCGCCAATGAGCAGCGCCGACGTCGTCACGCCGAAGAGGAGGCCGATCTGCTGCCGCGCGGGCGTTGCGCCGACGATGAATCCGGTCTTGAGATCCTGCGACGTCGCGCCGGCCACGGCTGCCGCCACGCAGACCACGCCGCCGATCGTGAGCGCGAGCACGCGGTGCTCGACACCGGTCCATCCGATCGCGAGAAAGATCAGCGCCGTGAGCAGCACGGTGGCGACGGTCATTCCGGAGATCGGATTGGACGACGCGCCGATCTGCCCGGTGATGCGGCTCGAGACGGTGACGAACAGGAAGGCGAAGCCGACGGCCAGTACCGCCGCGAAGATGTTGATCGAGATCTGCGGCAGCGCGATCATCCCGATCGCGCACGCGAGAACTCCCAGGAGCACCACGCTCATCGGCATGTCCCGAGCGGTGCGCGGTTGCGCGGTGCTGCTCGAGCGATCGCCCGACGAGCGGCGAAAGCCGCCCGCGAGTGCCGAGACGATCGTGGGCATGGAGCGCAGCAGGCTGATGATTCCTGCCGCCGTGACCGCGCCGGCGCCGATGTAGTACACGTAGTTCGCGCGCACCGCGGTCGCGTCCATGTCGCTGATGAGCCCCGTGCCTGGCGGAATGATTGTCGTGAGCCCGGCGCCGAAGAGCTTGATCGTGGGAATGAGCACGAAATAGGAGAGGCAGCCGCCCGCGAACAGGTAGCCCGCGATCCGCGGGCCGATGATGTACCCCACGCCCGTGAGCTCAGGGCTGATCTCCGCGCGAATCTCGCCGAACAGCTCGATTCTGCCGCTCGGTGCGATCCGCTGGAATACGTAGCGGGGAACCTCCTGCCAGAGATGCAGCCCGCTCACCACAAACTTGTACAGCGCCGCGAGCCCGAATCCCAGAAACACCGTGCGCGCCTGCACGCCCCGCTCCTCGCCGACGATCAGCACCTCGGCCGCAGCGGTTCCCTCGGGATACTTGAGTGTCTTTCGCTCCTTCACGATCAGCGCGTTGCGCAGCGGGATCATGAGGAAGACGCCGAGCAGTCCGCCAACGACTGCCACGGCCGCGACCTTCGTCCACGGCAGGTTGTAGCCGAGCAAGAGGAGAGCGGGCAGCGTGAACACGATTCCCGCGGCGACCGACTCGCCTGCGGATCCCGTGGTCTGCACCATGTTGTTCTGCAGAATCGTTGCGGGCTTCGCGCCGAACGACTTCGAGATGTATCGGAAGATCGTGATCGAGAGCACCGAGATCGGAATCGATGCGCTGACCGTCAGTCCCACCTTGAGCGCGAGATAGACGCTGGAAAGCGCGAAGACGAGCCCGAGCACGATGCCGAGCGCGATCGCGCCGGGTGTGAGCTCCGCGAGATTCCTGTCAGGCGAGACATATGGAACGTGCTCGCCGTCGAAATCGGCGGCGAGCGGGATCTTGTCTGCCTCCGCGTCGAGCGGTGGCTGGGTGATGATCGACATGTGCTCCTCGTCGAGTGACCGGGCAATATGGCCGTCCGGCATCGGCTCGGGGAAGAGACGGGTGATTCCCGAGTGCACGGCGCGTGCGCATGCTACGGCAGGGCCCGTGTCCGCGCCTCGGCCTTGGCCACTGCGCTCCGGCGCGCGCGCCACGCGAGCCAACCCACAGCCGCCACTATGGCGCCGAGCGGGAGCAGCGTTCCCATGGCCGCGATCACGCCTGCAGCGAAGGCGATGAAGTTCCGCCACGACTGGCGGAATGCTTCCCCGAGCACGCCCCAGCTTCCCGTGCCGGCGACGACCGGGAGCTTTTCGTGAACGGTGACCGCGAGGGTGCTCATCGCGGCGCGCCTGCGGAGATAGCGCATGCGCCCTTCCTGCCGCTCGATCTCCTCGCGCACGCGCGCGAGCTCGCGCTCCACGGCGAGCACGTCGCTGAGCTTCCCGGTGCGCGTACCCAGGATGCCGATCAGGCGCTGCTCCAGCTTGCGCCCGTTCTCCGCGCGCGCGGCGACGTCGACGAACTCCTCACCCACATCCTCCGCACTCACGTTCACGGATTCGAGATGGCCGATCGGCTGAAGGCCGTTGACCGCCTCGTCGAAGCGCCCGGAAGGGATCTTGATCTCGAGCGTTGCCGCGTGCGACTGGTCGGTGCCGGCCACGATCGAGCTGTTCGCGATGTAGCCTCCAACGCGCACCGCGAGGGCGCGCACCGCGCGAACGCCCTGCTGCAGCGAGTCGACCTCCACGCTCGCCTGACCCGTGCGAATGATCATCGAGCTGACGACGGAATCGCTCGTGGTGTGAGCTCCGGGAATCTGAATCGCTGCGGCGTCGAGCGCTGCCGGCGACTCCGGCTTCGGCGCGCCGGCAGCGTTCCCCGCACTTTCCTTGAGCGCGGGTGCGTCGCTTCGTCCGAGCGCCATGGACTGCGAGACTTCATCGCGCGAGCGTCTCTCGGCGGGAGTTGCAGTGCCGCGATTGCAGGCGGCGAGCAGCGCGGCGATGCCCAGCAGAACGGATGTACTCCGCATGTCGTCCTCGATGTGAGCGGCGGGCCGACGTGGCCCGCACACTCATGAGACGTTGCCGACAAGCGGTCTTGCACACGCCGGGCGGCGGTGGCGCGCCCGGCTAGCTCTCGATGGTTGCGCCCAGCGCGGTGAGCGCGCCTCGAAGATCGTTGAGCAGCGCCTCGGGATGCTCGTGCCCTTCGTACACCACCTCTGCTGCCACGCGCCGCATCCATTCCTGCTGATCGCCGGTGCCATCGCTGCGCGTGATCACGACCGTGCGCACGTTCTCCAACCGGTGGTCGTCGGACACGAAGTCGAGCACGCGCTTCACATCGGGCTCCGGCATGGTCACGTCCAGAAAGAGAAGATCCGACGGCTCCTTTTCCAGCGCCGCGATGCATGCACTGCCCGTGTCGCACGTGCGCACGCGCACGCCGAGCGAGCGGAGCAGATCCGCCAGCAGCGTGCGCGCGTCGTAGTCGTCGTCCACCACGAGCGCGCTGTGCATCGTCTTCCGCTCGCGAAGACGCTCCAGCACATCGATCAGCACCCGGCGGTCGACGGGCTTGACCAGATAGTCCGCGACGCCGAGCGAGAAGCCGAGCGAGCGCTCGGAAACGATCGACATGACGATCACCGGCGTGCGGCAGAGCTCCGGATCATTTTTTATCTCGCGCAGCACCTGCCAGCCGTCCTTCTCCGGCATCATGATGTCCAGCGTGATGGCGAACGGCTTCAGGATGCGCGCGAGCTCCATCCCACGGTCGCCGTTGAGTGCCCCGACCACGCGAAAGTGCGCCGGCGCGAGCGAGTCGCGAAGCAGCGAAATGACCTCCGGATCGTCGTCGATGGCGACGATGATCGGATCGTTCGAGAGCATGGCTTCATCCGGGATGTCGCCCTGCTCGCCCACGAGCGCCTCGCCGAGCGGCCGGATGGGAAAGCGCATGGAGAACGAGGTGCCGTGTCCCGGCTCGCTCTTCACGCTCACGGTGCCGCCGAGCAGCTCGACGGTGCGCTTCACGATCGCGAGTCCCAGCCCGATGCCCTGAAAGCGGCGCGTGGTACCGGACTCGATCTGGTGAAAGTCGTCGAAGATGTAGCCGATGTTCTCGGGGGCGATGCCGATGCCGGTATCGCGTACGTGGGTAACCATCGTGTCGCCCTCATCCTCTTCGACGGACAGCTCCACCTCACCGCCCTCGGGAGTGAACTTCACCGCGTTCGAGGCGAGGTTGAGCACCACCTGCTTGTACTTGGCACGATCGAGCCGCACGCGGCGCTTGATACGCGTGCGCACCGAGACGCGCAGATTCTTGTCGCGCGCGAAGGAGGCGGTCGCATCCTTGACTTCGGCGAGCACCGCGCTCGGATCGAACTCGTCGACGCGCAGCTCGGCGCGTCCCGACTCGATCTTCGCGAGATCGAGCACGTCGTCGATGAGCAGCTGGAGGTCCTTCGCACGCCGGACGATCGACTGCACCGCGCGCTCCTGCTGCGCGCTCACCGCTCCATAGACGCCATCGCGCAGCAATCCTGCGTAGCCCAGCACGGCGTTCAGCGGCGTGCGGAGCTCGTGCGACATCGTGGCGAGAAAGCGAGCCTTGGCCTCGCCCGCCTCGACGAGCGCGCGCGCTCGCAGCGCCAGCTGCTCGTTCGCGGCGAGGAGCTCCTGGCTGATCCGCGCATACTCGTCCGTCTGCGCTTCGGCGCGCTCGTGCGCGCGCTCCAGGGCAACGCGCTGCTCATCGAACTCGGCCGGCTGCCCCACGAGCCATCGGGTGTCGTCCTCGGCGATGACATAGAACGTGCGTGGCTTGGGATCACCGGCGCCCGTGAACGTGAGCTGCACCACCGGCTTTTCCAGCTCACCTCTGCCCAGAATTCGGTCTACCAGATCGCCGGCATCCTTTTCGACGGATTCGGCAAGCGAGCGGCCCTCCAGAGAATGGTCGAGCCCGAGCTCGCGCTCGAGCGCACCGTTGCTCTCGCAGAAGTTTCCTTGCGTGTCGAGCCCGAGTACCGGGAAAGGGAGAAGCGAAATGAGGCTCACGGAAGTCGAGGAATTTGAATCGAAGCGCGTATCTCGTTGTGTAGTATCGTGTTCGCCAACTATGGCCGTTAATGCAATTCATACGCCCATGGCACGTTGGGATGCTCCTCTCAGGCGTTAGTTTGCCCCAACCTCGAAACCAACCCCAATCCACCACGTGAGGCGTAACGTGATCGAGCGAGCTCTGCTATGGACGGCGCTGGCCTTTGCGGCTACCGGAAACGCACGCGCACAGACTCCGGCCTCCTCTGTAGGGATTTCGGCCGCGATCTCCGGTATCGGCTACCACATCACGATCGATAGTGCGGACGCCGCACAGCGAAGAATTCGCGTCGCGATGACGTTTACCGCGGCTTCCGCGGATCCGGTGCTGCTCGCACTCCCGGCATGGACGCCCGGCTCGTATGAGCTCACCTATTGGGCCAGGAACGTCTCGGCCTTCGTGGCAGCGAGCGGCGGACGCCAGCTGAGCTGGGACAAGGCGGACTACCAGACGTGGCGGGTGCGCCCGTCGGCTGCCGGACCGGTGTCCGTGTCCTTCGAGTACCGCAACGACTCGCTCGACAACTCGAACTCCTGGAGCCAGCGCGATTTCGCGCTGCTCAACGGCGCCACCCTCTTTCTGTATCCGGCGGGTCGCCCGTTCGATTTCGCGAGCACGGTCGAGCTGCGCCTCCCTTCGAGCTGGCGAGTGGCCACCGGAATGCCAGCTACTGGCCGCAACACGTTCAACGCGAGCAACTATCACGATCTGGTCGACTTTCCGATCATGGCGGGCCGCTTCGACTTCGACAGCACGCGCGTCGGCAGCGGGTGGCTTCGATTCGCGAGCTACCCCGCGTCCGTGGAGACGGCTGCACGCCGCGCCACCACACTCTCCGAGCTATCGAAGATCATCCCCGTCGAGTCCGCGGTGTTCGGTGAGACGCCGTGGACCACGTACACGGTCATGCAGATCGCCGACTCGGCCTTTGCCGCGATCGTAGGGCTCGAGCACCAGAACTCGCACGTCGATCTCACGAACGTGCTCGCGATCGGACAGCCGGTGCTCACGTCGGTGTACGCGCACGAGATCTTCCACGCATGGAACGTGAAGCGGCTGCGTCCTGTGGATTTGTGGCCGTATCAGTACGCGCACGAGCAGCCGACGAGCTGGCTGTGGGTGAGCGAGGGGGTGACGGACTACTATGCCGATCTCGCGCTCGTGCGCAGTGGCGTGAGTGACAGCAGCGCGTTCTTCGCAACGACCGCGGGAAAGATCCGCGAGATTGCCGATCTGCCGCCATTCGGACTCGATGACGCGTCGCTCTCCGCCTGGATTCATCCCACCGATGGCACCGCGGACGCGTACTACCCGAAAGGCTCACTCGCCGGGCTGCTGCTCGACATCCTGATCCGCGATGCGAGCGACAACAAGCACTCGCTGGACGAGGTGATGCGCCAGCTCTATCGCCAGGACTACAAGGCGGGGAAGGGGTTCACGGGCGCCGACTGGTGGAACGCGGTGCAGGGCGCAGCCGGCGGAAAGTCGTTCACCGACTTCAATGCGCGCTACATCGATGGACGCGACCCATATCCCTGGCAGACGGTGCTTCCGCTGGCCGCGCTCGAGCTCCGCTCCGATTCCACGCGCGTGCCCGTGCTCGGCGTGACGATGTCGCAGGAGGACAACGGGTCGCGCGTCACCGGTGTTGCACCCGGATCCACGGCGGAGCTGGCAGGCGTACAACCCGGCGACGACCTCGTGTCGGTGGGAGACATCCCGGGCAGCGCCGCCGCACTCTCGGAGCATCTGCGCGCGAAGTACGGGAATGCCGCGAACGGCACCATCATCCCGATCACGATCGTGCGCGATGGAAGGCAAAGCTCCCTCGCGGGCCCGCTGCAGTTCACGTGGCGGGTGGATCTGCGCATCGCGACGATGCCGGGAGCTTCGCCGAAAGCCGTGCGCGTGCGCAGCGGGATTCTGCACGGAACGACGGGGTGAGCGTGGCGCCTACGGCTTCGGCGCGGTCTGGCGGTACCAGTCGATGACCGAGGAATCGTGCGGGGCCAGCACCGGCGCGCGGGCGCGCATCAGCTGCTCGATCTTGCTCGACTCGCGAGGGCCCCGCGAGATCCACTCCACTCCGCTGCTGGTGGCGAAGTAGTCATCCTCGATGCGCACGCCGATGTTCGCGTAGCGCTGCACGGCGGCGCGCAGCGTCATCGTGGCCGTGCCGCCGCGTTTCACCAGAACGAGCGCCGCCCGGGGCTCGGTGATACCGGTCAGGTAATAAAACGAGGGAACCGGATAGAAGCTGAGATAATCCTCCGCGGGCTCGTGACCGCCGCGCGGCGAACTCGGCGCGCGGAACCTGGGCCGCGAGGGGCATCCCGGCGAGTGCGCAAAACAGCGCGATGAGCATGCCGCGCCCGAACACGATGGTCGGCCTGGCATTCGAAGGGGAAGTCGGCAGATGCACGCGGTCGGGATTTCGAAAGGGGTACTGGCGAGACTGGGTGCTCTCGTGAATCATAGTTGCAGTCTCTTTCCGCGTGGAGCAAGCTCGTGACCGTGCCAGCGAATACGTCCGCCGCGCCCCAGGCATCGCTCTGGGAAGACTTCATCGACATCATCACCTCGCCGTCGGCGGTGTTCCGGCGTCGCGAGAATTCCGGATTCGGCCTGCAGCTCCTGATCGTCACGGTGCTCTTCGCCATCATCCTGCTTGGCACGAAGTCGCTCATCCAGCCCGTGTTCGACGCGGAGATGTCGCGACAGACCGCGCAGATTCTGAAAGCGCATCCGGAGATCACGGCGGACAAGATCCAGGGGCAGATGGCGTTCGGCCAGAAGATCGCGCCATTCCTCATCATCGTGACGATCCCGATCTCGATCATGCTGACCGGGCTGGTGCTCTGGGTGGTGGGAAAGATCTTCGAGTCGAAGCAGATGGCGCGAGCCGCGTTCATGGTCGCGACGTATGCCTTCGTTCCCCGGATCATCGGCACCGTGGTGGGAGCCGTGATCGCGTATTTCTCGAGTCCCGAACGGCTCACCGGTGCGGCGCGCATCACCGTCTCACTCGGCGCGCTTCTCGATCCCGACACGGCATCGCCCGTGCTCATGGCGCTGCTCACACGCGTGGACCTGTTCACGCTCTGGCAGACCGTGCTGCTCGCGATCGGGCTGCAGGTCACGGGAAAGGTCTCGAAGTCGAGCTCCTACATCGCGGCGGCGCTCGTCTGGTTGATCGGTGCGCTCCCTACCGTGATCGGCGCACTGCGACGCTGATTCGCCTGCAGCGCTATTTGAGCAGCAGCTTCGCGATCGTCTGGAGCTGCATGTTGGACGTTCCTTCGTAGATGGTGCCAATCTTGGCGTCGCGATAGAACTTCTCGACCGGATAGTCCTTCGTGTAGCCGTAGCCGCCGTGCAGCTCGACGCAGAGTGACGTGACGCGCTCGCACACCTGTGACGCGAACAGCTTCGCCGATGCCGCTTCGCGCGTGAACGGCTGCCCGCCGTCCTTGAGCCGCGCGGCGTTGTAAACGAGGAGTCGCGCGGCCTCCAGCTCGGTTGCCACCTGCGCGAGCTGAAACTGGATCGCCTGAAAATCCGCCAGCCGCGTACCGAACTGCCTGCGCTCCTTCACGTACGCGATCGTCGTCTCGAGGGCCCCGCGGGCGATGCCGAGCATCTGCGCGCCGATGCCGATCCGACCCTCGTTGAGCGTCTCGATCGCGATCTTGTAGCCCTGGCCCACCTCGCCCAGCACGTTCGCGTCGGGAACGAGGCAGCCGTCGAAGAGGAGCTCCGTCGTGCTCGAGGCGCGAATGCCGAGCTTGTCCTCTTTCTTGCCGACGGTGAAGCCCGGCGTGTCCCGCTCCACGATGAACGCCGTGATTCCCTTGTAGCCGGCGGATGGATTCGCGTTCGCGAACACGACGAAAATGCCGGCGTCCGCTCCGTTGGTGATCCAGAGCTTCCGGCCCGTGAGCGACCAGCCATCGCCCTGCTTCTCGGCACGCGTGGCCAGGCCGAACGCATCCGAGCCGGAGCCGGCTTCGGAGAGCGCGTAGGCACCGATCGTCCGTGAGGTGAGGCGCCGCAGAAACATCTCGCGCTGCGCGTCAGTGCCGTAGCGCGCGATCGGATAATTCACGAGCGTGTTCTGCACGTCGACCATGATGGCAGCGGAGGCGTCGACGCGGCTGATCTCTTCGACGGCGAGCGTCACCATCATGAGCGATCCGGCGGCGCCGCCATACGTCTCCGCGACCTCGATGCCCATGAGGCCGAGCTCGAACAGCGCCGGGATCAGGGCGGGATCGATGCGCGCGGCACGCTCCATCTCCTGCACGCGCGGCCGAACTTCCTGCTCCGCAAACGCCGCCACTGCATCGCGGAAGGCGCTCTCCTCCTCGGACAGTGTGGTGAGCGCCGGGTGCGAGACCGAAATGTCGGTAGTCATGCTGACAATCTTACGTCGGGGACATCACGCGCGCAGCGCCGGCTAATGCGCGATGCTTTCTCCCACGCGTGCGTTTGCCGCCGAACTCGCCTCCGCGCAGCCCGCGCCGCAGTAGCGCGGCGGCGTGCCCGCGGGGCGCGCACATCGATGCGACTCCACACATTCGACGGCCGGCACCCCCGAGCGAGAGAGCACGACGGCCGCGAGCTGCTCGCTCACGCCGAATGCCGCCGTCACCTGCACCGGAATTCCCGGATGAGCGGCCGCGATCTCCGCCACCATGCGAGGGATGTCGCGCGTGGAATGTTTGCCCGGGGAGAGCATGTACGGAAAGACCACGATCTCCGTCGCGCCGGCAGCGATGCACGCATCGAATCCGTCCGCGATCGTGGGGGCGGCGAGCTCCATGTGGGCGACGCGCACGAGGACGCGCTCGCCCGCCATGCGCTGCACGAGCTCGCCCACGCATTCGAGCATGTGATTCGCCTCTTCTTTCACCGAGCCGTGATCGATGATCAGGATTCCCTTCACGTGTGCTCCTCGCTGGACCGGTCCCCCAATATACCGTGGCTTTCCGCCGCCGCTCAGCTCTCGAGCACCCGCACCGCGAGCTCGACCTTGCCGAATGGCGCGGACACCTGCGCGCCCTGCACGGCGCCGCGCACGCGCTCGAGCATCTCGCGGGCGATCGCGATCCCTTCGGCCACTGCATGCTCCTTCGAGCTTTCGCTCGCCGCCCGCATGCGTGCGAGCACCGATTCCGGCACCACCACTCCGGGCACCTCGTTGGCCAGAAACTCGGCGTTTCGCGCGGACACGAGCGGCCAGATCCCCGCGACAATCGGAATGCGCACGTGCGCGATCGACTCGAGAAAGCGCTCGAGCTGCTCGACATCGAACACGGGCTGCGTGATCGCGTACTCCGCGCCGGCGTCCACCTTCCACTCGAATCGCCGCAGCTCGTATGCCGGATCGAGCGCCGCGGGATTCACGCCCACACCGACCGTGAACGCCGTCGGCCGGCCGATCGCGTTGCCGCCGGGGTCGAGGCCCTTGTTCAAGCGGCTCACGAGATTCGTGAGGCCGATCGAATCGATGTCGAACACCGCGGTGGCATCGGGGTAGGGCCCCATCTTCGGCGGATCACCCGTGATGATGAGGAGATTCCGCAGCCCCATCGCGGAGGCGCCGAGCAGGTCGCTCAGCATGCCGAGAAGATTCCGGTCGCGGCAACAGTAGTGCGTCACCGTCTCCATCCCGATGCGCTGCTCGATGAGGAGACTCGTCATGAGCGCACCCATGCGACTCTGCGCGCGCGGTCCATCGGGAACGTTCACCGCGTCCACGCCGGCCACCTTGAGCGCGGAGACGCCCTCCAGCATCGCGGTCGCATCGACGCCGCGGGGCGGCACGATCTCCACCGACGTGACGAACTCGTTGCGCGCGATCTTTCCCGCCCAGCGTGAGCGCCGCGCGAACGGCATCGCCTCCACGCCTGTCGCGCTCGCGGGCTCCGCGCCCGGCTCGTCGGCGCCGAGCGTGTGCGGCATCTGGTAGCGCACGCTCGGGCGCCGCTGGTTGCGCGGCACGAGCGGTCGAATGCCGTCCACGAGCGACTTGATGTGATCGGGCGTCGTTCCGCAACAGCCGCCGATCAGCTTTGCGCCCGCCTGGATGAAGTGGCGCGCGTAGCTCGCCATGTACTCGGGGCTCGCCATGTACATCGTGCGTCCCGAAACGTCGCGAGGCATGCCGGCGTTCGGCTGCGCGCTCAGCTTCCGCTTCGTGACCGCGGCCATCCGCTCGATGGCTTCGAGAATCGCCTGCGGTCCCACCGAGCAGTTGAGCCCAATGACGTCCGCGCCCCACTCGTCGAGTGTGCGCGCGACGTCTTCCGGCGTCGCCCCGAACGGCGTGAGCCCGTCCTGTCCGATCGTCATCTGCGCGATCACCGGCGTCCCCAGCGAGAGCTCGCGCGCGGCCGCGAGCGCCTGCTCGATCTCGCCGAGGTCGCTGAAGGTCTCGAGCAGAAAGCAGTCCGCGCCGCCTTCGAGCAGCGCGTGCATCTGCTCGCGGAAATGTCCGCGCGCCTCCTCGCGGCTCGTGGCGCCGAACGGCTCGATGCGAACGCCGAGTGGCCCAACGGCACCCGCCACGAGCACGTTCGCGCCCGCCGCCTCGCGCGCGATCTCCGCCGCACGGCGATTGAACTCGGCCACGTGATTCTCGAGTCCGTACTGCGCGAGCTTGAGCCTGTTCGCGCCGAAGCTGTTCGTCTCGAGCAGCTCGGCGCCCGCCTTCACGTACGCGCGATGCACATCGAGCACGAGCTCGGGGGAGCGCACGTTGAGCTCATCGTAGCATTGGTTGATGAACACGCCGCGCGAGTAGAGCATCGTGCCCATCGCTCCATCCGCCACCATGATGCGCTCCGGATCCACGATCCCGCGCACATCGGGACGCGCCTGTGCGCGATTGTCCGCCACGGTGCTCATGCCGCTTCCGGCTCCGCTGCCGCGCCCCGCACCGCGTAGTACTTCGCCTGCGGATGGTGCACGACGATCGCCGCCGTCGACTGCTCGGGCATCAGCTGGAAGGCCGACGTGAGCTCGATGCCGAGCGCGTCGCTCGCCGGAAGCAGCTTGAAGAGCTGCGCGTGCCCTTCCAGATCGGGACACGCGGGATAGCCCCACGAGTAGCGCTTGCCCTGGCTTCCCGGAATCCCGAGCTCGCGCCGAATCATCTGATGCACCCACTCCGCCGTCGCTTCCGCGGCTTCGACGCCAATGCCGTGCAGGTAGTACGCCTCCGAGAACTCTCCCTTTTCCTGCAGCTCGGCAAAGCGTCGCGTGGCCTCGTCGCCCACGGTCACGATCTGGAACGCGGCGACGTCCACGTCTCCGGACTCCACCGAACGGAAGTAGTCGGCGAGACAGAGGTGCTCGCGTCCTTCCTGTCGCGGGAACGAGAAGCGCGTGAGCTCGCGCATCGAGCCGCCATCGCTCTGCATCGCGGCAGGGTCGTAGACGATGAGATCGTTGCCGCTCGACTGCACGGGGAAATACCCGTACACCGCCTGTGGCGTGAGCCAACCCTCGCGCGCCGCGCTCTCCGACAGGCGCTCGAGCGTCGGGCGGAACTCCTCGCGCACGGCCTTCTCCCATGCGGCCCCCGAGCCGCGACCGCCCCACTGCAGGCGGAAGAGCTCATCGATGTCGAGCAGATCGAGCACTTCGCCAAGCGGGATCTCGCGGCGCACCTGCGCGCCCCAGAACGGAGGCTTGGGGAGCGGATTGTCCGCGGCAACCGCGCTGCGCACGCCCGCGCTGTCCCCGTGCGAGATGTCCTTGCCCACTGCGGTTCGAAGAAAGACATCCTTGCGCGCGCTCTCCACCAGCTCGAGCAGCATCGGGCCGCGCTTCTCCTCGTCGATGAGCGACTCCATGGTGTCGAGCCCCTCGAACGCATCCTTGCAGTAGAACACGCCGGGCGCGTACGGCCTTTCGTTCTCGACGAACATCGCTCGGCGACCGAAGCGCCGATTGATCGCTGCGCCCCCGATCAGCACGGGGAAGTAGAGCCCGCGGCGATCGAGCTCCTGCACGCAGATCGGCATCTGCTTCGACGTCGACACGAGCAGCGCCGAGAGGCCGATCGCCGTCGCTCCCACCTCGACGGCCTTGTCGATGATCGTGTTCACCGGCACCTGTTTGCCGAGGTCGAACACCGTGTAGCCGTTGTTCGAGAGAATCGTGTTGACGAGCGACTTGCCGATGTCGTGCACATCGCCGTACACGGTGGCGAGCACGACCTTCCCCTTCGTGTAGCCTTCCTTGCGCTCGAGAAACTTCTCAAGATGCGCCACTGCTTTCTTCATCACCTCGGCGCTCTGCAGCACGAAGGGAAGAATCAGATCGCCGGCGCCGAAGCGATCGCCGACCTCCTTCATCGCGGGCAGCAGCACCTCGTTGAGCACCCGCACGGGGCTCTCGCGCACACCCGCGGCATCGAGCGCCGACTCGATACCATCCTTCTTCCGAAAGAGCACGTGCCAGCGCACGCGCTCATCAGGCTCCATCGCGGTCGCATCCGCGGCCCCACTCGCCGCATCGGACGCCGCATTCGGCCCACGCGCGGCGAAGTGCTCGATGAAGCGCTGCAGCGAATCGGGGCGCCTGTTGAACACCATGTCGTCCGCGAGCGCCCGCTCCTCCTTCGGAATCTCCGCGTACGGCGTGACGTGCGCCGGATTCACGATCGCCATGTCGAGTCCCGCGGTCACGCAGTGATGCAGGAACACCGAGTTGAGCACCGCGCGCGCGTGCTGGTCGAGCCCGAAGCTGACGTTGCTCACACCGAGACTCGTGAACACGCCTGGCAGCTCGCGCTTGATCAGTTTGATCCCCTCGATCGTCTCGTGCGCCGAGTCGAGCCACTCCGCCTCGCCGGTGGCGAGCGTGAAGGTGAGCGCGTCGAAGATGATGTCCTCGGGCGCGAGCCCGTACTCCTTCGTCGCAATCTCGTGAATGCGGCGCGCGATCTCGAGCTTCCGCGCGGCCGTCTTCGCCATCCCGACCTCGTCGATCGTGAGCGCGACCACTGCGGCGCCATTCGCCTTCACCACCGGCACCACGCTGTCGATGCGCGTGCGCCCGTTCTCCATGTTGATCGAGTTCACGATCGCGCGGCCGGGAATGTGCTCGAGCGCCGCCTTGACCACATCGAGCTCGGTGGAGTCGATCATGATCGGCGACTCCACGGACATCGAGAGCAGCTTCACGACCTCGGCCATCTGCACCGCTTCGTCGGCGCGCTCGGTGACCGCCACGCACACGTCGAGCACGTGGGCGCCCGCATCCACCTGCTCGCGCGCCACCTGCACGATCCCCTCGTAATCCTCGGCGAGGAGCAGCCGCTTCACCTTGCGCGAGCCCTGCGCGTTCACGCGCTCGCCGATGAGCAGCGGCGGCGGATCCTGATGCAGCGTGATCGCGCGCATCGCGGACGAAACGCGCGGGACGTGCGTCGCCTTGCCGTCCGTCCGTCCGTCGCTCGCACCGACCGCGCTCACCGCCGCAACGATCGCGCTCAGATGCTCGGGCGTGGTTCCACAGCATCCGCCGACGATGCGAACTCCGAAATCGCGCACGAACTCCGCGAGCGCCGCCGCCATCGGCGCCGGCGCCAGGGGATAAACCGCTTCGCCCACGCCGGTGTTGAGCGGCAGCCCCGCATTCGGAATGCACGAGATGGGCAGCCGCGCGTGCTCGCCGAGGTAGCGGATGGGCTCACGCATGTGCTCGGGACCGGTGGAGCAATTGAGCCCGATCACGTCCACGCCAAGCGATTCCAGCGTCGTCATCGCGCTCGCGATGTCGGTGCCGAGGAGCATGCGCCCGCTCGTGTCGAGCGTGACCTGCGCCTGCAGCGCAATGCGCCGCCCGAGCTCCGCGAACAGCCGCTCGATGCCCGCGATCGCCGCCTTTACCTCGAGGATGTCCTGCGAGGTCTCGATGAGTAGAACATCTACACCTCCCTCGACCAGCCCTTTCGCCTGGCTGTAATAGTTCTCGGCGAGCTCCGCAAAGGTGATGGCGGAGAGGGTCGCGTCGGCGCTCGACGGGAGCATGCCCGTGGGCCCCATCGATCCGGCGACGAAGCGCGGTCGTTCGGGACTGGCAAACTTGTCGCATGCGGCGCGCGCGAGCCGAGCCGCGCCAACGTTGATCGCGTCGACCTTGTCGCCCAGCCCCCATTCGGTGAGTCGTCGCGGCGTGCTCTGAAAGGTGCACGTCTCGACGACGTCACAGCCAACGGCGAGGAACGACTCGTGAATCGACTGGATGATGTCGGGGCGCGTGAGCACCAGGTGGTCGTTGCACCCTTCGAGCGACGGTCCGCCAAAGTCGGCGGCCGAGAGTCCGGCGCGCTGAATGTTCGTCCCCATGGCGCCGTCGTAGATGAGCACGCGGCGATCGAGGGCATCCAGGTACGCGGAGGGAAAGCGGGGTTGTGGCATATCGTTGGCTCGAGACGCCGCCGGAGCAGTGCGACGCGCAAAAGCAAAAAATGCCCAGTGCACGCGCGGGCACTGAGCCGGCGCTTTAGCGGAATGTTTTACGTGGCCGCAATTTGCCGTAAATCGCCACGATTCAATTGATCTGCAAGGTAGCGGAGAGCCCCGGGCGCTTCAAGCGCAGTGCCGCTCGCGCGGCCGATGCGGCACTCAGCCGAAGATGGAGCGCATGGCCGCGATCTCGACGATGTAGATGAGAACGTAGGCGACGAGTGGTGAGAAATCGATCATGCCGAAGGACGGCAGGGCGCGAGCGATCGGCTTGACGATCCAGTCGGTGAGCGTGTGCGACAGGCGTGCCCACCAGGAGTAGCGCATCCCGATCCACGAGACGATCACGCGCACGATCAGGGCGAGCTTGAGCAGCTCGAACACCCATTGCAGCAGGAGCGCCGCGATTCCCGTTCCGCCCTGGGTGGCCGCGAACGAAAAGGAGAGCGCGGTCGCGCGAACCCACTGGAGAAGCACGATCAGCATCACCCCGATCACGACGACGGCGGCCAGTCCCCACCACGGAGCCTGGGTGGGCACCCCGCCCGCGCGCACCACGCGCGCCTCGATCGGCGCGAGCACCGGATCGATCACTCGCCGGCAAAATCGCGCAACGGCGGAAAACGGATTGATCTGCCGCGTGCGAACGGCCCAATCCACCACCGCGATCGCGAGAAACACGGCGCCGAGCACGAGCAGCGCGATGCGCAGCACGGAGATGGCGGAGTCGATGATCGGCATGAGGGTGTTCACGCCCGCGCTATGGCGTGGGTGTCTGCGACATCCCGAGATTCTTCACGGTGAACGCAAGCTCATCGGTGGCGAGATCGATCTGCTTCGACGTCGGCTTGCCGCCGCCGTGTCCCGCCTTCGTGTCGATGCGAATCAGGATCGGCGCGGGTCCCGCCTGCGCACGCTGCAGCGTTGCCGCGAACTTGAACGAGTGGCCCGGCACCACGCGATCATCGTGATCCGCCGTCGTGATCAGCGTCGCGGGATAGGATGTCCCCGGCTTGATGTTGTGCAGCGGCGAATACGCGTAGAGCGTCTTGAACTGCGCCGAGTCGTCCGACGTGCCGTACTCGGGCGCCCACGCACCGCCGATCGTGAACTTCTGGTAGCGGAGCATGTCCATCACGCCAACTGCCGGCAGCGCAACGGCCGCCAGATCGGGACGCTGCGTTTCCACCGCGCCGATGAGAAGGCCGCCATTCGAGCCACCGCGAATTGCGAGCTTCTTCGACGACGTGTATTTCTGCGAGATGAGGTACTCCGCGCTCGCGATGAAGTCGTCGAAGACGTTCTGCTTCTTCGCGAGCATCCCCGCCTCGTGCCACGCCCGTCCATACTCGCCGCCTCCGCGAATCACCGCGACTGCGTACACGCCGCCCATCGTCACCCACTGCAGCATTGCCGGCGAGAACGCAGGCGTCATGTTGATGTCGAATCCGCCGTAGGCGTAGAGGATCGTCGGATGCGATCCGTCGAGCGTCAGCCCTTTCTTCGCAGTCACGAAGATCGGGAGCTTCGTGCCGTCCTTGCCGATCGCGAACAGCTGCTTCGTCTCGTACGCGGTGCTGTCCACCGGCGGCGTCGCGACCAGGACCGGCGACTCCGTCCGCTTCTCGATGTCGTACCGGTAGATGGAGGCGGGCTCCAGGTACGACGCGTACGAATAGAACATCTCCCACTCGTTCGGCTTTCCGGAGACGGCCGTGATCGTCCCGATTCCCGGCAGGCTCACGCGCCCCACGCGATTCCCGCGCAGTCCGTAAATTTCCAGCACCGAGTGCGCATCCTGGAGCGTGTGCACGACGAAGTGGCCGCCGATGAGCTCCACGTTCTCCATCTCGTTCCCGAGCTCGGGGATGAGCGTGCGCCAGTACTTCTTCGCCGGCTTGTTGATGTCGACGGCGACCACGCGACCCAGCGGCGCATCCTGCGTGGTCTGCAGGAAGAAGACATCGCCCGCGTTGTCGATCACGCGGTTCTGCGATTCCTCATCGTCGACCAGCGTCACCAGCGGATTGTTGATCTTGGGCTTTCCGGGATTGCTGACGTCGATGAAGAAGACGCGATTGTTGGGATTCGTCCCATCGGAGACGTAGATGATGACGTACTCGCCATCATCGCTCACGGTCGCGGTGATCCCCCACTGTGGGTGATCCGGGCGCTCGTAGATGAGGCGGTCCTTCGCCTGCGGCTCACCCACATAATGGTAGTAGAGCTTCTGGCCCGTGTTCTTCGCGAGCAGCGCATTCTCGCTCTTCGGTTCCTCGAAGCGCGAGTAGAAGAAGCCCTTGTGATCCTTCGTCCACGCGATGTTGGAGAACTTCACCCACTTGAGGGTGTCGGAGAGATCGGCGCCCTTCTCGACATCGCGCACGCGAATCTCTTCCCAATCCGATCCCGCCGTTGCCACGGCGTAGGCGAGATACTTCCCGTTCTCGGTGGCGTCCCAGACTCCGAGCGCGACGGTTCCGTCGGCCGAGAGCGTGTTCGGATCGAGCACCATCTTCCGGACACCCTTGAGACCGTGCTGCACGTAGAGCACGGCCTGGTTCTGCAGGCCGCTGTTCTCCGTGAAAAAATAGTCCTTGCCCCGCTTCGTCGGCACGGTGTACTTCGGATAATTCCAGATGCGCGTGAGCTGGTCCTTGATGGTCGCGCGCTCGGGAATCGATGCGAGGTACTGAAAGGTCAGCGCGTTCTCCGCCTCGATCCACTGCTTCGTCTCGGGCGAATCCGTGTTCTCGAGCCATCGATACGGATCTGCGACCGTAGTGCCGAAGTACGTGTCCGACTGGTCGCTCTTGCGCGCAATCGGATAGTGCAGGGGCGACTGTGCGATGAGCTGCGTGGCGGCGAAGGCGGAGGACAACGCGAGGGCGCAGAGTGCCACCGCGCAAGCGGACGGAGAAACGCGCATTGGAGTATGGAAAGGGAAACGCGACAATGCACGCCTGGCGCTCGGCGTGCGCTCGACCACGTCAATGTAACCCCAGTGCCCGCGCCGAGGTTCAGCGCGGAGGGCTCGCCCGTGATCCGTCGCGGCCGATCAGCACTCCGATGCACGCGCCGAGGGCGAGCGCGAGCCACTCCCACCACACCGTCCCGTGGACGCCAGTCGCAACTGGGATCAACAGTAGCGACGCTGCCAGTGCCGCTCCCACCGCCAGAAGTATCTTCGGCCCCGCGCGAGTAGCCCAATACGCCGCGGGTGCCGACAAGCCGGCCAGCCAGAGCACCGTCAACCATTTCGCCTCCGTTCCATACTCGTAATCGAAGGGCAAGAGATAGCTCCAGCCGAGTCCAGCGCCGACCGGCTGCGTTCGCTCGCGCGCCACTCCATCCTGGCGAGCGCTGATCCACAGCCGTTGATGAATCAACCCGCCCGCCACGAACATGGTGTCCGGCTTAGCAGGACGATGGGAAGGAAAGACGCTATCCAGCCTGATGCTCGGAGTCGCGACCCTCGCGTCTGCCGTGCGCATGCGAATGGAGAAAATCAGATTGCCCTCTCGCTCGCCGAGCATGAAGATCTGCGAGCGCTCGTAGTCGTAGACGGTCGCGATCGCGGCAACGGGACTGGAGCGTATCCCGCCGACGATCGTCGCCTCGACCACCACCGAATCCGACGAGAGTCGGCGGCGCACATCAGCGCTCACGCCGGAAATGGCGTAGGGTGTGGGAAGTCCGCCGGCCATTGCAGAGAGCACCTTTCCCGCGAAGTAGTCGTGATGCAGGAGCTCCGGACTCCAGGTGCCCCACGCGGTCGTGGTCGGAAGCGAGATGTGTGCGAGCCACGCGCTCGATCCGAGAACGAGCACCCACAGCGTCGTCCATCCCCACGCGAATCGCGTTGCCGCGCGACGAGAGGGGAAGACCACGATGCGCCAGATATCCGCGCACAGGATTCCGATGAAGCCGCCAAACGAGTTCGTGAAAATGTCGCCCAGGCTGGTATCACGTCCCGGAATCCCGATCTGAAGCAGCTCCACCGTGATCGTGGTCACCAATCCAATCGCGAACGCGCGACGTCGCGATATTCCAGCGAGGCGCAACCCCATTCCGAACGGAATGAATAAAAACACGTTGAGAATTGCATCGAGCACGGACCTCTCGCCGCACAACAGACACAGACTCGGAGGTTGCTTCGTTGCGGTGTATTGTGGAGAAAGCGTGAGGACAGCGATGCACAATGCGCCCGCGATCCACAGCGCACGCCCGAAAGTTCTTTGTGGTATCAACGCAACAGTCCGTGGCGCACAGTGAGAACTCCGGAGAGGGAAACAAGCGCGTAAAGCAGCCTGCGCGAACGGGATGTTACAACATCGAACCGTTGCGCGCCGCGTTCCGTAGGTGGCACCCTAACTGCAAGACTTTGACGCACACATGAAGGCTTCGACTTTTCGCGCAGCGTGGCGCTCCGTATGAGCTTGCCGGTGCACTGCGCCACTGAGCACATCTTCACCGTCGACGTGGAAGAATATTTCCAGGTCGGTGCATTCGACCGTGTGGTGCGGCGAGAGGACTGGGACTCGCATCCAAGCCGCCTGGAGCATTCTGTCGGCATCCTGCTCGAGCTACTTGCGCGCCATCACGCCAACGCCACGTTTTTCACGCTCGGATGGGTTGCCGAGCGCCATCCGTTCTTGATGCGCCGGATCGCGGAAGCCGGGCACGAGATCGCGTCGCACGGCCACTGGCATCGTCGCGTCAACACGCTCACGCCCGACGAATTCCGCGACGACGTGCGCGTCTCCAAGGCGATTCTCGAGGAGCATTGCGGCGCGCCGGTGTGGGGCTTTCGCGCCCCCAACTTCTCCATCACTCCGGGCACGGAGTGGGCATTCGACATTCTCATCGAGGAGGGCTTTCGATACGACTCGAGCCTCTTCCCGATCAATCGTCCCGGTTACGGAAATCCGAAAGCGCCGCCGGTTCCGCATGTCATCCACCGGCCCGCCGGAACGCTCACGGAGCTGCCGCTCGCAACGACGCAGTGGCGCGGAATGCGACTCCCCGCAGCGGGCGGCGCGTACCTCCGCCATCTTCCGTTCCGCCTCATCCAGCGCGCCCTGCGCGAGCATGATGCCGCCGGAATCCCGGCGATGTTCTACATTCATCCGTGGGAGCTCGATCCCGATCAGCCGCGCATCGATGTGCCGTGGCACACGCACGTGCGGCACTACGGTGGCCTGCGCAAAACACAGCCGCTCCTCGAGCGGCTCCTTGGTGAGTTCCGGTTCCGGAGCGTGGCGCAGTGTCTCAAGCTACCGATCTCCAACACGAAGAGCTCCCGGGCGGTCAGCGCAGTCGAGTGACCGCACGCGTCGATCGCTTTTCCGGAACGGCCGCGGAGTGGGACAGCGTCGCACGCGGCTCGCCCGGGTTCACCCACTTTCATCTGTACGGCTGGCGCGCCGTGATGGAGCGCGTCTTCGGACACGAGTGCATCTATCTCGCCGCGCGCGACGAGGCGGGTGCGCTCGCAGGCGTGCTGCCGCTCGTGCGCGTGAAGAGCCTTCTGTTCGGGCACTTTCTCGTGTCCATGCCGTTCCTCAACTACGGCGGTCCGCTCGGCACCACGGATGCGATCGTCGCGCTCGTGGCGCACGCCTCCGATATCGCACGCGACTCGGGCGCGAAGCTCCTCGAGCTGCGCAGCCGCATCCCGCTGCCGATCGATCTTCCCGTGTCGCACCGCAAGATCACGGTGCTTCTGGATCTGCCGGGATCCGAGCCCGCACTGATGAAGCAGCTCGATGCAAAGCTGCGCAGCCAGGTGCGTCGGCCGCAAAAAGAGGGAGTGACGGTGAAGTTCGGTGCCGATCAGGTCGCGCCCTTCTTCGATGTTTTCGCGCAGCACATGCGCGATCTCGGTACTCCCACGCAGCCGCGCCTCCTCTTCGACACGATCGCCGATGTCTTTCCCGACGACGCCTGGTTCGGCTGCGCGTGGCACGGAGGCCGACCCGTCGCGTGCGGCTGCGCCTTTGCCTGGGAAAACGAGGTGGAGATGACGTGGGCCTCTTCGCTCAACGCGTACAAGCGCATCGCGCCGAACATGCTGCTGTACTATCGCTTCATGGAGCGCGCGATCGATGCGGGCCTCGGGACGTTCAACTTCGGCCGCACCTCGCCCAACAGCGGCACGCACAAGTTCAAGCTGCAGTGGGGCGCACGCGACGAGCAGCTCTGGTGGTACGATCGCGCCGCGAGCGCGGAGGTGAAAACGCCGTCGCCAACGGACTCGGGCTACTCGTGGGGGCCGCGCATCTGGAAACGGCTTCCCACCTCGGTCGCGACGATGCTCGGACCCCGGATCGTGCGCTACATCCCTTGATCGGCCGGCACCAGCTTCCAGTCAGCTCGACGATCACGGCGCGCTCGCTCGTGCGCGCCATCGGCGCCGGCGCGCACGAGCGCGTGGGGCTCGGCGCCGAGCTGCGCCAGGCCTTCGGCGCGAGCGACGTGGTGCTCGTGGACAGCGGCACCTCGGCGCTCGCGATGGCGCTGCGCGTGACCACGCCGGTGGGTGGCGTCGTCGCGCTTCCCGCGTATGCGTGCGTCGACATCGGCGCCGCTGCCATCCACGCCCGGGTGCGCGTGCGTCTCTACGACGTGGATCCCGCCACGCTCTCCGGCGATCTCGATTCGGTAAGGCGCGTGCTCGAGGCGGGCGCCGACACGATCGTCGTCTCGCATCTCTTCGGCTATCCCGCAGACGTTCCCGCCGTCGCGGCGCTCGCCGCGGGGCATGGCGCCACCGTGGTCGAGGACGCGGCACAGGGCGCGTGGGGCTCGTTGCGCGGCACACGGCTCGGCGCGTTCGGCCCGCTCGCGGTGCTCAGCTTCGGGCGAGGCAAGGGGATGACCGGCGGTGGCGGCGGTGCGCTGCTCGCGGTCGGCGAGCGAGCTCCGGACGCGTTGACCGGTGCCAGCGAGCGCGTCGGTGCAGCCGCGAGATCACTGCGCACGCTCGTCGTGACCACGGCGCAGTGGGTGCTCGGCCGCCCGGCGCTGTACGCGCTCCCGTCCGCGATTCCATTATTGCATCTGGGCGAGACGATCTACCATCCGGCGCACGAGCCGCGCTCGATCACCGCCGCGAGCGCGTCTCTCGTGCGCGCGGCGCTCCTGCGAGCACACGCGGATCTCGCGGTGCGGCGCCGGAACGCCGAGGTACTCGGGCTCGCGGCACGGAGCTCTGGCGACCTTCGCGTGATTCTTCCAATCGAGGGCGCGGAGCCGGGCTATCTGCGCTTCCCCGTGCGACTGGCGGAATACCGTGCGAAGAATCGCGAGCAACCTGCTCTCGGGATCGTACACGGTTACCCCGACACGCTCGCCGATCTGCGCGAGCTGCGATCATCTATTCTCGGTGACGAGCGGCTGTCGGGTGCGCGCGAGCTTCAGCGCTCGATTGTGACGCTGCCCACACACTCGCTGCTGACCGAAAAAGATTTGGCGAAACTGTGTAGCTGGATGGGTTGACGAGCCGGAACGACCACTGTAAATATGCGCCACAGATCGACGCGCCAGTGTCGATTGCGAAGGGCGTCTCCCAAAACGCGCTTCGATTTTCATGAGACGGAATCGCCCTCTGCTGGCGATCTCCCACCGCAGGATTACCTCGCGGCATGATCGTTGGGCCTTGTGCCCGCGACAAAGGCAAACCCGTCAAAAGACGGGGACGCAAAGCCAACGAGGCTAAAGCGCTCAGTGTGCGCCATGCCGGTCGGGTTGCCGTGGACTGGAGACTCGACTTGCGCAAATCCCTCCTCGCCCTGGCCGCGATGATCGCGGCCGCCGCCTGCACGGACGCCACCGCGCCCGAGGCAGCTCCGCCCGTCAACGCCTACCTCAAATCAGACGCCACATCGACGATCACCGCTTCGCTCGCAGCACCGGCGTCGCTCTGGTCGGGGTACTCGACGCAATCGCATCACTGGTCGCACATCACGACGTTCATGACCGACTTCTACTACTCGTGGACCAGCACCGAGCGCACGTGGGCGGGCCAACACTACGATGTCGCAATGTCGGGCAGTGGCGCGGCGTGGCGCGCCGTCAATCCGACGGTCAATCATCTCACGTACGCACTGCTCTGGAGCATGCTGGTAGGCTCGACGACCAGCCTCGGGACCGGCTACTACTCCGACATGCGGAGTTGGTTCGCCTCGCACACGCAGTACTCGCTCGAGAAGGCGTTCGTGCACAGGCGAGGGGCATCCTTCAACCAGGCCGGCCGTGTCTACTACTATCGGCTGGGCACCTATCGCTGGGCCATAAACCCGAAGGACCCGGGCGCGATCGCGTACACGGTGAGCCGCGCCAAGCGGATCGCCGCGAATGACGGAGGGATTTTCTTCGACGAGGCCTCCTCCGGCGACATGACCTCGACTTTGGGCGACATGCAGGAGTTCGCGTCGCGCACCGACTACGTCGCCGCGATCGCCAACGTGCTCGCGCAGGCCAAGGCAGCCGTCGGGTCGAAGATGATCATGCTCAACACCGCCGGGTACACGACGTCGCTCGATTCCATCAACGCCCGCCGTGCCGGCGCCGTGCACCTCGAGCAGTTCAACAACTTCAAGTGGTCCGGGATGTACGGCCATTGGCGGTGGGTCACGAATCTCGCATCGCTCGGCGTGTTCGTGGACGTGGTGAGCGCCTATAGCACGAGAGACATGCCAGGGATGGCTTCGTATTACCCGCCGGGGAACTCGCCATCCAACATTCAGCGCGCCAAGCTTTGGGAGCTCGCGAGCTACTATCTGTCGCTACCCGCGACTGGCGCCAAGAACGTCGCCGTTCAGCTGGAGAACTACTGGTCGGTGCCGTATTCCACGATCTGGACGAAGGCACAGGAAGCCAACATCGGTCTTCCGGTCACCCCCATGTGGGAGTCGTCCAGAGGCACCGATCCACTCGGCCAGAGGTATGTGATCTACGCACGCGATTTCCAGCGCGCCCGCGTCATCCTGCGGATGCAGCAGGGCTGGGGCTCGCAGAACTACATGGATGCCAGCGCGATCACGATCAATCTCCCGTACGGCGAGCGCTGGATCCCGCTCAATGCCAACGGCACGGTGCAGAGCGCGATAACCACCCTGCACTTGCGCAACAGTGAGGCAGTGATCCTGCTGCGGGGTAGCAAAATGTAGCCCCGGATGCTGGCCTGGCGGTGGTCGCGATGTCATGTTGCGCCACCGCCACAGTGAGTGGCTGGCCTCCGGCTGGGGGCCCGCCACGGGTGGCACCCAATTCGCTAGCTTCAGCACCGATGTCCATGCCCGCCACCGCGTTCCCGCGTCCTTACACCGGACGACACACCGCCACGGTCCCCATTCAGGCCGCTGCCGAGCCGAAGCCAGACCGCCTCATGCGCGCGGTGGCGCTCGTGTTGTTCACGTACGTCTGGCGACTCCAGGACGCCTTCCCGTTCCTCGGCAAGCTGCAGCTTCCGGCGCTCGCCGTACTAACGTCGCTGATCTACTACAGGTCCAGCAAGTGGCCGATCCGGCGCGCTCGCCTCGTCAAGGGGCCGACCACGAAGCTGGTGGTCGCGCTGATGGTGATCATGGCCATCGGTGTGCCGTTCAGCCTGTGGGTGGGACACAGCGCGACGTTCGTCATCAAGGGCATGCTTCCGAACGTGCTCTTCCTGCTTCTCGTCGCCACGAGCGTGCGGACGGTACGCGACATCGAATGGTTCGCGCTCGTGAATCTGTACGGCGCGCTGGTCTACACCACCGTCGTCAGCCTCTTCTTTCACGTCGGCTACGACGGCCGACTCGGCGGGTTGATCTATTACGACGCGAACGACTTCGCGCTCGTGATGGTCTGCACGATTCCATTCGCGATCTACTTTCTCGGCAAGGGACACAAGAGCTCGCACCGCCTTGCGGCGCTCATCACCATGGCCATGATCCTCACGGCGATGGTGAAGAGCGGCTCGCGCGGCGGATTCATCGGGCTGATCGGTGTCATGCTCTACGTTCTGCTGCGCTATCGTGCGATTCCGAGCCGCGTGCGTCTCGCCGTCACGATCGCCGGCCTCGCGCTCTTCCTCGGCTTCGCGAGCGACAAGTACTGGACCTCGATGGGGAGCATTCTGCATCCGGAGAGCGACTACAATTACAACGACAATGTCGGCCGCGTCGAAGTCTGGAAACGGGGACTGGGATACATGATTCACAACCCAGTCGTGGGCGTTGGCGTGGGAGCCTATCCGATGGCGGAGGGTGGATCGGAGATCGCGCAATCGCTCGCCTCGCAGGGCAAGGGATTCAAGTGGTCGGTGGCACACAACTCGTTTCTCGAGACTGGCGCGGAGCTCGGCATTCCCGGTGCCCTCGTATTCATCGCGATGCTGGCGGTCACCGGGTTCAGTCTCACGCGCATTTCGCCTCGCGGAAAATGGGCGCCGTGGATCACTCGCCGCGAGATGGCGCTCGCGCAGATGCTCATCGGTGCGATCGTGGGATTCTGCGTGGCAGGGTTCTTCGTGTCCGCTGAATATTTCGCGTATCTCTACTTCATTCTCGGGCTCGCAGTCGGGTTGATGAAGCTGATACGCTTGCGCGCGGGCGCGATGCCGGCGACTCGACCGCCGATCAACGTTCGACTTGCGAGTCGCACGCCCATGCCGCCCGACGCCGATCTCGGCTGGGTTCGCAGCTCGGTGGAATCATCGCTGCGTGGCGCGGCTCCGAAGCGCTGACGTTCGCCTCTCGTTCGCGCGCGTCATGGACTTTCGGCGGCACATCAAGAGCACGATCGAGCAGGGCGCACTGTGGAGCGGCATTCCGGGCGCGATGCGACGGCAGCGCCGCGGGCACGTGCTCATTCTCGCCTACCACAACATCGTTCCCGCCAACGCGCAGCCGGCAGGCGATCGCTCGCTCCATCTGCCGCAGCGAAAATTCGCCGCGCAGCTCGATTCGCTCATGCGCACGCACGACATCATCCCGCTCACCACGGCGCTCGCGGGCTATTCGGGTCAGCGGCCTGCAGTCGCGCTGACGTTCGATGATGCGTACGAGGGCGCGGTGACGGTGGGCATCTCCGAGCTCGAGCAGCGTGGCCTCCCGGCAACGATCTTCGTCGCGCCGTCGTTTCTGAACGGTCACGACTTCTGGTGGGACGCGCTTGCCGAGCGGGGAAGGGGCGCGCTGTCACCGGAGCTGCGCGCGTGGGCGCTCACCGAGTGCGCCGGACGCGACGCCGAAGTTCGCGCGCGCGCGCCGCGCGAGCGCCAGGCGCAGCTCGTGCGCGCTCCGTCTCATGCGCGCTGCGCGCAGGAGCACGATCTGGTCGCGGCGGCGGGGCGGCGGGGCATCACGCTGGGCTCGCACAGCTGGAATCATCCGAATCTCGCGCGTCTCGACGAGGCCGCGCTCGCGACCGAGCTCACGCTTCCTCTCCACTGGCTGCGCGAGCGATTCTCGAACGTGCTTCCGGTGGTCTCGTATCCCTATGGGCTTTCCTCCACGCGGGTGGAAAGCGCCGCGCGGGCTGCGGGATACAGCGCGGGGTTGCGGATCGACGGTGGCTGGCTCTCCGGAAACGCGTCGCAGGATGCGTTCGCGCTACCGCGGCTCGATGTGCCATCCGGGCTTTCGCCGGCGGGCTTCGAGCTTCGCACCTCCGGCGTGCGCCCGCGATGACGCGCTCCCGATGATCCCGCGGCGATGACCCGCAAGCGAGTTCTCGTCACCGATGGAACGCAGCGAAGCGCGCTCGCCGTCGTCCGCTCGCTCGGCCTCGCCGGCCACACGGTATTCGTGTGCGCGCCACGCGTGCCGTCGCTGGCCGGATCCTCCAGATATTCGTTCGCCGAGTCTGCGGTGGCGAACGCGCTCGATGCGCCGGAGCAGTTCGTGAGCGACGTGTCGCATCTGGTGGAGCGATGGCGCATCGAGACGCTGATCCCGATCACGGAGGCATCGCTGCTCGCGCTGCTCCCGGAGCGCGAATCGCTCGGTGTGCTCATCCCGTGGCCCGATGCGGACACCTTTCGGGCGATCTCCGACAAGAAGGCGCTGCTCGCGACTGCGGCGAGCCTCGGGATGGCGGTTCCGCGACAGCTCGTGTTGAGCTCCCAGGCCGAGGCGCGCGCGCTCGACGCTGCGCTCCTCGACTATCCGCTCGTGATCAAGCCCTCGCGCTCCGTGGGCGAGCACGATGGACAGCGCGTTTCGCTGGGCGTGCGACACGTCGCCGGCGCCGACGCGCTACGTGCGGAGCTTGCGGAGCTGGGCGAGGCAGCGTATCCGCTGCTGCTGCAGCAGCGCATTGTCGGACCGGGGATCGGCATTTTTCTGCTGATGTGGAACGGGAACGTGCTCGCAACCTTCGCACACACGCGCCTTCGGGAGAAGCCGCCGTCGGGCGGCGTCAGCGTCTACTCCGAGAGCGTTCCGGCGGACGCGGAGCTCGTGGAGCGCTCGCGCACGCTGCTCGAGCACATGCACTGGTGTGGTGTCGCCATGGTGGAGTTCAAGCGCGACGCGGGCACCGGAACGCCATACCTCATGGAAGTGAATGGCCGCTTCTGGGGATCGCTGCAGCTCGCCATCGATGCCGGCGTGGACTTTCCGGCGCTACTCGTTGCGGCGGCATCCGGGGAATCCGTGGCAGCCAACGCCGGGTATCATGTAGGCTCCCGCATGCGCTGGTGGTGGGGCGACGTGGATCACCTGCTGCTGCGGTGGCGCAAGGATGTGGCGGCGTTGGCGCTTCCGGAGGGAGCGCCGTCGCGTTGGCGCGCGACGCTCGATTTTCTCACCTTCTGGCATCCGCACGACCGCAACGAGGTCTTTCGCCTGAAAGACCCGCGCCCATTTTTCCGCGAGACGATCGAATGGCTGCACCGGCGATGAGCGCGCGCGGAAACGCACCACTCCGCATCGCGCTCATGATCGAATGCGACGGTCCTGGCGGCGCCGAGCTGATGATTCTCGAGCTCGCGAAGGAGCTGCGCGCGCGCGGGCACAGCGTGCTCCCGGTGGGTCTTTCGAATGGCACGGGCTGGCTGGGCGCGCGCTTCGTTGCTGCGGGATTCGAGCCCGCGAGCTTCGAGCTGAACCGACCGCTCGATCTCGCGGCCGTTCGCGCGCTCTCGGCCATCCTGCGCGACTTTCGAGCGGATGTGGTGCACAGCCACGAGTTCACGATGGCGATCTACGGCGCCGCGGCTGCGAAGCGCGCCTCCGCGCGTCACGTGATCACGATGCACGGCGGCCTGTACTACGCGACTGCCTGGCGCCGCCGCGCCGCGCTGCGCTGGGCCATGCGCCGGAGCGCGGCGCTGGTGGGCGTGTCGAACGCCACCGCGAGCGCCCTCGAGCGCAATCTCGGCGTCGAGCGGTCGAAGCTCCACGTCGTGCCGAACGGAATTCCGCTGCGCACGGGAGCGCGTGCGCGGCTCCGCAGCGAGCTCGCGCTCGCGCCGGGCGAGCTCCTCATCGTCTCGGTGGGGAATCTCTACGCCGTGAAGGGACACGCGGTGCTCATCGACGCGCTGGCCACGTTGCGCGACCGCACCGGCTGGCGCGTCGCGATAGCCGGGCGCGGCGAAGAGGAGCCTCGGCTACGGGCGCAGGCCGCGACGGCGGGTATCGGCGATCGCGTGCATCTTCTGGGCTTTCGCGACGATGTCGCCGATATCCTGGCGGCGGGCGACGTGTTCACGATGCCGTCGCTCTCGGAGGGGCTCCCCTTGGCGCTCGTGGAAGGAATGTCGTTCGGGTTGCCGGTGGTGGTCACCGGCGTTGGCGGCGTTCCGGAGGTGGTGACCAGCGGAGTGGAAGGCTTGATAGTCCCTCCCTCGGATCCCGGCGCGCTCGCGGCGGCCCTGGGAGAGCTGCTCGAGAATGCGCCGCTTCGTCAGCAGATGGGCGCCGCCGCGCGCACGCGGGCGGTTCGCGACTATGCGCTTTCGACGATGGCGGACCGGTACGAGCTGCTCTATCGCGGCGAGTCGCCCGAGTCGCCCGAGTCGCCCGAGTCGCGCTAGACTCGCGCGGGAGTCAGCGCCGCAATCGCGTCGAGGAGAATGCGCGCCTGTGCCGCGCGGCTGAAGCGATCGTCCCGCGCCACACGCTGCGGCCGGATGCCCTCGCGGTGATCGCGATACCGTCGCGCGATGGCGGCGGCCATCTCGTCGACCTGCGGCACGATGACATCCGCGGTCGTGCCCTCGAGCACCTGCGCGATCGCACTTCCGGGCTCCGCGAGCGCGAGCAGCCACGAGTCGAAGCGCACGTACTCGAAGACCTTGGCCGGAAGCGCGAGCATGTTGCTGCCGAGGAAGATGACCAGCATCGTTGCGCCCGCCAGAAAATCCAGCGCCTCGCGATGCGGCCGCGGCGGCTCGACGCTCACGAAGTCCGCGATCCCCTCCTGCGCGGCCATGCCGAGCAGCGGGACGCGGTGCTCGTCGGCGAAGCGGCCCAAAATGTCGATCCCGAACTGCGACGGCTCGAGCTTCTCGCTCGCAATCACCCTGGCTGCAGCGCGGAAGAGCGTCTGCGGATCGCGATCGAGATAGATGGTACCGGCGTAGCGGATCACGAATCGCTCGCTGTCGCGATGCGGCGGCAGTGGATCGTCATCGGATCCGTTCATCACCGTGATCGTCTTCGCGCTCGCGTCCGGGTGCAACGCCACGAGCGCGGCGTGCGCCGGCGCGGTGTTCGCCACTACGAGCGATGCGCGCTCGATGCACGCGCGCTCGAAGCGCTCGGCGTGGCGATACCAGATTGGACTGGCAACGCTCTCGCGCAGCCATGGTTGGAGACTCCACGGATCGCGCATGTCCATCACGAAGGGCAGCCCCGTCTCCATCGACACGAGGCGGCCCGCTTCGTGACTCGTGTGCGGCGGTGCGGACGTGATCACGGCCTCGTGCACGCCCGGCACGATGATCCGTGTTCCGAGCGTTGCGGCGCGACGGGCCCATCGTTCACCATGCGTGAGCTCGACCCACGCCCAATACGTGCGGAGCACCTCGCGGGGCGTGCGGATGGACTGCGGGATCTCGCTGCGGTCGAGCGACTCGGGGCGCCCCGCGTTCGCGCGCGCCTCCGCACCGTTGCTCGCGCCCGCGGTCTTCGGATCGAGGCGCCTGTTCGGCCAGACGGTGCGATAGGCGCGCCAGAGCACGTGCTCCACGTGCTCGAACGGAAGCATGGGGTCGGGCACGCCGAACACGCGCACGCCTGCAGGGAGTGAATCGAGGGCCGTTCCCACTGCCTTCGATGGCGCGCACGTGATCACGTCCAGTCCCCAGCCGCGCTCCGATACCGCTCGTGCCAGCTTCTCCCATCGCCGCGCGCCGATGGTGGTGTCGGGCGGAAAGTGAAAGCTGATGAGAAGCAGCCGGCGCGCATCGTGCGCGGCCGAGCCACGCTTTTCCCAGAAAGGCGTCGGCCCGGCTGCCGAGCTCACAGCGCGTGCTCGCGCACGATGGACACGAACGCGCGCGCGCGGGCGCGATGGCGCCACGCGATCATTCCGCCGTACACCAGTACTCCTGTGAGAACCTCGATCGCCAATCGCGCCACCGGAGCCATCGTTCGTGGAAGCGCCACCATCACGGCGCCGACTGCCATTGCCATGATCGCCGTCGAGCTCAATGCTGGCCAGAGCGTGGCCAAATATCCACGAGGGGACATCTGGAGTACACGAAACGCCAATCGGTACTGCGGCGCAACCACGACCGGATACGCGATGATCCACATCGTCGCGACGCCGCCTACGCCCCAGCGGGTGCCGAGCACGAACAACGCAGGCATGACACACGCCGCGATCACGGAGTACCACATGCTCTGCCGCGAGTACCCGGTGTACATGAGCACCTGCGGTGTGACGGTGTCGATCGACCGGATGCCGCCATACACCGCCAGGAGCCTGAGCGGCACGATCGCGCCCAGCCACTGCGCCCCGAGCACCACGGGCACGAATTCGCCGGCAATGAGCGCCAGCCCCGCCGCAGCCGGCAGTGTGATGAATGCGAGTCCCTCGACCACTCCCAGGAAATATCGGCGAAGCGCGGGAATGTCGTTCTGCACCGCCGAGAACACGCCAGGCGTGACGCTCGAGACGAGTGAGCTGATGCGCTCCACCGGAAGTGTCGCGATCTCCCAGCCCAGTGTGTAGGCCCCGAGCGACTGCTTGCCGAGCACGCGGCCCACGACCGCAAAGTCAGCGGTGTTGTAGGTGTACCACGCGATGCGCCCGACCACGCTGTGCCATCCGACGTGCAGTGCGCTGGCGATCGTTGCGAACGAGGAGGGCCATGCCAGGCGGTGCGACCGCAGCCGGAGCGCCAGCAGTGCGCCACAGCCGCTGGCGACGATGCTTCCGAACACCAGCGCCATGTAGCGGAAGCCGAGCACCGCCAGCACCAGCATGGTGACCATCTGCGCCAGATTGGTCATCCCGTCGATCAGTGCCAGCCTCGGATAGGCGAGATCGCGCGCCAGCAGCGCCCGGGGCAGCACGCCGAGCGAGCCGAAGATGAAGTTGATGCTCAGGAGCGCGATGATCTTCGCCACGGGCGGCTCGCCATAGAACCGCGCAATCAAAGGGGAGATCGCGACGGAAATCCCGGCGATCATGAGCCCCATCACGACGCTGAACCCGCCGATTCGCGCGATCTGCTCCTCGGACAGCTGCCGGTGGCGCAGTATGGATGCAGTGAGGCCGAACTCACTGATCATGGTGACCAGGCCGAGATAGACCATGGCCATCCCCATGAGCCCATAATCGGCCGGGGAGAGGATGCGCGCGACGATGAGCGTGGCCGCCCAGCTCAGAATCTGGGTGGCCCACTTCGTTCCTCCCGTCCACGCGATGCCCGAGACCAGCGATCGATCGAGGTGCTGGCTATCCAGCTTCGGCGGCGGCAGGGCTACTGTATCGTCGGCGATCGTCAGCTCGGCTCTATTCGTCAATAGAAAGACAGCACCAGGGCACGTACGAACGCACGTACCGCCCGGCGCACGGTGACATCATTATGTGACTCGCCTTCGAGCAGGAGCCATGCCGAGGGGCGGGCGACATTGCGTGTGAGGTTGCGCCTCCGCACGCGGCACCCACATTGCTCAACCAGCGACGCCACCTCCGCACCCCTATCGCACTGACTTCCCCGCTCACCATTCTGCACCTGCTCGCCCCCGCACCCGTGGGTGGTCTGGAGACCGTCGTGTCGACTCTGGCGGTCGCACAACGGCGCGCGGGCCACTCCGTGGTCGTGGCGCCGACACTTTCAACGCCCCGCGATGGCTGGAACTTCGCCGCTTCGCTCGAGCACACGGATGTGGAGCTGACGCCACTCCTCGTGCGGCGGCGTGGCTATCTTCGCGAGCGGTCGCTCATTCGAAAACTCTGCGGCACGCGCGGCGTAAACATAGTGCATACACACGGTTACAGATCGGATATCGTGGGTGGACATGTGGGCCGGGAATCGGGGCTGCCAATAGTAACCACCGTACACGGTTTTACCGGTGGCGGTTGGAAGAACCGCGCTTACGAACGACTCCAGCGCTTCGTGTTCCGACGATTCGACGCGGTGGTCGCCGTTTCGCAACTCCAGGCCGACCAGCTCCGCTCCACCGGCGTCCCGTCTCAGCGCCTCCACGTCGTTCCGAACGCCCTCGCCGCCGTTGCCGCCCCCCTCTCCCGCGCCGAGGCACGCCGCGCGCTCGGCTTGCCGGACGAGGGATTGATCGCAGGGTGGGTAGGGCGCATCAGTCGCGAGAAGGGGATCGACATCTTCATAGACGCCCTCGCCTCCATCAGCGACTTCCCCCTCCACGCCGCCATACTCGGCGACGGCCCCGAACGCACCACCGAATCGGCTCGAGCGGAATCGATCGCGCCCTCGCGGTTCGTCTGGCTGGGCGCCGTGGCGGAGGCGGCAAAGTATTTCGCGGCGTTCGATCTCTTCGTCTTGAGCTCGCGAACGGAGGGGTTGCCCATGGTCATGCTGGAAGCCATGGCCGCGGGCATCCCGATTGTCGCCACAGCTGTGGGCGGAATCCCCGACCTGTTGTCACCCGGGGAGGGATTGCTCGTGGCGCCCGAGGACCCAGAAGCGCTCGCCGCGGCAGTGCGCGCCACACTCCACGATCGCGATGCGGCCGAGCAGCGCGCGCGAGCAGCCCGGCGGCGACAGCAGGCGGAGTTCGATGTGGGAGCATGGAGCGCGCGCTACGAATCGATCTATCGCGACCTGATCGAGCAACGCGCCTCACTGGCTCGGCGCTCGTGAACATCGCGCCATGGGTGCTGATCGCGATCCCCGTCGCGATTTTCGGCTGGGCGTACGCGGGCTATCCGGCCGTGCTCTGGGTCGCGTCGCGATTCAAGGCACCGCTCGCGACGCCGCCGGAACCATCGAGCTGGCCGATGATCTCGATCACCGTGCCCGCGTACAACGAGGCCGCGCGAATTCGCTCCACGATCGAGAGCCTGCTCGCAATCGACTATCCGGCTGATCGCAGGCAGATTCTCATCATCTCGGATTCCTCCACCGACGACACCGATCGCATCGTCGCCGAGTATGCGGATCGCGGCGTCGAGCTGTATCGGGTGTCGAAGCGGGGAGGAAAGACAGCAGCGGAGAACGCCGCCGCAACAGCGCTCCGCGGCGAGATCATCGTCAACACCGATGCGTCCATTCGCATTCAGCCGCACTCGGTGAAGGCGCTCGTCCGCGCGTTCCAGGATCCGACGATTGGTGTCGCGTCGGGCCGGGACATCAGCGTGGGCGCGGAGTCAGAGAGTAATCGCGGGGAGTCGGGGTACGTGGGCTACGAAATGTGGGTGCGAGACCTCGAGACCCGCCTCGGCGGCATCGTCGGTGCGAGCGGCTGCTGCTACGCCGCTCGCGCGCAGATCCAGCGCACGGTGCTGCGCGATGATCTCGCGCGGGATTTTGCGAGTGCGCTCATCGCGCGCCGGCTGGGCCTCCGCGCCGTCTCCGTGAGCGATGCGACCGCCGTCGTGCCGCGAACCCCATCGCTGCGCGCCGAGACGAAGCGCAAGGCACGCACGATGGCACAGGGGCTGGAAACGCTGCGCTACGGGGCGTCGCTCATGAATCCGTTCCGGCACGGCGCGTTCGCCGTTGCACTCGCGAGCCACAAGCTCGCGCGATGGCTCGTGTACCTCGGCGTTCCGTTCGCGCTGATCGGCATCGCGTGGCTCGCGCTCGCATCGCGCGCAGCGCAAGTGCTGCTGCTCGCGATCGTGCTTGGTGTCGTCATGGGAATCGCAGCGATGCGCTGGCCGGCCGGGCGGCGCGTGCCTCTGCCGTTCGCCCTCGCCGGCTTCGCGCTCGCATCCACGCTCGGGGGCCTGCGCGCGTGGATGCTCGCGATGCGCCGCAAGCGCCTGCCGATGTGGGAGCCAACCCGCCGGGCCACCATTCCGGAGTAGCCGGCGGTGGCTGGTTGGCGACCACTCGTTCGATCCGCTCAGATGGTGCGTTGCTTGATCAATATCGCGGCCTCTGCGTTCCTCAATTTCACCGTTGTAACGGGCGCCCCGAGGGTGCCGTCCGCGTGCAGGGGAAGCCACGTTTCGCCCGTTGGCAGCGGCACGTTGACGGCGGAGGCGTCGTCGTAGCGCTGAGTACTCCATCCTGTCTGTGGCCGAATGATGACGAGCGCCCGATCGAAATCGCGCTCGTATACCGCCACGTGTTGTCCCACGGGATCAGTGCTCGCGATTCCATCGGAGACCTGCCGGCGCACCGCGATCGGATGTCCGATGTTCGCCTCCTGCGCGGTAATCCACACCGTCGAGAAGGGACGACTCCACTCGTTGACCAGCTGCAGTTGCAGCTTCTCCGGAGACCGCGGCACCACCATATAGTAGCTCGCGAGCTCGGCCATCTTGATTCGGCGGTATGCGCTGTCCGGCCCGGCGCCCAATCGCGGCGACACCCCGCTCATGTCCGAATAGTCGATCGCATCCACGAAGTTCACCGACGCCGATGCGCCGAGCAGTCTGTCGATCCAGCTCCACGTAGCGGGCAGGCTGCTGTTGAGCGGATTGTTCGACTTCTCCATGTGCGTGGCTCCTGCCGCTGACACGTTCGCGAAATCCGGATCGAAGGCATACATGGCGGTGTTCGGCTGCAGCGCCTTCGAGCCTACGGCGCTCTTGAGAGTGCGAAGCAGCGCGACGTAGTCCGTGTAGTACTGCCCCGTGGGCGGCCAGGTGGTGCCGCTATTCGTGTATTCGCTCGACCTGCCTGTCGCGTCCACCAGGTATCTCGAAAGATCGCCCGATCCCTGCACATCGATGAACAAGCCGTCCTCATTCGCCGCGAGCCTGCGAAAGCGATCCGTTTGATATGCGATGAGACCGGGATCTCCGGGATTGATGATCCAGATGTACGTGTCCCATCCGAACGGTCTGAGTCGATTCGCGAAAACAGCCGGTTGTCCGGCCCGGTGCAGGAACGCCGTCTCGATGTTGTACTGGGTATGGGTCGCGTACCATCGCACCGCGTCGTCGTACCACTGGGTGAACGGCGCGCCGCTCGAAGGCGTCGATGCTGGCAACAGCGTGCCCTGAAGAAGCACGTACGCGTAGTGCTGCACGCCCGGATTTATGGCCTTCCACGCTGGCCCACTTCCCGACATGGCCAGGTCGTAATGCTGCGCAGCCCACTGCCGCTCAGTGCTGTTCCATGAGTAGTAGAAATCAGTGACCGCGGTGCGGATGTGTGGCCAATGCGGAGAGACAGTACTGTAGCCTCCGTACAGCGATCCCGCGGACGTGGGCGGAACGGGCGGAGGCGGAGGTGGAGGGGCGGGCTGATTCGGCGTCTGTGGCGGAGGCGGGTGCGTGGCGCTCGCGCCCACGACCGTCAACTGCGCCGTCGCCTGGTTCGAGGCCGTGTGTGCAAGAATGTTCACCGAGCCGGTCGCGACTCCGGTGACCATGCCTGTGGAGTCGACCTGCGCCACTGATGGATCTGCGCTCGTCCAGGTGACGTGAACACCCGAGAGCGCCTTGCCGTTTACGTCTGTCACGGCGGAAAGAAACTTCAAGTTGCTGCGTACGGAGACTTGCGCCGTGCCCGGGCTCACTGCAACCCAGTTCGGCGCAGGTGGCGTATTGGATACGATCACGAATGCCGATGCACGCTGTCTGCCCGAGGCGATCGTGATCTGGGCACTGCCGATGGAACGAGCGCTCACGGTGCCATCGCTCGATACCGCAGCGATGGTGGAATCGCTCGAGTTCCACTGCTGGGGCTGACCGTTCACGTCCCGGCCGGTCGAGTCCAGCATACGGACGGAGAGATGAAGTGTCTGGCCAGGCGGTATGGTCGGCGAGGCCGGCGACACGAGTATCCATCTCGCGAGTGACGTGGGCGTGTTCGAGGACGACGAGGGGTCGGTCATCGCCGAACACGCGAGTAACGTGGCGCAGCTCGCCAACGAGAGCGCAAGGCGTGTGATCAACATATCCAAAGTCCTTGTAGGCTCTTCGGGCAACCCGACCGACATCGTGTGCCGCGCGGCACACCTTAGTCTCGTTGGCTTTGCGTCCCCGTCTTTCGGCGGGTTTGCCGTTGTCGCCGGGCGCGAGCCCGCGCGATCATGCCGTACTATGTGGTAGTCGGAGGATCGTGTTTGTAGACGGCCACACGCAATCCAAAGTCACGCCGAATTTTCGCGCTGACTCGATGGTAAATCGCGGCTGCACGGCGGCTGCTGATTCGAATGATTCCACTCGCCTCACTCGCAGAGTCACACAGTCGCGCGAGTGTAACGCAACGATTCACGTCCGGACGGAGAACTACAAGCCGGACATCGCGGCGCGTTCTGGTGTGCTCGACGGCGGTGAAAAAAGCCAGTCCTTGATGGCGAGAAATGGCCGCTCGACGATTCGGTAGGAGCCAAACGCAAAGCACAGCGTTGCTGCATACCCAGCGGCGAATATCAGAAGCTGCGGTGCGTGTGGCAGGAGTCGCGTGCCGACGGACAGCCCCCACTGATGATACAAATAGCTGGGGTACGAGATGCGTCCAAGCCAGCGGGCAATTGGATGATCGAGCCAGGACCAGAGCGGCCGCACGGACAGCCCGAGCATCTGCACCATGAACACTGCGAGCAACGCCGCATCGAGCGTCATGCCGACGGTGTAGTGATACGCCGGTGTCCCAAAGTGATGCGACAGCCAGATCACGGCGAGTGTCACGAGCGGCAACAGCGGCGACGATTGAATCCACTGTCGTACCACGTGATACCAGCGCGCATCCAGGCTGAGTGCGAGGAAGCAACCGATCGCGAGCGAGTCGCACCGCGTATCGAAGGCGTTGTACAGGTAGGACACGGGCGCGTGCAGGAACAGGTAGAGAGTGGAACGCCACAGGAGCGTCACCACGATAACGATGGCGACGCTACGCGCGGCAGTAGTTCGCGAACGACGCAGCAGGGCCAGACACGCCAGGGGCCAGAGAAGATAGAACTGTTCCTCTACCGCCAGACTCCACGCGTGAGCGATCGACGTGGTGGGATGGCCGAGAAATGCGTTGTAGTAGTTGACGAGGTAGGTGAACGCGACCGCGATGAGTCCGCGTGGCCAGCGGTGTCCCAGCGCGGTATCGACCGCCAGCGAAAACAGAATGAATACGTAGTACGCAGGGAAAATCCGGAGTGCACGCCGTGCGTAGAAGGATCGAATCGAAATGGATTCAGTCGCGGCGAACTCCTTCGCCAGCAGCCACGTGATGAGAAAACCGGACAGAACGAAAAAAAGGGTGACGCCCAGATCTCCGGGCACTCCCTGCATCACGCCCGCGTGATAGGAGATGACCACGAAGACGGCCACCGCGCGCAGTCCATCGAGCGCCGGAAGGTGCTCGGCCCGCGACGGCTTCGCCGAAACGATCCTGCTGGCCGAGGTCACTCGACGAAGATTGCAGCGTCGACGTTTCTCAATTTCACGCTCTGCACGGGCGGCCCGAGCGTTCCATCTCGATGTAGGAGACGCATCGGCTTCGGCAGGGGAATCTCGAGTGCGGTATCGTCGCCGTACACCGTGGGATGCCAATCGATTGCGGGGCGCATGAGGACGAGCGCGTGCTCGAATTCGCGCGCGTAGATCCGGTATTTCTGGCCCTTGGGGTCGGAGCCACTCGCGATCACATGTCTCGCCCGAAGCGGATGGCCAACGTCGACTTCGACTGCGCGCGCCCATGCGGTATCGGGCCGGACGTTCCAGTAGTTCTGCTGATCGAACGAAAGCCGCTGCGGGTCCGGGCCAACCGCCATGTAATAGCTCGCGAGCTGCGCCATCTGACCTCGTTCCCTGGGCGAGCCGTACATCCCTCCGTTGAAGGTGGGGCGATTCTTCGGGACGCCCGCCCATTCGGTGTACGAGATCGTGGCCACGAATTCGGTGTACACGCCAGCGGCCAGCAAATGGTCGATCTCCCTCCAGCGCTCCTCGGTTCGATCCGTGAACGGATAGTTGGTTCTCTCGAGTTGAGCTCCGCCGCCGGCCACGACGATCGCCGAGTCGGTTGGCGTCCAGTATTCCGCAATGTTGATCAGCAATATCCGCGGCGCCATCGCGGCGTGCGCCTGCGCGAGCAGCTCGGCCTCCGAGGCCAGATACGCTGCGCCCGTCGCGAATTCGTCCGTGGGTTTGATGGCCCCGTACATTGGGCCGCCAAATTCGTCGAGAAAGACGCCGTCATATCCCCGCGCGATGCGAGACAGCCGATCGGCCTGATAGGCGCGCGAGCCTGCATCGCCGGGGTTGATCAGCCAGCGCCAGGACTCGTTCTTGAATGCGACACGATGCGTCGAGTCGTGTCCGCCCCGATGCAGAAATGCCGACTCGTAGTCGTATTTCGGATGCGCCGCATACCACTTTTGCATGTCGGGGGTGAACGACGTGTTCAGATTCGATGGCCTGTTATTGGCTTCGGCCTGAACGACTTCGTACTGCAGTGCGTAGGGATACGTGTGAATCGTCGGATTCAGGCTTCGCCAGGCATCCATTGGCCCGGACATGATCGCGTCGACTCGCGGGGCGAGGAACGCAAGCGTTGCCTCGCGATCCTTCGGCGAGGCGTACGCGGAATAAAAGTCGGTGTAGAAAACACTGATGTGTGAAAAGTGTGGTGACCGCGCGGAGCCGCCCTTGGCCGGTGCGCGCGGCCTCCCGCTGTCTTCATGAACTGGCGCGGCAACATCGGTTCGTGCGACCGGCGCAGGAACATCGGTTCGTGCGACCGGCGCAGCAACATCGTTGTGCGCGACGGGCGTCTCGCGAGCGGGCGGATAGACGCTCACCCGCATCGAGGCGAGACTCGATCCGACCCGAGCCGTGATGCCGGTAACCCCGGGTTCCGCAGCGGTGATCTCTCCGTGCGCGTCTACCCGGGCAATCGAGGGATTGTCCGACATCCAGATGACGGAGTCCCGAACGGCGTTGCCGGCCCGATCGCGGACCACCGCTCGGGCGCTCGCTGTTTGTCCGACTTCGAGCGATCGACTGGCGGAGTCGAGCGTCACGACTACTTGTCGCTGGGCTGCGCCGCGGGCGCAGCTGCCAAGGAGAAAAAGGGCAAGCAGCAGCCAGAAAAACGTCGCCGGAACTGCAGAGCGCCTTTTGAAGAGATGTGGCAGGAGAGTGCCTCGCGGCGTAAATGGAATCCGCTGGATGGCGCCGCTTGCTGAGCTCGAGCGCGATGAGCTGGGCCGGATACCCGTTCTACACTCGAAGGCCCGCTAGCGAGCGCCTGTGAGACCGTCTCGCAAGATACAGGATGCTCACTCTACGCGAAGCTGAAAGTAATGCTGCGATTTGCGCGCCGCCGAATGTGAATGGCTGATTCCGCTACCAGCCGCTCCGCCGAAACAGCATCACCGGCACGGTCTTCACCATGATCTTGAGATCCTCGGCCAGGCACTGGCGCTCGAGGTATTCGAGATCGTAGCGGATCTTCGCGCGCACATCATCGATCGAGGTGTCGTACGAGTGATTGATCTGCGCCCAGCCGGTGATGCCGGGGCGTGCGCGCTGGCGGAACCGGTAGGTCGGCAGATCTTCGCGCAGGCGGACGAAGATGCTCGGACGCTCGGGGCGAGGGCCGACGATGTTCATGTCGCCTCGAATCACGTTCACGAGCTGCGGAAGCTCGTCGAGACGCGTGCGACGCAGGATGCGGCCGAGCTTCGTGACGCGCGGGTCGTTTCGCGTGGCCCAGACCGCACCCGAATTCCGCTCCGCGTCCGCGCGCATCGTGCGGAACTTGTAGATGGTGAAGATCACGCCGCCGCAATCCTGCTTGCGGCGATCGTACAGCGCATCGACGTGCGTCGACCGGCGGTCCAGCCCAACGCGCGTCTGCGAGTAGACGGCCGGACCCTTGGACGTCAGCTTCACCGCAATGGCGACCACCACGATGACCGGCGAGAGCGCGACCAGCGCGAGCGATGCCAGCGCGACGTTGACGACCCTGTTCGCAATCTCGGACCTGTCGCGCGGTACTGCAGTGGGCATCGCCGGCGCAATGCGCCGATCGGCCCGTCGCACGACTTCGATTCCCATCGGTGCGTCCACACCGGCGGGCGCGACGATCCGCGTTCCACCGTTGCTCCGTCTCCGATTCGGTCCGCGCTCAACCAGAGGTTGCTCGCCTGCCTGCGGGATGGTCCACACTTTCGCTGCTCCTCCTTCGTTTCGTCCGTTGCTCATCGGTGTCGGGTCAAGACGACTGCCGTGCTTATCAAGCCGGCGGAAATTCCAACGATAGATGCAATCATGCCCCAGTTCGTGTGATGCCGCTCACCTATCAGGATTTGATCGCCCGGTCGGATGTTGAGCTGATCGAGCGTTGCTCCTTTCGCAACTTCCTGGCCGAGCAGTTGTGATGAATAGATTACGTCCTCGCCACGTTTCACCTGCGTTCTATCCACATCTGCAGTGGCGGTCGGACCACCCGCGATCATGATCGCATCGGCGAGCGCGATATCCGCAGGCAACTGGTAAAAGCCGGGTTTCGCAACCGAGCCCATCACCGCCACTCGCACGAGAGACGTCGTCTGCACATCCGGGCGCTTGATGTAGCGGGTGAGTTGCGTCGTCAGATAATCCTGCAGCTCCGAGCGCAGCACGCCCTGCAGCGATATGTCGGGCATGTTCTCCAGCCTGATCATTCGTCCCGCGCGCACCGTCACGGTATCGCTGATGGTGGAATCGCCGCGCACGGAGAGGAGGATGCGGTCGCCCACATCGAAGTCCCCGTCGCGCAGCCGCGCGCGAATCGTGGCCGCCTGCATCTGCTTCTGCTGCCTGGTCGAGGCGTCTGTCGCCTTGGCCGCGTCTGCCTCCGTGGTGACCGCGAGCTCCTGTAACTGTGCTCGCGTGGCCTCGGTGTGCGCCTGATCGCGCGGTACCGGGGTCATGATCATGGATGGAGCAGGCGCCGAGTGATGACACGCGCTGACACCAATGGCCAGAACCGCAACGCTGACGATCCCGCGTGCCGAGCTTTGCAGTAGTGCGAGGCTGCTACGATATGATGTGCTCATGTGCGGGGGGATCATTGCACCAGCCGTGCTAGAGGTGAGAGGAATGCCATCTGGCGATAAATCTTTGCGCCACGGTGACTTGGCGCGCGAAGCCAGCTGAGCGAAAGAGCATGGAGAGTGCCATCTGTGGCACCCTCTCCACAATAGGGGGCGCCCCGGGCACACCTCGAGAGCGGCCGGTCGCGTTGGTGGAAAGAAATGAATCACATAGAGTTGAACTCAGCTGTGATACTCATTCCACCTTGTTTGTGATGTGACGGCGGATCGTCTCGTTTCACAGGTACATCGCAGATGTAGCACTCATGCCCCACGCCGCCGGGCTCGTCCATCCGTCCATATTGCGTAATGCACGCGATTCCAAGCGGTTACGTCAAAAGTCACCGCAGCGCATGTTACGTGCAGAGCTTTCGCACGCACCGCTGCGCGACGTAGGCCGCCGCGGTCTGTCGCTCGAATCCATGAAGGCATGACGGAAGCAGGTCTCACCTCACGACCACCTCTCATTCTGCTCGCCAACGAGCACGAGTGGGCCGCGCGTTCCCTGGAAACCATTCTCGGACCGCACGGCTACGCCGTGCTTCGCGCGTACACGGGCCGCCAGCTCCTGGGTCTCGTTCGCAGTGCGCAGCCGGATCTGATCATGGTCGATGTGCGGCTTCCCGACATGCGCGGCGTCGATCTCTGCCGCGCTCTTCGGGACGATCCGCACTTTGCCGAGGAAACACCGGTCATCCTCACGAGCTCGGGCACGCCCGAGCGGAAGGAGCGGCTCGAGGCCTTCAAGGCAGGCGCCTGGGAAGTGGTGAGTCAGCCACTCGATGCCGAGCTGCTGCTGCTCAAGCTGGATGCGTACATGCGCGGCAAGCGCGCCGTCGACAGACTGCGCGATGAGAGTCTGCTCGATCAGGCGACGGGACTCTACAACATGCAGGGCATGGTGCGCCGCGCGCGCGAAATGTCCGCGGATGCGCAGCGTCTGCGCGCGCCGATCTCGTGCGTCGCGTTCACTCCCGTCGCCACCACGGAAACCGAGCCGACACCGCCCGCGATCACCGAGATCATGATCGAGCGGCTCGGCGCGATAGTGCGCCGCACCGGACGCGCATCGGACGCGATCGGCCGGCTCGGACCCACGGAGTTCGCGATCATCGCGCCCGCCACGGAGGAGCCGGGCGCGATCCGCATGATGGAGCGCCTCGAGGCGCAGCTGTCGGACATGATGACGACGCAGAACGGGATCGCGCAGCGCGTCGAGCTGCGTGCGGGCTACTGCTCCGTCTCGGAGGGCGGACAGTCCGAGGTCGATGCAGTCGAGATGCTGCTTCGCGCGAATACGGCGCTGCGCCAGGTGCGCGACGCGGAGCGTGGCGATCAGCTCCGCGCGTTCGACAGCGCTCCGGTCAGGTTCGCCCTGTAAGCTCGCCCACCTGCGGCGTGGTACGCGGCAGATCGTCGTCCTCGCTCGTGGTGTAGCCGTAGAGATACGAGTAGTACTTGTACTCGCCCTGCGCGCGGATGTCGTTGAGCACCGCCCCGAGCATCCGCACCGGCAGACGATCGAGCAGCTTCAACTTGCTCTCCGCCATCTTGCGATCCGTTGCGCCCGTGCGAAGCACGATGAGCATGTTCTGCGTGGCGGCTGCGAGCACGAATGGATCCACACCAGCACCGAGCGGCGGACTGTCCACCACTACGACATCGTAGCGGCGGCGAAGCTCCGCGATGAACTGCGACATCGCCTGCGAATGCAGCAGCTCCGGTCCGCGATGGCGACGCGTGCCGCACGGAATCAGCGTGAGGCGCTCGTGCGTAGTCGAGCGGAGCACGGCCTCGAAGGGCGCATCACCTCCGAGCAGATCGAGCAGCCCCGGACGGCGATTCGCGCCGAACATGGCGTGCAGCTGCCCACGACGCGTGTCCCCATCCACGAGCACCGTGCGATACCCTGCCTCGGCGAACGAGAGTGCGAGATTCGAGCAGACGAGTGACTTGCCGTCGCCTGCGCCCGGACTCGAGACCGTGAGCATGGCGGAACCGCTGGCGTCGTACTGATTCGTGATCGCCATGCGAATGGTGCGGAACGACTCGATCACCTGCGCGGCTTCCTCGGGATCGGGATCGCCCGCGCGCGAACGCTTGATCGTGGGCACCGCGCCCAGGATGGAGAGACCGAGCTCCCGTGTGACCTGTTCCGGATAGCGCAGGCGCGGATCGGTATGATCGAGCAGCAGCGCCAGTCCGATCGATGCACCAAAGCTCACGACGAGGGCCAGAAGCAGAATCGTGGGCGCGGTGTTCTTGGTCGGCGCGACCGGCGCGACGGCCGTATCGAGAATGCTCACGTCGGGGGTGGCAGCTGCGGCCGCGAGCTGAATCTCCGCGTACCGCTGCTGCAGCATCGAGTAGAGCGACGAGCGCGACACGACGTCCCGCTGCAGGCGCATCGTTTCGATGGTGCGCGGCGGAATGTCCTTGAGCTCCGAGGATGCACTCGCCATCTGGCGATTGAGATCCGTGCCGCGTCCCTGCAGTTCCCCGATGAGGGTGTTGATGATCTGGGGCAGCGTCTGCGTGCGCATGGTCTGCACGGAGAGTCGAAGGTCCTGCACGATCTTGTGCTCGTCCGTGTAGCTCTCGCGCGCCGCGCGGAGCGCCGCTTCGCGCTTGCTGAGATCCTGCAACGCAGCCTGCAGCGCGAGTGAGCTCTGTGCGGACGGAATGCCGATGAAGGCATCCGTCGTGATGGTGTTCGGGTCGCGCACGATGGCCTGGAGCGCCGACACGTCGTGCTGGATCTGGAGATACTGCGCCTTCTGCCCGAAGTAGTTGCCGATCGCCGGATCGCCACCACCCGCAGTGCCGCCCGCACCCATGCCCGTTGCCGGAGCAGCCATGATCGCTTCGGAAGGCAGTGTGATCGTGCTCTTGCGGAACGATTCGAGCGAGCCTTCGGCGGATTTCAGCGCTCGCGATGCGGTATCGAGCTGGTCGGCAAGCGCCTTCGACTCCTCTATGAGATTGCGGCGCTTGAGCTCACCCGCGGTGCTCACGAACTCGCGCATGATCCCGTTGAGGATCATGGCCGTTCGCTGCGGATTGGTGCCCGCGAGCGTCAGCTTGATGAACTGGCTGTTCTGCGGAAGTGTGACGTCCACCTTCGACAAGAGGCCGCTCGAGATGTCGCGCGGGCTCACCACCGTGAATGCAACGGTGCGCGAGGGGCCGAGGGCGCTCGCCTCCGGCTTCCATGCGAACCCGGCTTTCCTCCCGACCGAGTCGCCCGTCACTCCCTTCTCCACCACGTCCTTTCCCTCGTTGGTGGTGAGGGTGTAATGCGTGTTGGTCGCGTCCGTGGTGAGCACGTAGTTGCCCGGATGCAGCCCTGGCTGCGGCTGGAATCCGGCGAACAATGCGGCGTCCTTCTGGGACTTCGGCCACAGGTACAGCGAGTACTTGCGGACGACGTTGTCCATGATCGCCGAGCTCTTGATCAGATCGGCCCACGCACCCGGAGTCACGAGGGGGTCGCCCTGAATCGGGCCCTGCGACGGCATCCCCTGCTGCCCGACGTTCCCCGAGATCCAGATCGTGCCCTGCGTCTGATAGGCCGGCGTCATGAACTGCGTGACGCCGAAGCCGATGCCGGTTCCCGCGAGGGCGACGAACAGAATGAGCCACTTATACCGCTTGAGCGCCGAAAAGTAGCGAGTCCACGAGATCCCCGGATCCTCGAGCGGCGACTGCGTGGCCCAGGCGGGCAAGTAGTTCTGGCCGTACGCCATTGCGGTGGAATCGCGTGGCGGCTCGACTGGGAGATTCGACGGAAATTGCGAAGCAGTCATCGAGGAGTGTGCTGGATGAGGTGACGCGCGGCCAATGTGTGTGTGCAGCCTTGAATCACGTCAAAAGGGCGCGCCTTCGGACGAGCAGCTAACGGTGCCGGGGATGCAATATCAGGCCCAACAACTGTCGTCGCCGATCCGCGAAAACAGCGGTCCAACGACTCCGAACGCGAGCTCATATGGACAATAGTAGCGAGCACGTCGCATTTCTGCGCACCGCAGTGGCATTAGTGCCGCAGATTCTGTAGTATGGGTGCCGATCAGCATGTAGTCGCGTGACGACAGGATCGTGGCGCGTGTGGAACATTTTATGTCTTTGATTGGGGAAATCGAGGGCCGGAGGCCACAGAACGCGTGATGTGTGGCACACATCACGCACACGATGTGACGCGCAGCCGCACAAAATCATCCTTCTCTCGGGTCCCTGTTCTTCCGTTCCGGTTCTTCCGTTGATTCGTGCTTCAGGAGCTCACCATGACGGTTCCCGTTATACCCGATTCACAGACCGATGTGGCGGCGCCATCGTCACGGGTGGGCCGCGACCCGCTCGCGATCCCGGCCGCAGTCAAGGCCGACATCCGGATCCTGGTCGTCGACGATGATCGCACTCTTCGCGAGGGATGCGCCAGCGTCCTCGAGCTGGACGGCTACAACGTCACCTTCGTGGGGCGGGGGGATGAGGCGCTCGAGATCGTTCGGCGCCGGAAGTTCGACATCGTTCTTGTCGACCTGTATCTCCAGCCGATTTCGGGCATCGACGTTCTGAAGGCTACGCTCGAGGCGCATCGGGAAACGATCGTGGTCGTCATGACGGGGAATCCGAGCGTGTCGTCGAGCATCGAGGCGCTGCGCGCGGGCGCCTGGGATTATCTCCCCAAGCCCTTCTCCGCCACCCATTTGCAGGTGCTCATCGGACGTGCCTCGCACGCGGTGATGGTCACGCGCGAGACGAAGGCACTCCGCCAGCAGCTCGTGCAGCAGAACGGGAACAGCGACAAGATCACGCTCCTCGGAGTCGCGCCGGCGTTTCGCAAGGCGGTGGAGCTCGCGCGCAAGGTCGCGCCCACCGACGCCTCGGTGATGATCACCGGTGAGAGTGGCACGGGCAAGGAAGTCATTGCCCAGTTCATTCACCATCACAGCCGGCGGGCGAGTCGCAAGCTCGTGCCCATCAACTGCGCCGCGCTCCCCGAGCCGCTGCTCGAGAGCGAGATGTTCGGGCATCGCAAGGGCGCGTTCACGGGCGCGGATCGCGACAAGCCCGGGCTGCTCGAAACGGCGAATGGCGGCACTCTGTTTCTCGATGAGCTCACGGAGATGTCGCATCCGATTCAGGCGAAGCTCCTGCGCGTGCTCCAGGATGGCGTCGTGCGGCGCGTGGGCAGCGAGCAGACGGATGCCACGGTCGATGTGCGCTTCGTCTCCGCCACCAATCGGGATCCGCAGGAAGCGGTGAACGCGGGGATCCTCCGCGAAGATCTGTTCTATCGCTTGCGCGTCGTGCCGATCAAGCTGCCGCCGCTTCGCCAGCGGCAGGAGGACATCGCGCTGCTCGCCAACCACTTTCTCACGTATTATTGGGAGCGGCACCGGCGCGAGACCGGGGACACGCTTCCCAAGCTCACGGAGAACAGCATGGAGTTCCTGCGCTCGCGACAGTGGCGTGGAAATGTGCGGGAGCTGCAGAACGTGATCGAGCACGTGGCGGTGCTCGCGGAGCCGGGGCAGCCGATCCAGCCGCAGGACATCCCCGCGTACGAGGACGGGACCTCGTCGCCGGCACGCACCACGATGTCCGGCGCGATCATGGATGAGCCGTATCATGCAGCGAAGGACAGACTGATCGCCGAGTTCGAGCGCGAATATCTTTCCCGCCTCTCGGCGCGCGCCGGCGGCAACATGTCGCGGGCGGCGCGGTTGGCGAACATCGATCGCACGACACTCTATCGTCTGATGGAGAAGCACAACGTGCGTCGTGACGAGCTGTCGGGAAACAACGAGTGATCGCTGCGGCACGCACCCGTACCGCGAGATGACGTCCTCCATTTCATCTTCTTCGGCGCAGGCTCCCGAGGGCGGTGGGTCGCCCTCGGTAGCGGGCGAGCGGCACACTCCACCGGAGCTGCCGGCCGCGCTGGGCGATGCGCTCGCACACGCATCGGCCCGCACCATGCGCGAGCTCGTGACCGCGGCGCAGTCCGCGCACCACGACGCCGACCTTCGGGACAGCATTGCGTGGGTGGCGGACGCCGTGCGCGCCGCGGCGCTCGATCCGGACACCGAGCCGCGTACGCATCCGCCCGCGCCCGCGCCCCTCGCGCTCGACACCCTGCGCGAGTGCCTCCTCTCCGAGCTCGGCGCCCTCGGGCAGCAGGTGGATGGCGCAGGAATTCTCCGCGTGCTCGGTGCGATCGAGCGTGTGCATCAGATCATCGAGCACGACGATGCGCACCGCTTCAGTGCGCGGCTCGCGGGGCCGGGCGGTCTCGAGCTGCTCGTCGAGGTCGGGCACGATCTGCGCTCGCCGCTCGCCTCGATTCTCTTTCTCGCGGAGACGCTGCGCAAAGGGGGCAGCGGGGAAGTGAACGCCGTGCAGGAACGGCAGCTCGGACTGATCTACAGCGCGGCCTTCGGGCTGAGCACCGTCGCGAGCGACGTCATCGCGTTCGCGCGCGGCGGCGACCGCCTGATCGATCCGAAGCCGGAGGCGTTCTCGGTGCTCGCGATCCTGCGCTCGGTGCAGGACATCGTGCTGCCCCTGGCCGAGGAGAAGAAGCTGTCGGTGAAGCTGACGCCGCCCGACGTGGACTTTCGCGTGGGTCATCCGGGCGCGCTCAATCGCGTGCTCCTCAACCTCACGACGAACGCGCTCAAGTTCACGTCGAGCGGCTTCGTCGAGATCTCCGCCAAATCGCTCGCGCCCGCGCGCCTCGAGTTCTCGGTGCGTGACACCGGACGCGGCATCCCTCCGCAGGTGATGAGCTCTCTCTTCGACCCGTTCCGGCGTCGCGATCCCGGCGACTACGCCTTCTCGAGTGCGGGGCTCGGGCTCTCGATCTGTCGCAAGCTCGTGTCCGCGATGGGTGGAACGCTCGGTGTGGAGACGAGCGACACCAACGGCACGCGCTTCTTCTTCGAGCTGGAGCTGCCGGTCGTTACGCGGTTATAGCGGCAACGCCGCGTCCCGTTTCCACGCCGTACGACTCGGCCATCGCGTAGGCCTCCTCGGCCGTGAGCACCTCGCGCTCGACCAGCGCCGTGGCCAGCGCCTCCACCGCAACGCGATGCCGTCGCACGATCGCCTCGGCGCGTGCGGCCTGCGCGGCCATGAGCGCGCGAATCGCAGTGTCGATTTCTCCCTGGAGCTGGCCGCTCGGCGCGCCGCCCTGTGCCTGCGGGTCCGCGCTCACGAGTCCGATGGTGTCGCTCATCCCGAACTCGGCGACCATGCGCCGCGCGATGCCGGTGGCCTGCACGAGATCGCTGCCCGCGCCGGTGGTGACGGCGTCCGGCCCGAGGAACACGAGCTCCGCCGCGCGGCCGCCCAGCGCCTTCGCGATGATGCCCTCGAGATAGCGGCGCGGATGCAGGTGGCGATCCGACTCCGGCGAGAAGTGCGCGGCGCCGAGTGAGCGGCCGCGCGGCTCGATCGTGATCTTGTGAAGCTGGTCTTCCGGGCATGCGACCATCCCGACCACCGCGTGTCCGGACTCGTGCAATGCGATGAGGCGGCGCTCCTGCTCGTTGATCACCATGCCGGAGCGCACTCGTCCCAGCAGAATGCGATCGCGCGCCTGCTCGACGTGCGCGTTGGTGATGACATCGCCCGTGTCCTGCACGGCGATGATCGCAGCCTCGTTGAGCAGATTCGCGAGCTCGGCGCCCGAGTGTCCGACGGTGAGCTGCGAGAGACGCTCGAGATTCACATCGGGCGCGAGCCTGCTGCGTGCCGCGTGGATCTTCAGGATCTCGAGACGATCCGCGGCCGTGGGCAGCGGCACTTCGACGACGCGGTCGAAGCGTCCCGGGCGGCGCACGGCGGGGTCGAGCATGTCTTCGCGATTGGTTGCCGCCATCCACACGACCCCGTTGTTGCCGGCCATGCCATCCATCTCGACGAGCAGCTGATTGAGCGTGACCTCTTCTTCACCCGAGCGATTGGGCCGGCCGCGACGACCGCCGAGCGAATCGAACTCGTCGATGAAGACGATGCACGGCGCAGCGTCGCGGGCCTGCTTCGCGAGTTGGCGCACGCGCCGCGAGCCGATGCCGACGTACATCTCGTTGAAGTCGGACCCTGCGGCAACGATGACGGGGCAGCCCGCTTCGCCGGCGACTGCGCGCGCGAGCAGCGTCTTGCCCGTGCCCGGAGGGCCCACGAGCAGGACGCCCTTGGGGCAGTGCGCACCCATGGCCAGGAAACGCTCGGGACTCCTGAGGTACGCGATGACATCGCGCAGATCGGCCTGCGCTTCGCGCGCGCCGCCGACATCACGCAGGGTGAGATGCCGCGATGCGGGTGAGGGCGCGAAGCGATTGGTGCCGAGCGCACCGCGATGGTGGAGCGTGTACCCGATGAGCAGCATGGCGACGAGGAGCAGACTGCCGAACTGGATGATCCGCTCGGTCGTGCTGGCGTGCGGCTCGATCACGCGAACGACGGTGCCGGCGGCGCCCCAGCGCTCGAGATCGGCGAGAGAGACCGCGCGCGCGGGGACGATCGTCTCGACACTCCGGACCTCGTTTCCGTTCACGATGCGCGGCTGACGCAGTGTGAGAACGAGGCGGGCACCATCGTTCGTCACCGTCAGCGTGGCGACCTGCCGCGTGCTCAGCGCCTGCGCGGCATCCGAGTACGCGATGCTCGCGGCGCCCTGCGTGGACGATGGCGCATATCGCCAGACGAGAAAGGCCGCGAGCAGCGCCAGTACGAGCACGCCCGCGGTCCAGTTCTGGACGGGGCCGCGACGCAGCGTGATCGCGGAGAATGGACGGAGCTTCCAGTTTCGCCGCTCACGAGGACGGGCGGACTGGTCGTTTGCACGAAGAAGAGCAGTCATGAATTACCGGCGCAGTGCACTGTGGGGAAGCACCACCCGTGGAACGTCACGCGCGGTACACTGAAAGGACGGAAGACGAACGGTTGCCGTAACAGCGCCCCGGAGGCAAATCTAACTCCACTACACCGCACAGGGCATATGGATCTCCGATGCATGTGCCGCCCTGCACGGTCACTCCTTCCCGCGGATTCCATGACTCGGTCCGGCATGAAGGTCGTCGCCACACTGCTGATCGCCGTCCTGGGTGGCGCCCTCACAATGGGTGCGCCCTCGCTCCACGCGCAAGCGACCGGCGCATCGCCTGTGCTCGCTACGCCACCGGCGGCGGCACAGGGCACGAACGGACATCTGGACCCGCAGGCCGCCACGCGGGCGTATCTCGCTACCCTCCCGGCCGACAAAAAAGCCAAATCCGATGCGTACTTCGAGGGGGGATACTGGTTGATCCTTTGGGATTTCGTCGTGGGCGCGGTGGTATACCTCATCCTGCTCGGCACGGGGCTGTCGGCGCGAATGCGCAATTCGGCCGAGCGCATGACGGCGAATGCGACGCTGCAGAGCGCGATCTACTGGGTGGAGTTCATCGTGCTGGTGAGTATCATCGAGCTGCCCTGGAGCATCTACGAGGGCTTCGTTCGCGAGCACTCGTACGGGCTGTCGAATCTCACGTTCGGCTCGTGGCTCGGCGAACAGACAAAGGGACTCCTGATCGCGCTCGTGCTGGGAGCAATCGTCATTGCCGTGCTGTACGCGATCATACGGCGGCTGCAGCGCACGTGGTGGGTGTGGGGGGCAATCGTGGTGATCGCCTTCTCGTTTTTCGGGGCGGTCATCGCACCCGTCGTGCTCACGCCCATCTTCAACTCGCCGAAAAAGCTCACCGATCAGCGCGTGGTGGCGCCGATACTCCGCCTCGCCCGACAGAACGGGATCGACGCGAAGGACGTGTGGGAGATCGATGCCTCGAAGCAGAGCAAGCGGATCAGCGCGAACGTGAGCGGCGCGCTGGGCACGGAGCGCATCACGCTCAACGACAATCTCCTGAATCGTGCATCGCTGGAGGAGATCGAGGCGGTGATGGGGCACGAGATGGGGCACTACGTGCTGAACCACGTCTACAAGGGATTGATCGAGGTCGGGATTCTGATCGTGATCGGCTTTGCGGTGGTGTCATGGCTGTTCGAGCGGCTGCGGGTGCGATACGAGCGCTCGTGGAAGGTGCGCGGAATAGCGGATCCGGCCGGGCTCCCGCTGGTGGCGCTCCTCTTCTCCGCCTACTTCTTCGTGATCACGCCGGTGCTGAACACGATCGTGCGCACGCAGGAATACGAAGCGGATGTGTTCGGGCTGAACACGGCGCGGCAGCCGGATGGATTCGCGCAGATCGCGATCAAGCTGAGCGAGTACCGGAAGCTCGATCCGGGTCCGTGGGAAGAGAGAATCTTCTACGATCATCCCAGCGGGCGCACGCGCATCTTCACGGCGATGCGCTGGAAGGCGGAGAACCTTCCTGCCGCGAACGATGCTACGACACCGTCCGCGTCTTCCGCTTCAGGAAATCCATGAGAATGAACTGACCGAGCGTCATGGTGTTCGTGAAGTACGCCTTGCCGCGGCTGATGGCGGACATGCGCTTCACGAACTCGACGAGGGCTCGGTCGCGCGCGAGCATGAAGGTGTTGATCACGATGCCCGAGCGCCGGCAGTCCGCGACTTCGCGCAGGGTGGCGGAGGTGACCATCGCGTCGAGCCCCATCGAGTTCTTGTAGATCATCCCGTTGGGCATCGTGAGCGCGCTCGGCTTGCCATCGGTGATCATCACGATCTGGCGCATGTCCTTCTTCTGCGACATGAGGATGCGTCGCGAGAGCTTCAGCCCCTCGGCGGTGTTGGTGTGATACGGCCCCACCTGCGCGTGAGCGAGGCGGTTGAGCGGGATCTCCTCGGCCGAGTCGTGAAAGAGGACGACGCGGATCGTGTCGCCGGGAAACTGGGTGCGGATGAGGTGCGTGAGCGCGAGCGCGACCTTCTTGGCGGGTGTGAAGCGATCCTCGCCGTAGAGAATCATGGAGTGCGAGGTGTCGAGCATGAGCACCGTCGCGCACGACGAGCGGTACTCGGCCTGACGCACCATCAGGTCGCCGTAATCGAGATCGATCGGGACGTCGAGATTGCCGTTTCGGATGAGCGCGTTCTGCAGTGTCGCGTTGACATCGAGGTTGAGCGTGTCGCCGAATTCGTAGGGCTTGCTCGATCCATCGGCTTCGATGCCGGTGGCGAGATACGGCGTGTCGTGGCTGCCGAAGCTGGAGCGGCCGAGTGAACCAAGCAGGCTGCGAAGGGTCTTGAAGCCGAGGAAGTCGATGCCTTTCTCGGTGAGCGAGAACTGGACGTCCTTGGACGCGGCGTGGGCGAGACCACCGGGGCCGGTGACCGGCTGGTGGCTGGCGGGCATCTGCGGCGGCGCGTCGACGTTGAGGTAGCCTTCCTCGACGAGCTTGGAGATGATGTCGTCGAGCAGCTTGGCGAGCTTCTCGGCGCTTTCGCCATCGTCCTTGCCATCGCCGCGGAGCGCGTCGAGCATCTCGGCGGTGAACTGGCCGCTCTCCATGAGCGCGTTCAGGATCGCTTCGCGGAGCGCATCCATCGAGCGATCCTGCGCCTGCCCCATGTCGTCCCAGTAGGGGCTCTGCATCTTGCTGCCGGCGAAGCCCGATTGCAGCAGAAAATCCGCCAGCTTGTCGAGCAGCGACTGGAGATCGATGGCGTCGGCCATCTCGGGACTGAACTTGCCGTACGTGTGAAAGCGCAGCGGAGTGGACGGCAGTAGGTTGTGTTGGTCGCGCGCTCGCGCAGCGTGCGCGCGGCGGCGGGTGTCTGATCGCAGGATGACACTGATGCCCTGACCTTGCAACCCCTCGGGATGATCGACTCCGCACCACCGACGACGCTCACGCCGCCGCGCGGGACGCCTTCGGGCGCGATCGCCGCGCCGCGCTACCGGAACCCGTTCTCGGTGCTGATCAAGCACCGGAACTTCCGGATCTTCTGGTTCGGACAGACCGGGTCGCTGGTGGGCACCTGGATGCAGCAGGTGGCGCTCGGATGGGTGGTGCTGCAGATCTCGAACAGCGCGTTTCTGGTGGGCGTGGAGGCGGCGGCGGGTTCGCTGCCGGTGCTCTTCTTCACGCTCTACGCGGGGGTGCTGGCGGACCGGCGCGACAAGCTCACGCTCGTGCGGATCACGCAGTCGCTGCTCCTGTGCGAGGCGACGCTGCTCTGGTGGTTCAACTGGACGGGCCACGTGACGATCGCGGTGCTGATCGGGATCGCGCTGTTCGGCGGAACGGCGAGCGCGTTCGACATTCCCACACGGCAGTCGCTGATGGTGGAACTCGTGGGACGCGACGACGTGGTCGATGCAATTGCCTTGAATTCAAGCGGATTCAATCTCGCGCGCATCGCGGGGCCGAGTCTGGCCGCGGTGATCATCGACCGGTTCGGGCTGGCGTGGTGCTTCGCCGCGAATGCCCTGAGTTATCTGCTGGTGCTCATCAGCCTCTTTCGCATCAAGCTCGCTCCGAAGACCGTCGAGCCCACGGCGCTCTCGCCCACGGAAGGGCTGATGGAGGGGGTGCGCTTCATGCGGAGCTCGCGCGAGGTGTCGCTGCTCATGAGCATGGTGACGGTCTACTCGATCTTCGGCATTCCCTATCTCGTGCTGATGCCGGTGATCGCGCGCGACACGCTCCACGGCACCGCGCGGACGTACGGGCTCTTGCTCGCGAGCGTGGGGCTCGGAGCGGTGACAGGCGCCTTCTCGCTCGCGATGGTCGGACGGCGGGTGCGGCGCGGGAAGATTCTCGCGGGGGCGGCGTTCTCGTTCAGCGCGCTGCTGATCGCATTCTCGTTCTCCCGCAACATCTGGCTCTCGACCGCCATCCTGTTCTTCACGGGGATGACGATGATCCTCAACAACGCGCTGGCGAACGGCCTGCTGCAGACGATCACGCCGGACAACCTGCGCGGACGCGTGATGTCTGCGTACGCGTTCGTGTTCGTCGGCATGGCGCCGGTGGGATCGCTGCTGTCGGGGAGCGTGGCCTCGGCGCTGAGCGCGCCGGCGGCGATAGGGATCGGGGGCGGCGTGTTGCTGTGCTTTGCGTCGTGGGTGTTCGGGACGAGGGGGGAGCTGACGGGGTTGTAAGTCGAGAGGTGACGTGATCAACAGCTGCGCACACGGATTTAAGAACGGAGCGAGCTCGAATACCGAGGGACACCGGGTCATCCCTGCATATTCAACCAAAGGGTTGACAATCGCCGGGTCGCGACTATATTCAGCCACATGGTTGAATATCCCAGGCTCGATCTCGTCTTCCGCGCGCTCGGGGACAGCACCCGCCGCGGCATGCTCAGGCAGCTCGCAGTGCGCGAGCGCACGGTAGGGGAGCTCGCCGAGCCGTACCGCATGTCGCTGGCCTCGGCGTCCAAGCACGTAAAGACGCTCGAGCGGGCGGGACTCGTGAAGCGAACCGTGCGAGGGCGGACGCATTTCTGTCGCCTCAACCCGCAGCCGCTCGCGAAAGCGGATGGGTGGCTGCGCGAGTACGAGCGGCTCTGGGACATTCGACTCGCGCGGCTCGAAGAGATGCTGCGGCATCCCGACAACGAAGACAGCGATCGCTGAGCCGAGCGCAACTCTCCCGGCAACATTCCAGACACCAGACGAGTACGCACATGCCCGCCACATCCACCGACCGTATCGAAAAGCAGATCGTCCTCGACGCTCCCCGCTCGCGCGTCTGGCGCGCGCTCACCGATGTCCGGCAGTTCAATCAGTGGTTCGGCGTGAATCTCGAGCAACCCTTCAAAGCGGGGCAGAAGAGCAGCGGGCGGATCACCATTCCGAAATACGAGCACATCCTGATGGAAGCCTGGGTCGAGAAGGTCGAGCCCGAGCACCATTTCTCCTTTCGCTGGCACCCGGGCTCGAGTGATCCGACTCTCGACACGTCGAAGGAGCCCACGACGCTCGTGGCCTTCACTCTCGAAGACGATGACGAAGGGACGAAGCTGACGGTCGTCGAGACCGGCTTCGACGCGCTTCCCGAGTCGCGCCGCGTCTCGGCATTCTCCGGCAACGAGAAGGGGTGGGCGGGGCAGCTTCGCAACATCGCCAACTACCTGAAGTCGAATTCCTGATCGCTAGCCGAAGTGCTCGCGCGCGACCTGCACGACGATCGCTGCCGCGCCGTCGACGCCGAGCCGTCCGGTGTTCAGGCAGAGATGATAGTTCTCCTGTGCGAGCCATGACCGGTTCCAGTGGGAGCGAACGTATTGCTCCCGCTGCTTGTTGCTCTCGATCACGTACTTCTCGGCATCCTTGAGCGAGAGCGACAGGCGCGTCGCGATGCGCGCCGCGAGCTCGGCGCGCGCGGCGTAGCAGAACACGTGGAGCGAGTCCTCGCGCTCGCCGAGCACCCACTGTGCGCCGCGGCCGACGACGACCGTCGGTCCCGCGGCGACCGCCTCCTCGATGACGTTCGCCGTCACCTCGAGAATGCGCTCCTCACTCGGCGGCAGCGTGGTCGGCCTGCGCGTGAGCACCTCGGGGGCACCCAGGGTCAACGCATCCGCGAGTCGCTGGGTGAGCGTCGGCACCTTCTCCTCGCGCTCCACCACCTCGGCCACCGCAACGCCCAGCCGCTGCGCCACCGAGTCCACGAGCCCGTTGTCGACGAGCCGCCAGCCGAGCGTCGCGGCAACCCGCGCGGCCAGCTCGGCACCGCCCGCGCCGACCATCCGCGAGACGGTGATCAGCGGCACGTGTGCGCGCGGTCAGGTGAGATGACAGACCCGCAGATGCTCGACTACCCGAAAGCCGAGCGCATCCCACACGGCATTTGCGGTCTCGTTCTCGACCGCGTTGTGGAGGCGAGCCTCGCGCAGACCGCGCGCGCGGCACCAGCCGATTGCCGTAGTGAAGAGCGCGCGCAGCACGCCATGTCGTCGCGCACCAGGGATGACATACACTGACGAGATGTAGCCGTAGCGCGCGGGGAAGAGCAGCGGGAGTCCGGCACTCGCGATGCATCGCAGGATTCCTACGGCAACGCCCTCGCTCTCGGCGAGAAAGATCACCTCGTTCGCGCTGCGCAGCTGGGCCGCGAAGAGCCGGCTCGCGCGCGCGGGCGCATCGGGACGCAGCCGGCGATAGATCGGATTTTCCGAATGCTCGCGGAGGAGTGCGAGACGGAGCTCCACCACCACCGCGAGATCTTTCATCGTGGCTTGACGCACGGTGAGCCCGGCATCGAGGCGAGCATCCGCCTCGAGCGACTGATCCTGGTCGCTTGCCGGATGCTCGATCACGCCATCATGCCTCCGCCGAACAGATCCTGATTCGGCCGGCGTCGCTCGGGAGGCTGCGCACGACCGTAGAGTCCCGAGTCGGAGCGCGAGATCTTCTTCCGCGCCACGAGAGCCTCCAGGACGAGCTCCGACGCGGCGGCGACGACGGATGCATCGCCGCTCTCTCCGAGCCCGCTCTCGTATACGACCTCGAGTAGTCCGGGGATGCGCTGAAAGCCCTCGACCATCGCGCCCGAGGAGACGTCGCCGTCCACCTGCAGCGCATTCCCCTGGTCGAACCACATCACCATGTCATCCGTGTTCAGCGAGCCCGCGCGCTCGTGCATCGTAGCATCGGCCGCGCGCCGAATGAGCTCGTGCGCGATCGCGTGGCCGCCCACCAGCTCGCCCTCGTACTCGAGCTCGATCTTTCCCGTGATCGCCGGAAGCGCGGCGTAGATGTCGCTGATGCGCGGCACCACGTCGCACTCGCCCGTGAGCAGCGAGCGGCGCTCGGCGTTCGAGATCGCGTTCTCGAGCGCGGAGATCGGCATGCGCTGCGATACTCCGGAGCGCTTGTCGATGCGCTTGTCCATCCGCGCCTCGAATGCGATGCGCTCGATCACCTCGGAGATGAAATCCGGCACGCGCACCGGGAGCCCGCCGCGCGAGGCCCACGCCTCCTGCTGCGTGATCGCCATGCCGAGATCAACGGACTCCGGGTAGTGCGTCATGATCTCACTGCCGATGCGGTCCTTGAGCGGCGTGATGATCTTGCCGCGGGCCGTGTAGTCCTCGGGATTCGCGGTGAAGCAGATCAGCACGTCGAGCGGGAGACGGATGGGATAGCCTTTGATCTGGACATCCCCTTCCTGCATGATGTTGAAGAGCCCGACCTGGATCTTTCCGGCGAGATCCGGCAGCTCGTTCAGCGCGAAGATGCCGCGGTTCGCGCGCGGGAGCATGCCGTAGTGAATCGTGAGCTCATCGGCGAGCACGTGGCCGCCCCGCGCCGCGCGAATCGGATCGACATCGCCGATGATGTCGGCGATCGTGACGTCCGGCGTGGCGAGCTTCTCGACGTAGCGCGAGTCGCGATCGAGCCACGCCACAGGGGTGTCGTCGCCCATCTCCGCGATGCGCATGCGCGCGAACTTCGAGATCGGCGCGAACGGATTGTCGTTGATCTCGCTCCCGGCGATCGCGGGAATCACCTCGTCGAGCAGCGTGGAGAGCGAGCGGAGGATGCGCGACTTGGCCTGGCCGCGAAGTCCGAGCAGGATGAAGTTGTGCCGGGAGAGCAGCGCGTTGACGATCTGCGGGACGACGGTCTCGTCGTAGCCCACGACGCCGGAGAAGATGGGGCCGCCCTTGGCGAGGCGGGCGAGCAGGTTCGCGCGCACTTCATCCTTGACCGAACGAAACGCGAGCGATGGGTCAGCGAACGGCGAACGCTTGAGAGCGCCGAGGGTTTCTGGGTACGACGACGGCACGGACAACTCCGATGCTACAGGGTGAAAACGGGACGAGTCCCAGCCTACAGTGTTGCAGCGGTCGTTCGCTAGTCCCGCGCCGAAACGGCCGTGACCTCCACCAGATTGTCGTAGAACACGGGTCCGTGGCCGAGGTCGGTCTCGCGCTGCGACGTGGTGTCGTTGGCGTTGCGCCCATCCTTCGCGAACTTCGTCCACCACACCGACGGAGCCCACACGGTTCCCTCGCTCACCGCATCCGATACGCGCGCAACCGCGCCGAAGCTCCCGCGATCGTTGTGCACCTCGACGCGTGTTCCGTTGAGCACCGCACGCTGCGTCGCGTCCTCCGGATGGATCACGAGCTCCGGCTCGTGCGCGCTGCGCCGCAGGGTCTCGATGTTCACAAACGACGAATTGAGGAACTGGTGCGCGGGCGACGAGATGAGCGCCAGCGGAAAGCGCGACGCCAGCTCGGGTGCGCTGTTCAGCGATTCGTAGGGCGGCGTGAACGTCGGAACCGGATCGACTCCCATCTCCGCGAGGCGCTGCGAATAGAATTCGCACTTGCCACTCGGCGTCGGGAAGATGCCTTCGGCGAACGGGAGATACGGGCGTGGAACGTTCAGTCGCGCGTACCCCTTCTCGAGCAGCGCCTCCAGCGTCACTCCCTGCAGCTTGTCGCTCTCCGAATCGAGCGCCTGCCGAATGAGCTCGAGATCGTCGTCGCGCACGACTGGATGATCGATGCCCATGCGCGCGGCGAGCAGGCGGAAGATCTCGCTGTTCGGCTTGCACTCGCCAACGGGCTCGATCGACGGGCGGTTGAGCGTGACGTAGTGGTGCCCGTAGGAGTAGTGCACGTCCCAGTGCTCGAGCTGCGTGGTGGCCGGGAGCACGATGTCGGCCCAATCGGCGGTGTCGGTGAGGAAGTGCTCGAGCACGACGGTGAACAGATCCTCGCGCCCGAGCCCGCGCACGACGGCACTCCGATCCGGCGCCACCGCCGCGGGATTGGAGTTGTAGACCACCAGCGCGCGCACCGGCGGCCCTCCCACGCCCGCATCGGGCGTGGTGAGCGCCTCGCCGAGCCGGATCATGTTGATCGTGCGCACGGGCGGCGAGAGATCGGGGCGAAACAGCTTCGCGCGATTGAACTGGAAGTTCCCGCTCGAGGAGAGCTGCACTCCGCCGCCCACGCGACGCCAGTGCCCGGTGACCGCGGGGAGACAGGCGATGGTGCGCACGGCCATGCCGCCGCCGCCATGCCGTTGCAGCCCGTAGTTGATGCGCACGAACGCCGCCTTCGCGCGCCCGTACTCGCGTGCGAGTGCGACGATGCGCTCGGCGGGAATTCCCGTGATGGAGCACACGCGCGCCGGCGTGTACTCCGCCGCGCGCGCGCGCAGCTCCGCCTGTCCGAGCGTGTACCGATCGAGATAGTCGGCATCCTCGAGCCGCTCCGCGAAGAGCACGTGCATGATGCCGAGTGCGAGCGCCGCGTCGGTGCCCGGTGTGATCGGGATCCACTCGTCGCACTGGTCGGCGGTGCGCGTGCGCAGCGGGTCGATCGCGATCACGCGCGCGCCGCGCTCGCGTGCCTCGCGCACGAACGGCCAGAGATGCGGATTCGACGTGAGCGTGTTCGTGCCCCACAACAGCACGAGATCGCTCTCGGGAAGTCCCTCCGGGTCCGCGCCGATGCTTGCTCCGAGCGTCATGCGCAACCCGACGGTACCGGCCATCGAGCAGATCGTGCGATCGAGCATCGAGGCGCCGAGCAGATGGAAGAAACGTTGATCCATCGTGCTGCCCTGGATGAGCCCGAGCGTGCCGGAATAGGAGTACGGTAGAATCGACTGCGGGCCGTCTGCGGAGCGGGCGATCGCGTTGAGCCGATGTGCAACTTCGTCGAGCGCCTCGTCCCAACTGATGCGCTCGAAGCGCCCCTCGCCCTTTTTGCCGACCCGGCGGAGCGGATGCATCAGGCGCTGATCGTGATACGTGCGCTCGATGTAGCGATTGACCTTGGCGCAGAGGAAGCCACGTGTGAACGGATGCTCGGGATCACCGGAAACGCGAACGGCACGCCCGTCGCGAACGGTCACGAGCATGGCGCACGTGTCGGGGCAATCGTGAGGACAGGCGCCGCGGACGATCGTGTCGCCGGCGCTGTCGTTGCGAGAACGAGGGTTCGTATCGGTAGCGGCGAAGCGGGGCGTTTCCATACTCTCACAATACGGCAAAGAGGGAGTGCCGCAAATGGCCGCAACATCGCTTCGCTGCGGCGCGTCCTTCGTACCAATGTAAAACATTGAGATGCAATGCGTTACGGTTGCCTCGCATCGTCGCTGCGCTCATCTGGTGCAACAAACGAATGCGCCCTGCATCACATCGCCGGGCTGAACGAGCGCCAAGTGCGCTATCTCAATGGCGCAGCGTCTCTTGACAGCGTATCTTCCTGAGGCAAATTAACCGCCGCTCGCTCCTGGCATAGCACCAACGCTCGTGCTCGGACGAAGAGTCGACCACATATCGCCCTCCAAAAGGAGAGTTTCGATGAAGCGCCTTGCCGTCGTTGCTGCTGTACTCGCCATTGCTGCCTGTAAAGCCAAGGACTCTGCTCCGGCTGATACCGCCGTTGTTGCAGCGCCTGCCATGAGCCCTGCGCCCGCCATGATGGACACCACGAAGCATGACAGCGCGATGTCCACCACGACGACGACCACCAAGACCGACTCGACGATGAAGAAGGACACGTCGATGAAGATGGGAAAGAAGCCGTAACCGGCCTCTTCGCGTGAATTGCCGAGGGCGCAACCGCTGAGGTTGCGCCCTTCGCGCATCCGGGGTACCGGGGTCCGCTTATTGCCACCCCATCGCACGAGTAGACGAGTGCATTGACGCGCTGAACGTCGCGCAGCGCTCACGGATAATCAATACCCCGGAGGACTTCATGAAGCGCATCGCGATTCTGGCAGCGGCCCTGGTGGCGGTTGCCGCATGTAACAAGAACAACAGAGCCAATACCACCGATACCGCCACGGCAGGAGGTGCCGTTGCGCCAACATCGGGAGAGAGCACCGGTGCGATGAGCAGCGGGTCCAGCTCGAGTACGACCACCAGTACCACCTCGTCGGGCGCCGCGACCACGACTGGCTCGATGGGCGATACGTCGCACATGAGTGGCTCGACCATGAGCGACAGCGCGCACATGCGCGACAGCTCGCACATGAGCGGCAGCAAGGGCATGCGCGATTCTTCGACGACGAAGAATCAGACGCAGTCGGGCATGACGGATTCGAGCGGGCACTCGACACTCGGAAGCAAGGCAAACCGGCTCTCGCCGACCAGTGGCGCTCCGGTGACCGCGAAGGGCGATACGCTGCGAAAGGCACGGACGACGCCGCCGACGTCGACTCCGTGACGGTGGGAGTCCTCCTCTGATCGAAGTGCCCGGCGCGCGAATGGCCGGGCACTTTTGCGTTGGGTAGCGCCGCCCGTGCGAGCACGGGTTACGAGAGCGCAATTTCGCCAGTCTCTCTCGTGGCCACGCACCTCGCATTCTCTTCCGCCGGCTGCCTTGTTCGTTTCCGCTTCCCGCACGCACTCCGAAGCGCGCGCCGCGCGACCATCGGCGCTCGCGACTTTCCTCGTCGCGCTCGTCGCCGCCGCACCGTACCTCGCCTCGCTCGGCTACGGATTCGTCTACGACGACGGGCCGATCATCGCGGACAATCCTGCGCTGCACGTGCCGGCGGGGATGCTCATCGCGTGGCGTGTCGCGTACTGGCCGCCGGAGTGGGGACGCGCGGGGCTGTTTCGACCGGTCGTGCAGTTCATCTACGCGCTGCTCTGGAATATGGGCGGCGGCTCGGCGCTGCTCTTTCATTCCTACGCGGTAGTGCTCTACGCGGTGTGCGCAGTGGCGGTGCTCTGGATGCTCGCGCGCGCGTTGCCCGTGCGCGCCGCCGTGATCGGCGCATTGCTCTTCGCCGCGCATCCGCTGCACGTGGAATCCGTCGCCAACGTCGCGGGCTCCGCGGAGACCGTCGCCTCCCTCGCCAGCATCGGCTGCGTGATGGTGATCCTGCGAGCGTTCGATGAGCAGAACGGCGTCATCGGATGGAGTGCCGTGATCCGGAGTGCGCTGTTGCTCGCGATCGCGGTCGGAGCGAAGGAGTCGGCGGCGACGGTGCCCGCGCTCGTCGCGCTCTGCGCCTGGGGATGGCGCGCGCCGGGTGATTCGATGCGCGTGCGGGCGGCGGCCCTGCTCGCGCGCGGACGACGCGTGTGGATGGCGTACGTTCTCGTGCTGGCGCTCATGATCGCAGCGCGCCACGCGGTGCTGGGCGGATTCTCGCCGCCGGACAACGCGCTCGCCGTCGGGCTGGAGGGCGAGACGATCTTACAGCGATGGTGGACGATGACGGTGGCGTGGCCGCTGGTCGCGCATCTGCTGCTGTTGCCCACGCGCCTCTCGATGCACTACGGGCCCACGACGGTGCCTCCGCATCGCGGCCCCACCGCGATCGCAATCGCGGCGATCGTCACCTTCGCGGCCATGCTGGCCGCCGCCGGAATCATTGCGAGACGCGGCGACCGGCGGCCGCTGGTGGCGATCGTGTGGGTGGTGCTCGCGTATCTCGCGGCGTCGAACATTCTGATCCCGACGGGGCAGCTGCTCGCGGAGCGGACGCTCTTCTGCGCGTCGATCGGCGTGGCGATGCTCGGCGGCTGGGCGATCGCGCAGACGGCGCGCGCATCGATCGCGGAGCAGCGCGCAGGGATGGGGCTCGCCGCTGCGCTCGTGCTCCTCGGCGCATTCGGCACGATCGTTCGCGTGCCAGTCTGGTCGAGCGAAGAGCGATTGTTTCGCAGCGGAATCGAGTTCGATCCGGCGGCATTCTATCCATATCAAATGCTGGCGCGGGCTGCGGGACGGCACGGCGACAACGTGCGCGGCCTCGCTCTCCTCGGCGATGCGTACGACCGGTATCCGGCGGGAGAGAGTCTCGCGCTCGAATACGCGCAGCATCTGCGCACCTCGAAGCTCGGAGAAGATGCGCTCACCGTGCTGCGCGCGGCATCGAGCGCGCATCCCGCGTCGCAGGCGGTGCGCCTGGCCTATCTCGATGCGCTGCTCGATCGGCGCGGACCCGATTCGGTGATCGCCGAGATCGAAAATCATCAGGGGCGGGATGCGGCGGGATCGCTGCGCTACGTGCTGCTCGCGCATGCGTATGGTGCGCTCGAGCGTCCGGATTCGGTGACGGCAGTGTACGCGCGCGCAGTGGCGGAAGATGCGAACGATCCCGGACTGCGCTTCGCCTACGCGACGGCGCTCCACGCGTCGCATCGGGATCTCGAAGCGCAGCGCGAGCTCGATGGCGCGGCTGCGTCCGGGGCGATGCCGCCCGCGGTGCGCTACTCGCTACAGGCGCGGATCTCGCTCGCCCGAGGAGACAGTGTCGCGGCGCGCATCGCGCTCGCCCGCGCGCGAGCGGCCGCGCCGGGGGACACCAGTCTCGCTACGCTCGACTCGACCCTCGCGGTGCGCTAGGCGCTGGCGCCGAGCGCGTGCTCGAGCGCGCGCATGCGCGTGGCGAAGATGTCATCGGAGATCACGTGGGTGGGGCCGCTCACGTCCAGATCCTGATCGAGCTTGACCCACGAGACGCATCCGGTGTAGCGGCGCACCTCGGGCAGCGAGGCCACAGACCCGAGCTTCGCGAGGCGCACCGCGACCACGTGCACGCGCGGATCGCTCCGATAGTGGAAGCGGGATTCCACCGCTCCCCACGTGAGTCCATGCTCGGCATCGATGGCTCGCAGGCGCTCGAGCTCCGTCACCTGCCACACCGCGGCGACGTTCGCGATGTAACGCAGCTCGATGGTTCCCTGTGCAGGCGTGCTCGCGTGCACGGACTCGAGCGTCGGATGAAAGCGCACATCGAGCTCGTTCAGCTTCTCGTGAAAGAAGGTGGGGTACAGCAGAAATCGGTGGTGTCGCACGTCGAAGCCGGCGCGGCGCTCGCGGATCCCACCCTTCCGGATCATTGCAATCAACTCGCCTCGCCCCATTGCATCGATCAGCACCGCCCACTCCTTCAGCGCAACGCGCTCGACATCGAGTGTGCCTTCCCGGATGCTCGTCACGTGCGATGCTCCTTCCACCAGGCGAATGCGTCGGGTATGCCGACTTCGGGCCGCACGGTGGGAGACCAGCCGAGCTCACGCCTCGCGCGCTCGGACGTGAACGGGTTGTCGCGGCTGAAGGTGTTCACGGCATCGGGCAGCTGAACCGCCATCCCGTCGCGGCGCGCGAGCCTGGCCACGCCGGCGAGCGTTGCAAAGGCTGCGCGGGCCACCGGCAACGGAACGGGGATGCCACGCACGCGTTTTCCCAAACCATTCGAGGCGAGCTGCACCATGTCGGCGACGGTCACGGGAAAATCGTTGGCGAGATTGTAGACGCGGCCGCCCGCGATCTCGCATCGCGCAGCGCGCACCGCGCCGTCCGCAACAGCCGACGCGTGAACGAGCGACATCGTCGAGCGCCCATGCGCGAAGAGCGGGAAGAAGCCCGTTCGGATCACGCGTGCGAAGTGGGGGACGAGCTGGCGGTCGCGCCGGCCGTAGATCATCGGTGGCCGTATGGCCGTGGCCCAGAGCTCGCCGGTCGCGTGCGCATCCAGCACGAGATGCTCCGACTCGCGTTTGGAACGCGCGTACCAGGCAAATTCATCGAGCGGGGCGAGCGGCGTGTCCTCGTCGGTTGGGGCGTCGCGGTACCGCGCGCCGCCGCCGTACACCGCGACGCTGCTCGTGTGCACGAGCCGCGCCCTCGATGCGGCCGCCGCGTCGATCACGGCGCGAGTGCCATCGATGTTGGCGCGCTGATATCGATCCCAGCTGCCACTGGCCGAGATGAGCGCGGCACAGTGAAAGACAGTGTCGCAATTCGCCATCGCCGCTCGCAGCGACTCGCCATCGAGGATGTCTCCGCGCGCGAGCTCCGCGCCACGGTCGCCGAGCCACGCAGCAGCCGACGCATCTCGCACGAGCGCACGCACGCTCCAGCCGTCGGCCAGCAGGCGCTCGACGATGTGCGAGCCGACGAGGCCCGTTGCACCGGTGACGAGGGCGCGGCTCACTCCTGCGGAAAGGGCAGCGAAACGACCTGCCCCTGAATCACTCCGCTCTGGGCCTCGACGGCGACCGTGCTTCCCATCTCGACTTCGCGGCGCACCATGATCATCGCGATGGCGCCCATGCGCGGCGAGAGCGCGCTCGAGCGCACGTCGCCGATCTGCTTTCCCTCGCTCGAGAGGACGACCGAACGTTCCACGGGCGGCTCGCTGTGTCCGAGCACGAGACCGCGGAGGTGGCGATTCACGTGACCGCGGAAGTGGATGCGCGCCACTACCTCCTGCCCGGTGTAGCAGCCTTTCGTGTAGGAGATGGCATGCAGCTCGTCGAGATTCGCTTCCTGCGGAATCGTGGTCTCGTCGATGTCGATGCCCCACTCGGGGCGGCCGTTCTCGATGCGCGCGATCTCCCACGCGAGCAGCCCGCCCGGCGTTGCGCCTCCCGCCACGAGACGCTGCCAGATCGCGCCGAAGGCATCGGTGGGGACGAAGATCTCGTAGCCATCCGCTGCGAGATCAAGTGCGCGCACGATCATCGCGGGACGGCCCGCGATCTCCGCATCGATGTGCGCGTAGGGTGCGAGCGCGGCCAGCGCTTCGCGCGTGAGCCCCGCGGCACCGCCAAGAATTGCACGCGCGGCAGCGCCCGCAATCGCGAGCTGCCGCATGTCCGCGCCCACATCGACATACGGCACCACGCGCGGATTGATGTATTTGCGCACGAGCGCATCGAAGCCGGCGCGCGCACGCGGCGGAACATCGATGAGGAGGTGATCGGTGCGTGCGAAGATCCGCACGTCGGCGACGATGCGTCCCTTGGGGCTCAGGGCAGCCGCGTACTGGCCATGTCCCGGCGCGAGCGCGAGGACATCGTTCGTGACCAGCCCCGTCAGCATTTCCGCTGCCTTGGGTCCATCGACGCGCATGCGTCCGCGCACGCTGCGATCGGTGAGCATGGCGCCTTCCTGGAGCGAGGCGTACTCCGCGGCAATGTTGCCGTAGTGCAGCGTCACCGAGTGGCCCGCAACGACCCCGAGCGCGGGATACTCGCCCGATACGATCTGTCCCGCGGTCATCCCGCAGCCTCGATCGGGAGCATGGCGTCGAGTGTAACGAGGGTCTCGCCGACGAGCGACTCGAGCATCGCATTCGCGTCGGCAACGCTCTCCGCGCGAAAAGGCGCGACGATGGCGCAGCGCAGGCCGGCGGCGCGCGCAGCCCGCGCGCCCGCGGCGCCGGGCTCGAGCGCGAGTGCCGTGCGAAGCTCGAGCAACCGGCGCCGATGCATCCGTTCGATCGCCTTGCGGTAGCCATCGGGCGAGGGCTTGACCGATGCGACGTCCTCCGCCGCGACGATCACCTCGAACGCGCCATCGAGCTCGGCGAGCGAGAGCAGCGCGTCGACGGTCGTGCGCGCGAGGCCGGTGACGATCGCCAGCCTGCAGGTGGAGATCGCGTGCGTCACGAGCTCGCGCGCGCCGGGCGCGAGCGAGATGCCGGCGTGCACGAGTGCCGAAAAGTGGCGATCGGCACGCAGCGCGATCAGCGTCAGCGCCGTCTCGTCGCTCGCGATCGCGTGATGCCGCAGGGCGCGCCGCACGACGTCGCGCGTGCCGTAACCCGCCTCGTCATCGAGATCACTGAGCTCGGCGGACGCGAATCCCTCTTCGGCGAGTGCGCGGAGAAGCGCCGCACGCCGCAGCGCACCCGTTCCTGCCAATACGCCTTCGACTTCGAAGAACAGCGAGCCAATCATGAGGCAAGCTTATCACGAAACATCCGGAGTGCGCTATGGCCGCGTGCGCTGCTGCGCCGCATACGATGCGTCGAGCAGCTCGACGGGATGAATCGTGCGCGCCGATTGGCCGGTGCGTAGAAGCCCGGCGCCGATCTGCATGAGACATCCCGGATTTCCCGTGGCGACGAGCGCCGCGCCAGTGCGCTCGATGTGCACGAGCTTGGGCGCGAGCACGGCTGCGGAGAGCGCGGGCTCCAGCAGGTTGTAGATTCCCGCGCTTCCGCAGCACTGATCGGAGTCGACGAGCGCGACACGCTCGAGACCCGGAATCGCATCGAGTGCCGCGAGCGGCGCAGTGGCGACGCGCTGCGCATGCTGGAGATGACACGGCGCGTCGTACGTGACCCGATACCCGAGTGGCGCGCCGGCGCGCGGCCCTGCCGCCGCAAGGAGCTCGCTCACATCGCGCACGCGCACGGACAAGTCGGCTGCACGTGCGGCCCACGCAGCGTCGTCGGCGAGAAGATGCGCGTACTCCTTGAGCAGCGCTCCGCATCCGGCCGCATTCGTGACCACGTACTCGGCCCCGGACTTCTCGAATGCGGCGATGTTGCGCCGGGCGAGCGCTCGCGCCGTGTCGAGATCGCCCGCGTGCGCGTGGAGCGCGCCGCAGCAGTGCTGGTCCGGCGCTAACACCAGTGTGTAGTCGTTGGCGATGAGCGTGCGCTCGGTGGCGCGGTTGGCGCGGGTAAAGAGCCCTTCCATCACGCATCCGCGGAGCAGCGCGAAGGTTCCGCGACTTCCATCACCACGCAGCTGATCAGCGCCGGACGCGCGCCCGCGCGAGAGCGGAGATTCGCTCGCGGCGAGCATCGCGAACGCGAAGCCGAGGTCGCCGGGGAGTCGCGAGAGCAGCTTCGGGAGTCCGGTCGCGCGCACCAGCCGCGCTGCGCCCACCACGCATCGCATCAGGCGGCGACGCGCGAACAGCGCGAGAATGAGGCGTGCGCGCAGCGGCGGACGCTTCGCTTCGCCGAGCGTGGCACGCGTTGCCTCGAGGAGCGCACCATACGGGACGCCGGACGGACACGCGGTCTCGCAGGCGCGACACCCGAGGCATCGATCGATGTGCGTGTGCACGGAGGGATCCTCGAGCGTGAGCTCGCCCTCCACCAGTGCACGCATGAGATAGATGCGCCCGCGCGGGGAGTCGTTCTCGTCGCCGAGGGCGATGTACGTCGGGCATGCCTGCAGGCAGAAGCCGCAGTGCACGCAGGCGTTGATGCCAGCGCTCGCGGCGGCGAGCCGAGTGCCCGGTATCGCGCAGGCGGGCGCGGTGCGCTCGTCGGTCACGCGATCTCTCCGAGAATGCCGCGATTGAGAACGCGTTGCGGATCGAACGCAGCGCGCACGGCTCGCGAGAGCGGATCGTTCACGCGCGACGGGATCCTGCTCCATTCGATGGCGGGGAGCCGCTCGAAGATGTGCGTGCCCTCGGTCCGTGAGACATGCTCGATCCACGGTGCGAGCGGCGCGTCCGCAACAACGGGATGGATGCAACGCACGACTCCGCGTCCGGCAGCAGCGTGCACGAGTGATCCATCGTCGCTCGAGGAGAGCCGGGCCCACAGGACGTGCAGGCGCGACGGGGGTGCCGATACGCGCACGACGCTGGCGCCGGCCGGCTCGATCCGCGCAAGGGCGTTCCACGACTCCTTCGGCGCGGGACGCATTTGCCCGAGCGCTCCGAGCGCGCGCAGCTGCTCGCGCACCGAGTCATCGTTGCCGCCCAGCCGTCCCAGCAGGAGCGAGCACTCCCCCAGACCGAGCGCACGCGCGAGCGGCGCGTTGAGCAGCTCGCACGCGAGCGGCGAGAACGGAAGCGCGCGGAGCTTCGCCAGCCAGCGCTCGAGCGCGTCGTGCGGCGGAAGCGCCAGCGTGATCGTCTGCTCGCGCTCGGGAAGCGCGCGCAAACGCACCGTCGCCTCCGTGATCACCGCGAGCGTGCCCCACGCACCAGTGAACAACCGGGTGAGATCGAAGCCCGCGACATTCTTCACCACGCGTCCGCCCGCGCGCACGATGTCGCCCGTACCGGTGACCGCCTCGATGCCGAGCACATTGTCGCGCGGCGTGCCGAAGGCGTGTGCGAGCGGGCCAGCGGAGCCGGTTGCGATCGTGGCACCGAGCGTTCCCGTGGGCGAGCCGAACGGATCCAGCGCGAGCCACTGTCCCTCGGCCGCCGTCGCGCGCGCGATGTCCAGAAGCGTCGCGCCCGCGCGCGCAGTGAGCGTGAGGTCGCTCGCGACGTACTCGACTATGGCATGGTCCTCCGCGAGCGAGACCGGCTTGGCGTCGTTCACGGGGCGGCCCGCGTCGAGCCAGGTGCCGCCGCCGATTATTCGCAGCGACCCGGCCGCGGTGCCGCATTCGAATCCCGGAGGTCGCACGTGCTCCTGCACGCACGACCGGATATCCGTCGTGCTCACGCGCGCATCCATTCCCGGCACGAGTGCAGCGGCACCACCTTGCCCGGATTCGCGCGTCGCTCGGGATCGAACGCATCGCGCAGCGCGCATTGCGCCGCGAGCGATTCCGGTGAAAAGATGAGCGGCATGTACTCGAGCTTGTCGAGTCCGATCCCGTGCTCACCGGTGATCGTGCCGCCGGCGGCGATGCACGCCTGCATGATGTCGCGCATGGCCATGCCCACGCGCCGCGATTCGTCGGCGTTGCGCGAGTCGTACCCAATGTTCGGATGCAGGTTGCCATCGCCCGCATGGAACACGTTGCACACCTGGATCTCCCATTTCGCCGCGATTGCCGCGATCACACGCAACACGTCGGGAAGCTTCGTTCGCGGAATCACGGCATCCTGCACCACGAGATCGGGCGCGATCCGTCCCATTGCGCCGAACGCTTTTTTTCTTCCCTGCCAGAGTCGCGCGCGCTCCTCCTCGTTCGCCGCGATTCGCACCGTGCGTGCGCCGGCCGTGAGGCAGTGTTGCTGCACGAGCCGCACATCCGCATCGAGTCCCGCGCCGAGTCCGTCGAGCTCGATCAGGAGCACCGCGTCGGCATCGGCAGGATAGCCCGCAGCGTAGATCGACGCCTCGACCGCGCGGATGGTCGGCCCATCCATCATCTCGAGTGCCGCCGGAAGGATTCCCGCCGCGATGATCGCGGATGTCGCGCGCGCACCCGCGTCGATGGACATGAAATCCGCGAGCAGCGTGCGTACGCCCTGCGGATTCGGCGTGAGCTTCACGGTGACCTCGAGCGCAATGCCGAAGCATCCCTCGGAGCCGATGAAGGCGCCGAGCACATCGTAGCCCTCCACTTCGCCGTCCGCATTTCCGAGCGTCACGACGTCGCCGCTCGCGAGAATCACCTCGAGCGCGATGACGTGATTCAGCGTCACTCCGTACTTGAGGCAGTGCGGACCGCCGCTGTTCTCGGCGACGTTGCCGCCGATCGTGCACGCGGTCTGGCTCGACGGGTCGGGCGCGTAGTGCAGGCCGTGCGCGCCGGCCGCGCGGGTGAGCGTCACGTTCACGGCGCCAGGCTCGACCACCGCGAGGCGGTTCACCGGATCGATGCGCAGGATGTGATTGAAGCGATTGAGACCGATGACCACGGCGTCGCCGCTCGCGAGCGCACCCGCCGAGAGTCCGGTGCCCGCGCCGCGCGCGACGAAGGGGCAGTGCTCGCGCGCGAGGAGACGTACGATGTCTATGAGCTGCTGCTTGGTGGTGGGGAAAACGGCGAGGCGGGGGCGAAGGCGATAGCCCGGAAGACCATCCGAGCTATAGGTCGCGAGCTCGCTCGACCGGGCCAGCACACCCCGCTCACCCACGATCGCGGCCAGTTTGGCCGCGAGTGCTTCCGTGTCGATGAGCGCGACGCGCTCACCGACGGCTCGTTCAGGCGGCGGTCCAGAAGCTCGCGAGTGCGTTCCCGTGTGGAGACCCACGCAATTTCTCGAAAGCGCGCTCGCGGATCTGACGAATGCGTTCGCGCGTCACTCCCATGAGCGCGCCGATCTTCTCGAGCGTCATGGCCTCGGCCCCTTCGTCGAGACCGTAGTAGAGATAGAGGATCTTTCGCTCTCGCGGCGTAAGATACTGCCGGAAGACGCGATCGATGAACTCGCGCATCAACTTGAAGTCGCAGTTCTCCTCGATCTCGCCGCCCTCGACTCCCACGAAGCGCTCGCCGAGCGTGGACGCTTCGCGGTCGGAACGGTCGATGGGCGCGTCGAGCGACAGCTCGGTGGCCGACATCTGGCGCGATGCGCGCACCTGTTCGGGGGTCTCTTCGATCAGGCGGCCGATCTCGTGATCCGTGGGATCGCGCTTGAGCACCTGGGCCAGCACGGTTTCCGCACGCGCGAGCTTGATGAGCTGTGAGTTCTGATTGAGCGGAATGCGCACGGAGCGCGTCTGCTCGGCCAGTGCCTTCAGAACGGCTTGGCGAACCCACCATACGGCGTACGAGATGAACTTGACGCCCTGATCGGGATCGAACTTTTTCACGGCCTTGAGGAGACCCTCGTTGCCGATGGCGACGAGCTCACTCAGATCGAGGCCGTGACCCTGATATTTCTTCACGTACGAGATGACGAAGCGGAGATTGGCGGTGACGAGCCGCTCCGCCGCGACTTCATCGCCCTTCTGTGCAAGGCGTGCGAGCCGGCGCTCTTCGGCCGGGTCTCGTATGAGCGGTAATTTCTGTATGTCGTGGAGGTATTGATCGAAAGCGGTAGAGGGGGAAGAGCGGAAGAACCCTTTAGACCTGCTCTCGGTCACATGCTCCATACACGCCCCGTTCTATGCGGAAGGGTGGACGAGCGGCACATCAGCTCGGGGAGGAAAAGGAGCCGGCGTGCAGCGGCTCGATGACGCCGAGCCTCAACGTCGGGCAGGATAACTGCGACTGTCGGTTAGGTCAACAGCCACAAAGTGTGCCGAAGATCACGCGCGTTCGCGGGGCTGCGGCACGTGGAAGGAAGCGTCAGCGCGGCGGGTCGCGCGGCTTGGTGCTCTTCGCTGCGGTCAAAATGCCCAGCCCGATGAGAATGAGCGCGCCGACACCGATCCACTGTCCGGGCACGTGGAGCAGATACGCCGCGACCGCGAGGCCGATGATGAAGATGAAATACCCGATCAGATATGTCGAGAAGGAGGACATGCGGGTCCGGTGTTGGGGACGGCTGCGCGAAGCGCAAGGAAAGTGCCTTCGCTCGAAGCGGCTATCTCATTGCGCGTGGGCATCTTGCAGGAGCAGCTCCAGAACGGTTTCGTCGGGCGCACGAACGCCTGCGACCGCACGGCCGATCTCGGCGATCAGCGCGTATTCGACGATCCCTTCGCGCGCCTTCTTGTCGCCGCGCGTCGCGGAGACGATGCGATGGGGATCGAGCTGCTTCGGTACGGCGTGGGGAAGTCCCGCCCGCTCGACGGTGTCGCGCAGGCGCAAGGCGGTACCCGGCGCCGTGATGCCGAGCCGCTCGCCGAGCTGCGCCTCGAGCACCATGCCGACGGCGATCGCCTCGCCGTGCAGCAGCGAATAGCCGCTTTCGGACTCGATCGCGTGCCCAAGTGTGTGCCCGAAGTTGAGGTTGCGCCGGATTCCGCCCTCGCGCTCGTCCTGCATGACGATGCTCGCCTTGATCTCGACGCTCCGCAGAATCAGCGCACGCATGGCCTCATCGCCGGGATCCGCCAACAGCGATGGCAGCGAGTCATCGATTTTCAGGAAGTACGCGGCATCCGCGATCGCGCCGTGCTTGATCGCCTCGGCGAGACCCGAGCGGAGGTGATTCACCGGGAGCGTCGCGAGCACGGCGGGGTCTGCGATCACGGCACGCGGCCTGTGGAAGGCGCCCACGAGATTTTTCCCCGCGGGTGTATCGATGCCTGTCTTTCCGCCGATCGATGCGTCGATCATCGCGAGCAGCGTCGTCGGGAGCTGCACGAACGGAATGCCGCGCATGTACGTCGCGGCGACGAAGCCCGCGAGATCGCCAACGACGCCGCCGCCGAGGGCGAGGATGGTGGTGTCGCGCCCGAAAGCAGCGGCGAGGAGCGCGTCGGTGAGATGGGCCCACTGCTCGCGCGTCTTCCCGGATTCGCCCGCGGGAATCGTGAAGAGCTCCGTGTGCCCGGAGGGGAGCGCATCGCGCACGCGCGCGGCGTAGAGCGGAGCGACGTTCTCATCCGAGATGATCGCATACCGGTGCGCCGGCGCCGCCGTGCGGATGATCTCGGCGGCGCGGTCGAGCAGCCCGGTGCCGAGGTGTACTTCGTAGGAGCCCACGGGAACCGCGAACGAATCGTGCGCGGTGGTAGTGCTCACCACGTGACCTCGGCAGCACCCGCGCGGCGTGTCGCCACGCGCGCGAGCACGAAGAGCAGATCGGAGAGGCGATTGAGATAGATGAGTACGACTGGCGGCAGCGGATCGGAGCGCGACATCGCGATCACGTCGCGCTCGGCGCGCCGGCAGATCGTGCGGGCGACGTGGAGGGTGGCGGCCTTCATCGTGCCGCCGGGCAGGATGAAGGCGCGCAGCGGCTCGAGCTCCGATTCGCCGTCGTCGATCGCGCGCTCGAGATCCTCAATGCGTGCGTCGCCGATGCGCGCCTTCTCGAGATGCGCGCGCACCTTCTCGGGATCGGGGGTGGCGAGGAGCGCTCCCAGGCTGAAGAGATCGCGCTGGACGCCGACGAGCACCTCATCGATGCGAGGCATGGGATCGGCTGCGCGCGCCATGCCGAGCGATGCGTTCAGCTCGTCGACGGAGCCGTAGGCCTGAACGCGCGGATGATCCTTCGGAACGCGGCCGCCGCCGAACAATCCCGTGTCGCCTGCGTCGCCCGTCTTCGTGTAGATCTTCATGGGATAAGAATATATCCCGACAGGCGATCACGCCCGCTTGAACATCCTGGACCACCAGCTGTGGCGCTGGCCGTCCGCGCGCTTGAGCCCGCGCCTGAAGTTGGAGAAGTGCGTGAGCTCCTCGCTGGCCGTGGGCGGCTGGTAGCTCTCGGTGAAGATCGTGGCGAGGTGCTCCTGGAGACGGTCGGGCGTCGCGACGACCGCCTGCGATTCGCACCATTTGTCCAGCGCGCGTCCCATGGCCGCAGCGGTCGGGCGCTTGTTCGGGTCGCGGTCGAGCGACGACGTGAGAATCTCCTCGATCGAGCGCGGGATGTCGGGAACGAGCTCGCGCACGCTTGGCAGCGGCCGCCAGGTGACCTCGTCGATCAGCAGCTCCGTCGCGTCTTCATAGAAGAGCGGCTCGAGCGCGAGCAGCTCGTAGAGCGTCACGCCCACCGCGAACACATCGCTGCGGCCGCTCACCTCGAGCGCGAGCAGCTGCTCCGGGCTCATGTAGTGCTTCTTGCCCATGAGCATCTGCGGCGACTTCTGCATTGGGTCGATCGATGTCGACGCCTTCGCGATACCGAAGTCCGTGAGCTTCACGTGTCCGTCCCACGTCGCCATGATGTTGTTCGGCGACACGTCGCGGTGGACGATGTCGAGGCGTTCGCCATCGGCGCTGACGAAGTTGTGTGCGAAGTCGAGCGCGCGGCACACGCGGCTCGCGATGTAGGCGGAGATCGCGAGGGGGACCGGGGTCTCGAGCACGCGATGGCGCTCGATGATCGCGCGCACCGTCGGGCCCTTGATGTACTCCATCGCCATGTAGTACTGCCCATCGACCTCGCCCAGCTGATAGATCTGCACGATGTTTCCGTGCACGAGGTTGGCGGAGAGCTTTGCCTCGTCGATGAACAGCTGCAGCCAGGTCTTCTCCTTCGCGTAATGCGGATGGATGACCTTGAGTGCCACGCGCTTCGCGAAGCCCGCGGGGCCGAGATGCTCGGCCTCGTACACGGTGGCCATTCCGCCCTGCGCGATCTTCCGCACCAGACGAAACGCGCCGCCGTATTCCAGAATGTGGTCTTCGGTGTGCAGATTTGCTGTGCTCATCGTTCTCTGCCTTTGCGGAGCTGTTGGTTCTCTCCTTTTGCGCACTTCATGACGCTGGACATTCGGGACATTACGATCATCGGCGCGGGCCCCACCGGTCTCTTCGCCGCGTTTTACGCGGGGATGCGAGGCGTGTCGGCGCGCATCCTGGACGCACTCCCGGAGCTCGGCGGCCAGCTGACCGCACTGTACCCGGAGAAATACATCTTCGACGTGGCAGGGCTGCCGAAGATTCTCGCCAAGGATCTGGTGACCGATCTGGTGACGCAGATGCGCCAGTTTCGCCCGGACGAGCGGCTTGGCCAGCGCATCGTGGCTCTGGAAGAGGACGGCGGGGTGCTGACTCTGGTCACCGAAACCGACCGCTTCCCATCGCGTGCGGTGATCGTCGCAGCGGGGATCGGCGCTTTCTCGCCGCGGCGGCTGCCACATCCGAGCGCCGAGGCGTGGTACGGGAGGGGGATTCACGACCGTGTGACGGACCCGAAGGAGCTCAGCGGGCAGAAGGTGCTGATCGTGGGTGGTGGCGACTCGGCCTTCGATTGGACGCATCAACTGAAGGATCACGCGAAGTCAGTCACGCTGATCCATCGAAGCGATCGCTTCAGGGCCCACGGAGCCACCGTTGCGGCCGTGAGCGAGGCGGCGAAGGCGGGGCAGGTGAAGGTGCTCACCTTTCACGAGATTGCGGAAGTGAAGGGAACGGATGGGCACGTCACCGGTGCTACGTTGAAGGATGTGAAGGCGAAGACGATGCACGACGTGGATGTCGACATCATTCTGCCGATGCTCGGCTTCGTGAGCGACATTGGGCCGCTGGCGGAATGGGGGCTCACGATCGAGAAGGACGAGATCGTGGTATCGAGCACGATGGAGGCTGGCCGCCCGGGGATCTATGCCGCAGGGGACATCACGACGTATCCGGGCAAGCTCAAGCTGATCGCGACGGGCTTCGGTGAGGCCGCGACGGCGGTGAACCAGGCGGTACACTGGATCTACCCGGAAAAGAAGGTGAACCCCGGGCATTCGTCGAACATGGCGATATTTGGACAGAAGGATGATTGAGCCGGAAACGCGGAACATCGGCAGGAGCTGGAGATGAGCGACGAAAAGGAGACGTGCCCCGCGTGCGGAAGCGACCGGGTCACGAAGGGACGCATTCTTGGCGGCATCTCGTCGATCTATTTTCGGCCGTCGGGACTGCGCTTCTGGACACTCAGCGCCGCGGTCCCGATGATCGGCGCGAACAAGACGGCGGATGAGTTCTTCCCGCCGGGCGCTCGCGCGTGCGTGTCGTGCGGATTGCTGTGGAGCCGCGTGAATCCGACGCTGCTCGCGCGCGTGCTGCGCGAGGGCGGTACGGAGGAGACGCGCAAGCGGTTCGGGGATGGGGGAGAGGAAGGGTAGATCGTATTCGCTGGTTCGACAGGCGTTTCGACTTCAGCTTCCCGGCGGAGCTTCACCCGGCGCTCCTCGAGCGGCTGCGCGGAACGCCGCTCCGACTCGCGGAGCGCGTGATGCTCTTCGAGCCGGAGGCGCAGCGGCGACGTACGGATGGATGGTCGGTGCAGGAGCACGCGGGGCACATCGCCGATCTCGACCGCATACTTTTCCGGCCGCGCATCGTCGAGCTCGAGCGCGGCGAAGACTCGCTGCTGCCGGCGGATCTCACGAATGCGACCACTGAGGCGGCGCAGCACAATTCGCGTTCGATGGACGCGGTGCTGGCGGAGGTGCGCCGCGAGCGCGGTGCCATGATCGCGCAGCTCGAGCGGATGGACCCATCGGTTTTTTCGCGCTCGGCGCGGCATCCGCGGCTCGGTGCGCCCATGCGATTGGTGGATCTGATGTTGTTCATCGCCGAGCACGATGACCATCATCTCGCGGCGATCACGGCACTCGAGGCCCGCTAGCGTTCGCCCGATGTGAGTCCGCGGACCTCGTTCCAGCGCGACTTTAGCTGCTGGATCCAGGACGGCGCTTCGGGATCCACGACCCTGATCTCCACCGAGCCAAGACACGCCGTACCCGTGACGTGTACCGTGGGGGCGCCCTCGGCAGGCCTGCTCCACTTCTGTCCCTGGATCTCGAAGGAGCCCACAATGGCGTCGCCATCGCATTCTACGCGTACGTCGGGTGGCACCAGGATCTCGATGCTGCCCATGATCGCCACCACCTCGATGCGCGAAGTCCCCTGGCCGAAGCGAGCGCTCGTGAGGTCGATGGTCACACTGCCCCAGAACGACACTGCGCGAAAGAGACGCGCGAGTATCCAGTCGCCGGCGCGCGCTTGTGAAGACAGGAAGGCGGTGATGCCGCGCGCCGGAGGCACAAGCTCCGGAGGCACGAACATCCGTGGCGCGACTGGCGCCGGCGTAACGCCAGGCTGGAAAGGAGGATACTGAGGGGTCGTCACGGTATCTATCCAACGAGACTGCGCACCCCCGGGTTTCGCCGGAAGCCCGCGGTAGGACGCGCCTTCAATCGTACGCGATTCGCGGGTCCGCCGCCGCGTACGCAAGATCGGTGAGCACGTTCACGACAACGAACACCACACTCAAAAACAACACGGTTCCCTGAATCGCTGGAAGGTCCCGGCGACCGATCGCATTGACCACGTAGCGCCCGATCCCCGGCCAGCTGAACACCGTCTCCGTGAGAATGCTCCCGGTGAGATACGATCCGAAGTCGAGTCCCAGCACGCTGATCACCGGAACGAGCGCATTTCGGAGCGCGTGATGCATGAGCACGATCTTCTCGCGGGCGCCCTTGGCGCGCGCCGTGCGCACGAAGTCGCTGGAGAGCACATCGAGCATGGACGAGCGCGTCATGCGTGCGAGAAAGGCGATCGAGCGCGAGCCGAGCGCGAGCGCCGGGAGAATCAGATAGACGGGGCGTCCATATCCGGATGGCGGAAGCCAGTGCAGCAGGACCGCGAACAGCAGAATCAGCAGCAGCCCCACCCAGTACACCGGGAACGAGACGCCCGCGTACGCGAGCGCGAGCGCGCCGCGATCGATCCACCCGCCGGGATGCCGCGCGCTCAACACTCCGAGCGACACGCCGACCACGATGGCGAGCAGCATCGCCGTGCCCGCGAGCTCGAGCGTCTTCGGAAATCGCTCCGCTATGTCGCGCGCGATCGGGCGGCCGGTGATGAACGAGCGACCGAGATCGCCTCGCACGACGCCGCTCGCGTAGTGCGCGAATTGTCGAGGCAGCGACTCGTTCAGATGCAGCTCCGTGCGCAGCCGCGCGATCGTTGCGGAGTCCGCGCGCTCGCCCACCATCTCGAGCACGGGATCACCGGGCGCCACGTAGAGCAGCAGAAACGCGACCACTACCACGCCCGCCAGCGTCGGGATGGCGAGCAGCGCGCGGCGCGCGAGCAGCGCTCCCATCAGCGCCGCATCATCGATGCGGCGCGATCGTCACGTCCAGGAACTTCTGGCCGTTGAAGATCGTCGGGGCGACGAAGCCCTTCACCCACGGCTGTACGGCATAGAGCTCGTTGTAGAAGAACAGATAGATCATCGGTGCATCGGCGAACTCGAGCGAATCCGCCTGGCGGTAGAGCGCGACGCGCTTCGCGGAATCCTGCTCCGTGCGCGCGAGCGCCACGATGCGATCGTAGGCTGGATTCTCGTAGAAGGAGACATTTCCGCCAACGCCCCGGTTCGCACCGTACAGCAACGGATACAGAAAGTTCTCGGCGTCCGGATAGTCGGCGTACCAGTCCTTCACGAACATGTCCGTCTGGCCGTTGCGCGACGCCTCGCGGGCCGCGGCGCTCTCGCGCTGCACGATCTTCGCGCGCACGCCCACCGCCGCGAAATATGACTGGATCGACTCGGCCACGCGCGCGAAGGCGGGATCCTGCGGGAGCCAGAGCTCGATGTCGAAGCCCTTCGCGTAGCCGGCGGCAGCGAGGAGCTTCTTCGCGGCGGCGGGATCGTACGCGTAGGGAGCGCGCGTGGTGTCCGCGCCCTCGAGCGTGGGCGGGATGACGCCGGCCGCGAGACGCCCGCGCCCACCCAAAAGCTTGTCGAGAATCGTGCGCACGTCCACCGCGTGGTTGAGCGCCTGGCGCACGCGCACATCCTTGAGCGGGCCGCGCGTCGTGTTCAGCGCCACGTACCAGAGCCGGAGCGCGGGTGCGGACGTGAGGAGCGCCTTCTTTTCGTCCGTTTGCTCCCAGCGGGGTGCATCCGCTTCGGGGACGTAGAGCAGGTCCACGTTTCCGCTCTCGAATTCCGCGACCGCCGTGCTTGGCTCTGGAATGATTCGTATCATGAGCGAATCGAGCTTGGGCGCGCCGCCGAAATATTCCGGATTCCTTGCGAGCAGCACGAAATCGTCGTGCTGCCAGGAGACGAGCGTCCACGCTCCCGTGCCGATCGGGTGCTCGCCGAAATCGGCGGGTATTTTCGCCGGCACCACCGATGCGACCGGCATTGCGAGTAACTTTGGAAAGATCGCGAGGGCAGTGTCGAGCGAAATGCGGATGGTGCTGTCGTTCACGACGGCGAGCCCGGACACCGTGGTCGCTTTCCCTGCGGCGAATGCGCGGGCGCCGGCGATCGGATAGAGTGGCCAGGGGCGGCCGGATTTGTTGGCGGGATCGAGCACGCGGGTGAAGCTGTGCACCACGTCGCTCGCGTGGAGCAGGGTGCCGTCGTGAAAGCGGACTCCGGGACGGAGATGAAAGACATAGGTGCGTCCGTCCGGAGAGATCTCCCACCGGGTGGCCAGCGCTGGCCCGACCTTCGCGTCGGGACTGAAGCGAGTGAGACCGTCGAAGAGATAGGACACCGCGCGACCGGTCGGAACATCGGTGGAGAGCGCAGGGTCGAGCGACTTTGGATCGTAGCGATCACGTGCGTCGACGAGCGTGCGACGATGCGCGACTTCACCGCCACGGCACGCGGCGAGCGCGAGCAGCGCGATGAAGGCGACGAACACGTGAGAAGAGCGTGAGCGCAACAGTGATGGCGACAGAGGCATTGCGGACCCGTGCTGGAGCGCGCCCGCGCGTTGCCCTCACGTGGCTACGACGTTGACACAGCGGTACTATTCGAGTGAACTTATCGGGCCCCAAGTGAAGCGTCAATCGTGAGTTACGTCCTGTGCGTCGACGACAACGAGGACATGCGCCTGATGGTGCGTGAGGTCCTCCAATCGGCGGGGCACGAGACCGATCTGGCAGCCGACGGATTGTCCGCGCTCGCGTCGATCCAGGAGCGCGAGCCCGATCTGCTCGTGCTCGACCTCGTCATGCCCGGCATGAGCGGGCTGGACGTGTGTCGTGCCGTGAAACTGAATCCGTTCACCGCGCGCATCCCGATCCTGATGCTCACGGCGCAAGGCGACATCAAGCACAAGGTGGCGGCGTTCGAGGCGGGCGCCGACGATTACCTCGCGAAGCCGTTCGATCCACGTGAGCTCAGAGCGCGCATCGTGGCGTTACTCAGAATCGTCCGGCGTGAGGGTGATCGGAATCCGACGAGCGGGCTGCCCGGCGGCAAGGCGATCGAGGAGGAGATCGAGCGCCGCGCGGAGGCGGGGGACTCGTTCGCGATCTGCTACATCGATCTCGACAACTTCAAGCCGTTCGCGGACACGTTCGGGTTCTCGATCGCCGACATGGTGATCCGGGACATGGGGCAGGCGATCAGGGGGGCGATCGAGACGACGGGATCGCCCACGGACTTCGTCGGGCACATCGGAGGCGATGACTTCATCGCGGTCACGACGGTGCAGCGCGCGCTGGCGATTGCGCGGGAGTGTGCGCTGCGCTTCGTGGACGTGGCGAAGCGTGCGGTGGGTGAGGAGGCGGTGCGCCGAGGGCATTTCACGGGCGTCGATCGGGAAGGGCGGGCGCGCGATTTTCCGATCGCGCGACTGTCCGCGGCAGTGCTGCAGATCGGGCCGGACCGCTGGATCTCGACGGGGCACATCGGATCGCTGGCAGCGGAGGTGAAGCGGCGCGCAAAACAGCGAGGGCCCGGTACCATCCTCGTGCAAACAGTGTAGCACACGTCAGCGCTGAGTCGTCCGAGCCACGAGGACGCGGCGTACACGCAAGGGTGCCAATGACGGAAACGAACGGGATGCGCGACGAGTCGATCGTCCGCTACGATGATCGGCAGCCAGTGCGCGGCCGCGCGCTTCTTCCCGCCATTGCCGCGGGGCTGGGCGCGGGGCTCGCCGTCTTCTACATCGCGCGGCTGCTCGCCGAGCGTGCGCCGATGGCGCTGGAGCCTCCCGATGCTGCTGTCCGGGCTGCCGCATTGGCGCGAACACGCGGGTGATGCGACGGGCTTTCCTCGCCGCGCTGCTGCTTTTTTGTTCAGTCGCTCTCCCCGGCGCTCTGCGGGCACAGGACATTTCGTGCGACCCCGGTGACCTCGAAGTGCGTGCGGTGACCTTCACGGGGAACGAGCACTTTCGAAGTGCGGAGCTGGCGAGCGTGATCGTCACGTCGCCGTCGAGCTTCACGCGTCGCCATCTGCATCTGCCCATCGGCGCGCGCCGCTGCCTCGACACACTCGAGCTCTCGCGCGATGCGGTTCGCATCCGGCTCTTCTACCGGCTGCGCGGCTACTACAAGACGGCCGTGAAAACGTCGGTGAAGCCGGCGGGAACGGGTGCCGTTGCGGTCGGATTCGGGATCACCGAGGGGCCGCCGGTGATGATCGACTCGCTGAGCGTCACAGGGCTCGACTCGGTCCCGGATCGCGAGCGCCTCCTGCGGGAGCTCGATCACTTTCGTCACGAGCACATCTTCACGAAGATCGAGCTGCAATCGGTGATCGACTCGGTGCGCGAGCAGCTGCACAACAGCGGCTATCCCTACGCCGCCGCGCCGCTCGCCTCGAGCGAGGTCGATCCGGCAACGGACCGGGCCCAGGTCGGGTATCAGTTCTTCGAGCAGTTTCGCGGACAGCCGCTGGCGCTCCCGAGCCGTCTCGCGCACATCCGCCAGATCGAGTTCGAGATCGCGCCCGGTGGCGATTCGGCCAAGATCGACACGAGCACGATCCGGCGGCTGCTCTCCTTCAAGGTGGGCGACGTCTATCGGGAGAAGGACCTGGTGCGCAGCCAGCGCGACCTGTACCAGCTCGAGACGTACAGCCATGTGGACGTCGAGCTCGCGCCCGACAGCCTGCAGCCGAACGACAGCTCGCTCACCGTGCTCGTGCGGCTGAACGAAGCGAAGATGATCTCGGTGGGGATCGGTGCCGGCTGGGCGACGCTGGACTGCATCCGCACACAGGCGCGCCTCGCCGACCGCGACTTCCTGGGCGGTGCACGACGCCTCGAGCTCAATGGCCGTCTCTCGCACATCGCGCTCTGTCCGAGCGACGTGCGGAACGACTCGATCAGCAATCGCCTCAACTATTACGCCAGCGGCACGATTCGCCTGCGCGGCCTCATCGGCCCGCACACGCTGCCGTCGTTCACGCTGTTCAGCGAGCGCACGTCGGAGTTCCGCGCGTACGTGCGCGAGACGCTGATCGGCGGCGCGGCCGAAGTCTCACGCGATCTCCAGCCACGCGACCTGCGGCCGGGCCTTCCGCTCACGCTCTCGTACCGCGTGGAGTACGGGCGCACCACGGCATCGCCCGCCGTTTTCTGCCAGCTCTTCAACCGCTGCGCGCTCGCCGACATCGAGCGGCTGCAGCAGAACGGGAGCTTGCACGTGTTCGGGGCGTCGATCGTTCGCGACCGCTCCGACCAGCTGCTCGATCCCTCGAATGGCAACCAGCTGCATGTCGAGCTTCGCAGCGGCACGACCTCGCTCGACACGACGAACGGCACGCGTTTCAGCCGGGTCCTTGCCGAGGGTGCGGTGTACAAGACGGTGGGAAGCTCGACGTTTGCGGCGCGGCTGCAGCTGGCCGCGGTGCTGAACGGCTTTTCCGCACGCGGAGCCACGGCGTACGTGCCACCGGAAGAACGACTCTACGCGGGCGGACCAAACTCCGTTCGCGGATTCAGCCAGAATTTGCTCGGACCCGTGGTCTACATCGTGGACACGTTCGATGTGAGCAGTGTGGTGGTCGACGGCAATCCGGCGCAGCGTTTTCGCGCCGATAGCGCGTCGCGCGTGCTGCAGTACTCACCCACCGGCGGCAATACCCTCATCGTCGCGAGCGCCGAGTGGCGGTACCGGCTTCCGTCGTTCGGCGGGCGCGTGCAGCTCGCCACGTTCGTCGATGCCGGGCAGGTGTGGAACCGACCGCAGCAGGGATTCACGTTCTCCGACCTCCGCGTGACGCCCGGCGTGGGCGTGCGCGTGCGCTCGCCGATCGGTCCGCTGCGCGTGGACGTGGCCTACAACGGATACGCATCGACAGCCGGCTCCGCGTATTTCGTCGGGCGCGACAACGTGCTTCGATGCGTGAGCCCCGGCAATCAGTTCTCGAGCGGGATCGTGGGGTCCGGGGAGACGTGCGATCCGACGTTCACGCCCAAGGCGAGCGAGAGCGTTCTGAGCAAGCTGACGTTCAACTTCAGCATCGGGCAGGCGTTCTAGCGCATGTCGCGCCGCCGTCTGGTCGCGCTCATCAGCGCCGGCATCCTGCTGCTTCTGGGCATCAGCGTCATCGGTGCGATCCTCGCGACGACGCAGACGAATCTCGGCCGTGCCCGACTGCGCGCGCTCATCAACTCGCAGCTGACGAGCGCCATGGGGAATCGCGGCACGATTTACATCGGACGCATCACCGGCAGCCTGTTCACGGAGGTGGTGCTCGACTCGTTGTCCATTCGCGACGAGGAGGATTCGCTGGTTGCGGCATCGGGGCCGATCATCATGCGCTACGATCCGCGCGATGTGCTCGACAAGCGCCTGCTCCTGTCGTACCTCGAGGTGAACGGGCTGAATTTCTATCTGCGCCGGCGTGCGGATCATCAGTGGAGCTTCCGCCACGTCTTTCCGGACGGCAAGAAGAAGCCCGGACTTCCCCATGGCCGCTCGCTCGGCGATTACATCGTGATCGACAGCGCGGTGCTCCACAACGTGACGTTCACGCTCACCGATCTCTGGTCGCCGCCGGACTCGCTCAAGGGCGCGCGGCGCGACAGCGCGATCAAGGTTGCGCTCCGGGACAAGAACCACGAGTGGCGGCGTACGCGGGAGGGGATCAAGCAGACGCGCCGGTGGACGAAGGGGGAGCTGCGCTCTCCCTACGTTCGACTCGCGGATCCGGACACCGTGGGGAAGCTGATCTCGATCGGCGACATGCGCGTGAGCGAGAACGACCCGCCGCTCGAGCTGAGCAACGCGCGTGGTCCCGTGCGCATCCTCGGCGACACGGTGTTCTTCGACCTGCACCACTTCGACCTTCCGGGCTCGACCGGCCACGCGCAGGGACGGGTGTCGTGGGGTGGTCCGGTGCCGACGCACTACGACGTCCACGTGTGGGCGGACTCCCTGTCCATGCGCGATGTCGGCTGGGTGTATCCGACGCTCCCGCGCACCGGGGGCGGCACGCTCGAGCTCACGATCAGGAACAACGCCCGCGACCCGCACGTGCTCGAGTACGGGCTGAGCAAGATGGACATGCGCTCGACCAAGTCGCATCTCACGGGAGCGATGACGTTCGGAGTCGGCTTTCCGGTGCTCACGGTGACGAACGTCGACGCACAGTTCTCGCCGCTCGATTTCGATCTCCTGCGCACGCTCGCGGGCGGGCCATTCCCCGAGGACTGGCAGGGGACGTTCACCGGCACGGTGCGCGGGCCCGGCGGCCTGCTCACTGACTGGCACGTGGACGATGCCCGAATGACGTTCCACGACAATCACGTTCCGGGCGCGGTGAGCAGCGCGAGGATGCACGGCGCACTCGACATTCTCGTTCCGTCGAACGCGAAATTTCACGCACTCGACGTCGACATCTCGACGCTCGACCTGCGCACGATCCAGTATCTCTTCGCGAGCTTTCCGCGGCTCCAGGGCACGGTCTCGGGAACCGCGACGCTCGATTCGTCGTGGCTCGACACGCGTTTTCACAACGCGAACATCGTGCACCACGACGGCGCGCTCCCGATCTCGCATTTCACCGGCGACGGACGCGTCACACAGGCGCCGAAGTTCACGGCGTTCGATGTGACACTCCAGGCGCAGCCGCTGTCGTTCACGACGTTTGCGCACTCGTATCCGGGGCTCGCGTTTCGCGGCAACGTTTCCGGCCCGTTGCGCATTCGCGGCACGATGGACGATCTCGACGTCACCGCGAACCTGAGCGGTGATGCCGGAACGATGGTGGTGAACGGAAACTTCGATCTCGACACCGCCACCGGATACGCGGGACGCGGAACCGCGAGTGTCGCGGATCTGGACGTGCAGGCGCTGCTCGAGCGGAACGCGCTGCCAGCGACGAGCCTGGCGGGGCGCGCGGCGTTCGACATGCACGGCGATTCGATCGCGAATCTCTCCGGCTCGCTCAACGTGGATCTGGACCAGTCGCGCATCGAGCCGGTGAACGTGACCGGCGCGACGGGGTCGTTCTCGTTCGGCGACGGCCACATGCGGATCGACACGCTCAACATCGCGAGCAGCGTCGCGCACGTGGCTGCCAAGGGAGGGCTCGGGCTCGCACCGGGAGTCGTCGACTCCCTTGGCTACGCCGTGGTGATCGACTCGCTGGGCGGGCTGCGACCCTGGATCCTTCCGCGCGCGGCGTCCGACACCCTGCCGCGCGACACCTCGGCGCGGTTCACCGAGCGCGATCTCGAGCTGCGGCAGCTCCGCGATTCGCTGGACGGAACCGCGCATACGGAAGGAGTGCTCATCGGCTCCATCGACATGCTCCTCGCGCGCGGCGTGATGGCCGGAGACTCGCTGTTCGTCGCCGGCAACCGGGTCGCGAGGGCGAACGGGAGCTACGAGATGGGCGGGCTGCCGGGCGATGCGCGAGGCACGATCCGCGCGCGCGCGGACTCGCTCCTGATCGCGACCGTCGCCATCGACAGCATGCAGGGACAGCTCACGATGGCGAGCCGCTCGCGGGGCGCGGTCACCGTGACTGCCGCGAGCACTCGGAAGGCGGGGAGCTTCGTGGCGGGCAGCCATCTCACCTTCGATCGCTCACTCGATTCGATGCGCATCGTGGTGGACAGCCTCGGCGGATTGATCGACACGCACAGGTGGGGGCTCGTGGCGCCGGCAACGGTGGTCTTCGACACCGTCGGCACCCGCGTCGATTCCGTGGCGGCGCGCAGCGGTGAAGGCGGATCCGTGGTGGTGAAGGCCACCCTGCCCAACACGCGTCCGGTGAGCCTCTCGCTGCGTGCGGACAGCGTGTCGCTCGCGGATCTGGGCGCGGTCGCGCAGCTCGCCACGCCGCTCACCGGCACCGCGACGGGAACGATGGACATCTCGGGGCTGCGCACCTCGCCCGCGATCGAGCTCGGCGTGCGCTTCAACGACGTGACCTTCGGCACGGTGGCGTTCCCGTATTTCACGCTCAACGGATCGTACGCGAAGCGGCTGCTGGACACGAAGATGCTCGTGTTCCGCCACGACACCGCCGTGATGTCGTTCACCGGCTCGTGGCCGGTCGATCTTTCGCTCGCGCCCGTGGATCGCCGGATGTTGAACGAACCGCTCAAGGGGCACCTGGCCGGCGACAGTCTCGATCTGGGCGTTCTGGAGACGATCTCGTCGTCGTTCTCGCGGCCGTCGGGCACCGCATCGGTCGCGCTCGATCTCGCGGGCACCTGGCGGCACCCGCTGCTCACGGGTCGGATGCGCGTACGAAATGGCGAGATGGGACTTCCCGCGCTCGGCACACGGCTTCGAAAAGTGGAGGCCGATGTCGGATTTCGCCCCGATAGCATTCGCATCGACACGCTGTCGGCGGCCAGCGGCACCGAGGCGAACAGCAAGCTCTCGCTGCGTGGCGGGCTCGCGCTCGGGAATCTCCTCGATCTCTCGCACGATCTGAGCGCGGTGGAGGTGGATCTCACGATGTCGGCGCGCAACTTTCTCGTGGTCGACAAACGCTCACTCGCGCGCCTCGAGCTCAGCGACGACGTGCACCTGAGCGGGCCGTTCAGCAAGCTGACGCTCACCGGGAACGTGAACATCGAGCGCGCCACGTTCTATCTCCCGGAGCTCGCGCAAAGCACTGCGCTGAGCCTCGATCCCACGATCGATCCGGATGTCGGCACGCTCGTCGACACCAATCTGGTCGAGGTGCGCCGAACGTTCCTGGGGCAGCAGCGGCGAGATGTGCAGGATGCGATCCGGAACTTGCAGGTGCCAAGCCTGCAGGTGCAGATCGGCAACGACGTGTGGCTCCGGTCGCAGGAGGCGAACATCAAGCTCGGTGGCGAGGTGGCACTGCGAAAGAATGCGGCGAACCAGCGGCTGGACGGGTCGATCGACGTGGAGCGCGGCACGTACCGTCTCGATCTCGGACTCGTGCAGCGCACGTTCCAGGTGGACAGCGGAACCGTCACCTTCTACAACGATCCGCAGCAGGCCGGCTCGCTCAACATCTGGGCGACGTACACGGTGCGGCAGGCCAACCAGCTGTCGCAGGACGTGCGGATCATCGCCCACATCGGGGGCACGCTGCTGGATCCGAAGCTCGATCTCTCGAGCGACACGCGCTTCGCGCTGTCGTACACGGAGATTCTCAGCTACCTCGTGTTCGGCCAGCCGTCATTGCTCGGCTCCGGCGATCAGAACAACAGCGCGCTGCGGCCGGTGGCGCAGGCGCTGCTGCCGAGCGCGGGCGCGCTGATCGAGCGCGCGATCAACTCGCAGATCGGGTTCTTCGACGTCGTGCAGGTGCAGACCGGGAACACGAACAACTACAACGATCCGGCGCAGAACAGCGCCGCAACGAATTTTCTTTCGGGCTCGCGCATCGGCGTGGGCAAGCAGCTGGGCCCGAAAGCGTTTTTGACCGCGAACGCCGGATTGTGCGCGCTCGGCGCCGGCGGACAGGGGAGCTTCACCAACTCGATCGGCATCACACTCGAGTACCGGCTCGCGCAGCATTTCTCGCTGCAGGGCAGTCTCGAGCCGCCAACCACCTCGCTGCTCTGCCGGCCGGGCGCGAACACGATCGGCACGCGTCCGCGGCAGCTCGGCTTCGATCTCTTCCGCGACTGGAGCTTTTGAGCGGGCCGGTACTGCTGATCACGAATCCGGCGGCGCGACGCGGCCGCCTGCTCGAGCAGCGCGCGCGCGACGCACTGCTCGCGGCCGGCGTGGAATTCGATGTCGTGGTGACCTCGCATCAGGGGCACGCGGCGATCGTCGCGGCGGAGCGCGCGCGGGACTTCGCTGCGGTGCTGACGCTCGGTGGCGATGGGACGGCAATGGAGGTGATCGGCGCGCTCGCCGGCACCGGGACGCCCGTCGGGGTGCTGCCCGGTGGCACGGGGAACCTCGTGGCGCGCGCGCTCGGAACGCCGCGCCGCATCGAGCTCGCGGTGCGCGCGCTGCTGCACGGCGATGTCGCGGCGGTCGATCTCGGCTATATCGCCGAGAGCAAGCGCCGGTTCGCGTTCAGCAGCGGGGTGGGGGTGGACGCACGGATGATCGACGAGACGAATCCGGAAACGAAGCGGCGGTTCGGCATCGGCGCGTACATCCACACCGGCGTGCGAGTGGGATTGAGCCGGCGTCCCTTCCGGGTGCGTGTCGATGTGGATGGCTTCGCGGTGGAGCGCGAAGCGACGTCGCTCATGGTGGCCAACTTCGGAACCGTACTGGACCGGCTCTTCGTGCTCGGACCCGGCATCGTGCAGGATGATGGACGACTCGACCTCTGCGTCTTCTCGCCGCGGCACGCTCCGGACGTCGTGCGCATCGCATGGCGGCTCTTCCGCCGCGACTTCGGGAGCGATGACGCGCTGTTCTACCGCAGCGGCCGCGAGTTCCGCATCGAGTGCGATCCTCCGCAGCTCTATCAGGCGGACGGCGAGCTGCTCGGCACCACGCCATACTCCGTGCGGGTAGAGCCTCTGGCCGCGCGGCTGCTCGTGCCGAAACGTGATTGACCCTCGGGGTGTCCCGAGTACATTCGGTGGATGGAGCCGTTGATTCTTCGGGGGGCGATGGTGCGGCCGTGAGCGAGCGAACGGGCGGGCTCTTCGAGCAGGCGGCCGACGGCATCTTCACCGTGGACGAGAGGGGGCACGTCACGTCGGTGAATCTCATCATGGACCGCGCGATGGGACACCGCCGCGGAGACCTGGTTGGTACACACTGCAGCCAGCTGCTCGATGCCACGCAACAGGATACCGCCGCCCTACTCCTCGATGGGATGCGCGACGGGAAGCGGCAGCGGGCCGAGATCTGGTTTCGCGATGTGGCGGGGCGCCAGCGCATCGGCTCCATCACGTGCACGCCGATCATCGAGCAGGGTCGCGTGAGCGGCGCACTGTGCATCGTTCGCGATGTCACGCAGGAGCGCCGCTTCGCGGAGGAGCTGCGCCAGCGCGAGAAGCTGGCCGCCGTGGGCCAGCTCGTGAGCGGAGTCGCGCACGAGCTGAACAATCCGCTCGCCGGCATCAGTGCCTTCGCACAGCTGCTCGAGGGTGCGGGCCCGCTCACGCCGGAGCAGCGCGACGCGGTCGACACGATCCAGATGGAGGCGAAGCGCGCCGCGAAGATCGTGTCGAACCTGCTGCTCTTCAGCAGGCAGCGCCAGCCCGAGCGATCGAGCGTCGATCTGAACCGCGTGCTGGCCGACACGCTCACGTTGCGGCGCTTCGTGCTCTCCACCGAGCAGATCGAAGTCGTGACCGACTTCGAGCCCGAGCTGCCGCAGACATGGGCGGATCCGTTCCAGCTGCAGCAGGTGGTGCTCAATCTGCTGATCAACGCGGAGCATGCGCTCACGGGTCGCACGGGCAGGCGCAGAGTCAGCCTGCGCACGCAGCGCTCGGGCGATCGCATCGTGGCGAGCGTCTCCGACAACGGGCCCGGAATTCCGGAGGAGATGCGCCGCCGCCTGTTCGAGCCGTTCTTCACGACGAAGCCCGTGGGTGAAGGCTCCGGACTGGGCCTCGCGATCTCGCACGGAATCATTCGCCAGCACGGTGGCCATCTGCGTCACCGCTCCTCGACGAGCGAGGGCGCAACGTTCGAGATCGAGCTTCCGATTCTCTCCGGACAGACGGATGGCTCGCACGCACCGGCCACGACCGATGCGTTCGGGATTCCACGGCAGCGCCGGTTTCTCATCGTGGACAACGAGCCCGCGGTGCGGCAGGCGCTGCAGCTGCATCTGCGCCGAACCGGCTGCTTCGCCGACGCCGTCGGTGACGCCAATTCGGCGCTCGCGCTTCTGGCCACGCGCACGTATGGATCGATTTTTCTCGATCTGCACCTGAGCGACCTCGCCGGGGAGATGCTCTTTGCGGAGCTCGTGGAGCGCGATCCCGATCACGCGGGGCGCGTGATCTTCGCATCGGGCGAGCTCGAGAGTCCACCCGTGCGCCGCTTTCTGCAGGATTCGGGGCGTCCCTTCGTCGGGAAACCGTTCGCCCTCTCGACCGTCGCTGCGATGCTGACGCAGGCCGCAACGCGCTGATGGCGACCGTGCTGCTCATCGACGACACGCCCGAAGTGACGACGGTACTCGGCGCGTTCTTCGAGCGCGCGGGACACCAGGTGGTACGCGCGCACAGCGGTGAGCATGGGATCGAGGCGTACCAGCGCACACGCCCCGACCTCGTGCTGCTGGATCTCCAGCTGCCGGACATGAGCGGCTTCGACGTGCTGGAGCGCATCCGCGAGCACGAGCCCGTGGTCATCATCGTGACCGGACACGGGGACATTCCGCTGGCGGTGCAGGCGCTGCAGCGCGGAGCGGAGAACTTTCTGACGAAGCCGGTCGATCTCGATCATCTGCGGGTGGCGGCCGAGCGCGGGCTGGAGAAGGCGCGGCTCCGGCAGCTCGCGCGGTACATGCGCGAACGGCGCGGGATCAAGGGCGTGGGCGCACTGCTGGGAACCTCGCCGGCCATGCGTGAGCTCGCGCACCAGATCGAGCTGCTCACCTCGAGCGATCGCACCACCGTTCTGCTCCTGGGCGAACAGGGCACGGCGAAGGGGCAGATGGCGTACGCGATGCACGCGATGAGCGATCGCACGGACAAACCGTTCATCGAGGTCGCGTGTGCCGGTGCGCTCGAGCGCGCGCTCGACGCGGAGCTCTTCGGCGACGAATCGGGCGGCACGCGCGAGGCGCCCATTCGGCGCCTCGGTCTGGCAGAAGTTGCGGACAAGGGCGCGCTGCTGCTCGACGAAATCGCCGCGCTCGAGCTGCCGGTGCAGGGGAAGCTCCTCCGCCTGCTCGAGGCGCAGAAGTTTCGCCGTGCGGGCGGAGTGCAGGATGTGGCGGTGGACGTGCGTGTGATCGTGACATCCAGCCGCGACCTGGTGGAAGAGGTGCAGGCTGGGCGCTTTCGTGAGGATCTCTACTACAAGCTCAGCGTGCTGCCGGTGATGCTGCCGCCGCTGCGTGCGCGTGCGCGCGAGGATCTCGTGTCGCTCATCGATCGCATCGCGGGCGAGCTCCGCCGGCAGCTTCCGCATGCGCCCGCGGAGATCTCGGAGCCCGCGCTCGAGCAGCTCCTGCGACACTCGTGGCCGGGGAACATTCGCGAGCTGCGCAACGTGCTCGAGCGCGCCATGATCGTCGGGCGCGGATCCAGGCAGATCGCCCTGGAGCACCTTCCGCCGGATGTGCGGCGCTCGGGAGGCGCGAGCGCGGCGAGTCACGTGCCGCGCACGCTGCACGATGTCGAGCGCCTGCACATCGAGCGCACGCTCCGCGCGCACAACGAGAATCGCACGCGCGCCGCGCGGGAGCTCGGCATTTCGCGGGCCACGCTGATCAACAAGATCAAGGAATATCGGCTCGATCCACAGACCGTGACGTACGCCTCTCCGGATGCGTGAGACGCGACCGGGGTGTCGATCGTTCATATCCGGAGGCCCGCCGCCGCGGCTCCTTCGTTCACCAGGGAAACGACCATGACAGAGAACGGCGTGGACCAGGACCGGATGATGTGCCGCGCGTGCGGCAACGAGGAGCGCGCATCCGAGGGATATCCGTGCGCCGATTGCGGGACCTTTCTCTGCCTGCTCTGCACCTTCAAGGGTGTCACGATGTGCGCCGCGTGCCAGGCAAAGCAGAAGGGGACGGCCGCCAAGACATGAGCGACAGCGTCGTGCTGCGCGACCGTCTCGCGCTCGGCGACCGGACCTTCACCGTGCTCGCCGAGCCGTGGTACGATGCGGCGAGCGACGAGTGGAAGGGGCGCTATCTGTACGTGCCGCTCGATCGCTCGCTCGCGACGCCGCTTGCCTCGGCGGCCGTGAAGCGCGCGCGCAAACGCGACGATCTCGTCCGCCAGCTTGGCTCCGCATCCGACCGCGAGCTGGCGCGCGCCTTCAAGTCGATTCCGATCCCCGGTGCACGTCGCGCGCGCTGACCGCGGCGCGTCCGCGCCGGAGGTGAAAGAAGGGGCTGAGCCCGCAGTGCTCGTGCGCGCCGCGGTGGCACCGCTCCACGCGGAGCCACGGGCATCGAGTGAGCAGGTAAGCCAGTCGGTGGCGGGGCATCTGGCCACGATCCTGGACGTGCGCGACGGATGGCGCCGCGTGCGATTGGGGGATGGCTACGAGGGATGGATGCACGAAGGCTACCTCGAAGGGCGAGCGCTCAGCGCAGACGAGTCGGAAGGGTGGAACGCGCGCGCGCGTTATTCGCTGGGCTGCACGGTGCTCGATTCGGCAAGCGGCATGGAGCGCGCGCTCCCGCTGGGTGCACGAGTCGCACACGATGCAACGCTCGTGGTGGGCGAGGCGCTCGACGCGCAGGAGCTGAGGCGGCGACTCCCGGCAACGGGAATCGGCATTGGTGTATCGGCCGCGCGATGGTTCGCGAGCACGTCCTACCAGTGGGGCGGGATCACGCCATGGGGCGCGGATTGCTCGGGGATGATCCAGACGATGTTCGCGATGCATGGCCTCCTGCTCCCGCGCGACGCGCGCCAGCAGGCAGAGCTCGGAGCGGCGCTCGCTCTCGATGCCGCTGCCTGGGAGCCGGGCGATCTCCTCTTCTTCTCCGACCGCGCTGACGGACGCATCACGCACGTGGCGCTCGTGGCGCCGGAGCGGACGCTCATGCACGTGGCGATCGGGCGCGGCGGATTCGCGATGGAGCACATCGACAACGTGACCGATCCGTACACCGTTGCGCTCATGGGGAGATTGCGGGGAGCGCGGCGGGTGCTGTAGTCGCGCGAACGGCAGCTGCGCAGGGCGTGGGTTGCTCGGCCGTTCATCCCTCACTCAGCTCACCAATCGGTTGAGCGGCACGCTCGCGCCCATCGGCGACATGTCGCTTCGCACGACGAGCCGCACCTCGCCGTACGCCTCGCCGTCGAGGGCGATGCGCATGGCGTACGCGCCCGGCGCATCGAGCGGGAGATCGATCGCGGCGATCAGCGGCATGTCCATCTCCGTCACACCGGGCGGTGGTGGGCCGATGTTCAGCTCCCCGTTCGATGACCAGAGCTCGTTGCCCTGTGGATTGAGCCAGTGCAGCGATACCGTGTGTGTGCCGACATCGTCCTGACTGCCCTTCAGCCGCACGACGAGATGCGCGCGTGGATGGATCGTGGGCAGCGTGCCGCACTGCACCGCATCGAAGACGCCGAGGATGTTGAGCTTCCCTTCCTGCGAGATGTTGGCGGCGTCCGCGAAGAGAGCGAAGGAGAGATGCATTCCACAACTTAGGCCCCGCTCCGGACAGCGGCCACCCGCTGTGATCCCGCACCATCAACGCCTAGCTTTACGCATGACGCTCCTCGACGCGCGGCCACGTGCCGACTCTCCGCCACGCCACGCGCCGATGTTCGTTCCGACCGATCTGCTGATGGTGCTCATGGTCGGCATCTGGGGCTTCAACTTCCCGGTGGTGAAGTACGCCACGCGTCTGATGCCGCCGCTCGCGTTCAACGCCGTCCGCATCACGCTCGCGGCGATCGTGCTCCTTGCCTTCGCGCGCGCGACCGTGCGCGCGCACCCCACCCGCCGCCAAACGCTGCTCCTGCTCGCGCTCGGCGTGCTCGGCAACGGCATCTATCAGATGGTGTTCGTCGGCAGCGTCGTGAACACCGACGTCGGCGTGGCGGCGCTCCTGCTCGCGTCGAGTCCCGCATTCATCGCGCTGCTGAGCCGATTCGCCGGGCTCGGACCGATCTCGCCGCGTTGCGCGATCGGGATCGCGCTCTCGCTCGCCGGTGTCGCGCTGATCGCGCTCACGTCGCGCACGGCGATCGATGGCTCCTCATCGCTCGAAGGAAATCTCCTTGCGGTGCTGGCCGCCGTGATCTGGGCCGTGTACGTCGTGCTGCAGGCGAAGTACGTGAACGACGTCGACGACACATCCGTTGCCGCGCTCACACTCGCCGGCGGCGCCGTGCCGCTGCTGCTGTTCGGTTTGCCCTCCATGCTCGCGACGCATTGGGCGGCGCTGCCGGCCGACGTGTGGCTGGCGATTCTCTACGGTGGCGTCATCTCGCTCGCGATCGCATCCGTATTCTGGTATCGCGGCATTCGCATCCTCGGCGCGACGCGCACGGGGATCTATCTCCATCTCGAGCCCGTGTTCGCGCTCGTCGCGGCGTGGATCTGGATGCACGAGCATCCCACAGCGCTGCAGGGCGTGGGCGCCGTGACCATTCTCGCGGGCGTTACCCTGACGCATACCTGAGCACCGCACCGAAATGAAGCTCGTCTTGTTCGATATCGATGGAACCATATTGTGGAGCGATGGCGCGGGCCGCCGTGCCATGACGGAGGCGCTCACCAACGTCTTCGGCGGCGCGGGGCCCACCGACTACCACTACGACGGCAAGACCGACCCGCAGATCGTGCGCGATCTCATGCGCGCGAGCGGCCACACCGACGAGACGATCGACGAGCGCATCGCTCCGCTGATGGAGCACTACCTCGGTCGCCTCGAGCGCGAGCTCGCCGGCGGCACGCGCGCGCACGTGTTCGATGGGGTGCGCGAGCTCCTCGACAGGCTCGAGGCGCGCAGCGACATCGTGCTCGGACTCCTCACCGGGAATCTGCGCGAAGGAGCGGCGATCAAGCTGCAGGCTGCCGGCATCGACATCGGCCGCTTTCGTGTGTGCGCGTTCGGCTCGGATCATCACGCGCGTGGCGAGCTTCCCGCGCTCGCGCAGCAGAGAGCGCAGCAAGAGCTCGGCCTCGACATTCCGGGCGACCACATCTTCGTCATCGGCGACACGCCCGCGGACATCGAATGCGGGCAGGCGATCGGCGCGCGCGCAATCGCCGTCGCTACGGGGCGATACACGCCCGAGGAGCTCGCGCGCCACCATCCGTACGCGCTCTTCTCATCGCTCGCCGATACGGAGGCCGTGATACGCGTGATCGACGATGCGTGAGGTGGAGCTTAAGGCGGTGCTCGACTCGTGGCGTGACCGCGGCGCGAGGCTCGAGCGTGCCGGCGCAACGCGTGTGTTCTTCGGCCGGATCGAGGACCGGCGCTACGACACACCCACGCGAACACTCGCAGCAGGCGACATCGTGCTCCGCCTGCGCATCTATCGCGGAGCCGATGGCACACGCGCGGAGCTCGAGTACAAGGGCGCCACAGGGTACGAAGATGGCTACAAGGTGCGCGAGGAAATCGGAAGCACGGTGTCAGACCCGGAAGCCGTGGCGCACATCCTTTCCGGGCTCGGCTACACCGTCACGCGCGCGATCGACCGCGAGATCGAGCAGTGGGATCTCGACGGCGCGAGCGTGCGCTTCGAGCGCTATCCGCGCATGGACGATCTCGTGGAGGTGGAGGGAGCCCCCGAGGCGATCGAGCGCGCGATCGCCGCACTCGGCATGGCCCGCACCGCGTACACGGCCGAGCGGCTGACGGATTTCGCGATGCGCTACGAGGCGCGAACGGGCAAGCGCGCGGCGCTCTCGGACCCGGAGCTCGACGACAACGCCCCAGCGACTCGCGAGCGCTGAGTGTCTTCCGCCATCACACCGCGCCGGGTCATCCTCGGCGGACTGCTGCGAGGGCGCGAGCTCGACGGCGAGGCGATGGTCTCGCTGGACTCGGACGCGCTCTCGCTCGACACCGCTCGCGGGCGCATCTCGCTCGCGCTCGGGCAACTCGACGGGATTCGCGTGCCCGGCGACGTCCTCGAGCTGTACCTCGATACCGGTGATGTGATACAGCTCGAGCAGGCGCCCGACCTCAACGAGCTCGCCACCGCGATCGCGGGCCGGGTGTGCGCGATCCCCGAGATGACGCGCTCTCTGCGCGCACTCGGCGCGGGCTCGCTCGCCGCCGGGGAGGAGCACGACCGCTTTTTCGGACCGCTGCTCGAGGCCCGACTGATCGCCGAGCGCGCGCCGAATCTCGTGGCACTGCGCGCGGCCTTCGATGCGGAGGCGCTGCGGGCGGCGACGGAGCAGGTGATCGCGGACATCGCCGCTGAGCGCTATCCGCGCGAGGCGGGAGAGCGGCGCGCGCTCGTGGCGGAGCTCAACGATCACGCGCGGGAGCTGTTCGCGCGGATCGCGGAGCTCGAACGGGCCGAGACGGCGCTGGGCGCGTCCGATGACAGCGAACGATTCGTGCGCTGGCGGGAGTGGTCGGCGGTGCTGCGCGATGTGTTTCGGAGCGCGGACAGCGGCTGGATCGAGATTCATCCGGTGTTGAGCGATGATCGTCGCGGCAAGCCTTCGATCTGGAAGCGACTGTTCCGGCGCGAAAAAAAGGGCGCGGGCGGAAGGAAGTCGACCGGGCGCACGTCGTGATCATCGCCATCGGCATCGACATGGTCGAGATCGCGCGCGTCGAGCGAATGCTCGCCTCGAAGGGCGATCACGCCATGCGAAAGCTGTTCACCGATGCGGAGCGCGCATACGCGATGAGCCGCCCGCGGCCGGCGCTCCATCTCGCGGCCCGCGTGGCAGCCAAGGAGGCATCGTACAAGGCGCTGCGAGGCACGCAGGAGGCCCGCGCGATCGGCTGGCGGGAGCTCGAGGTGGTGCTGGCAGAGGACGGCTCCCCCGCGCTTCTGCTGCACGGCGGCGCGGCGAGGCGCGCCCTCGAGCTCGGCGTCACCCGTGTTCACCTTTCGCTGACGCACACGGCGAGCTCGGCTGTCGCGGTCGCCGTGCTCGAGGGACCTGGCAAGCCGCCGCTCTCCGAAAATTTCACGGGCAGTGGCGCCGGAAAGTGAAAGCCGATAATATCAGTCGGAATGACGATCCCACGGCGCGATTCTCTCCAGAGCCCCCGATGACCACCGCCAGCCCTCCGACCATCGCAGGCGGTCGTGCTTTGCGCATCGGTGGCCAGATCGCGGCCTGGACGGGAGCCGCCATCGTCCTCGCCGTCCTGATTTGGAGCGCGATCGTCTCCGGCGGCGCACCCGATCCTACCGCGCTCGACAGCCCTTCGACGGTCAAGGCGCTCGACATCGCGGTGCTGGTGTTCCGCGAGGGGCTCGAGTGCATCCTCGTGCTGGCCGCGATCACCGCCAGCATGAAGGGGTCGACGCAATCGTACCAGCGGCCGGTCGCCGTGGGGGCGGCGCTGGCGTTCGCGGCCACGCTCATCACGTGGTTCGCCGTGGTGGGCATGGTGGACGCGCTCTCCGGCCGCCTTCCCGCGCTCGACGTGCAGGCCGCCACGGGTCTGCTCGCCGTCATCGTGCTGCTGGTGGTCATGAACTGGTTTTTCCACAAGGTCTACTGGACCGGGTGGATCAGCATGCACAACCGCCGCAAGCGGACGTTGATGAGCGGCGCCGGCAGCGCCGAGGAGAAGGCGCGTCGCGTGCTGTTCGGCCTCGGCGTGCTGGGCTTTACCTCGCTGTATCGCGAAGGCTTCGAGGTGGTGCTCTTCCTCCAGAGCTACCGGCTGCGAATGGGTGGCAGTGTCGTGCTCGCGGGCGTTGCGGCGGGACTCGCGCTCACCGCGATCGTCGCGGTGCTCACGTTCATCGCGCATCGCAAGCTGCCCTACCGCAAGATGCTCGTGTTCACCGGGATCATGCTGGGAGTGGTGCTGCTGGTGATGGTCGGCGAGCAGGCGCAGGAGATGCAGCTCGCGCACTGGCTGCCGACGACGATCATTCCCTGGCTCGAGCACCGCATTCCCGCGTGGGTGGGGCTCTGGTTCTCGGTGTTCCCGACGGTGGAGACGCTGGTGGCGCAGGGGCTCGCCGCGCTGATCGTCATCGGCTCGTACTTCATCGCGCGCCGGGACACCTCCCACAGCACGCTGATCACGCCCGACGAGGCGCCGACGGTCCAGCAGTCGGCGGTGGTCTAGCCGTCAGCGCGCGGCGCGCTCCACTCTCGAGCGCACCGTGTCGAGCACCTTCAGATACTCCTCGAACTGCACGTAGAACGCGTGCCTCGGTGAGCTCACGTAGCGCATGCCGCCCGTGAGCGCGCGCGGCTTCGCGCGCAGCTGCTCGAACGTGCGCATGGCCGCGCCGTTCTTCTCCCGTGCCGTGAGCACCGCTACCAGCAGCGCGCCCTGTTTGCTCACGATCGGATAGGCGGCGCCCGCGGTGCCGAAGAATCCCATGATGTAGAGTCCCGGATGCTCGCGGGAGAACATGTTGAGGTAGAGATCCTCGCCGCTCTCCGCGAGATGAATTCCACCCGCGTCGAGACACGGTATGGTCGGCCGGTAGCCGGTTGCCCAGAGGATGACATCGGGCTCGATCTCGCTTCCATCCACGAAGCGCACGGCGCGCCCGCGCAGCTCCGCGATGTCGGGCTTCGCGGTCAGCTCACCGTGCGCGAGATGGTGCAGAAGCTGCGAGTTGATGATCGGGTGCGTCGCGAGCGGCTTGTGGTCCGGCTTCGGAAGACCGTAGCGGCGCAGGTCGCCAACGATGATCCGCAGCAGCACCGCCAGCAGCGATGGGGCGAGCCAGTTCGGGATGTGCGGACCTCCGCGAAAGAACTCGTCCGTGGGCTGCCCGAAGAAGTGCTTCGGAAGAAAGTGGTAGCCGCGGCGCATGCTGATCCACGCCCTGCTGCCATGGATGGCAGCATCGCATGCGATGTCGCACCCCGAATTTCCGGCGCCCACCACCAGCACGTTCTTTCCCGCGAGCTCGGCGCCCGAGCGGTACTCCACCGTGTGATATGATTTCCCGTCGAAGGTGCCGGGATACTCCGGGAGCAGTGGATCCCAGTCGTGTCCCACCGCGGCGATCACGCCGTCGTAGCGCAGCACCTCACCCGTGGAGAGCTGCACCTCCCATTCTGCACCAACCGGACTCGCTCTCTCGACGGAGGTGTCGAAGCGAACGTACTTGCGCAGGTCGTAGCTGTCCGCGAACGCGCGGATGTAGTCGAGCACCTGCTTCCACGACGGGTAGTCGGGATAGTTGGCCGGCATCGGGAAACCGTCGAACGCCGACTGCGTGCGCGAGGAGATGAAGTGGGCGCTCTCGTAGATCGGCGTGTTCGGATTTCGTGAATCCCAGATGCCGCCGACGTCGTCGTGGCGCTCGAAGATGTCGAACTGGAGACCGGCAGCTGCGAGCGCGCGTGCGGCCGCGAGCCCGGACGGACCCGCGCCGATGATGCAGTACCGTGCCACGCGCTACGTGTGCGAGGCGAAGGTCGTGGTCGCGCCGGTCTTCTGAAAGGCGAGCACCGAGTATGGCTTCGATGTGGGGCCGTCCATTCCGGGACTGCCCATCACCATCCCCGGCACCGCGAGTCCCGCCACTTTTGGCTGTTCCTTCAGCAGGCGGTCGACGTCGGTGGCGGGCACGTGTCCCTCGATTACGTAGCTGCCCACGAGTGCCGTGTGACACGACCGCACACCACTCGGCACGCCGTAATGATCCTTGAGCGCGTCCATGTCGGCGCTGTCGTGCGCGGTCACCGTGAAGCCGCTTCCCTGCATGTACTCCACCCACTTCTTGCAGCAGCCGCACGATGCGTCCTTGTAGACCGTCACGGGCGGGCGCGCGACATGGGAGTGCAGCGGCACCGCGGCGCTCGCGCGTCTCGCGATGAGTGTGGCCGCGCCGGCGAGCGTTGCGGCGAGAAATCCACGGCGATCCATCATGGGAGATCCACGGTGAAGGTCAGGCGGCTCGCGCGACGGAATAGATGCCGCGCGCCGAGCCGCGTACGTCCTTGCGCATGCGCATCACGAGCACGCCGGCGAGCAGGAAGAGGATGGCGAGATACTGCGCCATCGTCAGAGGGCCGAAGATGTGATCGTCCTTGGCGCGGAGGAACTCGACCGCGAAGCGCTCGATGCCAGCGAGCACCATGTACACGCCCATCAACCATCCCTCGGCGTGCTTGTGGTCCCTGAGGCGCCAGAGAATCAGAAACATCACGAAGCCGAGAAAGACCTCGAGCAGCTGCGTGGGATACACGGACAGCACGGTCGAGGGCGACACGCCGGGTGGAATCGAGGAGTGAAAGGCGGCGAGATTTGCGGCGGTGGATGGCGGCGCGCCCTCGGGAAAGCTCACGGCGAAGCGTGAGACCCAGGGGCGTCCGTAGTCGTCGCCCACTGCCCAGCATCCCGTTCGGCCGATCGAGTACGCGGCGGCGATTCCGATTCCCGCGACGTCGGAGATGCGCCAGGCATTCAGCTGCTTGCGGTGAATGACGAGAAACACCGCGACGATGCCTCCGATCAAGCCGCCCCAGAACACGAAGCCGCCGCGGCTCCAGAGCGTCGTGATGTCGCCCGTGAGAATCACGTAGTAGATCTTGGCCCCGAGCAGTCCGCCGATCACCGCCGCGAACACGAGATCGCCAATGGGCTCGGGATCGTACCCGCGGCGCTGAAGCTCGCGTTGCGAGATCACCTGCGCGATCGCGAACGCGAGCAGCACCGCGATTCCAAATCCGGTGAAGGTGAAGATCCCGATCGGATACGAGAAGGGATGGTGAACGGTCATGCGGGACGTGAGCCGGGAATGGGGAGTGAGGCGACTGCGGAAAGCGCCGGGGACGCGCGCTCGCCGGACTCGAAGCGGAACAGTCCCGCGCGGGCGATCATCGCGGCGTTGTCGGTCGCGAGCCGCGCGGATGGAGCATAGACGGTTGCCCCAACCTCCGCCAGACGCTCCCGCATGCGCGCGATGAGGGTGCGGTTGCAGGCCACGCCGCCGCCGAGCACGACGCGCGTCCGGGCGTTCTCCCGTGCGGCGCGCAAGCTTTTCTCAACGAGCGTGTCGATGAGCGCATCCTGAAAGCCGCGCGCGAGATTCGCGCGCTCGCGCTCGATGTCGACTTTCTGTGTCGCGAGCCGCACGGCAGTCTTGAGCCCGCTGAACGAGAGATCGTAAAAATCGCCGTCTCCCACGCGCGCATTCGTGCGGACCATGGGCCTGCTGAAGCGGAAGCGCGTTGGGTCGCCCGTGGCGGCCGCGCGCTCGATGTGCGGGCCGCCAGGGTACGGCATGCCGAGGAGCTTCGCGATCTTGTCGAAGGCTTCGCCGGCGGCATCGTCGCGCGTGGTGCCGAGCACGCGATAGCTCCCCCATTGCTCGACATCGAGCAGCAGCGTGTGCCCGCCGGAGATGAGAAGCGCGATGAACGGCGGTACGGCCTCGGGATGCTCGAGCGAAGTCGCGAAGAGATGCCCTTCCATGTGGTGCACACCGACAACGGGAATCCCGCGCGCGTACGCGAGCGCCTTGCCGTAGGCTACGCCCACGAGCAGCGCGCCCACGAGTCCGGGACCCTCGGTCACCGCAACCACATCGATGTCATCGAGCGTCGCGTCCGCATCGCTCAGCGCGCGCTCGACCACGGGCACGATGCTCGTGAGATGCGCGCGCGACGCGATCTCCGGCACCACCCCGCCGAACACGCGATGAATGTCCTGCGAGAGAATGACGAGGGAGCGCTGCCGAACCTCATCCCCGGCGCCGTCGAGCACCGCGGCGGACGTCTCGTCGCAGGAGGTCTCGATCCCGAGCACGCGTGTCATGGCGAGATGCGATTCCCGCGGGTGGACCGGCGTTCCACAGGCGCTACGGCTGCGAGGGGCAGGTGCACGAAATGCGGCCGCACGTCCACCACCTTCACGTCCGCTTCGTTCGGGGTGAACACATCGGCGGGATGCACCGCGAAGACGCTGTCGTCCATGGCAACGGAGCGCCGCAGCTCCGGCGAGGAGCTGTAGAGCTTGAGGATTTCGCGTCCGCGTCCCGAAATGAGCGCCTGCACGACGGGCGGCTGGCCGGACATCGCGACCGTCGAATCGAGCGTGAGCGCGAGGTGGACGTCGATCCACGCCTCCGAGGGCTCCTCGGAGCGCACGATCACCCACATCACCACTGCGAAAAAGAGCGCGGAGAACTTCACCGGCAGATGCTCGGTGATCGCCGATCTGAAGCGGCGGTTGAACGAGAGCATTCGGGGCGACGGTGCCGAGACCACGCTACTTTCCGTTCTCCGCGAGCAGTTGCGCGATGAGGGCGCGATTGGTCGCGCTGTTCCAGTCCGATGCGCCGATCATCTTCTTCCTGATCACGCCATCGCGTGCGATCACGAAGGTCTCTGGTACACCGGTGGTCTGGTAATCGTTCGTGATCCTGCCCGTGGGATCGTAGAGCACCTGGAACGTGAGGCCGAACTCCTTCACGAACGCACGAATCTTCTCTTCCGATCCGGGATCATCCATGCTCACCGCAACCACCTTGAGGCCCTTGGGCGCCATCGCCTCGTGGAGTTTCTCGATCGCGGGCATCTCGTCGCGGCAGGGAAGGCAGAACGTTCCCCAGATGTTGAGCAGCACCACCTGGCCCTTGTAGTCGGCGAGCGTGCGGGTGCGCGGCACCGAATCGACCGTCACCGCGCTGAACGGCGGCGCCTTCGAGCCAACCGACACGGGATAGAGCTGATCGCCGAGCAGATGCGATGCGGCGAAGAGCGCGCCGCCCAGCACGAGCACGATGATCGCGACGATCGACCACTGCTGGCGCGCCGTCATGCTCGCTCCGTGCACATGGCGCGCAGCGCCGCGATCTCGGCGCACGGATCCGCGGCGGAGAACACCGCGTGGCCCGCGACGAACGTGTCCGCGCCCGCGCGCCACACCTGCTCGATCGTCGCGCGGCTGATGCCGCCGTCCACCTCGAGCACCGCGCGACTCCTCGTCTCCATCAGCAGCAGCCGTGCGCGCCGAATCTTGTCGAGCGAGCTCGCGATGAACGACTGGCCGCCGAAGCCGGGATTCACCGTCATGACGAGCAGCAGATCGAGCTCCGACGCGACCTCGCGCGCCCACTCCACCGGCGTTCCGGGATTGAGCGCGATGCCTGCTCCGCAGCCGAGCTCGCGAATGCGCGCGAGCTGCCGCTCGAGGTGCGGCGCGGCCTCCACGTGTATGGTCATGCCGTTCGCACCGGCCTTCGCGAACGCGTCGAAGTAATTCTCGGGCTGGACGACCATGAGATGCACATCGAGCGGAAGCCTGGTAAGCTTGCGAACGGTCTCGATGACCTTCGCGCCGAAGGTCAGGTTGGGGACGAACCGTCCATCCATCACGTCGATGTGAATCCAGTCGGCGCCGCCTGCCTCGAGACGCGCGATCTCGTCCGCGAGATGCCCGAAGTCGGCGCTCAGGATGGACGGCGCGATGCGGCAGCTCATGGGCGACATCATGGGTGACGCGGTGCCGCCGCGACGCGCAGGCGCACGGTGACGCCCGGCGGCGCCGGCTCGTTGCCGGAGGGATCCTGACTGGTCACCGTACCTTCCGGTGCTCCGGCCGTGACGGTATCCAGCTGGGCCGGCGCCACTCGAAATCCAACCTGCATGAGGAGCTGTGCGGCCGAGGAGTACGTTTGCCCGGTGACGTCGGGCACCGCGAGCTGCGAGGGACCGCTGCTCACGATGAACGAGACCTCGGACGGAAGCGGAGTCTTCTGACCAGCCGATGGCGTGGAGGAGAGCACCTGCCCGCGCGGCGTTGGGCTCTCGCGCTGCGTGACATCGCCGGCCTCGAGCCCAACGTGCTGCAGCGCGAGCTCCGCTTGCTGGCGCGTCATGCCGATGATCTGCGGAACGGTGCCGGTGCGCTGGCCCTGGCTCACGTCGAGCACGATCCGCGTTCCATGCGGCTCGAGCGCATCGGGAAGGGGAGTCTGGCCGAGCACCTGGCCCGAAGCCGTGCCGGCCGTGAATCGCTGCTCCCCGCGCTGCGGCACGAACCCCACCTTCTTCAGCTGGGCGGCCGCGGCCTCGTATGTCTGTCCCACGACGTTCGGCACTTTCGTATCACTCGTGACCAGGTGCGCCGGAAAAAGAAAGAAGGCGACGATCAGGTACGCGAGAAGAAATCCGCTCATGATCGCGACCAGATAGGGGATCGAGCGGCGCGCGGATCCGCGCAGCGTCACCCGCCCACCCAGCGGAGCCGGGCGGCGAAGGCGCCGTCCACGCCGCTTCGCTGCGGCAGTACGCGCAGCCGGCCGGCGTCGAGCACGCTCGCGGGCACTGCTCCTTCCGAGGGCGGCTCGAGCTGCCAGTCGCTGCGCTCCGCGAGGAAGCTCTCGATCTGCGCGTCGTTCTCCTCGGGCTCGAGCGAGCAGGTGCTGTAGATGAGCAGCCCGCCCGGACGCACCACGGCCGCCGCCGCACGCAGAATGCTGCGCTGCAGCGCCGCCATCACCGCGAGATCGGAGATGCGCAGCCGCCAGCGTGCATCGGGATGGCGGCGCAGCGTGCCCGTGCCGGTGCACGGCACATCGATGAGCACCGCATCCGTCTGGCGGACGGCGGGATTGCGCGCATCCATCACGACCGACGCGATGTTGCGTGCCTCCACCCGGCGAAGGTTCTCGATGAGCCGCTGGGTGCGATGCAGATTGCGATCGCCCGCGACGACCATCGATGCCGTGCGCGACAGCTCGAGCGTCTTGCCGCCCGGCGCCGCACAGAGATCGGCCACGCGCGCGTCCGGCGGAATGTCCGCGTACTGCGTCACGAGCGTCGACGCGGGATCCTGCACGAAGAAGAGCCCCTTGCGAAAGGCGCCGAGCTCCGTCAGCGAGATGCCGTGCGGAAGCTGGATGCTGTCGCGCAGGAGCGGGCTGTCGGACACATCGATCCCCGCGCTCTCGAGCATCGCCTCGAGCTGTTCGCGCACGATGCCGTAGGGTCGCAGCACGATGGACGGCTCGGTGTTGTTCGCGATCAGCAGCTGCTCGGTCTCCGCGGCGCCCCAGCGCGCGACCCAGCGCGCGACGAGCCATCGCGGATGCGAGTGCGTGAGCGCGAGCGCGTCCACCGGATCGGTGAGCGTGGGCAGCGTGAGCTCGTTTCGCTCGCGATCCACTCGGCGCAGCACCGCGTTGGCGAGCTTGCTCGCGCCGATGCCGTGGCGCTGCTTCGCGAGCTCCACCGTCTGTGCGATGGCGGCATAGGCGGGCACGCTGCGCATCGAGAGCAGCTGATACGCGCCCAGGCGGAGGAGATCCGCGAGATCAGGATCGAGCCGAACGAGGCCGCCCTTCACACGCTCGCTCAGATATGCGTCGAGCACACTGCGCTGGCGCAGCATCCCGAACACGAGCTCCTGCGTCCAGCGACGATCGCGCGCGTCGAGTGGGCCGACTCGCGCCTCGAAGGCGGCGTCGAGCAGCTTGCCGCCGCGAAGATCGGCGCAGAGATCGGCCGCGATGCGCCGCGAGTCGGTGACTCCGGCAACGGGACGGACGAGTGTGGGCGGGCGATCCGTCATTCGAGCATCCCCACCGACGGCGACGATGGCACCGCCACCTCGCGGCGCGGCATGCGACCGGCGAGATGCGCCTGACGCCCCGCGTCCACCGCGAGGCGCATCGCGTGCGCCATGCGAACCGGATCGTCGGCCGCGGCGAGCGCGGTGTTCATGAGAATGCCGTCGACGCCCTGCTCCATCGTGATGCACGCATCGCTCGCGGTACCGACGCCGGCGTCGACGATCACGGGCACCGAGAGGCGATGCTTGATTGTGCGAATCGAGTACTGATTGAGGAGCCCGAGCCCCGATCCGATCGGCGACGCGAGCGGCATCACAGCGGCAGCGCCAGCGTCCTCGAGCCGGAGCGCGGTGATGAGATCATCGTTCGTGTAGGCGAGCACCACGAAGCCTTCGCCAACGAGCGTGCGCGTGGCCTCCAGCAGCGCCGTGGTGTCGGGAAGCAGCGTGTGCTGGTCGCCGATCACCTCGAGCTTCACCCACTCGTTGAAGCCGGCCGCTCGCGCGAGCCGCGCATAGCGCACGGCATCGGATGCGCTGTAGCACCCGGCGGTGTTCGACAGCAGGAAGTAGCGCGTGGGATCGATGTGCGGGAGCACGCCATCGTCCTTGCTCCGGTTCAGGTCGACGCGGCGCACCGCCACCGTCACCACCTCGGCCCCCGATGCATCGAGCGCGCGAACCATCTCATCCGGCGAGCGATACTTGCCCGTTCCGACCATGAGGCGCGATCGCAGCGTGCGCCCCGCGATCACGAACGGCGTGTCCGTTCCGCCAGCGATCAACGTAGACTCGGTCATCCGCCACCTACGAAATGCACGATCTCCACCGAGTCGCCCGTCGCGAGCACCATCGAATCCAGCCGCGAGCGGTCGCGCACGATCTCGCGATTGTGCTCGACCACCACTGCGTTCGCGTTCATCGACAGCTCGCGAAGCAGGTCCCCCAGGGTGCTGCCGGCCGCGACCGTGCGCTCCTCGCCGTTCACGACGGGGACGACTCCATCACGACACACCGCGGACTGCTGCTCCATCTCCATCATAGTGGGAAAGATAGTCGGTGGCGGCGGCTTCCGCAGACGGGGCGCCCCAGATTCCGCTGATTACCGCAACCCCGTACGCACCGGCGTCGCGGAGTGTTCCAACGAACTCCGGCCTGACTCCGCCGATCGCGATGCAGGGGAGCGTGGTGCAGCGAACGACGTCCGACACGAGCGACACCCCGCGGGCCGGCATCCCCTCGTGCGAGGAGGTCGAATAGACGTGTCCGGCCACCACCCAGTCGGCCCCGTCGCGCTCCGCCGCCGCGGCCTCGCTCGCGCTGTGGATGCTCGCGCCGAGCGGCAGCTCGCCGGCCACGAGTCGCGCGTCCGCGACCGTGAGCGAGCGCGACGTGAGCTGCGCCGCGCGCGTTTTCGCCGCGAGAGCAATGTCCAGCCGTTCGTTCACGACGAGCCAGCACTCGCTGCTCTCCTGTGCGTCGCCGAGCGCGAGCGCGATCGCGTAGATCTGCGCGGTGGTGAGATAGCGGGCGCGGAGATGCACGGCACCGCGCGGCCCGAGCGCGCGCATGACCCCGCGCGCGCGCGAAGTGAACTCCGGGTGCGCGAGGATCAGGTCATCCGTAACGGCGTGGATGCGTGGGATGTCGCGAGACACTGAGCGTGATAATCTAGCCTCCTAACCCCCGAATCGCTCTCCCACATCGATGCCGCGGCCGCGCATCCACTCCTCGGGCTCCACTCGCGTGCGGCCGGCGGGCTGCGCGCAGACGATCAGCACCGTCCCCGTGCCGCATGCCACGAGCATTCCGCGTGAGTCGATCGTGATGACGGTGCCCGGCGCGTTCTTTCCGTGATCGGCATCCGTAGCGGTCGCCGCGCCGAAGAGCTTGATCTCGCCGTGCCGATGCGTCGTGAACGCGCCCGGCTTCGGATCGTACGCGCGAATGAGGCGGGCGATGGCGGCCGAGCTCTCGTTCCAGTCGACACGCGCCATCTCGCGCACAATCTTCGGCGCATACGTGGCCTGCGCGTCGTCCTGCGGTATTTCCGTGAGCTTGCCGAGCGACATCAGCGTGAGCGCCTCGACGAGTGAGAGCGCGCCCAGCTCCGACAGCCTCGCCTCGAGCTCGCCGGCGGTCTCGTCACGCGCGATGGGCGTGCGCGATCGGAGGATGACCGGTCCCGCATCGAGCGCCTGCACCATGCGCATCACCGTGACGCCGGTTTCGGCGAGCCCCTCGCGTATCGCGGCCTGGATCGGCGCGGCTCCGCGCAGTGCAGGGAGCAGCGACGCGTGCACGTTGATCGTGCCGAGCGTGGGGAGCTCGATCAGCGAACGCCTGAGAATGTGCCCGTACGACACGACGATGCTGAGCTCCGGCTCCAGCGCGCGCAGCTCGGCAAGAAACGATTCGTCCGCGGGCGACTCGGGCTGAAAGACCGGCACTTCCTCATCGAGCGCCGCGCTCTTCACCGGCGACGGCACCAGCGTGGAGCGCGAGCGCCCCACCGGGCGATCGGGCTGGGTCACCACGCCCACGACATCGAAGCCCTCGCCGAGCAGCGCGCGCAGCGCAGGGACGGCGAAGCTCGACGTTCCCCAGAACACGATCCGCACTACAGCTCCTCATCGCGATCGTGATGCTCCGCCGCATCGCGCGGCTCGATCGTGCGCGTGAGCGACTTGTCCTTGCCGCGCAGCTTTCTCCATTTCTTCATCGCCGCCTGCCGCTTCACGAGGCTGAGATAATCGATGAAGAGCCGCCCGTGCAGATGATCGATCTCATGCTGCAGGCAGCGCGCGAGCAGATCCGTGGCATCGATCTCGAACGGCTTTCCATCGCGATCGAGCGCGCGCACCATCACGCGCTGCGCGCGTGTGACGTCACCGTAGATCTCGGGAATCGAGAGGCAGCCCTCCTCACCCGTCTGCTCCCCGTCGCTCGTGACGATCTCCGGATTCACGAGCGCATATCTCGCCTTGTCGACGTCGACCACGCAGATCCGCTCGAGGCGTCCCACCTGCGTGGCGGCGAGGCCGATGCCGCGCGCCGCATACATCGTCTCGAACATGTCATCGATCAGGCGGCGATGCGAGTCCGTGACACCGGACACAAGGGTCGTGTCCTGGCGAAGGATCGGGGCATCGAGAACCCAGATGTCCAGCAGCGTCACGCGCCGGCGGCTCCTTCACCGGTTTTGGACAGCACCTTCGCGATCCGGCCGCGCTCGACCACGATCCGCGATTCCGCGCTCTTGATCGTGATGCGATCCTCCATAGTCACGACGGGAGCCCCGTCCTTCATCGTCTCCTTGATGTGAATCACGTCGCCGATGATCCCGCCCGCCGTCACGACTTCGTCCCCCTTCCTGATCTCCCGGAGGCTGCGCTCCTGCTGCTGCTTCGCCTTCTGCTGGGGGCGGAAGAGGATGAAATAGAAAATGGCGAGAATGAGCACCATCTGGAACGCGAATCCGAACATCGGATTCGAGCCCGGGCTGGGCTGCATCAGGAGAAACGCGTGCACGAGGTTCATTGAGTGGGCAGAGGTCGGAGATGATAGCGCTCGAGCCATCGCTCGCTCCACGCATCGAGCGATCCCTGGGCGATGGCGCTACGCGCGTCGCGCATGAGCGCAATCAGGAAATGTACATTGTGCAGGGAAAGAAGATGCATGCCGAGTGCCTCGTCCGATACGAACAGATGGCGGATGTAGGCGCGGGTGAAGCGCGTGCACGTCGAGCAGTCGCACCGCGAATCGAGCGGAAACGGATCGGTCCGGAATTTTACGTTGCGCACGTTGAGACGCCCCTCACTGGTGAACGCCGTGCCCGTGCGTCCCATGCGCGTGGGTGCGACGCAGTCGAAGAGATCGATGCCGCGCCGCGCGCCCTCGATCAAGTCCTCGGGAAAGCCGACGCCCATGAGATAGCGCGGCCGATCCGCGGGGAGCGCGTCCCCCATGACGTCGAGCATCTCGTACATGGCGGGCTTGGGCTCCCCCACCGACAGCCCTCCGATGGCGACCCCGTCCCAGTCGCCCAGGGAGCCGATCGTGCGCGCGGCCGCGCGCCTGAGCTCCGCGTGCGCGCCGCCCTGGACGATCGGGAACAGCGACTGCGCGTCGCCCGCCTCGCCCTCGATCTCCTGCAGACGCCGGTGCTCGCGGGCGCAGCGCTCGAGCCAGCGAATCGAGCGCTCACTCGCATCGAGCGCATCTCCATACTCCGATTGACCCGGGATCACGTGATCGAATTGCATGATCACGTCGGCGCCGATCGCGTGCTCGAGCGCCATCACGCTTTCGGGCGTGAACATTCTGCGCGAGCCGTCGATGTGCGACTGGAACGCGACGCCCTCCTCGCTCACCGTGCGCATCCCCTCGAGCGAGAACACCTGAAAACCGCCCGAGTCCGTCAGCATGGGACCGCCCCACGCCATGAAGCGGTGGACCCCGCCCATCTCGCGCACCACGTCCTCTCCGGGACGCAGGTGCAGGTGATACGCATTGGCGAGAATCATCTGCGCGCCGATCGCGCGAAGGTCGTGCGGATCGAGCGCCTTCACCGTTGCGGCGGTGCCGACCGGCATGAACGCGGGCGTCTCGACCTCGCCGTGCGGCGTGCGGAACACTCCGGTGCGCGCGCGGCCGTCGCGCGAACGAATGGTGAAGCCGAAGCGGGAGCTACTCATGCACCCTCCGGAACGCGCTAGAGGATCGCCATCGCATCTCCATATGAGTAGAACCGGTACCCCGCATTCACCGCCTCTCTGTACGCGCGCATCGTGAGATCATAGCCCGCGAGCGCCGCGACCAGCATCAGGAGCGTCGAGCGCGGAAGATGAAAATTCGTGATCAGTCTGTCGATGCCGCGAAACGTATAGGGCGGACGAACGAACAGCCGCGTCTCGCCCTTCGACTGGGCGAAGCTCCCATCCGCGCGCACCGCGCTCTCGAGCGCCCGCGCGCTCGTGGTGCCGAGCGCCCAGATCTTTCCGCCACGCGCGCGCACCGCGTTCAGCGCCTCCGCGCTCGTGCCCGACAGCTCGTAGCGCTCCTCGTGCATCGAATGCGCCGCCGGATCCTCCACTTCCACGGGCTTGAACGGTCCCGCGCCCACGTGCAGCACCAGGTCCACGCGCCGGACGCCGCGCGCATCGAGCTCCGCCAGCAGCGCATTCGTCATGTGCAATCCCGCCGTCGGCGCCGCGACGGACCCCTGTTCACGCGCGTACACGGTCTGATACCGCTCCGCGTCGGCCGTCGTATCCGCGCGCGCGATGTACGGCGGGAGCGGGATGTGGCCGTGCCGCTCGATCGCCGCGCTCGCGTCCCCTTCCGTCACGAGCCGGACGATCCGCGTGCGCCTCTCCGTCAGCGCCACGATCTCGACATCGAATCCGGCCGCGACGTGCACGCGCCGCCCGGGGTGCAGCTTGCCGCCCGGGCTCACCATGGCCTCCCACGTGCCATCGAGCAACGGGCGGAGAAGCAGGATCTCGGCCGGCGCTCCGGAGTCGCGCGTGCCGAGCAGCCGTGCGCGCAGCACCTTCGTGGTGTTGAGCGCGAGTGCATCGCCCGGCGCGATGATCGATGGGAGCTCCGTGAACACGCGATGCGCGATCTCGCCGGTGGCGCGGTTCACGGTGAGCAGCCGGCTCGCGTCGCGCTGCGGAAGCGGTAGCTGCGCGATCTGCGAGGGAGGTAGCTCGAACTCGTAGTCGGACGTTCGCGTCCCGCGCACGTGGGCGCCGGGCCCGGTCACTCCACGATCGTGAGCGGCCGCTCGCGAGAGACGTGACGATGCGTGGCGAGATCGGTGATGTCGACGTCGATCACGTAGTTGCCGGGCGGCGCTTCGCCCAGGTCCAGCGTGACGTAGTCCACCGCCACCTCGCGCGCGGGCGCCTGCCTCGGAAACCTGAGCGAGATGTGATCGCTCCCGTTTCCGGAGATGCCGATCGCACTCTTGACGCCGCCGATGATCTTTGCCGCAAGCGCGCCGAGCCCGCCGCCCTTTTCCTTTCGCAGCGTGATCGTGACGTCGTACGACGAATTGCCATTGGCCATCTTCTGCAGGTCGTACGTCTCCCAGAGCATCGCGAAGGATTTTCCGCGATGCACCCGCCCGACGTTGGGCGCGATCCGGAAATCCGACCAGCGCTCGATGTTCGTGTTTGCGGGCGAGACCGAGTCGGCCACGAGAATGTCGCTGAGCCCGAAGCCGCCGCCCGGCACGAGCTCGATGCGGCTCGCGGACCGCGCACCGCGTCCCGCGTCCGGCTGCAGCGCTTCCACGCGATAGAGGAACGTGCCGGCCTGCAATCGCGTGCGCCAGGCGTGCATCTGGTTGACGTCCGGGTGCGCGAAGTCGATCGTCTCGTGCGAGGTTGCCGTGAACACGGGCTTCGCACGCCAGGTGTACGCCTCGAGCTCCACATCGAGGGCGCCCCGCGCCAAATCGACGTCCTGCACCATCCGCTTCACCGGAAGCTCGGCCGCGAAATACACGTCGGAGGAGTCCGAGGACGCGCGGAATCGCGTGAGCGCGACGTTGATCGAGTCGGCGAGCGGCTTCGCACCCGCGTTCGTCCACGCGACCGGAACCGTGTCGCGCAGGCGCTGCGTTTCGCGCGCGTCGTCGGGATCCAGCGTTGCGACGCCGTAGGTGGGCAGCTGGCGAAAGAGGAAGGTCTCATTCGTGCTGTACCACCAGAGAATGCGAATGCGGTGCTCGCCCTGCCTGAGCGCGTCGGGCGGAAACGAGATCACGGCCGGCGGCGGACCGTAGCGCACGTACACATCGCCCCGATCCGTGTCGATGCCGTGAATGCCGAACTCCTCGACCGAGAAGCGCAGCTCCGCGAACACGGCGCGGCTCAGGAACTCGTTGCGCCCCTCGTTGTCCGACGTCGCCCAGAGCGGATCGGCCATCAGCCAGTACATGCGCTCATCGTTCTCGAGCTCGGAGGTGGGCAGGCGATTGCGGCTGATGCTGTCCTTCGGCGTCACGATGCGGGACAGATTCGTGAGCCGCGCGCGCTCGGCCGGCGGAAGGAACACGAGCGCGCTGTCGAAGGCGAGACCCGACTGATGCTCGTCGCCGAGGCGGTGCGCGCTGAGACCGAGCGCGAGCCACGCCCACCCATCAACGTGATCGTCGATGAGGCGCACGCGCGCGAGATGCTCGAGCTCGATCCAGCGCTGCCGATCGACGAGCGCACGATAGACATGGCGCGCGGCGCTGCCATTGGATGGCTGCGCTCGCAGCGCCTCCGAAAAGAGCTCGTACGCCTTCAGGTACTCGAGCGCGCCGGACCAATCCTGCGCCGAGGCCCGGATGGCCTGCCGGTCCACGAAATATGCGATCGAGCGCGGATCCCTCGTGAAGGTGCGGTCCTTCACGTTCTTGATGATGGTGCTGTAGATGTTGCGGTCCGCGATGTCCTCGTAGTGTCGCCACCACGTCATTCCCATCTCGTCCGCGGCGCGCGAGAGCACCGCGGCATCGTTTCCCTTGCGCGCTGCCTTGAGAGCCTGCTCGAAGAGCGGCTTCGCGCGCTTGCGCACCGCGGCGGAGTTGGAGGTGAGATCGAACCGTCCGAGATCCACGAGGTAGCCCGGAGAGCCGGGCGCGTATCGCGTGGCGAGCCGCAGCGAGGAGTCGGCGACGTTGAGCAGTGCCTCGTTGGCGCTCCGTTTCATGAACCCGGTGCGCTTCTCCGCGCCGGACATGCGCCACGCCAGCACGCCGCGTCGATGCCATGCCTCGCCATCGCTGGCGTTCGCGCGCACGGCAGCGTCCAGCAGGCGAAGAGCGCCGGCGGAATCACCTTCCGATGCCAGGGAATCGATCGTGGCGAAGCGATTCACCTGGTCGTTCGTTTGCGCCGCGAGTGTTTGCGCGGCAAGCAATAGAACCAGCAATGCGCACCGCATACACAGCAGCTTTGCGCCGTGTGCGCGATGCTGTCAAGAGACCACTTGCGAGCTCACCGGTTTCGCACGCTAAGACCATTCGCCGCGTGGTCAGCGGCTGAAGATCCTCGACCACCAGGAGCGGCGCTGACCGCGCCTCGCGTCGCCCGCGTGCTCGATCATCTGGGCGTAGGAGCGCATCAATCCCAGAGTGGCGGGCGTGCTGGGCGCACTCGGCGAGCCGGCCCGGTTCGGGGTGCCGGGCGTCGCGTTCGCGGCTGCGGGAGCGCTCGGCGCCAGCGCGTGGGGCGGGGAGGACCGGGCGGCTGCTGGCCCCACCTGGCGCGGCGGTGAAGGCGCGCCGGGGTCCACCGAGAAATCCGGCGTGTCGCGGTCGAGGCGCGCGCGCGTGTTCCGCGTGCGCTGCGCGCCCCCGAGGCGCTTCTGCCGCTTTGCTGCCTTGTCCGCGAGCTCGGTGCCCAACTGCGTCTTTCCGCTCGCGAGGTAGACCTTCGAGAGAACCGAAAGCGAGCGCACCATGTCGGCGTCCCCGGCCTGCGCGCGCTCCTGCAGCACGAGCGCGCGCCGCACGAGATCCTCGGCCACCTGGTGCTCGCCCAGGGAGCTGCGCGCGTTCGCGACGGCGAGCATGAGCGAGATCGCGTGCGGATGCGTCTCGCCGAGCGCGCGCTGCTTGATCGCGAGCAGCCGGCCGAGCAGAGGAGCGGCGGCGCGCCAATCGGCACGCCGCTGGTGCAGCCGCGCGAGATTGCTGAGCGAGACCGTCAGATCGGGATGCAGCTCGCCGAGCTGCGTCTCCCCGATCGCGAGCGCGCGTCTGTAGAGGCGCTCCGCCTGCTCGAGCTCTCCGCGCGAGTAGTACGGAGCCGCCAGATCGTTGAGCGCCTGCATGAGCTCGACGGACTCCGTACCGAGCGCCTGCTCGCGAATGGTGAGCGCGCGACGGAAATAGCTCTCGGATTGCTGGAAATCGCGAAGGGAGAACGCGACTTGCCCGAGCTCGGTCAGCGTGACCGCGCCCAGTAACGTTGCTTGCCTGAGCGCGGCGATGTACGCCTGCTCAGCCTCGGCGAACTCCGCCCGCTCGAAGTGGCGGCGTCCGGTCTCGTTGTGCTCGTTCCAGCGTTCCTGCGTCGAAACGGCCATACAACTCCCGGGATGTCCTGGCAAGTGAGCTCATCAGCTCACGCGAGTGGCACACCGTGAAGGGTGTATGTATGGACGATTCAGAAGAGCGTCGGTTGTCCCGGAACGGCTGTCGGGGGAGAAAATCCGAAGTGGCGATACGCCTGGTGCGTCGCCATGCGTCCGCGCGGAGTGCGCTGCAAAAATCCGTTCTGGACGAGGAACGGTTCGTACACCTCCTCGATCGTGAGCTCGTCCTCACCGATCGCCGCGGCGATGGTCTTCACGCCCACGGGCCCGCCCTCGAACTTCTCGATGATGGTCTTGATGATGCGCGCGTCCATGTCGTCGAGGCCGAACTGGTCGACGTCGAGCATCGCGAGTGCCGCATCCGCGAGCTCGCGCGTGATGCGGCCGTTGCCCTTCACCTGCGCGTAGTCGCGCACGCGGCGCAGCAGCCGGTTGGCGACGCGCGGCGTGCCGCGCGAGCGGCGCGCGAGCTCCATCGCGCCCCCTTCATCGATCTCGACCTTCAGCACCTCGGCGCTCCGGATCACGATCTGCTCGAGGTCTTCCATGGGATAGAAGTTGAGTCGCAGCGGAATTCCGAAGCGTGCGCGCATGGGCGACGTGAGCATGCCGAAGCGCGTCGTGGCGCCGATCAGTGTGAACGGCTCGATCTGCATCGTGATCGTCTGCGCCTTGGGACCGTCGCTCAGCCGGATTTCGATCTTGTAGTCCTCCATCGCGGGGTAGAGAAACTCCTCGATGATGGGGCGCATGCGATGGATCTCGTCGATGAAGAGAATGTCGCGTGCACGCAAATTGGTGAGCGTGCCGACGAGATCGCCCGGCTTCTCGAGCGCCGGTCCCGACGTGGTGTGGATGTTCACGCCGAGCTCGCGTCCTATCAGCTCCGCGAGTGTGGTCTTGCCGAGCCCGGGAGGACCGTAGAAGAGGGTGTGATCGAGCGACTCGTGGCGCGCGCGCGCGGCCTCGATGTAGATGGCGAGCGAGTCCTTCACCTTCTGCTGGCCGATGAACTCGGCGAGCCGCTGCGGACGGAGCGACAGCTCGACCACCGATTCGTCGGCGATGACTTCCGGGGTCGTGATCTCTGCGCGGGACATCGTTTGCATCACACTCGGGCCTGAAGGTTCGCGAGCCGCTCTCCGGCGGCGATCAACGTATCGTGCTTCTTGCAGAAGGCGAAGCGAACGAGCTTGCTCCCGCCATCGCCGGCGCGGAAAAAGCTCGAGCCGGGTACCGGTGCGACGCCCACGTCCTTCGTGAGCCACTTGGCGAACTCGACGTCGCCGAGATCGCTCAGCTGCGAGAAGTCCGCGAGCACGTAGTAGGCGCCTTCCGGAACGGTGAAGGTGAAACCGCCCTCGCGCAGCGCATCGCACATGATGTCGCGGCGGGCGCGATAGTCGAGCGAGAGGCGATTGTAGTAGTCCGCATCGAAGGCCATCCCGATCGCGCCGGCCTCCTGCAGCGGCGCCGGTGCGCCCACCGTGAGGAAGTCGTGCACCTTCCGAATCGCGACGGACTCCGCTTCCGGGGCGATCGCGTAGCCGAGTCGCCAACCGGTGCAGCTGAAGGTCTTCGAGAGGCCGGAGATCGTGATCGTGCGCTCCGCCATCCCGGGCCACGTCGCGAGCGCATGATGGTCGCCGGCGTAGCGAATGTGCTCGTAGATCTCGTCCGTGAATGCGTATACATCGTGCTTCACGCAAAGTTCCGCGATCAGCGAGATCTCATCGCGCGTGAACACGCGTCCGGTGGGATTGTGCGGCGTGTTGACGATGATCGCCTTCGTCTTGCTCGTGAACGCCGCGCGCAGCTTCTCTTCGTCGATGCCCCAGCCGGGCTGCTCGAGCGGCACGAACACCGGCGTCGCTTCGGAGAGAATCGCATCGGGACCGTAGTTCTCGTAATACGGCTCGAACACGATCACCTCGTCGCCCGGATTCACCAGGGCGAGAAACACACTCACCATCGCCTCCGTCGCGCCACAGGTGACGGTGACGTTGCGCTCCGGATCCACATCCATGCCGTACCAGCGACGATACTTCCCGGCGATCGCGAGCCTGAGCGAGGGCGTGCCCCATGTGATCGCGTACTGGTTGATGTCGGCGTGAATGGCGGTGCACGCCGCGTCCTTCATCGGCTTGGGCATCGGGAAGTCTGGCATTCCCTGGGCGAGATTGAGCGCGCCGTGCTCGTTGGCAATGCGCGTCATCTCACGGATCACCGATTCGGTGAACGTGTTGGTGCGGCGGGCAGTAGTCATGCTCGAAGTTGGGCGCACTCCGCCATCAATGCAACCACGCTCCGGCGCTCGCCAACCTGAACCTCAGCGGCCGCCGATCTTCGCGAGCGCCGCGCGAATGAGCTCCGGCGCGGAGAGCTTCGTCGCTCCCGTATCCAGCACCGAGCGCACCGCCTTCTCGGCGTCGATGGTCGCGTAGCCGAGCGAGACGAGTGCCCGAATCGCATCCTCGGCGCTCGCACCCTCGGGGCGTGCGCCCAATGCCGGCGAGCCCGCCACATCGTCGAGCTTGTCCGAGAGGTCGAGCACCAGCCGCTCCGCCTTCTTCTTGCCCACGCGCGGCACGCGCTGCAGCGTCGCGATGTCGCGCTCCCGAATCGCTCGCACGAGGCGCTCCGCGGAGAGCGTCGAGAGCAGCCCGAGCGCGAGCGATGGGCCCACTCCATTTGCCGTGAGCAGTCGCTGGAAGACGCGCTTCTCGTTCTGCGTAGCGAATCCGAAAAGGAGCCATCCGTCTTCGCGCACCACCAGATGCGTTTGCAGCTCCACCTGCTCGCCCACCCGCGGCAGCGTCTCGTACACGCCGAGGGGAATCGCGAGCTCGTAGGCGACGCCGCCGGTCGTCGCGATCTCGACGCGATCAAGCTCCTTGGCGACGAGCTTGCCGGTGACGCGCGCGATCAATGGAAAAGGCTCGTTTCGGTAGTCCGCGATCGCGACACACAAGCACTAACAATCGATGATACGGATTGAACGGATGAAAACGGGCACGAACGGATGACTTCGCATGGGAGTTTATCCGTTTGTATCCGTTCGATCCGATTTTTTTCGTATCTCACATTGTTAACGGCCGATTCCGCGGCACGCTCCACCTTCATCGCTTCAACCCGGCCAATCTCCCTCCCATGATGTGCGCGAGCGCCGCCGCCGTGCCGTCGGCCGCGTCGGTCGGCTGCGGTGCGCTCTTGAGGCGCAGCAGGCGCGTGACCATGAACTGCACCTGCTCCTTTGTGGCGGAGCCGGTGCCCACCACCGCCTTCTTGATCTCGGCCGGTGGATATTCGTGGATCGAGAGCTCCGCCTGCTCCGCCGCCAACAGGATCACGCCGCGCGCGTGGCCGAGCACTACGGTGGTGCGCACGTTCTTGGCGTAGAACACGTCCTCGATCGAGAGCGCGTCCGGGCGGTGGCGTGCGATCAGCATCGAGACGTCGTCGTAGATCTCGCGCAGTCGCGACGGCAGCGGGTCGCGCGCATGCGTGCGGATCACCCCGCACTCGATGAGCGAGAGCGACCCGAATGGCTCGCCCGAGACCACGCCGTAACCTGTGGCGGCCGTGCCGGGATCGATCCCGAGGACGATCACCGCCGCCGGCTCACGCCTTCGTCATCTCGGCCACATCCATGTCGAAGTTGGCCTCGACCTTTTGCACGTCGTCCAGCGAATCGAGCTCCTCCATGAGCCTGAGCAGCGACTCCGCCGTCTTCCCCTCGACGTGCACAGTGTTCTTCGGGATCATGGAGATCTCGGCCTCCTGCACCACGATGCCCTTCGCTTCGAGCGCGGACTTGGCGTGGTGCAGCTCCGTTGGCTCCGTGCTCACGACGAACTGATCGCCATCCTGCGCGAAGTCCGTTGCGCCGCCCTCGAGCGCGGCCTCCATCGCTGCGTCTTCCGCGTACTTCGCCGCGTCGATGTAGAGCTGTCCCTTTCGCTCGAACATCCAGGCCACGGAGTTCGATGCGCCGAGATTGCCGTTGCCGCGCGAGAGCTTGAATCTCACCTCGGCCACCGTGCGCGTGGGATTGTCGGTGACCGCGTGGATGAGCAGCGCGACGCCGCCCGGGCCGTAGCCCTCGTACATGACCTCGGAGTAGTCGACGCCCTCGAGCTCGCCTGTGCCCTTCTTCACCGCGCGCTCGATGTTCTCCTTCGGCATCGATGCGGCCCTCGCCGCCTCGATCGCGGTGCGCAGGCGCGGATTGCCGGCGGGATCGCCACCGCCGGCCTTCGCGGCAACCGTGATCTCGCGAATGAGCTTCGTGAAGTGCGCGCCGCGCTTGGCATCCGTCGCGGCCTTGTAGTGCTTGATCTGCTTCCATTTACTGTGACCAGCCATCTCTGTTTTCCGTGCTGGGGCCAGTGGAATATACGCCGCCGCCGATTGTCGCGAGCGACGCCGCGGGTGCTAGCGGTCCGGATCGACCATGTCCTCGAATCTGAGCCACTGCTTGTAAAAATAGAGGTCGATGTAGGTGGTCGGGCCATGCCGATTCTTGAGGATGGCCAGCTCCGCAGCACCCTCCGAGCCGGGCACCGGATGGTAAATCTCCTCGCGAAACAGTCCGAGCACGACGTCGGCCAGCTGCTTGATGGCGCCCATCGCTCCGAAGTCGTGCAGCTGCGGGCGCAGATTCTCGCGCTCGGGCGGCAGCTCCGGCAGATGCGCCGTCACGAGCACCGCCGCGTGATTCCGCATCGCGATCTCCTTGAGCGCGAGCACGGCCTGCGCGTTGTTCTCCGCGGGCGTGCCTGCGCCGTGCACGTGCTGCAGCGAGTCGATCACGAGCAGTGATGGCGTTGGCTCGCGCCTGGCCTCCGCGTCGAGCGACTCGCTCCCGTCCTGGGGCATCGCGCGCACCACCGGCAGCGTTCCCGGGGCCCTGAGCGCGACCGCGCCGAGCGACGCGCGCGTCTCCTCATCCATGGTACCGGAGCGCAAGGCATCGATCGAGGCTCGGCCCTCGATGGCGAGCAGCCGTTCGTGCACACGCGTGGGCGACATCTCGCCGCTCAGGTACGTCACCGGATGGCCCTCTTCCGCGGCGCGAAGTGCCATGGCCAGCGCGAGCGCGGACTTGCCCGTGCCGACATCGCCGCCCAGCACCACGAGATCGCCGCGACGGAGCCCGCCGCCGAGGAGTCGATCGAGCGTGGGGAAACCGGTTGGAACGGTGTCGGCAACGGACGCACCGCCGGCGATCGCATCCGTGCGCCGAAGCAGCTCGGCGAGCCGCGGCTCGTCGTCGTGTCGGGTCATGCATGCCAAGTTATGCGATTGCCAAGGGGCGGCAACAGACGTTGGGTGCTCACCTCAGCGCCGAGCGCTCGCGAGTTGCTGGGCCACACCCTCGAGCTCCGCGATGCTCGGCTCGTCGATGTGTCTTCGTGAAGCGGCGATCACATCGGTGAGCGCGTCGCCGAGCTCCGAGGCGCTCTCGCGAGCGCTCGCGGTGGCCAGGCGCACGAGTGGCGCGCGGAGTGCTGCGGGGAGTGCGAGCGAGGCGAACCAACGGCTCGCCCCCGCGGCCCGCGCAGCGCGGACCGCTGGTGGCAGCGGTGCTCCGAGCCCGGGGGAGGAGAGCCGTGCGGCCATCAGGCACGCGAGCGCCACTTCGCGTCCGCGGCCCAGCGGTGCTCGCCCCGCACAGGCCGCGAGCGCGCGAAACGGGAATACGATTGGCGGTACAGCGTACCTCGGAACAGTGTGGTGCATTGGGCGAGTTGAAAATGGCGGGTTGCGAGTGAGCGTAGACGGAACCGATGCGCACCGCAAGCTCGCACGGCTGCCGCGCGCGCTGGCCGTCACTTTTCCGTCGGACTACATTGCACGAACATGGCACAGACGCCGAAGTCCGTACTCTGGATCGATGATGAGGCCGATCTCCTCGAGTCGCACCGCATCTTCCTGCGGGAGAAGGGTTTCGAGGTAGAGTCCGCCACGAACGCGGACGACGCCGTCGAGATGCTCCGTCGCCGCGCGTACGGCATCGTGCTCCTGGACGAGCAGATGCCAGGCAAGCGCGGCCTCGAAGCCTACCGTGAGATCCGCGAGCTCGATCCGCTCCTTCCGATCATCATGGTCACGAAGAGCGAAGAGGACGCGACGCTGAAGGAGGCGATCGGCGTCGATGTGCGCGACTATCTCGTCAAGCCGATCAATCCGCGCCAGGTGCTCGCGGTGATCACGCGAGTGCTCGATGGTCCTCGCATCCGGCAGCAGGCGATCGCGCGCTCGTTCGTCGAGCGCTTCCGCGCCATCGAGCTCGATCGCCAGGCACCGCTCGACTGGCGCGGCTGGGTGTCGCGTTACACCGAGCTCGTGGAATGGGATGTGAGCCTTGCGGAGGCGCGGGAGCAGAGCCTCTATGACTCGCTCCAGTCGCTCTATCCGGACATGCGCCGCGAGTTCGCGAGCTTCATGCGTGAGTCGTATCCCGGATGGCTCGCGCATCTCGAGGGCGACCGGCCGCCGCTCTCCATCGACGTGGTGAGCGAGTTTCTCCTTCCGATTCTCGAGCGCAATCGCGCGGCGGTGTTCGTCGTGATCGATTGCCTTCGGCTGGACCAGTGGGCGGTGCTGAGCCCGCTGCTCGCGCCGTTCTTCGAGATCGAGATGACGCACCACTTCTCGATTCTTCCCACCGCCACCCCGTACTCGCGCAACTCCCTGTTCAGCGGACTCTTTCCGAGCGAGATCGCGGCGCGCTTCCCCGACTGGTGGGGCGAGCGCGAAGATGAGTCGCTGAATGCGCACGAGCGCGGGCTGCTCGAGGCGCACTTCGCGGAGCACAAGCGGCAGATCCCGGTGCGCTACGAGAAGATCTCGAGCACCGCGGATTCCACGGACCTCGAGCGTCGCGTGTCGAGCGCGATCGCACGCGAGGGCGTGAGCGCGTTCGTCTTCAACTTCGTCGACCTGCTCACACACGGCCGCAGCGAATCCGCCATCCTCTACGAGGTCGCGAAGGACGAGATCGCGCTCAGGCAGATCACGAAACAATGGTTCGAGCGCTCGGTGCTCTTCACGCTGCTCAAGGACGCCGCGCGCAAGAACATCCCCGTGCTCATCACCAGCGATCACGGCTCGATTCACTGTCTCACGCCCGCAACGGTGTTCGCGAAACGCGACGCGACCGCGAATCTCCGCTACAAGTTCGGCGAAGACCTGCGCGCCGAGCGTCCGGAGTACGCGCTGTCGTTCGGCAACGCGGACGACCTGAAGCTGCCGCGGCGCGGTACGGGCGCGAACACGCTGCTCGCGGTAGGCGACACGTTCTTCGTGTACCCGACCAAGCTGCGCGAATATCAGACGCGCTACCGCGGGTCGTTCCTGCACGGAGGCGTCACGCCGGAGGAGTGCATTCTGCCCGTGGCGCTCCTCACGCCGCGCCGCTAGTGGATCTCCGCTCGTACAGACGAATCACCCCGTTCCTGCGCCCGCACGCGTGGCGCATGGCGGGGAACATCTTCTTCAATCTCATCGGCGCCGCGCTCGACGGATATTCGTTCGCGCTGTTGATCCCGTTTCTGAACGCGCTCTTCGGGTTGCCCGCGCTGCCGATCAAGAGCGGCTGGGTCACCGATTTTCTGACGTGGACCATCGGGTCGCTGCTCGACCCCGCGAACCAGATGCGGTCGCTGCTCCACGTCATCTTCATTCTGCTCGCCACGGTCGCCCTCAAGAACCTGTGCGTCTGGATCGCCGGCACGCTCGGCGCCCAGCTGCAGGAGTACATCACGCGCGACCTGCGTGACGCCGTGTACCGCCATCTGCAATCGCTCCCGATAGGCTGGTTCACGCGCACGAAGGTCGGCCAGATCATCTCGCGCGTGCTCTCCGATACCGAGCAGACGAAAACGCTCGTGACGCAGCTCGTCACACAGGCGATTTCGGCCGCGGCGATGGTCGCGATCTACACGGCATACCTGTTCGGCATTTCGTGGCGGCTCACGCTCATGGCGGTGATCGTCGCGCCGGCGCTCACCTTCGCGCTCCAGCCGTTGCTCCGGAAGCTCCGCCGCGGCTATCGCCGTCTGCGCAACGACCACGGCGAGATGATGAGCGTGCTGCAGGAGAGCGTCAGCGGCATCCGGCTCGTGAAGTCGTTCGCGGCGGAGGATTACGAGGAAACGCGCTTCATCGACGCGAGCCACACGTATTCGCGCGGGCTCGTGCGCATGGCGAAGTTCGCGCTCATCGGCCAGCCGATTACCGAGACGCTCGGCACGCTCATCGTGGTCCTCCTCCTGTGGACCGGCGCGAAGTGGGTGCTCGTGGATCACACGCTGCAGGCGTCGCAGTTCCTGGTGTTTCTCACCTTCGTGATGCGCATGCTGCAGCCCCTCAAGCAGCTCTCGCAGATCCCGGCGATCGCGCAGAACGCGTTCGCGAGCGCGGACCGGCTGTTCGAGGTGCTGGACATGCCCACCGAGAAGTCGCTCGACCGCGGGACGCGCGTGGCCGCGAGCTTCGATCGCGCGCTGCAATTCGAGAACGTCTCCTTCGCCTACGATGCGGGCACGAACGTGCTCGAGGACATCACCTTCACCGCGCGCAAGGGCGATGTCGTCGCGCTGGTCGGGGCGAGCGGAGCGGGGAAGAGCACCCTCGCGGATCTGATTCCGCGGTTCTACGAGCCAACGTCCGGCCGCATTCTGCTCGATGGCGTCGACACGCGCGACATCGTGCTCCCTTCGCTGCGCGCGCTCACCGGGATCGTGAGCCAGGAGACGGTGATCTTCAACGACTCGGTGCGCGCCAACATCGCGTACGGGCGGGGCGCCCGCTACACGGCTGCGCAGATCGAGACGGCCGCGCGCGCCGCGAACGCGCACGGCTTCATCACCGAGCTCCCCGAAGGCTACGACACGATGCTCGGCGAGCGCGGCGCGCGCCTCTCCGGCGGGCAGCGCCAGCGGATCGCGATCGCACGCGCGCTGCTCGTCGATCCGCCGATCCTCATTCTCGACGAGGCGACGTCCGCGCTGGACACGGAATCCGAGCGGCTGGTGCAGGAGGCGATCGACCGGCTGCTGGCTGGCCGCACGGTGATCGTGATCGCGCACCGGCTCTCGACGATCGTGAACGCGACGGAGATTCTCGTGCTCGACCGCGGACGCATCATCGAGCGCGGAACGCACGAAGCGCTGCTCGAGCTCGGCGGCGCGTACCACCGGCTGCACACTCTCCAGTTCGGAGACAGGGAATCGCAAGCAGCCGAAGAACATGCGCATCCTGTTCTATAGCCAGTCGCCGGAGTGGAACGGCAGTGCGCGCGCGCTCGCGGCCGCGGCGCGTGGGATGAGCGAGCGGGGGCACAATGTCACGGTGGTGTGCCCCCCCGAGAGCGCGCTCGAGCAGCATCTCGAGTTCGGCGCGTACGAGGTGGTGTCGCTCTCGCGGATTCTGCCGTGGCCCTTCGTGGCCCTGCGCCTCCGCACACTGCTGCACGATCGCTTCATCCAGGTCGTGGTCGTGAATGGCGACCGCGAGCAGCTGATCGCCGCGCTCGCGGCGAGGCTGGCCGAGCGCGCGGCGGTGCTGCGCCGCATCGCCACGGGGCAGCTGCTGCGTTACGGTCCGACCGTGCGTCTCGCCTTCCGGTTCGCACCCACGGGGCTGCTCTTCAGCTCCGAGGAGGACAAGCGCAACGCTCCACCCGCCACGCTCACGCGCTTTGCCCCCGCCGTCGTACCGCTCGGCGTGAATGCCCACGCGTACGACGCGATCCGCCCCGCGTCGCGCGCGAGCATCGGCGCGCCGGGCGGCACGCGGCTGCTCGTCTGCGTGTACGACCGGAGCGGCCGAGCGCGCGCGGCGGCGGTGCTGCGGGTGATCGGGCTGCTTGCGCCGCGGCATCCCGAGCTGCGGCTCGCGCTGGTTGGCGCGGGCTCGAGCGATGAGGATCTGCGCATGCACGCCGCCGCGCTGCGCATCACGGGTGCCGTGAGCTTCCTCGGCGAGCGCGACGACTATCTCTCCGTATTGAGCGTAGCCGATCTCGGTTGGGTGGTGGCCGATGGCGACACGGCGGTGTTCGCACTGCTCGATCTGCTCGCCTCGCGCGTGCCGGTGCTGGCCGAGCGGGGAACGGCGGCGGAGCAGTACGTGCCGGATGGCATCGCGGGAATTCTGCTGCCGCGCGGGGAAGCTCCCGACATCGCTGCGGCGGTCGCGCTGCTGCTCGGCCACGACGATCGGCGCGCGGCGATGGGCGGCGCCGGACGTGCGCGCGTGTCGCGCGACCACTCGGAACAGAAGATGATCGACGCCTTCGAGGCCGCCGCTACGATCGCGAGCGACCGCTCGCGCTGGTGAGCACGAGTCGCGGCCCGACGCTCCGCGACCGGGCGCAGTACGCGGTGCTGCGCGCATTCGCGGCCGTGCTCGGACTGCTCTCGTGGCGCGCGGCGACGAATCTCGCCGGACACATCGGGACATTGTTCTACGCGCCACTCGGCATCCGGCGGCGTGTGGCGGAGAAGCAGATCGCGGCGGCGTTTCCGGAGCTCCCCTCGCGCGAGGTGAAGCGCGTGGCGCGCGAGAGCTATCGGCACCTCGGCCGCGTCGCTGCGGAAACGGCGCTGCTCTCGCGACTGGACACGAAGGGCGTGCTCGAGCACTTCGCCGGCGCCGACGGGTTGGAGCTCATCGAGAAGCAGGTGGCCGAAAAGCACGGGGCGATCGTGCTCACGGGACATCTCGGCAACTGGGAGCTCGCGGGCGCGATGGTCGCGGCGCATGGAATGCCGATCGATGTCGTCGTGCGGCTGATGGGGAATCCGCTCTTCGATGCGTTTCTCACGCGCACGCGCGCGCGACTCGGGATGACCGTCGTCCGCGACCGCGATTCGGTGCGACAGACGCCTCGCGCCCTGCGTGCGGGACGCGTGATCGCGTTTCTCGCGGATCAGTCCGGGCTGCACATTGCGTCGAGCTTCATCGATTTCTTTGGGCGCCCTGCGAAAACGCCGCGTGGGCCAGCGGTGTTCGCGCTGAGATTGAACGCGCCGCTTTACTTTGGTGCGTGCATCCGGCAGCCCGATGGCCGCTACCGCATACACGTGCGAGAGATCATTGTAGAGCGCACGGGCGATACCGACAACGACGTGGACGCAATCCTCAACGAGTATTCGCGGCTGCTCGAGCAGCACGTGCGCGAGGCGCCGGAGCAGTACTTCTGGCAGCATCGCCGCTGGAAGCGCCAGCCGGCGGACACGCCTCCCGAGCTTCTGGATCCCGTATGAACGCGCTGCTGTGGCGGAAGCTGCGCGCGGACCGGCGCGCGATGTTCGGACTCGGCGCCGTTGCGGTGCTCGTGGTGCTCGCGATCGCCGCTCCCCTTGTGTCGCGATGGGACCCCACGGCCATCGCCCTCGCCAATCAGCTCCAGCCGCCGAGCATGGCGCACTGGCTCGGCACGGACCTGCAGGGACGCGACGTGTGGGCGCGACTCATCTACGGTGCGCGCATCTCGCTCTCGGTAGGTTTTCTCTCACAGACCATCGCGCTCTCGATGGGGCTGACGCTCGGACTCATCTCGGGCTTCTACGGCAGGTGGGTGGATGAAACGGTGATGCGACTGGCCGATGTCACGCTCGCCTTCCCGTCGCTGCTGCTGCTCATTGCGCTCGCCGCCGCCTTCGAGCCTTCGCTCGGCACAGTGCTGGTAACGATCGGCATCGTCGGCTGGGCCGGCATGGCGCGCATCGTACGCGGACAGGTGCTCCTGGTGCGCCAGCTCGAGTACGTGCAGGCGGCGCGCGCGCTTGGCGAGCGCGACTACCGCATCATCACGCGGCATCTGCTCCCGAACGTGATCGCCCCAGTGGTGATCGCCGCGACGCTCGGCGTTGCGGGCGCGATCATGGCAGAGGCAGCGCTTTCGTTTCTTGGGCTCGGCGTGCAGCCGCCAACACCGAGCTGGGGCTCGATGATCGCGGATGGCCGCGATCTCGAACAGCTTCGCCACGCGCCGTGGACCTCGCTCAGCCCCGGCATCGCGATCGGGATCGCGGTGCTCGGCTTCAACCTGCTCGGCGACGCGCTGCGAGATGCGCTCGACCCGCGCGCACTCGACGGACGGACATGATGAGCTACGATGTGGAGGCGCTGCGCGCGCGCGAGTTTCCGTGGACGCAGCAGGGCGAGCAGATCTTTCTCGACAATGCGAAGACGGGCGCTCTGCCGTCGCGGGCGGTGGAGACGCTCAAGTCGTGGGCGGAGCTCAGAGCCGCGCCGCATCGGCTCACGCCGTATCAGGATCTCGAGGTCTTCCAAAAGACGCGGGAGCTCGTCGCGAAGCTGATCGGCGCGAAGATCGGCGAGATCGCGTGCATGCCGAATACGACCTACGGCATCAACGTAGCGTCGCTCGGGCTGCCACTGAAGTCGGGCGACGTGGTGCTCACGTACGACGGCGAATATCCGGCGGATGTCTATCCGTGGATGTCGCTGGCGCGGAAGGGCGTGAAGCTCGAGCTGATCCCGAAGCTTGACGGTCTGCAGGACGAAGCGCGGCTCCTGGAGGAGATGAAGCGTCCGGAGGTGAAGGCCGTGACGATGAGCTGGGTATCGTTCTCGACGGGCTTCCGTGCGGACCTGGAGACGATCGGGCGTGCGTGCCGCGAGCGCGGCATTTACTTCGTGGTGGACGCGATTCAGGGCGTGGGTGCGGCGTCGCTCGATGTGTCGAAGCTGCACATCGATGTGCTCGCGTGCGGCGGGCAGAAGTGGCTGCTCGCGCCGTGGGGCTCGGGCTTCGTGTACGTGCGCGAGGCGCTCATCCCCGAGCTCGAGCCGATGGTGGTGGGCTGGCTCGCGATGCGATCGAGCGAGGAGTTCACGCGCATGGTGGACTACGACTTCGTGTACTACGACGATGCGCGCCGCTACCAGATCAACACGCTGCCGGCGCCGGATTTCGCGGGTCTCAATGCGAGCCTCGAGTTGTTCTTCGAGCTGGGCCCGGAATCCGTGGCGGAGCACATCGAGGGGGTCGTGTCGGAAGCGGTGCAGTGGGCGCTGGCGAACGGCGACAAGGTGCGGCTGGTGACGCCGGCGGATCCGGCAAAGCGCGCGGGCGTGCTCGCGATTGCGCCACGTGATCCGGTGGCGGCATCGGAGGCACTGAGCGCGGCGAAGATTTTTCACTCGTTGAGGGAGGGAGCGATACGATTGTCGCCACACTGCTTCAATACGAGGGAAGAGATGGGGAGGGCGTTGGAGGTGTTGGGCGGAGAACGACCGTAAAGAACTCTTTATGGCTGCCGATGCACTGGCGACGCGACTCGGCCGCTCCTATGCTCTGGCACCACGTTCCAGTCGACTCGAGCTGGAGTGCTCGAATGAAGACACGCCGTCTCATCACGATGGTCGCCGCCCTCGCGCTCGCCGCCGCCTGCAACTCGAGAGACAGGTCGCAGAGGACAGGCTCCAATCTCGCGCAGAGACTCGGCGCGAATCAGGACTCCACATCCGACGCCGAGAGTGGAAGCAGCGATCGCGATCCGTGCTCGCTCCTGGACTCGACCGAGGTCGCAGCCGCGATCGGTGCGCTTTCAGCGCCGCCCTATCGCGGCTCGTTCAAGCCGGACGCCGACGCGCAGTCGTGCCGCTACGACACGAAGGATCATCGCCGCATCCTCGTGAGCGTCGACTGGGACGGCGGCGCGGCAGCGATGAAGATGGTGGGCTTCGGACGGAAGCTCACGGATCCGATCGCGAAGCAGGGCGTGGAGCAGATGGGCACGACGGTGTTGTCGACGGGTGACACGCTCACGGGCGCGTGGGATCAGGTCGCGCAGGGGCCCATGCAGTGCTGCGATTTCCACGCACTGAAGGGCGACAGACACGTGGAGCTCGACTGGACGGGGACGCGACTGACGCCGAAGACGGCGGGCGCGTTACTGGATTCCGCCGTCCAGCGGCTCGACCACCCGCTGCCGATCAATGGCGCAGCGGGCGTCACCGCGGCGATGGCGGTGTATGCCGCGGAGGCCAAGGACAGCTCGCTCGTGATGTGCGATCTCATTCCGCAGGCGAAGGCCGAGGCGCTGCTCGGCCACCCGCTCGCGAAGCCGCCCGAGCCAGGGCACGGAGCGGCGGGCCCGCGCGAGTGTGATTACACGACCGTGCTCGCTGCTCCCGGCGTGATTCCGCGGGAATATGATCTGAGCCTGCGGTCGTGGCGCGATGGCGTGGTCGAGTTCGAGGGCGATCAGTTCGCGACGGGAGCCGGCATGCACGCGATGCGCCGACAGCTCACGGGCAGCGCGGCTAGCCCGGCGTCCGATACCTCGGGCCATCCACCCGGACCGTGGGACATCGCCGCAGAATCGCCGAGTCCGGGATACGAGGCGGTGAAGGGCGGTGCGCTCTTGAAGGTCGCGTCGCTCGACAAGGCGGGCGCCCTGGCGTTGCTCGCGGGAGCGGTGCAGGCGCTCGGGCCGGGGCACTAGACGCACGAGCGATCTTGGCGATCCTCGAATCAGAGGGCAAGTCTCGAATTTTCGCACGGATCACTTGCCCACCCGCACGAGCGCGTACTCCCTCGCGCCCTTCCTGAGCAGGAGATGCCGCGCGACCAGCATCTGCTCGCTCCGCACGACCCGCTCCTCCGCGCTCAACTTCTTCCCATTCACCGACAGCCCGCCCTGCTCGAGCAGTCGCCTGGCCGCTCCCTTGCTCGGCGCGAGCTTCGCCGCGACGAACAGATCGACTCCGTCGATTCCCTCCGCCGGGAGCGCGGGCATCTCGACGAAGGGCACCTCTTCTCGCAACGCCTCGATCGCCTCCGCGGAGAGTGACGCCGCATCCCCCCGCCCGAACAACAGCGCCGACACATCGGTCGCCGCCTTTGCGGCCGCCGCACCGTGCACGCGCGTCGTCACGTCGCGCGCGAGCGCCTGCTGCGCAGCCCGGCGCTCCGGATGTGCCTCGAGCTCGCGCTCGAGCGCCTCGATCTCCTCGCGCGTCAGCAGCGTGAAGTAGCGCAGAAAGCGCGATGCATCGCGATCGTCCACGTTCACCCAGAATTGATAGAACCGGTACGGCGACGTCAGCTTCGGATCGAGCCACACCGCGCCCGCCTCCGTCTTTCCGAACTTCGTTCCCGCAGCCGTCGTCACCAGCGGCATCGTCATCGCATGCGCCTCCACGCCCTCCACTCTCCTCACGAGCTCGATTCCCGCCGTGATGTTGCCCCACTGATCGCTGCCCCCGATCTGCAGCGTGCACCCGACGCGCCGGTACAGCTCCAGAAAGTCCTTCGCCTGGAGGAGCATGTAGCTGAATTCGGTGTATGAAATGCCACCTTCTTCCATCCGCGAGCGCACGGATTCCTTCTGCATCATGTAGCTCACCGTGAAGTGCTTTCCCACATCGCGCATGAAGTCCACGGCCTTCATGTCGAGCAGCCACTCGGCGTTGTCACGCATGATCGCGCCGCGCGGCTCGCCGAACTCCAGGAAGCGCTCGAGCTGCCGCTGAATCGCGCGCGAGTTCGCCTCCACAGTCTCCGGCGTGTTCAGCTGCCGCTCGGCAGTCTTGCCACTCGGATCGCCGATCATCCCGGTGCCGCCGCCAATGAGCACCACCGGGCGATGCCCCGCGCGCTGCAGATGCGCGAGCCCCATCACGGGCACGAGATTCCCGACGTGCAGACTCGTCGCCGTTGGATCGAAGCCGCAGTAGCCGGTCACGACACCCGTACCGAGCGCCGCATCGAGCGGCTCCGTGTGCTGGTACAGCAGTCCGCGCCACGTGAGCTCGGCGAGCAGCGAATTCATGTTGGACATCGCACAAACATAGATGACACACGCGGTTGTGTCACCACGGCCGCGTTGCCGCACCCTCTCTCCGACGTTAGCATTTCACTCTTCTATGGCTGACTTTCCGCTCGGCAGGCGCTTCTGGCGTGAGCG
>JAICLZ010000134.1 GCA_025929535.1 Gemmatimonadaceae bacterium
CAGGACCAGCACGCCGCAGATTGCCACGAGCGCCGCGAGCACGAGCGCAGCGTTGGCCGTGATGCTCAGGTGCTCGAGCGCGCGAACTCTGTTGTCCCGCGCGGCGGCCTGGGCCGCGAAGAAGGAAGACAGCGCGCTGAATCCACGCTGCGACGAATCGTAACGTGCCTGTCCGGCCTCGAGCGCAACGGCGAGCTGGTCGCGTGACCCGCGCTGCGCGATCACTGTGTCGTTACTCCGACGCCAGTCGCTGATTTCGGTCCGGAGGGCCTGCGCGCGAATTGTCGCTGTAGTATCGAAGTGCGTGGCCAGGCGCTCGAGTGCGGTCACCCGCCGGTCGTCGTCATCAGCAGCCGCACGATAGCGCAGGAGCAGTGCGCGGTCACCGGAGAGCGCATAGCCCTGCAGCGCCGCGAACTCCTCCGCAAGACCAGTCTGAATATCCTCGACCAGCAGCCGGGCTGGCGCGAGTACATCGGTGGTCTTTCGCATGAGCTGCGCGATGAGAAATGTCTGGCGTGCGGGGATGGCCACGGAGCCCAGCAGGGTGATACCGACGAACGCCAGTTGAGCGATGCCCCAGATCGCGGATGGCGATGTGCGCGGCGCCTCGGGCGGAGCAGCCTCCGGCCTCGCCTTCACCAGACTCACGCGTTGCGCGAGCCGGTACCCCGGCTCGCCGACACCGCCTCTCGGAGCATCTGGTTTGCGTAGCCCCATTCGTTGTCGTACCAGCTCATGACCTTGACCAGATCGCCGCCAACGACCCTCGTGAGCTCGAGGTCGACAATGGATGCGCGCGAATCACCGATGACGTCCGACGAAACCAGCGGGTCGTGCGAGACGCCGAGAATCCCGGCATAGCGCTCCGTTGCAGCTTCTCCCGTGAGGATCTCATTCACTTCGTCCATGCTGGTCTTGCGCGAGGTGACGAACGTGATGACCGCGATTGACCCAATGGGAACCGGCGCCCGGATCGCGATGTCGTCGAACAGGCTCGCGTATTGTGGCAGCGCGCGCGTCGTCGCGAGCGCGGCACCCGTCGTGGCCGGGACGAGGTTCGCCGCCGCCGCACGGCCGCGGCGAAAGCCGGTGCGCGGCCCATCGACAAGTGACTGCGAAGCGGTATATGCGTGCACCGTCGTCATCACCGCCTTCTCGATTCCAATTCGCCGACCGATGATCTCGACGATCGGCGTAATGCAGTTCGTCGTGCAGCTCGCGCAGGAGATGAGGGTGGGACTGCCTTGCAACGTGTTCGCACCGTGAACCAGCGTGTCCACCTCTCCACCCTTCGACGGTGCAGACAGAAGGACCATCCCCGCGCCGGCGCGGAGATGCTTCTCGAGATCCTGGCGGCGCGTCAACGCGCCCGTGCACTCGAACACGAGATCCACCCGCAGCTCCTTCCACGGAAGCTCCACCGGATCGCGGCTCTTCAGCGTCCGCACCGTGCGGCCCGCAATGACCAGGTTCTCTCCCTCGACCACTACATCCTTCGCGTACCTCCCGTAGACGGTGTCGAAGCGAAGCAGATAGGCAAGATTCGCGGCATCGATCAGATCATTGACCGCGACCAGCTCGAGCGCTGGCTCATCGAGCACCAGCTTCAGGATGGCGCAGCCGATGCGTCCGAGCCCGTTGATAGCGACTCTGCTGCTCATCGGATGCACCGCACGTTCGCCGTGCGAACGCGACTCGGAGGCGCCAGATGCTCCTTCGGTTTACCTGGCTGGATTGGCGACATGTACCCGGCCCTCAGAGAGGATCCGCGCAATGCTGGGGAAAGCCTTGCGGGCCGCCTCCGGAACGTGGTGCCACCCCTCGGTCCCCGCCCGGCCCGTCCAGTAGTCGAACGCCTGGGCCCCCGGCCCGAGCGGCTTCCCCACGATGATCCGCCCGACCATTCCGAAGCCTTCGTGCGGCATGCAGTAGTAGTCATAGACCCCGGGCACAGTAAGCGTGACCTGGAAGTGGTCACCCGGATTCACGAGATAGCCCGAGTCCCAGGGCACTGCACGCTCGGGAATTCTCAGCGGATGATGGTCGTTCCGCGGGTGGTACGCGGTTGTCGTGTGCACGTTCTCGCGCACCACCCATCGTACGATCGTCCCGGGCTCCACACGGAGCCCGATCGGATCGAACCACACTCGCGAGCCGGCCGCGTCGCTGCGCATTTCAACTATCTCCACAGCAGCCGCCGGCCAGCGACGGCCCGGCACGAAGCCGAGGCCGACGAGCGCCAGGCCGCCAACCTTGAGAAAGTCGCGACGCGAATGCACGGTCACTTGGCCAGCGTCGCTGCTTCTGTCGGCGACACGTACCACACGATGATGTGATAGTGCGGCACCGGCACGCCCGGATGGCCCGCGTTGAACACGATGTCAACGTGATCAACCTTCTCCTTGGCGATCTTGAGATTGTCGAACGCCTTGTGCGCGTTCATGTCCGAAAGCGGG
>JAICLZ010000090.1 GCA_025929535.1 Gemmatimonadaceae bacterium
CAGGCCGGCCTTCTGCGCCGAGGTGCGCACGAAGCGCGCCGTGGCGTGGGCTTCGATGGCCATAACGCCCCTGCCTTTCCGCCCGGCGCCGCCGGCGCCGCCACCGCCGCCGCCGGCACCACCGGCTCCGCCGCCGCCACCACCGGCTCCGGCGCCGCCGCCACCACCGCCGCCGCCACCACCGCCACCACCGTTGCCGAAGATCTAGGCGAGGCGAAGGAACAAGGCTCGAGTGCACTGCACTCGGGCCCTTTTCGCATCAGTGAGCAGTCATACTTAGGTGCTCAGGGTACCAGGATTGCTGCCTGTCGTTCGTCGTGCGTCCGCGCGATGATCGCCTGGCCTCTGCCGCCCTTCACCGGAAACGCCAAAACGCTTCCCCGGTCTCCCGCCGGATTCTCCGCCGCTATGCACAGCGTGGCGTTGCACGATGCCGCATCCAGATCCAGCGAATCGGACCCGAAGTTCGACGCACTCCCGCCAGCGCTGCCTATTTGCCGCAGATGCAACGTTCCCGTTGCGGACAGATAGTAGACGGTCTGCCCATCGCCGCTCCACGCAGGGCTGAACGCGCCCCCCGCCTCATTCGTCAGCTCGACGGCATCCCCTCCCGCCGCCGGCATCGTGAAAATCTGGGAAGTACCAGAGCGCGCGGAGCTAAAGGCGAGGGTGGACCCGTCCGGACTCCAGGCGGGCGCTCCCTCGGGGATCTCCGTCGCCGATCCCGTTTCGACCGCGACCGGCGCGTCGAACGTAGCCGTTCCGAGGGCCGGGGCCGGGACGCTCCACAATCTCGGAGCGCCGCTCCGATTGCTCACGAACACGATGGTGAGACCGTCTGGACTGAGCGCGGGGTGCGCGTCTTCAGCGCTACTGTTGGTGATGCGACGGGTTACTGCCATTAAAGTGTCCGCTAAATAGACCTCGGCATTGCCATCTCGATTTGAGGTGAATACCAGGAGCCCCGCCGCACTCATCGGATCAGAGTCGCTCCAATCGCCGCTCGTGAGTTGCATCTCGACGCTGTCTCCCACGCGGTAGAGGTGCGACGCACCTCCCGAGTCTCCCACCACGATGAACGAGGGCACGGTGAGCGGCGCCGGCGGTACCGGCGGCACCGGCTTGGTCGCGTCGCCACACGCCGAAAGGGCGATCCCCGCCATCGCGCTCCACATCCAGCGGCCACGCACTACACGGGCACACCTCACGCGGGCACGATTAGTTGCGCCTCGATGAGCTCATCGAGGATGCGACGAACCTCCGAGCGCGCCAGCGGCTCGTTGACGTCGTATTCGCTGAGCAACGTCGCGACGATCGCTTCCTCATCGGCCGTCTGCTGCACCATTTCCCAGATGCGCGTGCCGGTCTCGTTCAGCGAGAAATACCGCTTCGTCTGAAGATTGAGCAGCACTGCCCCATCGGAAAGCGTTGCGACGAGCGCTTCGGCAATCGCGCGGTAGCGCATCATCGCGCAGCGTCTCTGAGCGTCTGAGCGATCGCGTGCAGCTGTTTCTGCGTATGCTCCAACCGGAAGCTCGGCACGCTCGCCACCACGTGACACAGGCGCGCGAAATGGCGCGGTGTCTCGCTGTCCGCCAGCAGCACTTGCGCCGATTGCACGATCAGCTCCGACAGGGCCATTGTCTGCGACATGGGACTCAATCCGTCGCACGCCGCGCGTCGCGGGAAAATGATGGCGCCAAGTGGAGCGTGACGGGCGGTGAGGGTCGGCATGGGGATGCGACGGCGGGGATCATTCACATTCTCGAAATGCTGCCGCGCGCGCAACTCCGGAAATTCGTGCGCGAGCGCGCTGCTCACCTGCGATGGCTCGCGCCACGCGTGAAGCTTCGCACCTTCGGGTGTGGGCTCGAGCACCACGCCGTCGTCGCCGAGTATTCGCCAGCCTTGTCTCGACAGTGCGTAGGCGAGCGTCGATTTCCCCACCCCGCTCGGTCCCGCGAACAGAAACGCGATGCCGTCGGGATCCACCGCGGCCGACGCGTGCAGCTGATAGAGTCCACGCGCACGAAGCGCGATCATCGCGCCCGCGCGCGCGAGGCGAATGCGAGCATCGCGCGGAGCGGTGGCGTAGTGCGCGTCGCGCGAGAGGCGCGTTCCGCTCACACGAAGACGAGCGCCGCTTGGATTGTCGTGGAGCAGCGCTTCGGTATTGCTAGCGACGATGTCGATCGGCCCGATTCGCCAGGGCGTTGCGGCGGACATCCCGATCAGCCGCGCAGGGAGCGCCGTGCTCCGCGGGTCATCCGCAAGTCGGGTTCGGACCAATCGTGCAGGAGATCCCCGGGCCCTGCAATATCATGGCAGCCGCAGGCGCGCCGAAGAAGCTCTGCGTCAGCACCATCATCGACTCGTGCATGACCACCTGCGGCGCCGCCCAGGGACGGCGCCGTAGGTGAGATTCGATCGATGCGGAAGGCGGATGGCAGTTGCTCATGAGTCCTAGTGTCGTGCCGGCTGTGGAAATGACGAGTTGTGGACCAAAACGTTGCACTCCCGGCGCTCCTGGAGCAGCCTACGGCTTGGGCGTCGCGTGAATCGCGTAGTTGACGTAGTTCACGATCACGTTGGCATCCGCGTCCTGCGCCGTGAGACCGAAGAAAGTAGACAGGTGCGTGGCCTGCGGGCTGACGAAGGCACTGTAGTTCGGCATGAAGTTGTTGGAAAGGAGCGAGTTGCTCGCCGTGAACAGCTCCGCGCCATCGACGTACACGGTGGCGACGTTCGCGCCGAATTTCCCGATTCGATAGGTGTGCGCCACACTCGTGGTCAGCGGCAGCGTGCCGCCCGCCGACCACTGCCAGCTCAACGTGGACGGATTGAACGTCGCGAATCCGATTCTGCCATTGCCGATTCCCAATGCGATGAACTTCACGCTGTCGGCGAGTGCCAGGATCATGACAGGGTTGCTGCCACCCGATTTGGTGAGCGTGAGGCGCGATTCGAGGTATGCGTTCTCGCTGCGATTGAGGTTGTCCGACCGAAAGAAGAACTGGTCGTCCTGATGCCTGTGCGAGGCACTGATGGTCAGGCCCTGTGATCCACTGCTGTACGTGCCGTTCTCGTTCACACCAATGGTCTTCCATCGCGGCGACGCATTGACGTCGGGCAGCGAGTCGGAAAACGGATTGTACGAGACGGACCAAGTCGTATCCTGCGTCTGCAGCCCACGCGGCCACGGAGAGCTCAGGATCACGAAGAAGCGAAAGCTGTTTACCGCCGACGGCGCTTTGAATGTCCAGGTTGGATTATTCGTCGTACTGTCGCCGGACAGGCCCTTGGCCGCGAGCAGGTCGTGATACCAGTAGTAGAGCTGGTTCGGTGCTGTGAAGCTGCCCGTGCCCTGCGTGTTGAAGATCGACACCGTGCACCCGCTGCATGGCACGGGCGACACCACCGTCGGTGCGCTCGGGAAGAACACGAACATTCCGACCGTGTCGTACGGCGTAGTCGTCGCGCCGTCGATCGCGCCCACCGCGTAGGGAAGCAGATTGTGCACGGCGAGCTTGAAGGTCCACGTCTTCGTGCCTTTCGCATCATTGAGAGCGAATTGCGATATGGTGACCTTCGCCGTCACGTTCTGGTTTCCGTAGATCGCCCCGCTCGTGTTGCTGTCGCCCACCTGGATCGAGGGGTCGAGCGACTCGAGTACCACCGTGCCGTCCTCGCGCACGGTACCGCGCAGCATGCCCGCCTGATTTGCGTTCACGCCCGGAGGTGCCGGAGCCGGCGTCACACTCGACGTGATCGACTGATCGCTGCACGCACCCGGGGCGATGACCAGCCCCATCAACATTGCCGTGCGGAGCGTCGGGCGATTCAGAAACGAGAGCGACATAGGTTCTCCGGTGAAACCGAGCTGGGGGAAATTTCCGTTGTTGTGTTCGTCTGCATGCCAGTATCGGCAACTCCAGCCGATTCTTAACTGGCGCTCATTATCTCCCTCTAAGACGTTTTTCCAGATCCTTCGGTCACAGCGACGGCAGTTTGACTGGGCGGCGAAAAGTGCTTAAAAATTGAACAGTTACGCCCAACGCCCTCATACGTCGCGCTAACCGACCAATTCCAGTCGCTTCTTCCCCCACCCTCGTTCCGGCGGCGCCGGATCCTCCCGGTCCCAGAGCACGATCCCGCGCACCCGCGCGCCGCTCGACTCCAGCTCGGCCAGCACCGCCTGCAACGACGCGTGAGTGCTTCGGCCTCGCCGCAAGCAAATCACCACCTCGCCAACCGCCCCCGTCGCCACCGTGATCGTCCCCTGTTCCGGCGTCGAGGCGCTCACCACCACCGTTTCGTAGCGGCGGCTCAAGCGGCCCACCTCCGCCGAGAATTGCTCCGTCACTGCCTGCAACGTTCCGGTCAACACCCCGCTGGGCAATACATCGATCGACCGACCACGGCTCACCAGCACGCTGGTCACCGCGGCCGCCCAGGCGACCCGCTGCGCCAGAACGTCGGCCACTCCGGGCGTGGCCGGAACACCCATCATCCTCGCAACCGGCTGCTCGCGAAAATCCGTATCCAGCAACAGCGTCGGCCGCCCGCTGCGCGCCGCGATCGCTGCGAGATTGGCCGCGATGGTGGTGGTCACGAATGGATGATCGCCCGCCACCGCCATCGCCGTGAGCTCGAAGGTCGCACTCGCGAGCTGCCCGTAGAGCAAACGATAGACATCGGATGACTGTTCGATCGACGGCGGAACTTCGCGATCAGAGCTGCGGCGTTGCCGCTCGGGCTCGTCGATTTTCTCGCCGATCGTCACCAGCACGCGTGTTCCGCTCAGCGATTCCGCTTCCGGCACATCCGCCACGGTGGGCCACTGCAGCTCGAGCGTGAGTGCAATCGCAAGCGCGAGAACCACCGCCACGACCCCCGCGGCGAGCACGAGCGTTGGAATCCCCACGCCGAAGATGCCCGGCGCGTCGTCATCGCGCGCGCGCGCGATGCTGTCCGCGCCAACAGCACTCGAGAGCTGCGCCGCTACCGCAGTCTGCTCGCGTGCGGCCGAATCGCGGGCAGCTTCGAGCGGCACGGTGTCGATCGCCGATCCCACGACCGGAGGCGGGGTGAGCGACTCGATCTCGCGACGCATGGCGGCCCGCTTGGCCCGCGCCACAGCCTCGAGCTCGTGTCCGATCGAGCCCACTCGGGCCGTGAGCGCGACGAAAATAGGATCGACTCCATCGGACGATCCGAAATCCGCGCGCGCCTTGTCCAGATCGTTGAGAGAGTCGACCAACTGTGCGACGCGCCGCTCTCCCTTCATCGGAGCAGCGGTGCCGAGCGCGCGAAAGGACGCAACGAGCGGCGCGCCGTCGGAACGCTCGAGCAGCCGCGTGATCTCGGAAACGGCCGCCGAGAGTGAGTCCCGGCGAGCACGAGCCTCCGGAGCGACGACATCGCGCTGCATCGCATTTGCCCTGTGCTGGGCACGAGCCGTGGCGAGCGCATTTTCCGCATCACGCAGCCGCGCGGCCGCTCGCGTCTCCATGATCGCCAGGGCGGCCGTATCCGCGCCACGCACGCCCGGCGAGCTCGGCTCCTCAGCGTGCGAAGCCGAGCGCGCGAGAAACGCGAATGCGAGCAGCGCGAGCGCAAACGTCACGCCTCCCATCCTCGCGAGGAAGAGCGGACGGCAGTACACGTTGCTGGCTCGGCGTCGCATCCACATCGCCGTAAACTCGCCTGTCGACAGTGGGGTTCACCGGTGGATGAAAGAAGGGGGCGAAGATGCCTGCGCATCTTCGCCCCAATCTATATCGCGGCGAGCGAACGATCCGCCCTGCCGTCTCCTACTGAACCGTGACTACGCCCTTCATTCCGAGTGCGAGATGCGGCGTGCAATGAATGTCGTACGTGCCCGCAGGAATCTTCGCGAACGAGATCGTGTACGACTCGTTCGGCTGCAGAAGCAGCGGGCTTTCGAGCGGTCCCATCGAGTGATCGCCGGGCATGTTCGCGCCGAGCTGCGCCTGCACGGGCGCGGGCACCTTCGCGGGATCGAATCCCACGTTGTGCGGGCCACCGCTGACGTTCGTGAACTTGATGGCGTCGCCCGCCTTCACCGTGATGTTCGCGGGATCGAAACGATATCCCTTCTCGTCCCCTTCCATCTTCACTTCTACGGTCTTGCCCGTCGCCGGCGCTGCCGCTGCTGCTCCAGCTGCTGGCGCCGCCCCCGGCGCGGCAGCAGCGCCGGCCGAAGGAGCGGCCATCGCCGAGCTGTCCGTGGTGGCGGCAGGCGTGGTGGTAGTCGTGGTGGTCGACGATACCGCCGTCGAGGAATCCGTCTTTGTCGCATTCTTGTCGCCGCCGGCGCACGCGCCGAGGACAAACACGCTCGCGAGGAGCGCCCGTCCGATAAACTGCATTCTTATAGCCTCCAGTACCGTGCCCGTGTGCAATCGAGCTCCGCAACCCGCGGAGATTGGGAATCTAGGTGCCCGGGGGATGAAATTGCAAACGACAGGCCCGCGGTCGTGCTGGGTGGCGGTTGACGCGTCCGGCCGCTTCCGATACCTTCTGATTCATGTACGCATTCATGTGCACGCGCGCCCTGCAGCATCATACGCATCACCACGGCCCAGCGGGCCGGAGCGTCGCGTGCTTGCCAGGGTGATCGGCTGACCTGAATGCTTGCTCGGCGTCTTCGGCCCGTCCCTGCTCGGACGGGCCCTTTTTGTATCACCCTGCGTAAAAACGAGACGGAAATGCCTGTATCGGAAATTCGGGGATGTTGAGAGTCGCGCTGCCCAACAAGGGCCGGCTCGCCGAGGATGTGCGCGAGCTCTTCCGCGATGCGGGGCTCGAAGTGCGTGCGCGCGGTGAGCGCGCACTCGTCGCATCCCTCGGCGGGGAGTTCGAGGCCATCCTGGTGCGCGCGAAGGACATTCCCGAGTTCGTAGCCGACGGCGCCGCGGACGTCGGGGTGACGGGCTGGGATCTCGTCTGCGAGTCGCAGCGGACGCTGGGGATGCTCCTCGATCTCGAATTCGGAGCCTGCCGCCTGGTCGTCGCGGCGCGAGACGACAGCGGCATCGCGACAGTGCACGACCTCATCGAATCGCCTCGAGTAGCGACCGTTTTCCCGCATCTCGCGCAACGGTTCTTCGACGCGGCGGCCACGCCGGTGACGATCGTTCCCGTGTCGGGAGCCACGGAAATCGCACCGCACTTGGGCATTGCCGACATCATCGTCGACTTGACCTCGTCCGGATCCACACTGAGAGTGCACCAGCTCCATGAGGTGGCGACGGTGCTCGAATCGAGCGCGCGGTTGATTTGCTCGCCGGGGTTGTCCAGCGACACGGCTCGCTCTGCCGATGAGCTCGCCGAGGCGCTGTCGAGCGTACTGAGAGCCCGTGGCAAGCGGTATGTGATGGCGAACGTGCCCCGGGTGTCGCTCGAGAGCGCTCGCCGCATCATGCCCGGCGTGAATGGGCCGACGGTCATCGACATATCGAACGGAGGCACCTATGTGGCTGTCCATGCAGTAGTTGCGCAGTCGGCGATCTACCGGACCGTGGCGGATCTGAAGCTGCTCGGGGCTCAGGGTATTCTGGTGACGCGAATCGAACGGTTGATGCCGTGAGCGAGCTCTTCAGTTGCCGCTGCTGCCTCGCTGACTTGACACCGGCTGCAACGGCGGAGCTCGCCGATCGATCCACGGCAGCGGACGCTGCAGTTCGGGAGGCCACCGCGGCGATCATTCGGCGAGTACGCACCGAAGGTGACGGCGCGCTCCTGGAGCTCGCTGCCGAGCTCGACGGCGCGACACTGCGGAGCGTCGCGGTACCGCGCGATCTGCGCGTACGAGCCCTCTCGAGCCTCGACCCATCCGTGCGCGATTCGCTCGAGCACGCCGCAGCGAACATCGAGTCCGTGCACCGCGCCTTTTTGCCTCGTGCGTCCGAGCTCGAGGTTCAACCCGGCGTCTTCGTGGGGCGACGACCGGATCCGCTCGACTCCGTTGGCGTCTACGCGCCAGGCGGACGCGCGGCGTACCCGAGCAGTGCGCTCATGGGCGCCGTTCCGGCCCGTGTCGCGGGCGTTCCGCGCGTGATTCTATGCTCGCCGCCCGGGCCCAACGGCGTTCCATCCGAGATCGTGCTCGCGGCTGCGGAGCTCGCGGGCGTGGGCGAGGTGTATGCGATCGGCGGCGCCGGCGCGATTGCGGCAATGGCGTACGGCACACCGTCCATCGCGCCCGTTCGCCGGATCGTCGGTCCCGGGAATGCGTACGTGGCAGAGGCGAAGCTCCAACTCTCGGGCATCACCGGCATTGATTCACCCGCGGGACCGAGCGAGCTGCTGGTGATCGCCGATGAGTCGGCGAATTCCCAATCGATCGCGCGCGAGGTGCTCGCGCAGGCGGAGCACGACCCGCGTGCCGCGGTCGTCGTCATCGCGCACAGCGAGCGCGCCGCAATGGAGATCGGTCGCACCATCCAGGCGCTGCTCGCGAATGAGCCGCGCCGCGCGATCATCGCGGGGTCGCTCGCGACACGCGGGGCGCTGCTCTGGAGCGAGTCGCTCGAGCGGGCCATCGCATTCTCCAACGAGTACGCGCCGGAGCATCTCCTGCTCGCGCTGCGCGACCCAAACGCTGCCCTCGAGCGGATTCGGAATGCCGGTACCGTCTTCCTCGGCGACACCAGCTCCGTGGCCTTCGGCGACTACATGACGGGCGCGAATCACGTCTTGCCCACGGGCGGCCTCGCGCGCTCGTATTCGGGATTGTCGACGATCGACTTCGTGCGCTGGACAACGTATCAGCGTGTGTCCGCCGCGGCGGCATCCGATCTCGCGCCAGGGGTGGCAACATTGGCCGAAGCCGAGGGACTGCCGGCGCATGCCGCGGCTGCGCGGCGTGCGGGGCAGGGCACCGACACGAGAGCTCGCGAGCGCAGCGAACGATTCGCGCCGCGCGAGCGTGCGACTCTGCGCACCCTTTCGCTCTACGAGCCGAACCGCGCGCCGTGCGCCATCGACCTCAGTGACAACACGAATCGCTGGGGGGTGCCTCCTGCGGCCGAACGCATGCTCCGGAATGTCGAGGGGGAACGAATCACGCGGTATCCATCCGTCTACACGCCGGAGCTCAAGCGTGCGCTCGCGGAGTACGCGGGTGTGCGCGCGGAGGAGATCGCCGTGGGATGCGGATCCGACGATGTGCTCGACTCCGCGATCCGCGCCTTCGCGGAGCCCGGCGATACGCTGGCGTTTCCGGATCCGACCTTCGGCATGCTCCCGCTCTGGGTCCGGATGAACGGGCTCGTTGGCGCACCAGTGCCCACGCCCCATCCGCACGCCATCGACATCGATGCGCTGCTCGCGGTGCGCGCACGCGTCACGTACATCTGCTCTCCGAACAACCCCACGGGCCTCGCGCTTCCGCATTCGGACATTCAGCGCCTCATCCAGAACGCCGCGGGAATCGTCATCCTCGATGAGGCGTATGCGGAGTTCGCATCCAGCGGATGGCTCGCGGAGGCGCCGCGTCATCCGCGGCTCATCGTCACTCGCACGATGTCGAAGGCGTTCGGGCTCGCGGGGCTGCGCATCGGTTATGCCGCTGGCTCGGCATCGACGATCACGCAGGTCGAGAAGGCGCGTGGGCCGTACATGGTGAGCGGCCTCGCGGAGCGGGTCGCGATC
>JAICLZ010000050.1 GCA_025929535.1 Gemmatimonadaceae bacterium
GTCGCGAAGAAGAAAGGAGTGGGCGCGGCCGAGGTGGAGAAGGAGTACTTCGAGAAAACGCGCCCGTCGTCGCTGATCAGGCGATTCGCCGAGCCGGCGGAGGTGGCCGCGCTCGTCGCCTTCGTCGCGAGCCCGCTGTCGGCGATCACGAATGGTGCGGCGCTGCGTGCGGAGGGCGGCATCATCCACAGCATCGGCTGAGCACCGCGCCGGAAACGACGACGGCCGGACCCGCCCTCGAGGGGCGAATCCGGCCGTCGTGCCGGTCCGTCGCGACTATCCGTGCCGGGGCGTCCTGTCGTTCTGCTTGTCGTTCTGCTTGTCGTTCTGCTCCGGCTTCGCCTTTTCCTTTTCCGTGTCGGCGCTCTGCGTGCGCCGGCGATCGTTCGCCGAACGCTCGTTGGCCTTCTGGCCGCCCGCCTCCTGGCGAGGCGCGGGAGCCTGCCGCGCGGGACGCTCGTTCGGCTGAACGTCCGAGTGCGATACCGGACGCGCATTCGACGGCGTCTGAGCCGGCTGTGCGCGTGGCACCGACCGCACCCTCGTACTCGGATCCACCGTGTGGGCCGGGCCGTCGTTCGGCGAGCCGCTCACCGGCGCAGGCTCGTCGACGTGAGACATTGGGCGATCATTCGTGTTCGGGCGGACGCGCGGTGCCGGGCGCTCGTTCACGGTGGGCTGCACGTCTGGCTGCGCGTCTGGCTGCGCAGCGCGCACGTTCACGTTCGGACGCACATCCGCCGGCGCCTGCCGCACGTTCACATTCGGCTTCGGCGCGACCCTGGGAGCGGCGTTTTCGTCCGGCTGCGCCTGCGCAGTCGGATACCGCTCGACGTTGACGTTGGGCCGCGTGCTCGGGACACGACGCGCATCCGTGGCCGGCGTCGCCTCGGTGCGCCGCGTGCCTCGCGTCTGCGAGACCGGAAGCGGAGACACCGGTGTGTTGCCGTTGCTCTTGAGCTGATCCTCGTGCGACGCGAACGTCGCGGGGCGCGCCGGCGGCGTGTTCTTCCACACGACCGGACGGTTCTGCACCGCCTGCGGCGGGCGGCTCACCGGCGCCGCGCCCTGCCGGCGGATCATGACGCTCTGCTGCGTGGGTGCCACTGGAGCACCGTCGCCCACCACGTGCGCGTAACGCGCCTGCTCGACCGGCACGATCGTCGCGCCGTGCCCGATTCTGCGCGAGCCCGCGAACTGATCCTGCGGCACCGCCGTCATCGCGCCGGTCACGCGCTGATTGCGATAGTTGACGTTCGTGACGTTGATGTTCGTCACGCTGATGTTGGTGACGTTCACGTTGGTCACGTTCACGCGACGCACGTAGCGATCGCTCGCGTGATACGCGGGGCGATAGACCTCGTGCGGCGCGAGCGGAAACCAGGCGACGTTGCCACGGCCATCCCAGCGCGAGTCGCGATCGTTGTCGCCGCCGACGAACACGACGAGCGCAGGCGCGTACACGGGGCGGCGAACCACCGCACCCGGCACCCACACCCAACGATTGCGCGAGTACGCCCAGCGGCCGTAGTGCGAAGGCGCGAAGCCCCAGGGCGCATCGTCGATCCACGTCCATCCGTAGGGCTCGACCCACACCCAGCGGCCGTAGCGATACGGAGCCCAGTCGGCAGCTACGCTCGAGGGCGCCCACACGTTGCCGTACTCGGGGTCGACGCTCCACGTACCATTGCGATCGAGATCCTCGTAGCCGGTCATGTCGCGCGACACGTATTGCGCAGATATGGACTGATCTTCCGCACGATCGCGCGCGCTCGCCCACTGGTCGTACTCGTCCATGGGCGGTGCATCGCGCACGTCCTGCGACGCGCCATCGGCCGTGAAGAGCACGGTCTCATCGGGGCGCACGTCGATCGTCTGATCGTTCGACGTCACTTCCGCGTCGCCGTTGCGTGCGGTGAGCGTGCTCGTAGCGCCATCCTCGCTCACATCCACGCGGTAGGTGCCATCGCGCAGCAGCGTCACCGCGCCTGTGGGCGTGTCGATCTCGATGTCATCATCGACGTCGAGCGTCCGCACGCGAATCAGAGCGGAGCCCTGCGTCAGGCGGATCTGGAGATGGTTGTCATCGAGATCGAGAATCTCGAACGCGGTCTCGGGCGCGAGACGAATCGCATTCGCGCCCACGTGCAGCTCGGCGCGTGCGTCGGCATCCGTCCAGAGGTGATCGCCGGACGTCAGCGGATAATTGAGCGTCGCGCTCGTCCAGTCATCGACAGTGCCTGGACGGAAGGAAACATCGCCCTGGAGGAAGCTCGTCCGCGCGACGCGCGCCGACGGGTCCTGATCCTGGGCGTGCACAGCCGCGATTCCGCTGAGCAGAACCGCAGCCGTTCCGATGAGTACACGAGTCGCGCGCATACGTCGATCTCCGATTGAGTAGTGGTGCATGCCAGGTAGAAGGCAACTGGCATTCCGAAGTCCGCCCAATCCTGCGACGGCTCGCATCTCGTGCGCTGACAACCAATTGCAGGTAGCTTCCTGTCGAGTCGCGAGCTCACGTGTGATCGTGTTGTCGCGCTCGGAGTACGTGAAAGTGTCCCATTGAGAGGACGACGGAACCCTCGCTTCGTGACCTGATTGCCCTCCAGACCGGCCTTTGTCCTCGCCCTGCTGTACTCGGTGGATCGCCGCCACGTCGTGCTCATGCGCCGCACTCGGCCCGCGTGGCAGGCCGGGCGCGTGAACGCGCTTGGCGGCAGGCTTCAGCCGGGCGAGAGCGCCGTCGCCGCCGCCCGCCGCGAGGTGCGGGAGGAGTGCGGTGTGGATGTGGCCGAGTGGCGGGAGGTGCTGGTGTGGGAGGACGCGGAGTACGTGATGCACGTGATGCGCGGCGTGAGCGAGCTGGCGCTCGAGGCGCGAACGATCGAGGATCAGGAAGTCTTTCTCGCGGATGTGCGCGCACTGCCGGACAACGTGATCGACAATCTGCGCTGGCTCGTGCCGCTCGCGCTCGATGCGGACGTGGCGTTCCCGATCGTGGTGCGGAGCGCGGCGGCCGAGGGCTCGGGACTCACCGAGCGCGGTCGCGAGCGGGAGTGAGCGATGCCCGAGCTGCCGGACATCACCATCTACGTAGAGCAGCTCGAGCGGCGCATCGTCGGGCAGACACTCGAGAAGCTCGAGATCGCGAAGCCGTTCGTGCTCCGCACGTTCGATCCGCCGGTTGCGGAGGTGGTGGGCACCGCGGTGATCGGCGTGCGACGGATGGGCAAGCGCATCGTGCTCGCGCTCGAGGGCGAGCGATTCATCGTGATCCACCTGATGATCGCGGGGCGGCTCAGGTGGCGCGCGCCAGCGGCGAAGCTCCCGCCCAAGGGATCGATACTCGCGAAGCTCGCGTTCGCGAGCGGCGTGCTCGTGCTGACGGAGGCGGGGACGACGCGGCGCGCGTCGATGCACCTCGTGCGTGGGGAGGATGCGCTGCGCCAGTTCGATCGCGGCGGGCTCGAGGTGCTGAGCGCTCCGCTCGCGGAGTTTGCGGCGCGGCTGCGGAGCGAGAACCACACGCTCAAGCGCGCGCTGGCCGATCCGCGGCTGTTCGGCGGGATCGGGAACGCGTACTCGGATGAGATTCTGCACCGCGCGCGGCTGTCGCCGGTGATGCTGACGCGGCGCCTCGGTGATGCGGAGATCGAGCGGCTGTTCGCCGCGACGAGGGCCACGCTCGAGGAGTGGACGTCGCGCCTACGCGCGGAGGCGGGGGAGAGCTTCCCGGAGAAGGTGACGGCGTTTCGCGCGGAGATGGCGGTGCACGGGCGGTACGGCGAGCCGTGCCGAGTGTGCGAGGCGCCGGTGCAGCGGATCCGGTACGCGAGCAACGAGACGAACTACTGCGCGCGCTGTCAGACCGGCGGGAAGCTGCTCGCGGACCGCGCGCTCTCGCGGCTGTTAGGAAAGGACTGGCCGAAGTCGATCGACGATATCGAGTGAGTGCGTCTCACGCGCGCGGCGCCGTCTTCGCTGCGCTGAGCGCGATCGCCAGCCCGATGCCGAACACGTGGACCGCGAGTCCGGTGAGCCACGTGTCGAGGGGAGCGAAGTGCGGCCTGGTGTGCATCGCGTCGAGCGGGAGCACGACCCAATTCATGAAGAAGTAGATCCAGGCGCCGTAGGCGAATCCGTACGGAATCGGCTTGCGCAGAAGATCGGGGAAGAAGCGCCGCGCGGCGTACACGTAGATCGCGGCCCAGATGAGCGCGATCGACCAGTGCAGGGCGAATCCGAGCAGCACGGTCCCGGCGCCGCCGTCGAACGAGGCTTTGCCGATCAAGCCGCCCGCGACCGACTGGGGAATTCTCATCCAGGGTGCGTGCTTCACGCCGGCAAACCAGAAGAGCGCATAAGTCATGTCGCACGCGCCAGCGATCAGCCCGCCCACGAGCACTGCCTTGGCCCGGGTCCACGGTGTGGCGGCGACTCGCGGTCGTTCGGGAATGGAAATCATGGAGTGCAGTGGTGAAATTGGACGACGAGCGCTGTCCAACGGTGGGGATGCTGCCGCAGCGTATGGTAACGGGCCGCCGGGCTATCGGGGAATGACCATCTGACTCTCGCACGCGTCCAATTGGTATGACGAGATCACGCCGCGCGGCGGTCGCCGCCATCCTCATCGTCGCCGCCGTTCTGGCGCTGGTCGTGCACGGGCAGCTGTGGCGCGCGGGTGCCTCGCAGGTGCCCGAGGCGAGTGCGGCGGAGCTGCCGGCGGGGAAGGATTCGATCGCGCTCGCGAAGGTGGCGCTCGACAGCTGCGCGAAGATCGCGGGCGACAAGATCCCCTGCTACGAGAAGCACCTGATTCCGCTGGTCGATGTGGGCGGGCCGAAGCTCGCGATGGGCACGCTCATGCAGGTGGCCAACGCCGATCGCGACGTGCGCGGATTCGGGCACGTGTACGCGCACGCGATCGGGATGCACGCCTTCGAAGCCGACAAGAACGTCGAGCGCACCTTCTCGAGCTGCACCGACGCATTCCAGTCGGGCTGCTACCATGGTGTGATCGAGGCGTACTTCGCGAGCTCCGGGAAGGTCGATTCGCAGTCGGTGCGCAATCTGTGCGTGCCGTGGTCGCAGGCGGGTGTGTACGGATGGCTGCGCTTCCAGTGCGCGCACGGGCTCGGACACGGGCTCACGATGCACTACGAGCACAACCTCGTGCAGTCGCTCGCGGGATGCGACCTGCTCGTCGACTCGTGGGACCGCGAGTCCTGCTACGGCGGCGCGTTCATGGAGAACGTGGTCGACGCGACGGAGCCGCATCACGGCATGCCGGGGATGGACATGCCGGACGAGAAGCGGTCGTTCAAGCAGATCGACGCGCACGATCTCAACTATCCGTGCTCGATCCTGCCCGAGCGGTATCTCACGACGTGCTATCAGAACCAGGTGTCGATCATCATGCACTTCGACGACCACAAGATGCCGGCGGTGGCCAGAGACTGCATGAAGGTGCCCGAGAAATACCGTTACATGTGCTTCACGGGCTTCGGCACGGACATCAACTCGTTCGTGGTCGGCGATCATCTGAAGGCGATCGACCTGTGCGCGGATGCGCCCGAGAAATACCGCGAGTGGTGCATCATCGGTGTGGTGAAGAACATCATCGATGTGAGCGCGAAGACGGCTGACGGCGTGTCGTTCTGCCAGAAGGTGAGCGAGCACCATCTGAAGGCGCGCTGCTACGAGGCGGTGGGCGAAGAGTCCGTGAGTCTGGAGCAGCGCCCCGAAGTGCGGGAGACCTTCTGCGCGGTGAGCGAGCCCGAGTACATCGAGGCGTGCCGGTTCGGGGCGCGGCTGATCACCGTGGCGCCGCCGGGGTTGAAGGCCGAGTAGGCGAAGGGAATAGTGACTGCCAACTGCGCCGAGCACGAATCAAACCAATCAACTACAATCGAATCAGTACACTCCAGGCTTGATCGCACCGGAATGGAGTAACTCTTTTTTTGCGTTGGCAACGGCAGGCGTGGAGAGAGGAGTAGTCCCTGCAGTTGCTTCAGTTGCCAACCAAAGAAACACCGCTCCCCACGCGCACCGATGCGATCCGTTTTCTCATCCGTTCGATCCGTTCCATCCGTATTTCCCGAATTGTTGATGCCTGCATCGTGCGCGCCTGCCCGAAACGGCATCCGCCACTCGGACTGGCTCCAACAGATCGGAAATACGGATAAGAGTCGGATCGAACGGGCGCAGAGCGCCCTGGCCGCGCATCGGTTCGATTCGTTTCACTGGTTTGATTCGTGATCAGCGCCGTTGGCTGTATCGGTACCTCTACGGGCACCGACACGCGGATGGTACGCAGGCCATCACACCGCTGGTTCGGCACTTGCCTCGAGAGTGGGGATTCCTCTCAATTTCCCCAATGCCAGACGAGCAAAAACCGCATACCCTCACGGGCAACTTCCGCATGCACGAGGGGGTGCGCTCGCGCTTTCTCTCTAGCGAGCACGACATCATCGTCTATCTGCCTCCCGGATACGATGAAGATCTCGAGCGGCGCTATCCCGTGCTCTACATGCAGGACGGGCAGAACCTCTTCGATGAGGCGACCTCCTTCAGCGGCGAGTGGCATCTGGACGACGCGGCGGGGCAGACGATCGGTGCAGGTCTCGTCGAGCCGCTGATCATCGTCGGCATCTACAACGCCGGTGCCTACCGCATCGATGAGTACACGCCCACGCGCGACTCGGCCAAGCGCGCGGGTGGCAATGCCGACCGGTACGGGCGCATGCTCGTCGAGGAGCTCAAGCCGTTCATCGACGCCGAGTATCGCACGCTTTCGCATGCGCGCAACACGGGGATCGGCGGGTCATCGCTCGGCGGCCTCGTGTCGCTGTACCTCGCGCTCAAGTATTCCGGGATCTTCTGGAACGTCGCCGTGCTCTCGCCCAGCGTGTGGTGGGACAATCGCTTCATCGTGCGCCGCGTGCGTGCGCTGCACGCGGCGCCGCCGCTGAGGATCTGGCTGTCCACGGGAACGGCCGAGGGCGACGGGGTGGTCGCGGGAGCGCGGCGCGTGCGCGATGCACTCCTGGCCAAGGGATGGGCGCTGGGCGGCACGCTGCACTATGAGGAGATCGACGGCGCGCGGCACACCGAACCCGCGTGGGCGGCGATCGCGCCCGCGATGCTGCAGTTCCTCTATCCCGCGGTCCGCTGATGCAGCGTGAGCACCGTCGCTGGAAAAGTCCATCGCTCGGCAAGGACATGGACATGCTCATCTTCGGGCACGCGGGTGCGCGCGTGCTCGTGTTCCCGACCTCGATGGGACGCTTCTTCGAATGGGAAGATCGCGGGATGATCAACGCGCTCGGCGAGCATCTCGAGAAAGGCTGGCTGCAGCTGTACTGCGTCGACAGCGTCGATGACGAGAGCTGGTACGCGACGCACAGGCATCCGGCGGATCGCGCGCGCAGGCACGAGTCGTACGAGCGCTATCTGCTGCACGAAGTGCTGCCGCTGTCCGCGCACCTCAACGACAACGCCTTTCTGATCACCACCGGCGCGAGCTTCGGTGCGTACCACGCGATGAGCTTCGGTCTTCGCCATCCGGGCATCACCGGGCGTGTGCTGGGGATGAGCGGCCTGTACGACATCAAGGAACAGACCGGCGGCTACTCGGACGATTCCGTCTACTTCAACAATCCCGCGGATTTCATTGCGAACGAGCACGATCCGGTACGGCTGGCGGCGATCCGGCGCATGGACATCATCTTCGCGATCGGTCGCGACGACTCCATGCACTGGACCAACGAGATGTTCTCGCGAACGCTGTGGGGGAGAGGAATCCCGCACGCTTTTCGCGTATGGGATGGCTGGGCGCACGACTGGCCTTGGTGGGAGCGAATGGTTCGCATGTACATCGGCGGCAGCGACTGACGGGAATTGAAAGGGAGCAAGACAATGGCGCGAGGCACGGAGAAGCGGATCGGGCTGATCGTGGGGCGTGAGTGGAGCTTTCCGCCTGCGTTCATCAAGGAAGTGAACGAGCGCGAGCAAGGCGTAGCCGCGGAGCTCGTGCAGCTCGGCGGGACGAGAATGGATGATCCCACCAACTATGCTGTGCTCATCGATCGCATCTCGCACGAGGTGCCCTATTATCGCTCGTACCTCAAGTACGCCGTGCTGCAGGGAGTGACGGTGATCAACAATCCCTTCATGTGGACGGCGGACGACAAATTCTTCGAGGCGGGGCTCGCGACGAAGCTCGGCGTGGCCAGTCCGAGAACGGTGGTGCTGCCCAACAAGGAATACATCCCGGGCATCCATCACCAGGAGAGCCTGCGCAATCTCGTATACCCTCTGGATTGGGAGGGAATTCTCTCCTATGTGGGACTCCCGTGCGTGCTGAAGGATGCGCACGGCGGCGGATGGCGGGACGTGTACATCTGCCGCACGCTCGAGGAGCTCTTCGCCGCGTATGACAGCTCCGGGCAGCTCACCATGGTGCTGCAGGAGTTCATCGAGTGGGATCAGTACATCCGCTGCCTCTGCCTCGGGCAGAGCGAGGTGCTCGCGATGAAGTACGACCCTCGCGAGCGCAAATACCACGTGGAGCACGAGCACCTCTCGCCCGAGCTCGGCGCGCGCGTGGTGAAAGATTCCCTCACGCTCGTGAAGGCGCTCGGCTACGACATGAACACGGTGGAGTGGGCCGTGCGCGATGGGATTCCGTACGCGATCGATTTCATGAATCCCGCGCCCGACATGGACGTCAACTCGCTCACGCCGCACTACTTCGACTGGACCATCAAGCACATGGCGGACCTCACGATCCGTCTGGCGAAGTCGCCCCGGCGCAAGATGCGGATCGAGCGCGGGGAGTTTCTGCTCGGGCGGCGCGAAGGGTGAGTGGGGAGGGTCAGGCGCGGGATGCGATAGCCCGCTATCACGACCTGCTCGCGGGCGGAGGATTGGCGAACGATTCGCAATCGTGGCTCGAGGAGCAGATCGAGCGACGCGGGCTCACGTTCGGAGGACGGCCGGTGTGCACCGTGGTGCGGCCGCGATGGATGACACCGCGCGAGTACGCGCTGTGCCGCGATCGCGCGGCGATCGTGCTGCGCGCGTTCGCGACCGCGCAACGGGCTGCACTCGCGGATGAGGGCGTGCGCCGGCAGCTCAGGCTCACCGAGTGGGAGGAGCGGTTGGTGCTGGTGGATCCGGGATTCGCGGCTGCTAGCCCGACGTCGCGGCTCGACGCCTTCTTCGTGGACGACGGGAAAGGGCTGCGCTTCACCGAGTACAATGCGGAGACGCCGGCTGGTGCAGCGTACAACGACGCGCTCACCGAGGTGTTCGAAGCGATGCCCGTGATGCGGGAGTTTCAGCGGCAGTACGCGCTGCGTCCGCTGCCCGCGCGCGCGGGCGTGCTGCGATCGCTCCTCGGCGCTTACCTGGAATGGTCTGGAACGCGTTCCAGACCCCGCATCGCAATTCTCGATTGGCGCGAGGTGCCGACGTTCAGCGAGTTCGTGCTCTTCGAGCGCTACTTCGCGGGTCAGGGGCTCGACTGCCGGATCATCGACCCGCGGGAAGTCGAGTACGAGAATGGCGTGCTGCGCGCGGGAGACTTCGAGATCTCGCTCATCTACAAGCGCGTGCTCATCCACGAGCTGGTGGAGCGATGCGGGATCGACGGTCCGGTGATCCGGGCCGTGCGCGATCACGCCGTGTGCATGGTGAATCCGTTCTCGTGCAAGCTGATGCACAAGAAGGCCAGTCTCGCCGTGCTGAGCGATGAGCGGAACGCGCGGCTATTCAGCGCCGAGGAGCGGGAGGCGATCGAGGCGCACATCCCGTGGACGCGCGTGGTCGAAGACCGGCATACCATTTTCGATGGCAGGGAGGTCGACCTTCCGGAATTCATTCGGGAGAACCGGCAGCGCCTCGTGCTCAAGCCCAACGACGAATACGGCGGCAAGGGCATCGTCCTCGGCTGGGAAGCCACGGACGCCGAGTGGGAGGCGGGGCTCGCGGCTGCGGCGGAGGAGCCCTATATCGTGCAGGATCGCATCACGCTCCCGACCGAGGCGTACCCCTCGGTGGTGAATGGCGAGCTCAGGATTTTCGACCGCATGCTCGACACGGCGCCTTTCGTGTCGGATGGCGCCTACATCGAAGGATGCATGACGCGGCTGGGAACTGCCGCGCTGCTCAACGTCACCGCCGGCGGTGGCTCGAATGTTCCTACGTACGTGATCGAGCCGCGATGAGGGTCTGGATGAGAGAGAATTGACAATACCCATATTGGGTACTATCATACCTAATATGGGTATGGCCAAGGGGAAAACCGGGGAGGAGCCAAGCAATACGCTCAGCGTTGCAGATGCCCTTTTTACGAAGAGCCGGCAGCGGGTGCTCGCGCTCATTTTCGGCAATCCGGGTCGCACCTTTTACGCGAACGAGCTGATTGCGTTGGCCGGATCCGGCAGCGGGGCGGTTCAGCGAGAGCTTGCCAAGCTCGAACGCGCCGGACTCGTCGTGGTCAGGCGTGTGGGAAATCAGAAGCATTATCGCGCCAACGTGGATGCGCCCGTCTTTGCGCCGCTTCGCGACTTGATCCTCAAGACATCCGGCCTGGCCGACGTACTTCGCGCCTCTCTGGCATCGATCGGCGGACGGATTCGCGCGGCTTTCGTGTATGGTTCGGTCGCCATGAAGCGGGACACGGCCGTGAGCGACATCGATCTGATGATCATCAGCGACGATCTCTCGTACGCCGATCTCTTCACAATCCTGGAGGACGCCTCCAAACGGCTGGGGCGGACGGTGAACCCGACGATTTATTCCAGGCCCGAGCTCGCGAGACGTATTCGCCGCCAGAATTCATTCGTCACCCGAGTCCTCAAGCAGCCCAGGATATGGCTCATCGGCGGTACACGTGACCTCTCCGCTCGATAATCTCGTGGACGCGGGATCATTGAAGAAGGAAGCGCCGGATGTTGGTGAATACCTGGGGCTCGTACGCTCTGGCGCAGTGCGGCTGGCCGACGCGCAGAATGCCGGTCTTCGTTGGAAAATCGATTCGATCTCGCCTACAACGCTGCACATGCCCTTTCGCTGGCGGCACTTCGTCGCAAAGGGTATCGATCGATCAATCGCTATAAGGTATTCCAGACGCTCGAGCTCACCCTCGGTGTCGGGCCAGCGGTATGGCGCGTCCTGGCGAAATGTCATCAAACACGCAACCGAGGTGAGTATGAAGGATATCTCGATGTCGACGAGCAGCTCGTGAACGAACTCATTTTGGCCTGCGAATCCGTAGCGCAAGCACTGGCAAAACTTCCGCCCCTGAAAGAATCCTGACCCGGATGGTTCGGGGCTTGCCAGAGATTTTCAATCCTCTCTTTCGATCGCCGGCGGTGGCTCGAGTGTTCCTGCGTACGTGATCGAGCCGCGATGAATCCCTTGGGAGCGTGTCGATGAAGCCACCATCACTCACGATCGGGATCGAAGAGGAATACCAGATCATCGATCCGGAGACGCGCGAGCTGAAGTCGTACATCCAGGAGATCCTGGACGGCGACCGCATCATTCTCGAGCAGGTGAAGCCCGAGCTTCATCAATCGATCGTCGAGGTCGGAACGAACGTGTGCAACACCCCCGCGGCCGCTGGCGCCGAGCTCGTCAAGCTGCGGCACTCGGTCATCTCGCACGTAGCCAAGAGCGGGCTGCGCGTGGCGGCGGCCGGGACGCATCCGTTCTCCTCCTGGGTGACGCAGGAGATCACGCCGCTCGAGCGGTACATCGGCGTGAAGGCCGACATGGCGGAGCTCGCGCAGTCGCTGCTCATTTTCGGCACGCACGTGCACATCGGCATCGAGGATCCGGAGTTCCGGATCGACGCGATGAACGCCGCCCGGTACTTCATGCCGCACGTGCTCTGCCTCGCCACGAGCTCGCCGTTCTGGATGGGGCGCAACACGGGGCTCAAGTCGTACCGGAGCATCGTCTTCCGGAACTTTCCGCGGAACGGCGTGCCGCGCGTGTTTCGCGACTGGTCGGACTTCCACAATCTGCTCGACACGCTGGTACGCACGCGGTGCATCCCGGATGGTTCCAAGATCTGGTGGGATGTACGGCCGCACCATCTGTATCCCACGCTGGAATTCCGGATCTGCGATGTGTGTACGCGCGTGGACGAGGCGATCTGCATCGCCGCGATCTTCCAGGCGATCATCGCCAAGCTGTGGAAGCTGCGGCGCGACAACATCACCTTCCGCGTCTACAACGCCGAGTTGATCGAGGAGAACAAGTGGCGCGCGGTGCGCTGGGGACTCGACGGCAATCTCGTGGACCTGGGGCGGAAGCAGGAGCTGCCCGCGAAGGATCTCGTGCGCGAGCTCATCTCCTGGTTCATCGACGACGTGGTGGACGAGCTCGGGAGTCGTCGCGAAGTGGAGTATGCATTCCGGATCCTGAGCGAGGGCTCCTCGGCGGACCGTCAACTGGCCGTATGGGAGAGGACCGGCGATCTCAAGGCCGTGGTGGATTCGCTGATCGCGGAGACGGCCGAGGGGGTGGGGCTGGACTCGGTGCCGGGGCTGGAAGAAAACGCGCGCCCGCTGGCCTGAGACCGTTTATTATCCAGGTATGAGCCTCCAACCCGTAATCGGCATCACGACCCAGACGCTCGAGGCAGTGCCCGGCGAGCTTCCGCGCTGCTGGGTGATGAGCCAGCGCTACGTAGACGTGCTCACGCAGGTGGGCGCGATACCGTGGGTCATTCCGTTGACGCGCGACATGGCGATGCTCCGCGAGATCTACGAGCGGCTCGACGGCGTGTTCCTGCCCGGCGGTGTCGACATGGACCCGCAGCAGTACGGGGAATCGCGCATGCCGGCGTGCGGCGTGACGGATCCGGACCGCGATCGCGTGGAGGTTGCGCTCGTGCGCTGGGCCATGGAAGAGCGGAAGCCGGTGCTCGCGGTCTGTCGCGGGGTGCAGGTGCTGAACGTCGCCGCGGGCGGTACGCTCTATCAGGATCTCGCCGAGTGGTGCGATGCCGCGATCAAGCACGACTACTGGCCGAACGAGCCGCGGCAGCGGCAGGATCTCGTGCACGAGGTGCTCGTGGAGCCGCAGACGCAGCTCGCGTCCATCATGGGCGAGGGGCGGAGCACGGTGAACAGCATGCACCACCAGGGAATCAAGCGCCTGGCGCCCGGGCTGGTCGTGAACGCGCGCGCATCGGATGGACTGATCGAAGGCGTGGAGGGGCAGGTCGACGACGGCTTTCTGCTCGGCGTGCAGTGGCATCCGGAGGAGCTCGTGGAGAGCATTCCGGAAGCGCGGCGCCTGTTCGAGGCGTTCATCTCGTCGTCGGCGTCGTACCAGATCGACGCGGTGCCGAGGTAAGGGGAGCGCCGAAGCGACGTGTGACGCGCTGACGGCGTCGCATGTTCGCGGCGGCTGAGCTCGTGCACTGCTCTCGTGCGCCGTTGCCGGCGCAGGGCGCGCGGTTGATGTTACGTGCATGACACCAGGGTTCGGGGAGCGCCTTCGATCGGCGCTGGGGATTCCCGAGGAGCCGCGGCGCGTGCGCCGGTCGGTGCGAGGCATCGATGTGCTGCTCGAGAACACGCGTCCGGACATCTCGGACGACGATGTGTTCGCACGCCTCGATGCCGTGCTCGCGTTGATCGAGCAGTATGCGCCCGCGAAGATGCGTCGCCTTCGCAAGGACATCGCCGGTATCGATGTGAAGCGGTTCGCCTGCCGCGGCGCGTTCTTCAGCGAGACGCGGCGCATCCTCTGCGAGCTCACGTTCGTCGTGAACCGCGACTTCTCGCTCGCCGAGATCGCGTCGTCGATACTGCACGAGGGCGTGCATGCGCGCGTGCACGCTGCCGGGGTGTTCCGCACGCCGGCGTCGCTCGCCAAGGAGGAGCGGCTGTGCCGCGCCACGGAGCTGTGGTGGGGACGCACGGTGCCGAACGGCGAGCGGGTGGTCGAGCGCGCGAGCGCCCTCTTGACCATGAGCGATGAGGAGGTCGCACCGGTGGTCGACTGGCGCGTGGCCGCGCAGCGTGTGGCTGAAGCGGATCGACGGGCGCGAGAGGAGTAGCGCCTCGCTATTTCGGGTCGATGCGGAGGCAGACGGGAGAGAGATAGCAGTTCACCTTCAACAGCGGCTCGAGCCGAGCCATCGCCTCGTCCTGGTTCCCCGTCAGGGGTGACAACTTCACGCCGAACTGGTCGCGGCGTTAGCGCCTGAGCCGCGACGCGCGCACCCGCTGCGCGCGTCGCACCTGCTCACACCCGACTCACGCGCCCGCGCAGTACGCGCACCCTTCTTCCTGCGCGCGGTTCACGCCCCACGTTCCGGACGGAATCACCGTGATGCCGGGAATGATTCCCGCCGTCCACTCCTTCAGCGCGACTTCGGGTGTGACGCCGGCGGCCTTGGCGTGCATCGCGCTCTGCATGTGGAGCGCCACGTTGCACGCACCGATGATGGCTCCATGCGCGAGCAGCTTGTCGATCGCCATGTCATCGACCAGGAGCGACCCGGGCTTCGCATTGAAGAACGGGTTCCGCTCCGCCGGTGCTTTCGTCGTGGGATCGATGACGTTCATCGCTTTCCCGAGCTTGTACTTCGACCATACGGCATCGCCGAGCGCCAGCGGAAAACCTTCGTGTCGCAGGATGATGACGGCCGTCGCGGTAGATGGGCTCACGGATGCGTAGGGAAGCATGAACGTGTAGGCGAACGCCAACGGGAAGCCCTCATTCAGCTCGAACGCATCGATGGCCATCTTGTGCTTGGTCTTGAGCGTGCCCGGCCACTCGTTCTCGTCCGCTGATCCAGGCTGCGTCGAGTCGGGAGCCGCAGCGCCCGTCTTCTCGGCTGCGCACGCGGTGACGGGAAGAAAGGCGGTCAGCCCCAGCGCTGCCGTTCCCGCGGCCAGGCGGCCGAGGAAGGAGCGGCGTGGTGATGTGTCGTGCATGTCTTCACTCATGGGATCCGTCCTGCGCGCTCGCGTGCGCGCGGTTGTGCGCGCTGACGCGCGCGGTAGTTGTGCCCGGAGGGCGAGCCGGCTCTGCTGCGATATGGCACATCCGGAAGGCTGCCGCCAGTCGCCAGCGACGTCACGTCATTCGGGAAGCAGCTCCTCGAGCGCGAATCGGGTTTTGGGCGGAAGCTGCGACGCATCGAAGTACATCGTCACCAGATCCATCGCTTCGGCAGCCGCCGTGATGTTCAGGTACCGCAGCAGGTAGCGGACGTCGTCCACATCGTGGAACTCCTCTCCCAGGCGCATTGCTGCACACTTCATCGCCAACAGATAGGAAGGTTGGGCGACGAACACGCGGAGATGCGGGAGCTCGAGGTAGTCATCGAACGTCCCGCGAGGGCTGAGGAATCCCTTCACGGCGTCGTTGAGCCAGTCCTCCGGCACGTTGGCGTGCGCCGCCACGCGGGCCGCAGCCTCGCGGACGAGTCGCGCCGGCCTGAACCAGGCATCCACATCACGCGTCGCGTCGCGCGCGCCGAGCGCGAGACACATGACCGCGCCGCCCACCACATAGACCTCGCCCACCACGTTCTGCATCCCGAGCTCGGCGTCGAGCAGCTCGAAGAGTCTGAGCAGGTCGGCCTTCGTGAACCTCATCGGTGTTCCCACGCGCGACCGACTTACACGCGTGCGCCGACGCTCGCGTCGACGAAGATGTTGCGGCGCTTGAACGCGACCGGAGCGACTCGGAGCAGATAGCCTCGCAGCGATCGGAGCGTGGTCGCAAAGTGCGGCCTGCCGAGCGGAACGACGTCGCGCGTCCAGGGGGGCGGGCGCACCCCCTTTGTCCGCGCCGCTTGCTCGACCATCGCGGCGACGTAGTTCTGCCACAGCGAATCGAGACCGCGAACGTCGATCGTGTCCGCGGCAGCGGCGAGCTCGAAGGGCGCGAGCGCCGAGAGCGCATCATTGAGCTCGGCGAGCGCGAATCGCCGGCCGGTGCCGTCGCGCAGCGCCTCGATGATCCCCGGAAAGGGACATGTGACGTCTGGGAGTGCGCGCGCCAGCACGTAGGCGGACACGTCGAGCCCCGCCGCGCGCGCGCGGCGCCTGAGCGCGCTCTTTTCGCGTGGCGTGACCCGGATCTGGAGCTGTTGCGTGCGGGGGCTCATGCCCGTCAAGCTAGGGGAGCGCTGCCCAACATGTCAATACGTACGTATTGACGTATAGGGCACATCGGGGGGACGGCCGCCCCCGGGCCAGTCGTGCGCCTTTCCCGGGAAATCCGGACGGGGACGGCTGTCGATGTAGCGCGCGACATCGAGTGCCTGCTGCGGCGTGAGCGAGCCCGGTTTGTCGAAGGGCATGTTGTCCACGATGAAGAGCGCAGCCGTGCGATAGCGCGCCATCCCGGCGCCGATGTTGAACGACTTCGGTCCCCACAAGGGTGGTGCGACGACGGTGCCCTGTCCCGACGCGCCGTGACAGCGCACGCAACTCTCCGTGAAGACGCGCGCACCACGCGCGGTGTCGGCATCGAGGGTCGTGAACGACGGGACCTCGTGCGACCGCGCCGAGTCGCCGGCCGTCACGCCGCGCGACATCCACGCGAGATAGGCGACGATGTCGCGCATGTCATTGCCATCGAACGCGATCGCGCGTCCGTTCAGGCTGCGGACGAAGCAGTCGTTCACACGGTCCTCGATGAGATCGACGCGCGCGCCGCGCGCACGGTATTGCGGATAGTGCGCGTACGACCCGATGAGCGGGAGCGCACTCTCGCGGCGCCCTTCATCGAGATGGCAGCTGAAGCATCGGAGCGAGCTCCCGACGTGCGACGGCAGGCTGTCGCGCGTGGCCGCGAGCAGCGCGCGCCCGCGGCGCACGGCGGCGCCCATTGCGCCTGCGGGAATGACGGTGTCCGGAGCAGTCCGGGCACGCGGAGGCGGCGTCACACTCGCCGGCCTCGCGGCGGCGGGAGCATCTCCCCTCCCGCACGCCATGGCGAACGCGATCATCAAGAGCCGCACGCGCAGACGCTTCACACGCGTGCCATCGCGCTGTTCGTTCATCGTCTACCTCGGCGCTCCCCGGAAGAGCAGCGTTGCACACGATGTAATGCTTTTCTTGTCGTGCGTCCAGTGTTTTTTGCGACGACTTTCAATGGGCCGCGCTGTTGTGCACGAGCTTGCGAGTGAGAAAGTCGAAGGATGCCGTGTACGCCGCGAGCCAATTCCGGTGCAGCAGGAAATCGTGCACCTCGTCCGGAAAGATCAGCTGCTCGACATCCACGCCCTGCTTTCGCAGATCTTCCGCGAGCTGCACGGTCTGGCTGAACGCCACGTTGCGATCGTCGTCGCCCTGAATGAGCAGCACCGGTGAGCGCCATGTCGACTCGTATGCCATTGGTGATGAGAGAAATGCGGTGCGACGTGCCTCCTGGTCCTTCAGGATGCGCCATCCCGGAACGAACGTCTCCCACTCGAGATTCCAGTCGTGTACACCGTGCATGTCGACGCCGGCGGAAAAGATGTCCGACGAGCGCGCGAGCGCGAGCGCCGTGAGGTAGCCACCATAGGATCCGCCCCACGCACCGATGCGCGACGAGTCGACGTCCGTACGCGCGCGCAGGAACAATCCCGCGCCCTGCACGTCGTTGTACTCGCTTCCGCCGGTGGCGCCATAGTCGAGCGCCTCCCGGAAGTTCAGCCCGTACCCGATCCCGCTCCGATAATTCACGGCGAGCACCACGAATCCGCGGCTCGCGAGAAACTGGTTCATCGCGTACGAGTTGTTGTAGTAGTACATGTAGTGCCAGCCGAGAAGCATCTGCCGGCGCGAGCCGCCGTGAAAGAAGACCACGGCGGGATGCCGCTCGCCCTTCGCGCCACCGGACGGAAGAAAGAGCTGCCCGTGCAGCAGCATGCCGTCGCCGGAGGGGAAGATCACCTGCTGCGGCGTGACGAGCGCGCCCGCGGGGAAGCTCGCTGGAATGAGCTCGGGTGCGATGTCGCGCGGCGCCGCGGAGCCGGCGATGAGCGCGGGGCGCGCGGGCAGCTTCGCATCGGAGCGCAGCATCACGACCGCCTTGCCGTCGCTCGTTTGCACGGGCGACCACTCGATGCCAGTGCCGGTCGTCACCGCCACCGGCCTGCCGCCGGCGGCGTTCACGCGCCAGATGTGACGCCGGTCGATGTCGCCCTGATTCGATGAGTAGAGCAGCGTCGCACGATCCGGCGCAATCGAGACGTGCTCGACCTCGAAGTTGCCCGGCGTGAGCAGCGTTGCCTCGCCGCCGGATGCGCTCACCGCATAGAGATGCGTCCAGCCATCGCGCTCCCAGGGAAAGATGATGCGATCGCCCTTCGCCCACATGAGCTGCCCGTCGGCGACGATGTCGCGAAACGCGCTCCCCACGCCTTCCTTCGCCTTCCAGATCTCGTGGCCCGCCCCGGTGGCCACATCGGCAATGACGATCGACCACGGCGACTCCTCGCGAATCGCGCCGAACGACGGCCGGCGCGAGGTCGTCGGCGTGCGAATGAATGCGACGCGCGCGCCGTCGGGCGACCACATGGGCGAGGAATCCCAGTCGACCGATGGCGAGAGGTATTCCAGCGTCTTCGCGGCGGCATCGTAGACGCCGATGAAGTTGTGATCCTCGCGCGCGCTCACGAAGGCGAGCTTGTCACCCTTCGGCGACCACCGAAGCTCGCGAGCCCTGCCGCGCGTGTGCATCAGCTGCGTCGCCGGCATCGTGTCGCGAAGTGACGCACCCCAGATCTGTCCGCTCTTTTCGAACGCGATGCGATCGCCCGATGGGGAAATAGCCGGGGCGCGCCCGTCACCAATGCGACGCGGCGCGCCGCCGGTCAGCTGCACGAGCCACACGGCCTGCGTCTCGCCTGCGATGTCGAGTGCGGGATTCGGAATCTCGCCGTGCGCGTTCGCGCTGCCGCCGCGCACGTACGCGATTGCATTGCCATCCGGCGTGAACGTGAGATCGGTGATCTCCTGCCCATCGTCGCCGCGATAGGAAGTGATCTTGCTCGCCTTGTAGTCGGGGGGCCGAGCGATCCAGACGTTTCGGGAGCCACCCTCGTCGAAGGTCCACGCGACCACGCCGCCAGTGGGTGCCGCAACCAGCCCGTCGGGGAAGGGAGCACTGAGCAGCTCCTCGAGAGTGATCTGCTTTCCCTGCGCGGCACAGGGGAGGGCAACCGCCAGGAGCGCGGCGACGAGCGAACGGCGCATGATGGGAGAATGCGAGGGGCGCGCGAATGCGGAAAGCGATGGCCTACTCGCGCGAATGGCCACCATCGACAAAGATGGTGACCAATCTGCACCTCGTTCTTCGACTTCTCAATTCAGCATCGCGCTCCGCGTGCCCCGAATCACATCGAGTCGATGGGCGGATCGATGGGTTGTCCGCCCGGTGTCCCGCCGGTCGAATCCGGGGGGGTGCCCAACTTGCGCGGCAGGTAGATCACCGCATCGCCCTGATCGGTGCCCGAGGAGACGAAGGCCCAGGTGGAGTTGCTGTAGAACGGTTCGTTCTCCGGCGGCGAGGCCGCAAGATAGTAGTCGCCCTCCGGAATCGACGTCACGAGGAAGCGTCCATTCGCGTCCGTCACCACCTCACCGACTTTCGTGACCGTCGTCCATGCCGTATCGCTTCCCCCGGTCCCGGGCTGCATCGTAACCCTGAGATTGAGCACCACCGTCGCACCTGGAATCGGGGTGGCCTTGCTCAGGTCCGGTGACGAGGATGAATCCACGACCACACCGCGCAATTCCCCCCGCGCATTCGGATCCGCCGCTGCCACCTTGATCACTGCGCCCGACCAGTCCGACGTCTTCGAGGCAGGCGCGCGCGTGGAGTCGGAGCATGCAACTCCGAGCAGCACGGCGACGGCTCCGCTGACCAACCTTGTGTAACGCATGTGTGCCTCTCCGGATGATGAGCTCTGACGAATCTTCAGCCGATCCGTCGGAAAAGACCCTGGCACCTTCCGGCGCGTCACCCATGCACCGATTCCTGACACTCCCCTTCACCACAAATCGCTTGCCAGAACCGAATACACTCCTCTATATGTAGAGACGCGCAGGATCCATCGAGGAGAGCCGCCGATGCCGTTACGTACCCACTACTTACAGCCAGCGAAGGCCGCGCTCATCTCGGCGGCGCTCCTCGCCGGCATCGCCGTGCCGTCACACAGCGTAGGTGCACAATCCGTGAGCTCCTCACTCGACGTCGGGATCGCGAGCGGCAGTGCGTTCGGTGCTTCGCCCAGCGCACTGCTGTTGCAGCCGGCGCTTCGGTGGGATCATCCGAACACGAGCGTGAGCGCGCAAGCCAGCTGGCTCGCCTCGCCCACCGCGCACATGGATGGCGACGCGTCGATCGGCGGTCGCTACTACTCTCCCGCGTTCGGCGACTTCCGCTTCGAGCTCGGCGCCGGCGCGCAGCGCACGGCGGGTCCCGATGTCACGAGATCCTCTAACGCGCTCGAAGGCAACGCAAATCTCTCGTACGCGTTCGGCGCCGGCGGCATGTGGCTCGGCACCGTTCAGCGCGCAAGCGCCGTCGCGGCGAGCCGAATTCCCAGCGCGGATCCGAGATCGGCCGCCAGCGACGCACTGCCCGGCCACGTGCAGGCGTTCAACGCCGGAACGTGGCGACGCCTGGGCGCGGCGATGCTCACGGCTTCGATAACAACGACCGTCTCCGGCGGCAACGACAACTCGTTCAATTCGATCGACCCGAACAATCCGGCCAGCGGCCTGGGAAATGGCGGCGCAGGCGGCGACACGATTTCGCGATCCGGATCCGTTCCTGCGCGCCACTATTCCGATCTCGAGAGCACGGTGTACTGGTCCCGTGGCCCGCTCGCGCTCGACGGACTGATCGGCACTCGCGTGAGCACGTCGTACGGCCAACGCTCCACCTGGGCACACGCGCAGGCCAGCTGGGCGCTCGGCGAGCAGCTGGCACTGGTAGCGGTGGGCGGCTCGCGCGCATCCGAGCCTGCGATTGGCCGCGTCGGGGGCACCTTCTTCTCCTTCGGCGTGCGGCTCGCGAGCGTGCCATGGCTCGCGCGCGCGCTACACCCCGGCGCGCGCAGTACCGCGAGCAGCTTCGGCGTGCGCGCCGCGGGGTCCACGCGCATCATCTACGTGCATGCGCCCGCCGCGCGCACGATCGAGCTGATGGCGGACTTCACCGACTGGCAGCCCGTCGCGATGCGCCACGCGTCGAACGATGAATGGCAGATCGCCATGCCCATCGTCTCCGGCGCGCATCGCGTGAACATTCGCGTGGACGGCGGCGAGTGGACCGCACCTCCCGGCGCGAGCACGGTACAGGACGAGTTCAACGGCGTTGTTGGGCTCGTGGTGGTGCCATAGCGCACCACCCCGATCGCGGTGTCGCTGGTGACGCCATGCGCGATCCGGGGGTCTCGCCTGTTGTGGAGCTTTCTGACGCGACGCTCGTGGACATCGTGCTCAAGGGCGAGTCCGAAGCGTACGCCACGCTCGTGGCCCGGTACCGGGATCGATATGCGCGCTTCGCGCTGCACATGCTCGGCAATCGCGAAGATGCCGAGGAGGCATTGCAGGATGCGTTCGTGCGGGCATATCGCTCGTTGCACCGGTGCGGCGACCCGGCACGCTTCGGCAGTTGGCTGCTCGCGATCCTCGCCAACCGCTGCCGGACTGCCGGAGGAAAGCGCACGCGACACGAGCGGCGTTTCGTCTCGGCGGAGGACCGGCACTACGCGATCGCACTCGATCATCCCGCGGAGGCAACGGCATGGCGGGAGGAGATCGCTCGAGCGCTGGCGCGGCTGGATGCGGATCAGCGCGAGGCCTTCCTTCTGAAGCACGTTCAGGAGATGGAGTACGAACAGATGTCGGTGGTGACGGGAGCTGGGGTCTCGGCGCTGAAGATGCGTGTGAAGCGGGCGTGCGCGCAGATGCGCCGAATGTTGACGGAGGGAGAAGATGCGCCAACACGATGATCTCGATGCGATGGACCAGGGTGACGAGGTACTCGAGCGGGTGGTCGAGGAGCTCCGCCGTCCGCTGCGCGTGAACGCCGCGCTCTTCGATGCCCGCGTGATGGATGAGGTGCTCCGGCCACCGTCGGGGCTCCGCGCGCGCATCGCGAGTCTCACGCAGCCGCGCACGTTTCGCGTTTCTCCGCTCGTGGCGCTCGCCGCCGGCCTGCTCTTCGCCGTCACCGCCGTCGGCTCGGTTCTCTACGTGCTTCCATCGACTCCGCACGCGGCGCCTCGCGTTGCTGCCCGCAGCGCCATCAACTCTCCGATCGTGCAATTCGGCTTCGCGGCGCCGCACGCATCGAGCGTCGCACTCGTGGGCGACTTCAACAATTGGGACCCGAAGGCGACACCGTTGCGCGCGGCGTCCACCGGCGGCGTATGGTCGGTGGAAGTGCCGATCCAGCCGGGTCGCCATCTGTATGCCTTCGTGGTGGACGGCACCGTCTGGCGCCCCGATCCCGCTGCGCCGAAGGCCAGCGGCGAAGATTTCGGCGAGCCGAACTCCGCCCTCACCGTTGCCGATCCGGGGATGCGATGACGAACCGCTCGTTCGCGCTACTCGCCCTTGCTCTGCTGTGCGCTCCCGCCGCGCTCCGCGCGCAGGATGCGCGACTCGACGCTCGCCTCGATGCACACACGCGCGATGCAGTCGTGTCGCTCATCGACAGCGCGCGTGCAGAGGGGATCCCGAGCGAGCCGCTCGTGCAGAAGGCACTCGAGGGCGCGAGCAAGCACGCGGATGGGCCTCGCATTCTCACCGCCGTGCGCATGCTGGCCCGCGAGCTCGGCGATGCGCGCTCGGCGCTCGGCTCCTCCTCCACGGATGCCGAGGTTATCGCGGGCGCGAGCGCGCTCCACTCGGGGATCGCGCCGGCGGCGCTCTCGCGGATGCGTGCAACACGCACCCACGGCTCGCTCGCGGTCGCGCTGGCGGTACTGTCAGACCTCATCGCGCGCGGCGTGCCGGGCGATACTGCCACCACGGTGATCTCGGCGCTCACCGGGGCCGGCGCCCAGGATGCGGAGCTGCTGAAATTTCAACAGGGCGTGGAGCGGGACATCGCGCAGGGCGCGACACCCTCCGCCGCGCTGGGCGTGCGGGCACAGAGCGCATTCCCGAGCGCGGCGCCGCGGCGCACCCCGTAGAAAGCTCTATCTCAGCAGCTTGAACGCCGAGCGCTCACTGCCGCCGTACTTGTACGCCATCGTGATCCAGAGCATCGCCATAGCCTCCAGCCATCGCGACTGCGACAGTGGACCGGCATCGATCATGTCGAAGCCGAGCTGATTGCCGAGCTCCGCCACGGTCAGCTTTGCCCCCGCGTCGTCGCCCGCGAAGAGCATCGATGCCTTCTGATCGCCGAAGTCCGGATTCGCGAAGTTCGCTGCGCCGAGCGTGTTGAAGCACTTCACCACCTTGGCGCCCGGAAGGAGCTTCGCGATCTCCTCGCCCGCCGAGGTCGTGGTGCCGAGCGCAAGACCCGAGAGATCGGGAAGGAGCGGGTTGACGCAGTCGATCACCGTTTTTCCGGTGAGCGGACCGGTAGTGGCCAGCGCCTCCTTCACCGCGACCCAGGGAATCGCGAGAACGATGACGTCGCCGAAAGCGGCGGCATCTGCCACGAAGCCCGATCGATTGCGCGGAAGCCCGCCCGCGGCTTGCTTGTCGGGATCACGGACACCGAAGCGCACGTCGTGTCCCTGTGCCTCGAAGAGCCGGCCGAGCGCGCCGCCAACGTGTCCCGCTCCGATGATTCCCAGGCGCATTCCGTATATCCTCGGCTCGAGAGTATGAAGCGTGCATCAGACTGCCGACTGCCCAGCACGAATCAAACCAATAAGCGACGAATCGAATACGTACAACACCGGCGTGATTGCGCGAGGAAACGCCGGAAGGTTCCAGAGCACGTCACTTCACCTGCTTCGGCTGCCAACCAAAGCAGTGACACTCACCATGTACACCGCCCCGTCGCCGAGCACGGAAGTGATCCGTTTTCTCATCCGTTCGATCCGTTCGATCCGTATTTCCAAAATTGTTGATGCCTGTGTCGTGCGCTTGACCAGAACCGCAACAGCCGCTCGGGCCGGCTCTTACATTTTTGAGATACGGATGAAAAACGGATTGAAACGAATTGAACGGAGACGGCAAAACTCCCACGATTCCCTCCTCATCGCGCGGGAGCAAAGGCGACCGATCTTTGACTGGAAACGGCAGGGGAGAGCGACCCTGCCACTGCCAGGGCTGTTTCCACGCCGATCGCCGTGCGTCCTGATTCAGGGGAGTGGCAGTCAGTAGATTGCTTTTCCGAACGGTTAACGGCAGTTTGAGCCCCTCAGCGTGCGTTTGCCCTCGACAGCCTTGGTGCGCCTGATCAGCTTTCCGGCAATGGTTGCCCGTCCTTCACAAGCGACACAGCGCCCGCGCTGGTTCTGGATTGCGCTCGCGATGTTCGCGCTGGCGCAGTTCGACCTCGTGGCCATTGCGCCGTTCGCGGACGCGAACGAGGGAAGGAGCGCACCCGCACACGTCGAGGCGTACGGCACCACCACGCACTATGCGCACGACGAAGCGAATTGCCCGTTGTGCGTCGCGCGGCAGCTCGTGGGTCGTACGGAGCTCGAGGTCCGGCTCCCGCTGCCCCTCGAGCATCCGAGCGGTATCATCGCGAGTGTCGAGCTTCCATCGATCTCGCTCGACCGATACTCGGTCGCATCTCCTCGCGCGCCTCCGGCCCAGCGCGAGCTCTGATCGGCGACCGCGCTCGCGGCCCGCTCCGGCACAGTTCCGCCCACGTGCGCCCGTAACTCGCGCACGCGTGCGCCACCCGAGTTGATCCCGATCCAGAGCTGATTCGTCGACGCCGCGCTCATGCGGCGCCGGATGCACGGTCGTCATCGCACTCGAGCATGCGACCGCCGTCGTACGAGCCTGGAGAGGGATGAACATTCGAACATCATGCCATCGGCGCGCCGCGACGCAGACGCGGCGCATCTGCTCGTGGTCGCTCGTCGCCGCAGTGGCTGCGGCTCCGCTCGCCGCGCAGGCGCGCGACAGCGTCGCTCCAATGCGGATCGATCGCGAAGGCGCGATCAAGGAAGCGCTCGCTCACAATCCGACACTCGCCGTCGCACGCGAGCAGATCGCCCAGGCGCGCGCGCGCGTGACGCAGGGCTACGCGCTTCCGGAGCCGTCGATCTCCGCTGCGGTGCTCGGCGCAACCGGCTTCGCGCATCCGCACACCGCGAACGAGACGGATCTCGGAGTGGGTATCACGGTCCCATTTCCGCAGAAGATCATTCTGCGCGGACAAGCGGCCAAGGGCGATCTCGGAAACTTCGATGAGCTCTACATACAACAGCGGCAGCTGATCGCCTCACAGACGTCGCAGGCGTACGACTCGATGCTCGTGGCGCTGCGGCATCGCGACGATCTCCTGGTCGCGCGATCGCTCGCGCAGGACTTCGTCAAGAAGACGCAGGCGCGCTTCAATGCGGGAACGGCTGCGAAGCTCGATGTCGTGAAGGGGCAGGTGGATGTCGCGCAGGCCGAGAACGATCTGATCGCCAACGAGCGCGGGATCGCGAACGCGCGCGCGGGGCTCAATCGACTGCTCGGGCGCACCCTCGGCGCACCGATCGAGCCGGCCGACACGCTCGGCGTGCCCAGCATCCCGACGGACTTCGACAGGCTCGAGACGCTGGCGATGAGCTACCGGCCGGAGCTGCGCGGACTGCGGCGCCAGCAGGAGAGCGCGCGCGCCAACGAGCGGCTCGCGCAGCAGTTCTTTCTGCCGGACGTCACGCTCGGACTTTCGCGCAACAACATCTACGGGGAGCAGCCCACCTACACCACGTCCATCGGCATCGACGTGCCGATCTTCTTCTGGCAGCACCAGCGCGGCGAGGTGGCCGAGGCGAAGCATCGCGAGCAGGAGCTGACGGAATCGTACCGGGACGTCACCGCGCAGGTGGGGCAGGACATCCGCAATGCGTACGCGACTGCGTCGACCGCGCTGCGGCAGGTGCAGTTCCTCAGGGATGAGCTGGTGCCGAGTGCGGAAGAGCAATACAGGATTGCATCGACGAGCTACGGGCTCGGCGGATCGTCTGCGCTCGAGGTAATCGATGCGCAGCGGACGCTGCTCGATGCGAAGAACCAGTACACGACTGCGCTGGGCGCGCTCAACGATGCCGTCGCCGATCTGGAGCGCGCGACGGGTGCCCCGCTCGACTCCACGCCTGACGAGAAATCGCATGAATAAGGACTGCACCACAGTGCGCGCCGCTGGCCGCCTGTCCATTCCACTCGCCCTTCTCCTGCTCGGCGCCTGCGGCAAGAAGAGCGAGGCACGCGCTGCGGGGGACAGCACGTCGGCCAAGAGCGCGGCGCCGGCCCTCACCAACACATCGCTCACTCCGGACCAGCTCGAGCATCTCAAGATCGCGCCGGTAGCGACGGTCGCGTTCCGCCCGGAGGTGCAGACGACGGGAACGGTGGCGTTCGATGGCGATCTGTCGACTCAGGTGCTCGCGCCGATTTCGGGACCGGTGATGCGGATCCTCGTGCAGCCGGGCGCGTGGGTGAAGCGCGGAGAGGCGCTCGCCACGGTCTCCTCGCCGGACTTCGCGTCCGCGGTCTCGGATTTCCGGAAGGCGCAGGCGACGGCGGTGCAGGCGCGCCGCGTGGCGACGCTCGACTCGGCGCTGTTCAAGAACGACGCGATCGCGCGCCGCGACATGGAGCAGGCGCAGACGGACGCGGTGAGCGCGGAGGCGGATCGCGACGCCGCGTTGCAGGCGCTGCAGGCGCTCGGTGTGGATTCGGGAACGCTCACCAAGCTGCGCAACAACCAGCCGGTGGCCGCAACGGAGGGCGTGATTCGCGCGCCGATCGAGGGCACCGTGGTGGAGAAGCTGATCAATCCGGGGCAGCTGTTGCAGGCGGGAACGACGCCGACGTTCACGATCGCCGATCTCTCGATCGTGTGGGTGATGGCGAGCGTGTTCGAGACCGACCTCGCATCGGTGTCGCGCGGCGACAAGGTGGACGTGATGACGGGAGCGGCGCCGCGCCCGCTCACGGGAAAGGTCGACTACATAGAAGCGCTCGTGGATCCCGCGACCAAGGCGACGCAGGTGCGCGTGGTCGTGCCGAACACGGGGCATATCCTCAAGCGCGACATGTACGTGACGGCGACGATCCATTCGTCGAAGGAGAAGCACGGAATTCTGCTGCCGGTGAGTGCAGTGCTGCGCGACGAGAACAATCTGCCCTTCGTGTTCGTGCAGCAGCCGGGGGGCGGATTCGAGCGGCGACAGGTCACGCTCGGCTCGCGTGTGAACGACAAATACGAGATCAGCGCTGGTCTCAGGGAAGGCGAGCGCGTGATCCAGGTGGGTGGGCTCTTCCTTCAGTTCGCGCAGAGTCAATGAGCGAGCCAACCCGCGAGCCCTCACACGAGCAACACTTCAAGCCGTCGTTCGTCAATCGAATCGTTCGCGCATCGATCGATCAGCGGCTGATCGTCGTCTTCCTCGCGCTGCTGTTGATCGGTGTGGGCATCTGGTCGCTCAGGCGGCTGCCGGTGGACGCGTATCCGGATCTCTCGCCGCCCATGGTCGAGATCGTGACGCAGTGGCCGGGCCACGCCGCGGAAGAGGTGGAGCGATTGATCACGGCGCCCACGGAGCTCGTGATGAACGGGCTTCCGGGGCTCAAGGTGATGCGGTCGGTGTCGCTGTACGGGCTGTCGGATGTGACGCTCACGTTCGGCGACAAGACCGACAACTACTTCGCGCGCCAGCAGGCGTTCGAGCGCCTTCCCGATCTCGATCTGCCGGACGGCGTGACGCCGTCGGTGGCGCCGCTCTTCTCACCATCCGGGCTCGTCTACCGCTACGTGGTCGAGAGCAAGGACCGCTCGGCGATGGAGCTCAAGGTCATCCAGGACTGGGTGCTCGAGCGCGCGTACAAGTCGGTGCCCGGCGTGGCCGACATGTCGTCGCTCGGCGGCGAGACGATGCAGTACCAGGTCGTGATCGATCCCGTGCGACTGGCGGGCGCGGGGCTCTCGGTGCCGGCGGTAGCGAGCGCGCTCGCGGCGAACAACGGCAATGCGGGCGGCGGCTTCTACTCGGAGGGCGGGCAGTTCTACTACGTGCGCGGGCTCGGGCGCGTGGAGACGCTCGAGGACATCGGGAACGTCGTCGTCGCGGTGCACAACGGCACACCGGTGCTCGTGAAGGACATCGGGCGGGCGGTGATCGGCGCGGCGCCGCGGCTCGGCCAGTTCGGCATCGACACCGTGAACGATGCGGTGGAAGGCGTGATCCTGCTGCGAGTGGGCGAGCAGGCGCAGACGGTGCTCAAGGGCGTCGAGGAAAAGACGCGGGAGCTCAACGACTCGATCCTGCCCAAGGATGTGAAGGTGCGGCCGTTCTACGACCGCAGCGATCTCGTCGCGCTCACGACGCACACGGTGGAGGACAACCTGCTGCGCGGCATCGTGATCGTGATCGTGATTCTCATTTTCTTCCTGTACGATTTTCGCGCGGGGCTGATCGTCGCGATCACGATCCCACTGGCGCTGTTGTTCGCGTTCATCTGCCTCGATCTCAAGCACATTCCGGCCAACCTGCTCTCGATCGGCGCGATCGATTTCGGCATCATCGTGGACTGCGCAGTGGTGATGGTGGAGAACGTCTTTCGACAGCTCGCGCTGCGGCATGGCACCGAGTACGACCTGCGCGAAGTGATCGTGGATGCGGCGGCCGAGGTGGACAGGCCCATTTTGTTCGCGGTGGCGGTGATCATCGCCGGCTTCCTGCCCATCTACGCGCTGGCGGGTCCGTCGGGAAAGCTGTTTCAGCCGATGGCCGACACGACGATCTTCGCGGTGATCGGCTCGTTTCTGCTCACCGTCACGCTGCTCCCGGTACTGTGCATCTGGCTGCTGCGCGGCTCCGTGCGCGAGCGGCGCAATCCGGTGTTCGAGTGGATGCGCGATCGATACACGAGCGCGCTCGATTGGTCGCTGCACTTCCCGTGGCGCGTGATCGTTGCGTCGAGTGTGCTGTTCGCGTTGTCGCTGCTGCTCATCCCGACCATCGGCGGCGAGTTCATGCCGAAGCTCGATGAGGGCGCACTGTGGGTGCGCTCGACGATGCCCTACACCATCTCCTTCGAGGAATCGTCGCGCATCGTGCCGCAGATCCGCGCGATCCTGCGGTCGTTTCCGGAAGTCACCGTCGTGGCGGACGAGCATGGGCGCCCGGATGACGGAACCGATCCAACGGGCTTCTTCAACGCGGAGTTCTACGTCGGCCTCAAGCCGTACAGCGACTGGAAAGGCCCGATTCGCAACAAGCCCGCGCTGATTGCCGCGATCGACAAGAAGCTGTCCGCGTTTCCGGGGATCACGTTCAACTACACGCAGCCGGCCGAAGACGCGGTGAACGAAGCGGAGACCGGGCTCAAGAGCTCACTCGACGTGAAGCTGTTCGGGGATGATCTCGCCACGCTCGAGTCCAAGGGGCGCGAGGTGAAGCAGGTGCTGGACTCCGTGCGCGGCATCAACCAGGTGACGCTGGTGCAGGAGCTGGGTCAGCCGAGCCTCACGGTCAAGATCGATCGGGCGAAGATTGCGCGGTACGGAGTGAACGTCGCGGACGTGAACGCGCTGATCGAGGCTGCGGTGGGGGGGAATGCGGCGACGACGGTAGCACAGGGAGAGCGCACGTTCGATCTCGTGGTGCGTCTCGAGCCGCAGTATCGCGAGACGCCGGATGCGATCGGCAACATCCGGGTGTCAACGCCGGACGGGCAGCAGATCCCGCTGCGCGAGCTCGCGGAGATCCAGCTCGCCAATGGCGCGTCCTTCATTTATCGGCAGGACAACTCGCGCTTCATCGGCGTGCAGTACTCGGTGAACGGACGCGATCTCGCGAGCGCAGTGAAGGACGCTCGGGAGCAGGTGGCGAAGCGGGTTCACCTGCCGCCCGGATACCGGGTGCGGTGGGGTGGCGAGTACGAGGACTACTCGGCATCGCGCGGGCAGCTGCAGGTGGTGCTGCCGATCACGCTCGTGCTGATCTTCCTCATTCTCTTCGCGCTGTACAGCAACTTCAAGTTCCCGGGGATCACGGTGCTCGGGGTGGTGTTGTCGGCGCCGATCGGGGGGATTCTCGCACTCAAGCTCACGGGAACGCCGTTCTCGGTGAGCTCGGGAATCGGCTTTCTCGCGCTGTTCGGCGTGAGCGTGCAGACCGCGGTGGTCTACATCTCGTACGTGAA
>JAICLZ010000101.1 GCA_025929535.1 Gemmatimonadaceae bacterium
CAAATGCGCCTCGCCCGCAACGGCGAGATCACCCCCGCCATGGAGTTGGTCGCCCAACGTGAGGGAATAGAACCCGCGCTCATCCGCGACGAGGTAGCTCGGGGACGCCTGGTAATCCCGGCGAACGTAAACCACCTCGCCGGCAAGCTCGAGCCCATGGGCATCGGCAAGGTCGCCTCCGTCAAGATCAACGCTAACATCGGCAACTCCGCCGTCTCCTCTTCCATAGATGAGGAGGTCGGGAAGCTCCTGCTCGCGGTGAAGTACGGTGCCGACACCGTGATGGACCTCTCCACCGGCAAAGACATCGACATCACGCGCGAGGCGATCATCAACGCTTCCACGGTACCGATCGGCACGGTGCCGATCTATCAGGCCGTGCTCATGGGGAAGGAGCTCAAGGAGCTCACGATCAACGACTTCCTCGAGGTCATCGAGCATCAGGCTCGGCAAGGCGTCGACTACATGACGCTGCACGCCGGCATTCTCCTCGAGCATCTCCCGCTGGTCTACGGACGCGTCACCGGCATCGTGAGCCGCGGCGGCTCGCTGCACGCCGTGTGGATGATGCATCATCGCAAGCAGAATCCGCTCTACGAGCACTATGATGATGTGCTCGACATCCTGCGCCACTACGACGTCACCATCTCGCTCGGCGATTCGCTCCGTCCCGGCTCGATCCACGACGCGAGCGACAAGGCGCAGTTCGCCGAGCTCGAGACGCTGGGCGAGCTCACGAAGCGCGCCTGGGAGTTCGACGTCCAGGTGATGGTCGAGGGGCCCGGACACATCCCGATGCACCAGATCGAGATGAACGTCCGCAAGCAGAAGGAGATCTGTCAGGAGGCGCCCTTCTATACTCTCGGGCCGCTCGTCACGGACATCGCGCCCGCGTACGATCACATCACGAGCGCGATCGGCGCCGCGATGATCGGCTGGTACGGCGCCGACATGCTCTGCTACGTCACGCCGAAGGAGCACCTGGGTCTGCCGAACGCCGAGGATGTTCGACAGGGCGTGATCGCGTACAAGATCGCGGCGCACGCGGCGGATATCGCGCGAGGTCGTCCGCACGCCACCGATCGCGACGACGCGCTCTCACGCGCGCGCTACGCCTTCGACTGGAACGAGCAGTTCCGGCTCTCGCTCGATCCGGAGCGCGCGCGCGAGTACCACGACGAAACGCTGCCGGCCGAGTACTTCAAGAGCGCGGAGTTTTGCGCGATGTGCGGCCCGAAGTTCTGCTCGATGCACCACTCGCGCACGATCGACGACGGAATCGCGCAGCTCGCGAAGGAGATGGCGGAGAAGGAGTCGGCGAGGGGGCCGGCGACGCGGCGGTTTGCGGCGCCGGTACAACCGGTGGGCGGCGACGACTGAGCGTCCGGTCTCGCACGCGGCCGAAGATAAACTGGCCGTGCTCGCCTCGTAGAACGCTGGTGCAATCCGCACCGGCGATACGCTGCTTGCGTAAACAAATGCCCCCTGCAATATGAACTGCTCCATGTAGCCTCTCGCCCCGTCATCAACCTCCTCACTGGAGAGTTGAAATGATCTCGACTTGCCCGCTCAGCGTCGCCAGCGCTGCCACCGCAGCGTTGCTCGTGATGTTCATGGCCGTCCCCGCCGCACGAGCACAGAGCCACACGCCGCATCCGGCAGCTGCCCCAGCTCGACCAGCAGACGAACACCTTGGGCCGATCGTTCACTGGCATATGGAGAAGAAGACGGACGCTTTGAGCGGTGAATCCTCGACTCAGCCTACCGGCCTGAAATTCGTTGCCGGAGCGAATGGAAAGCTGCAGGGCCTGGTGACGGCTACCGCCTACTGCAGTCGCAATGGTGTGAGCGTATTCTTTCTCACGGACGTCAGCGACGGGGATTCCAAACCCAGCTTCCCCTGGTACAGCGATGACTCACGCGGTGACGATGAACAAATCGCCGATGTGCGCCTTCGCGTGGATGACCGCGCGGTTCACGTCGCCCAGGGATTTCCTGACGTAGAGGGACATCAGGTTTACACCAACACGCTGGGGTTGCTGTTTTACGAACCTCACACTGCCGAGCGCGCCGTCAATGACCAGCGGGAAAGGGTGACCACGGGCCTTCCGGCTCTGGATGGCCTGGTGAGCGGAATTGCCAAGCAGGCTGCCGAGAACAACGCTCAGACGTGGCAAGACAACGCTGCCGGCCCCCTGAGCGATCTCGTAAACGCCCGCAGCATTCGCGTCGAGTTGCCGGTCACGACGTTCGATCCAAAGCCCCTTCTCGATCTCAACCCCCAGGATCCCGTGTTGCACAGGTTCGTGACTGATTGCAATGCGAAGTTCACTCGATGAACGCGCACTCGTCACGATGGCAATGACCGGCAAGGAGCGCGCGGCACTCCGCGCGCATGCGCACCATCTCTCGGCCACCGTCCACGTCGGCCAGCACGGGCTCACGCGCGCGCTCGTCCACTCGCTCGACGACGCGCTCCGCACGCACGAGCTGGTGAAGGTGCAGCTCGTGAAGAACGCGGATGTCACCGCCAAGGTGGCCGCAAACGAGCTCGCGGAGGCGGTAAAGGCCGAGGTGGTGCAGGTGATCGGGCGAACGACCACGCTCTATCGCCACAATCCGGAGCTGGAGCACGGCAAGGGAACCGCGCCCGCGTGGGCGAAATAACGAGCGCGTAGGCTGGTTCGTAGCTCGCCGAGTCGATTGACGGGCTTCCCTGTCGGAGGCGCGATTTTCGCCTTAATTTGCGAGGCGAAGCACAGACCGCCGGAAATAACGTCGAGGGAAGAATGCCGTACGTCATCACCGAAGCGTGCATCAATGTCAAGGACAGGGCGTGTGTCGACGTCTGTCCTGTCGATTGCATCTATGAAGGGCCCGATCAGCTGTTCATCAAACCCGACGAGTGCATCGATTGCGGCGCGTGTGAGCCCGAGTGCCCGGTGACCGCGATCTTCCCGGAAGAGGACGTCCCCTCGAACCTCAAGCAGTACATCGCGCTCAACAAGGACGTGTTCGAGGGCCCGAATCCTCCGGGGCGGCCGAACCGGTAGACTGCAGCTGCGAATAGGGCTGCGCCGTTCCAGGCGGAAATCGAGCCGGCGCAATATTCGCCTCTCATTTCGTAGAAGCACAGCGCAAATACTCAGGAGATTTGTCCAATGCTCTCCGAGTTCGAAACTCTCCTGGAAGCCGCCTTCCCGTGGATCATGCTCGCGTTTTGTGCGCTGCAGCTCTACAGAAGCGCTCGCATTTATCGCAGGACGCGACGCGTCACGGCGCAACTCTTCGCAATCTTCGCTCTTGGCATAGCCTTCGGGTGCTGGGGCGTCGCCCACTTCCGGGATTCGATTCCCCGAGGGCTGAGGATCACAGCCGACCTGGTGGCTGTCATCATCTTGCTGGTGTCGCTCGTACCGTACGTCCATTCCTTGGACCGTTTCGAGCCGAAGCCGCCAGCCTGATCACTCGGTTGGTAAGGCGCTGAGGACAATGCGAGTCGAGCCCGCCACCCGCGCTGATCTCGAAGAGATCCGTGCCGCCTACGCATCAGCTCGCGCGATACAAGTCGCGCAGCAGGCACCTGTGTGGCCCGAGTTCACCGAAGCCTCCACCCTCGCCGAGATCGCATCCGGCAATCTCTTTCGCGTGTTCGACGACGCCGCCCTCGTGGGCGTGTTCTCCGTCGCCTACGAAGACCCCGCCATCTGGGGTGACGACGAGCGCGGCGCGCACATCTACCTGCATCGCTTCGCGCGCGCAGCCACCTATCCCGGTCGCGGGCTCGTCAGCGCCGTGCTCAACTGGGCGGTCGCGCGCTGCGAGGAGCTCGCGCGCGAAGGCCTACGCCTCGACACCTGGGCGAACAACGACGCCCTGATCGCCTACTACGAAAAGCTCGGCTTCACCCTGCTGGAAAAGCGGCGCATGGGAAACGATCCTCGGCTCTCCCCACACTATCACGGGCTCGAGCTCGCGCTCCTCGAACGTCCGCTGACGTTCGCCACCGCCTCCACACCACTCGCCACCCCCTCGCCGACTCCCGCCCCAAAGTCATCGCGCTGATTCGCCTCGTCGCGTAAATAAGTCAAGGAATATTTTGACTTATTCTCGCTCGCATCACCGGAGGCGATATGATGACCATCTCTCGAGCTCGCCTGCTCGCGCGCTCGCTCGCAGGATGCACCGCGATCTTCGCGGTCGCCGCATGCTCCGACAACTCGAACGGCTCCGGCCTCTCGCCCGCGCTCGTCGACAAGGGGAAGGACATCTTCCGCTTCGAGACCTTCGGCGACGAAACCTTCTGGACCGACACCCTCCGCATGCACGAGGTGATCGAGCACGCGGTCGATCCCACCACGGCGCTCGCCGTCGGACTCAAGGTGGACACGGACTCGCTTCCGCCAGAGGTCGTCTCCGCCATCCAGAGCGGGGCGATCAGTCTCACCGATCCCGCGACCACGGTCGCGCTGCTCAAGCTCAATGCGGTCGTCGGCGTGAAGGGGACGGTGCAGAACGTCAATGGGAAGGACACGCTCGTGCGCGTGGGCATCACGTGCGCGCTCTGCCACTCGACCGTCGACAACTCCTTTGCGAAGGGCATCGGCAAGCGGCTCGATGGCTGGCCGAATCGCGATCTCAACGTGGGCGCGATCATCGCGCTCTCGCCGGCGCTGCCGCCGAGCGCGAAGGCGGTGTACAACTCGTGGGGACCGGGGATGTACGACCCGCGCTTCAACTTCGACGGCAAGAACGGTCCGCAGGTGATTCCCCCCGCGTACGGCCTGCTCGGCATCCACCGCATCACGTCCACCGGCGACGGCGACGACGTCATGTACTGGAATCGCTACGTCGGAGTCACGCAGATGCACGGTCATGGCTCGTTCGATGAGCCGCGCACGGGCGTGCACGTGGACAATCCGCCGGACATCATCTCGCCGCTCCTTCCCGCGCTTCAGGAATATCAGCTGAGCCTCAATGCGCCGGCCCCTCCGGCGGGAAGCTTCGATCCTGCGGCGGCCGAGCGCGGTCACGATGTGTTCAACGGCGCGGGACAGTGCTCCACCTGTCACACGGGCTCACTGTTCACCGATGCCAACATCCATCTGCACTCGCCCGACGAAGTGGTGAGCGAGCCCGAGCCGAATGGCGCGCCGAGTTACGCGTCGCGAAGCGCGACGAAGATGTATCGCACCGCGCCGCTCGCCGGACTGTGGCAGCACCCGCCGTACTTCCACAACGGCACGGCCGCGACGCTCGAGGATGTGGTCAACACATATGATGCAAAAAAGGGACTGAACCTCACGACGCAGCAGAAAGCGGATCTGGTGGAGTATCTGAAGTCGCTGTAGAAGCCGCGGAGAACGCGAAAGCATGCTCTGGTAGACGATCACGGGGGCTCACGGCGCGCACGTTGCTGTTGAGCTCCCAGCGTGATCTTCGCCATCCTGCTGCTCCTCGTACCGGTCTCGCTGGCTCTCCAGTACTGGGTGCACGCATCCCCGCTCTGGAACTTCGCGATCGCGATTCTCGCGATCGTGCCGCTGGCCGAGTGGATCAGGCGCGCGACGACGCAGCTCGCGCATGTTGCCGGCGCCGCGATAGGAGGGCTGCTCAACATCACCTTCGGCAACGCGGCCGAGTTGATCCTCGCGCTGTTCGTGCTGCACGCAGGGCACAGCGATGTCGTCAAGGCGCAGATCACCGGCTCGATCATCGGCAACAGCCTGCTCGGACTCGGTCTCGCGGTGGTGATCGGCAGCTGGGGGCGCGAGCACCAGACGTTCAAGCGCGAGCGCGCGAGCCTTCTCTCGAGTCTCCTGATTCTCTCCGTGATCGCGCTGATGGTCCCGGCGCTCTTCGATTACGCCGAGCGCGGGCTCTACGCGAATCCGAATCCCGGAAGCCTGGACGAGCGGATGAGTCTCACGGTCTCTGTCGTGCTGATCCTCGTGTACGGCGCGAATCTGCTGTACACGCTCGTGACACACCGCGATGTGTTCGCGGCCGCCGAGGGACACGCGCGCGCGCGAGAGACTCCCGCGCGTGTGTGGCCCGTGTGGCAAGCGATCGCCGTGCTCGCGCTCGCGACGGCCGTCATCGCGTGGGAATCGGAGATCGTCTCGCACGCACTGGACGCGACCGCCGAACGCGTCGGGCTCTCCACGTTCTTTCTCGGCATCATAGTCCTCGGCGTGATCGGCAACGCCGCCGAATACATCTCGGCCGCGTACTTCGCGCGTCGCGATCGCATGGATCTCGCGCTCACGATCACCGTCGGCTCGTCGATCCAGGTGGCGCTCTTCACGGCGCCCGTGCTCGTGCTCGTATCGCACGCCTTCGCGCATCCGATGAATCTCGTGTTCGGCAACCCGCTCGAGCTGATCGCGATTGCCGCGGCCGCGCTGACGGTGAACTCGATCGCGCGCGACGGAGAGACGACGTGGTTCGAGGGCGTGCTCCTGCTCGCCGTGTACGCGGTGCTCGGGATCGCGTTCTACTTCGTCAAAGCGTGATCGTCCCCGGAGCTGGCAGCGTGCAGCTGCACTCTCTTGCTCGCGATCGCAACGGGAGCGCGCACCGGAGCTCCGGTGTCTTGATGCAATGCGTCGCGGCGCGATGGAGGAGTCGACTCACGACTGTCAGCCTGCGCGAGCTCGAGCAGCTCCTCGACGGTGAGACTCATCCAGCGGTCGGGATAGTGTCGCAGCCGAACGTAGCGATTGTGGGTGCTGAGCACGAGGCACGGCACCGCGGAGTCGGACGTTCTGCTGACTGTCTCGGCGATTCGCCAGGCGCG
>JAICLZ010000053.1 GCA_025929535.1 Gemmatimonadaceae bacterium
CATCAGCGTGCGCATCAACGGCATCGATACGCATTACATGTATCGCGATGTCGTCGACGTGATCGAGCAGGCCGGCCAGTTCGTGGACACCGTGCTGATCCCGAAGGTGGGCGTGCCGGGCGACGTGTACATGGTCGATGCCCTGCTCACGCAGATCGAGGACGCGAAGAAGCTTCCGCACAAAATCGGCATCGAGGTGCTCATCGAGACCGCGCTCGGCATGGCGAACGTGGAGGCGATCGCGCAATCGAGCAGGCGGCTCGAAGCGATGCACTTCGGCGTCGCCGACTACTCCGCGAGCGTCCGCGCGCGTACGACCAACATTGGTGGCCTCAATCCCGACTACCCCGGCGATCAGTGGCACTTCGGGATCTCGCGCATGGTCGTGGCCTGTCGCGCGTATGGACTCCGCGCGATCGACGGACCCTTCGGCGACTTCAAGGATCCGGATGGGTTCAAGCTCGCTGCGCGACGCGCCGCGGCGCTCGGCTGCGAAGGGAAGTGGGCGATTCACCCCACGCAGATCGATCTCGCGAACGAGATCTTCACGCCCTCGCCCGAGGAAGTGCTCAAGGCAAAGCGAATTCTCGAGGCGCTCACGGAAGCGGAGTCGCAGGGCCGCGGCGCGGCGTCGCTCGATGGACGGCTCATCGACGCGGCATCGGCGAAGATGGCGCAGAACATCGTCGTGATGGCCGGCGAGATCACGGCGAAAGTCGGAGCATGAGCAACCTCACAGCATCGGGCTGATCCCCACACCGAGCAGTCAATGGACATCCACGAGTATCAGGCGAAAGAGTTGCTGGCGGGCTTCGGTGTCGCGGTGCCGAAGGGCGGTGTCGTGTACACGCCCGATCAGGCGGTGTACAGAGCCGAGGAGATCGGCGGCGCGCAGTGGGTGGTGAAAGCGCAGATTCACTCGGGCGCGCGCGGCAAGGCGGGCGGCATCAAGCTGTGTACGACGCCCGAAGAGGTGCGTGCCGCAGCGACCGAGCTGCTCGGCAAGAAGCTCGTCACGCATCAGACCGGGCCAGCGGGAAAGATCGTTCACCGTCTCTATGTAGAGGCGGCGGTTCCGATCAAGCGCGAGCTGTACATCGGACTCGTGCTCGATCGCCGATCGGAGCGCGTGTGCGTGGTCGCGGCTCCGGAAGGTGGCATGGAAATCGAGGAGATCGCGGTGCGCTCGCCCGAGACCATCCTGCGTGAAGTGATCGAGCCTGCCGTCGGCATGCAGCCGTTCCAGGCGCGTGAGCTCTCGTTCGGGCTCGGGCTCAGCTCCTCCGAGATGAATCAGGCCGTCAAGGCAATTCTCGGCGCGTATCGCGCCTTCCGCGATCTCGATGCGACGATGGTCGAGATCAATCCACTCGCGATCACGCAGAGCGGACAGGTGCTCGCGCTCGATGCGAAGATGCAGTTCGACGACAACGCGCTCTTCCGCCGCGCCGCGGTTGCCGAGCTGCGGGACTACGCGGAGGAGGATCCGCGCGATGCGGAGGCGGCGAAGCACGGACTCAATTACATTGCGCTCGAGGGATCGATCGGGTGTATCGTGAATGGCGCCGGACTGGCCATGGCCACGATGGACATGATCACGCACGCGGGCGGCGAGCCGGCGAACTTTCTCGACATCGGTGGCGGCGCCTCTCCGGAGCGCGTTGCCGCCGCCTTTCGTCTCGTGCTGTCTGACCCGCGCGTGCGATGCGTGCTCGTCAACATCTTCGCCGGCATCAATCGCTGCGACTGGGTCGCGCAGGGCATCATTCAGGCGGCCAAGGATGTGAACGTGCCGGTGCCGATCGTCGCGCGGCTCGCCGGCACGAACGTGGAGCAGGGGCGCGCGATTCTTCGCGACAGCGGGCTCTCGATCATCACAGCGGACACGCTCGCCGACGCCGCGGAAAAGGCGGTGGCTGCGCTCTCCAACACGCCAATCGCCCGTGCCACGGTCAGGGAGAAGGTCTCGTGAGCATTCTCGTCAACGAGAAGACGCGCGTCGTCGTCCAGGGGTTCACGGGCGACAAGGCGAGCTTTCACGCGAAGGAAGCGATCGAGTACGGCACGAACATCGTCGCCGGCATCACGCCGGGGAAAGGCGGCACGCGCCATCTCAATCTCCCCGTCTTCGACACGGTGAAGGAAGCAGTGAAGGCCACCGGCGCAACCGCGAGCGGCATCTTCGTTCCCGCGCCGTTCTGCGCGGACGCGATCATGGAGGCGGCGGACGCGGGGATGGAGCTGATCGTCTGCATCACCGACGGCATTCCGGCGCAGGACATGATGCGGGTCAAGCGCTACATGCTCCGCTACCCGCGCGAGACGAGGCCCACGCTCATCGGCCCCAACTGCGCGGGCGTGATCTCTCCGGGCAAGGCGATGATCGGGATCATGCCGGGGAGCATCTATCGCAAGGGCCGCGTGGGCATCGTCTCGCGCTCGGGCACGCTCGGCTACGAGGCCGCGTCGCAGATGCAGGCGCTCGGCATCGGCGTGAGCTCGAGCGTGGGCATTGGCGGCGATCCGATCAACGGCAGCTCGTTCGTCGACATGCTGCAGCGGTTCGAGCAGGATGATGAAACGGACGCGGTGATGATGATCGGCGAGATCGGCGGACCGCAGGAGGCCGAGGCGTCGCTGTGGGCGCGGGACAACATGTCGAAACCCATCGTGGGCTACGTCGCGGGATTGTCCGCGCCGCGGGGGCGGCGCATGGGGCACGCCGGCGCGATCATCTCGGCGTTCGGCGACAGCGCCCTCGAGAAGGCGGAGATCATGCGTAACTCCGGGCTCACGGTGGCCGCGAGCCCCGCGGAGCTTGGCAAGGCGATGCAGCAGGCACTCTCGAAGCCGGCACGACGTCCCGTGCTCGCCTGATGGCAAAGCCAAAGGTCGTCATCACGCGCAAAATTCCGGCTGAAGCCGAGGAGCGCGCGCGCGGTCTGTTCGACGTGGAGCTCAATGCGAGCGACACGCCGCTCGGAGCAACGGGGCTCGCGCGCGCTATGCGCGAGGCGGATGGGCTGCTGCCGTGCGTGGCCGACAAGGTCACGGCCGAGCTGCTCGCGATGCCGGGGCGCAGGACGAAGATCGTCGCGAACTACGGCGTCGGCTACAACAACATCGATGTCGAAGCGGCGAAGGAGAATGGAGTGGTGGTCACGAACACTCCCGATGTGCTCACGGAGGACACTGCGGACCTCGCGCTCACGTTGATGCTCGCTACGGCGCGCCGCGTTGGCGAAGGCGAGCGGGAGCTTCGCAGCGGACGATGGACCGGGTGGCGGCCCACGCACATGCTCGCGACCCAGGTGCATGGCAAGACGCTCGGCCTCATCGGCATCGGACGCATCGGCCGCGCGGTCGCGCGCCGCGCCCATCTCGGATTCGGCATGCGGATAATCTATCACGATCCGTATCCGCTGAGCGAGGCGGAAACGGCGGCGCTCGGCGCCGAGCGCAAGGAGAGCATCGAGGCCGTGCTGCGCGAGAGCGACTTCGTCTCGCTCCACTGTCCCGCTACGCCGGAGACGAAGCACCTGATGAACGCCTCCCGATTCGCGCAGATGCGGAAGGGCTCGATCCTGATCAACACCGCGCGGGGCGATGTCGTGAACGAGGGCGATCTGATCGCGGCGCTCCGGGCGGGGACGATCAGCGGCGCGGGACTCGACGTGTTCGAGAAGGAGCCGACGGTGCCGGCCGAGCTCACGAGCATGGAGAACGTCGTGCTGCTCCCGCATCTCGGGAGCGCGACGCTGGAGACTCGCGTGGCGATGGGGATGCGCGCGATCGACAATCTCGAAGCGTTCTTCGGAGGCACGGCGCCGCGCGATCGCGTCGCCTGATGGCCGTGGCAACCCGCGCGCATTTCCGCGCCCCGCCGGCGGTCCCGGTCGGGGCCACGGCGATGGAGCTGCCGACTCCCGAGTCCGGAGCGGAGCGGCTGCTCGTGGACATGCTCCGCCAGGTGGTGATGCTGCGGGCACCGGAGTCCGCGGCGGCGCTCGACGGCGGCCAGCTTGGCGACGACAGCTCGAGCGATTCGATCGCGCGCTCGCTGCAGACCGTCGGCTTGCTCTCGCAGATTCTGCCGATCGCCGAGCTGCACGACGCGATGGCGGCGCGGCAGCGGGTGGAGCGCGAGCGCGGCTTCGAGTCGCTCGCGGGAACGTTCTCGAAGGTAATTGCGGAGTGGAAGCAGCTCGGTGTTCCGGCGGACACGGTGCGCGAGCTCTTGCGCACGTTCCGCGTGGTGCCGACGATCACGGCGCACCCCACCGAGGCGAAGCGGGTGACCGTGCTCGAGAAGCTGCGCGGGATCTACACACTGCTCGTCAGGCTGGACAGCCCGCTCGTCACGCATCGCGAGCGCGCAATGCTCGCGGAGGACTTGCGAACGGAGCTCGACCTGCTGTGGATGACGGGTGAGCTCAAGCTCGAGAAGCCGACGGTCGCGCAGGAGGTTGCGTGGGCGCTCCACTTCTTCGACACGACGCTGTTCGGGCTCGTGTGGCAGCTGCACGACTCGCTCGCGCTCGCGCTGGCGGAGCAGTATCCCGGCGAGCACTTCGATCTGCCGAGCTTCATCGAGTTCGGCTCGTGGGTGGGCGGGGACCGCGATGGCAATCCGAACGTGACGAACGAGGTCACGCGCGCGGCGTTGCAGGAGTATCGCGCGAAGTCGCTGCATCGCTATCAGCGCCGCGTGGCGGAGATGTCGCGGGCGCTGAGCATCTCCGAGCGTTCGTCGAATTTCTCACCGGCGTTCAAGACTGCGCTCGAGCGCGCGCTCGAGGCGAGCAACGACGGCGAGCGGCTCGCGGCGCGCAATCCGGGCGAGCTGTGCCGGCAATGGCTGAGTGTCGTCCAGCGCAGACTCGCCGCGACGGTGAGCGAGAGCCAGCGCAAGCGCGGCGGCGAGGGGCTCACGTCGCCGCCGTATGCGACGGCAGACGATCTCATCGCGGATCTCAAGACGCTCGAGAAGGCGCTGATCGAGGCGGATTGCGCGGGGATCGCGCGGGCGACGGTGGTGCCGGTGAGGCGCGAGGTGGAGGCTTTCCGGTTCTCGTCCGTGCGCCTCGATCTCCGCCAGGGATCGGGATTGTACAACGCGGCGGTGGACGAGCTGCGCAAGGCGCGCGGCGGCGAGGAGGGCGCACAGTGGCTGCGCGACGCGCTCACCAGACCGCGGCGCGAGAGCGATCCCGGTGTGACGTCGCCGGCGGCGACGGAGACGGCGGGGATGTTCACGCTCGTGCGCGAGCTTCGCGCGAGCATCGATCGGAAGGCGTTCGGGAGCGTCATCATCAGCAACACGCAATCGGCTGCGGATGTGCTGAACGTGTATCTGCTGGCGAAGGAGGGCGGGCTCTTTCACGATGCGGCCGGCGTGGAGAGCTGCACCATTCCCGTCGTGCCGCTGTTCGAGACGATCGAGGATCTCAGGCGCGCGCCGGCGATCATGCGCGAGCTGTTCGCGGTGCCGGTGGTGAAGCGGAGCGTTCGCGCGCAGGGCGGGGTGCAGGAGGTGATGATCGGCTATTCGGATTCGAACAAGGATGGCGGATTTCTCACGTCGAACTGGGAGCTGTACCAGGCGCAGAAGAAGCTCACGCGCGCGGCGGCGGAGAGCGGGGTGGAGCTCTCGTTCTTCCATGGGCGCGGCGGCTCGGTGAGCCGTGGCGGCGCGCCGACGCATCGCGCGATCGCCGCGCAGCCGCCGGGCACGATCCGCGGACGCATGCGCACGACGGAGCAGGGGGAGGTCGTGTCGTTCAAGTTCGGCTATCCCGATGCGGCGCTCTACCAGCTCGAGCTGCTGGCGTCGAGCGTGCTGGAGTACTCGCTGCCGAGCGATGAGGTGGTGCCGGTGCCGGGACTGGAGGAGGCGATGGAGGCGCTGAGCGGCGCTGCGTTCGCGGCGTATCGCGGCCTGATCCAGCACCCGGGACTCATCGAGTACTACACGGCGGCAACACCGCTGGAGGAGCTGCAACTGTTGAACATCGGCTCGCGTCCCGCGCGCCGCGGCGGCACGCGCTCGCTCGCGGATTTGCGCGCGATCCCGTGGGTGTTCGCGTGGACGCAGAACCGGCATCTCGTGCCCGGGTGGTACGGCGTGGGGAGCGCGCTGCGTGCGTTCCTGAGCGTGCGCGGCGCGCGCGGCGAGGCGATGCTCCGCCGGATGTTCGCGGAGACGCCGATCTTTCGCCTGATCATCGATGAGGTGGAGAAGACGCTCGCGCAGGTTGATCTCTCGCTCGTGCGCGCGTATGCGAGCCTGGTTCCGAACGAGCTCGCACGTGCGGGCGTTCTGTCGCTCATCGAGACGGAGTATGATCGCACGGTGAAGGCGGTGCTGTATCTCACGGGCGAGAGCGCGCTGGCCGAGCGTTTCCCGCAGTTCAAGCGGCGCATGGCTCGGCGCCTGGGAATGCTGGAGCGTGCGCATTACGAGCAGATCGAGCTGCTGCGCCGAGTGCGGGGAAAGGCGAGCGCGGACGCGCAGCGCGACGACGACCTGGCGGCACTGCTCTTGTCGATCAACTGCATCGCGGCGGGGTTCGGAACGACGGGGTAGGCACCACGCCCGCGCACGAGCATCACGATCGCTCGCCCGCATGTGCGAGCGCTGGACGGATCGTCAAGCGGGGGCGTGAGCCCCCATCGTGACGACGACCTCATGGCGGCTTCCATCGTCGGCGAGCTGCACGACGCCATCGACCGCTTCACGATCATCAACCTCGACACGAGCCACCCCGGTCGACACGCCGTCCGGATTGCGCACGACAATCGCGTACGTGCTCGACCCGTGCCGGTAGTCCATGGCGAACTCGCGCCATGCGGGCGGCACGCACGGTTCGATACGGAGACAGTTCCCACGCTTCGTGAATCCGAGCACGGCTTCGAGCGCCGCGCGGTACATCCAGCTTGCCGACCCGGTGTACCACGTCCACCCGCCGCGACCGACCTGATGCGGCGCGGTGTACACGTCCGCGCACACGACGTACGGCTCGACCTTATAGGTTGCAACGCCGGCCTCGGTCGAGGCGTGCGTGAACGGATTGAGCATCTCCAGCAAATGCGAGGCGCGTTCGCCATCGCCAAGACGCGCGGTCGCGAGCATCGCCCAAACGGCTGCGTGCGTGTATTGCGCGCCGTTCTCGCGCACACCCGGGACATACCCCTTGATGTACCCGGGATCGTGTGCGGTGTGATCGAAGGACGGCGTCAGCAGCATGATGAGCCGCGCATCTTCTCGCACGAGCTTCTCACCCACTGATTCCATCGCCTTGCGACCGCGTTCCGGCTGGCCAGCGCCCGATAGCGTGGCCCAGCTCTGCGCAATGGAGTCGATCTGACACTCGTCGCTCTGCGCGGAGCCGAGCGGCGCGCCGTCATCGAAATAGGCACGGCGATACCAGGCGCCATCCCACGCCGTCTTCTCGATCGCGCCGGCGTATGCGTCGGCGCGCCGCCGGCACCGGTCGGCCACGTCCACGTCCTGGCGAGCGGCCGCATGCTCGGCGAACCGTCGCAGCGTTGCAGCGAGGAACCAGGCGAGCCACACACTCTCGCCTTTTCCCTCGATGCCGACGCGATTCATGCCGTCGTTCCAATCTCCGCATCCCATCAATGGCAGCCCGTGCGACCCGATGGTGCACGCGCGGTCGAGCGCGAGCACGCAATGTTCGTACAGCGTGGCGGTCGCCGCGCTCACGTGCGGTTCTTCGTATGCTTCCTGCTCGCCCGGCGCCAGCGGCGGCTGTTCCAGGAACGGAGCGCGCTCGTCCCACACTGAAACGTCGCCCGTGACCGTCGCGAAGTGATCGGCCACGAAGGGCAGCCACACGAGGTCATCGGAGATTCGAGTGCGCACGCCGCGTCCGCCGGGCTCATGCCACCAGTGCTGCACGTCTCCTTCGACGAACTGCCGCCCTGCGCATCGCACGAGGTGCGCGCGGGCGATCGCCGGCTCGGCGTACACGAATGCCATGCAGTCCTGCAGCTGATCGCGAAATCCGTAGGCACCGCTCGACTGATAGAACGCCGAGCGCGCCCACATGCGGCACGAGAGCGCCTGATAGAGAGACCATCGATTCACCATCGCGTCGAAGTCGGGCGATGGCGTGCGTGCGGTGATCGTCGTCAGCCGCGCCTCCCAGCCACGGACCGCCGAATCCACCGCCGCCCGGGCATCTGCGACATCCGCATGGCGCCCGATGATCGCGCGCGCTTCGTCCTGGCTCTTTGCTGCGCCGAGCAGGATGACAACTTCGCGGGTCTCGCCCGGCGCGATCGTCAGCGCCGACCGAAGAACCGCGCAGGGGTCGAACCCCGCGCCAGTCGTGCCCGACAACGTGCTCGCGGTCAGTCCCGCCGGGGACACCAGATCTCCATTGCGGCCGACGAACTCCTCGCGACTCGCCGTGAATCCCGCGATGGGCGGGCTCACCCACGAGAACGCGACGCGCGACGCAAAATCGTCCGTAAAGTAATTTTCGGCGAACACCGCGCCCGTCTGTTCGTCGCGCCACGTGTGCAACTGATGCCGCGTGTGCTCGCGCTGCGCGCCAAGTGTGAGCTCCACGTAGCTCGTGAGCGTGATCCGCCGACTCGCGCTGTCCTGATTCGTGAGCTTCAGGATCGCGATCTTCACTGGATCGGCTTCCGGTACGCCGAGCGACAGCTCGCTCGCGATTTTGTAGCGCTCGTGCGTGAAGGTGGTGCGGCCGGCTGCGTGTCGCACGACGTACGGTGGCGGCGCGTCGCCGCCCGAGATGGGGGCGTTGGTCGCCGGCGACGGCGCGGGTGTCGGGCTCCACACGTATCCGCTCGTGTCGTCGCGCAGATACAGCAGCTCGCCGGACGGATCGCTCACCGGATCGTTGTGCCACGGGGTGAGACGAAAGAAATAGCTGTTCTCAGCCCATGCGAAACCGCTTCCACGTTCGGTGATGCAGAAACCGGCGTTCGGGTTTGCAATGATGTTCGACCATGGCGCCGGCGGCAGACGAGCGCCCGCAATCTGCATCTCGTATCCGCCATCCTCGCTGACGCGGCCTATCCCGTTCGCATAGCTCGCCGGTGCGGGCGGCGGCTCGATTTTCGGCGCCGGCGGCTTGGCATCGCTGCTCGCGGGCTTCGAGTCCTCGGTTGCGAGACGCGCGCCGCGGCGTACGCGCTCCAGCAGGCTCCATTCCTCCACGGGGGCGAGCGGAACGCCGAAGGCGGCGCGGTCGACGATGTTGCCCAGCCCAACGCCATCGCAGACCACGGTCACGCGGGCCGTGGCGTACAGCAGCGCCAAGTCCTCGTCGGGCATCGCGTCGGCCCGGCGAACGAACACGCCGCCGGGCCGGTCGATGACGCCGCCCTCGCTCGAGGAGCGCACGGTCGATACGATGCGATCGTGCAGATCCTGCGCGTACGATGGAGCCTTGTCGATGATGATCGCGAGATCGGCCGTGACGCCCTTCATGCGCCAATATTTGTGCGCAACGAGCAACTGTCGCACGCTAGGCAGTCCCACCTCGTCGGAGATCGTGGCCAGCACCAGGGGCCAGTCGCCCGAGATGCCCTGCCCCCAGAGCGCGCGCTGCCCTCGCCGATTTTCAGCGCGCGCCTTCGCAGACGCGCGTAGCTCCTCGTTCGGATAAATGAGCGCGCCCGCGAGCACCTGGTATAGCGCCGCATCTGTGGGCGGAACATCGAGGCTGCGAAGCTCCACCTGCGCCGCGGTCCACGAGATCGAGAGCGCGCGGTCGGCGGCGCGAAGATCGCAGTAGCGGTCCGCGACGTTGCGCGCCTCGTCCCGGCTATCGGCCACGAGCGTCGTAAACGCGACGCGACCCGAGCGTCCCGGGCCGAGTCGCAGGCGAACCCGTAGCGCCATGACGGGATCGAGCACCGCGCCGACCGATCCCGAAAGCATCACATCGTCATCGAGCGCACGCGGGGCGCGCACGGATCGGCCGCGTCCGATGAAGCGCGCGCGGTCCGTCTCGCACGTCACGGCGTCCACGCATTCCGGTCCGGTCGCGACGATGTGTGCGCACCACAGCGGCTGCTCGCTCGCCGCACGCGGTCGCCGGCTGGCGAGCACGATGCCGTCCGGAAGCCATTCCGTCTGCACGAACAGATTCTGGAATGCCGGATGGGCGCGGTCGGCATCGGGGTCGGTCAGCACCACCTCGCCGTAGCTCGTGAGCTCGATCACACGCGCCTGCCGGGAGCGATTCGTCACGTCCACGACCCGCATCTCGGCGCGGTCGCGCGGCACGACGATGATGTCCGTGCGCGTCTCGATGTCGCCATCCCGCCGGCGAAAAATGACACGGTCGGTCGCAAAGGTGACGCGATAGCTGTCGGGCGTGATTCCGGTGGGCTGATGCGCGGCCGACCAGACGCGGCGGGTGCTCAGATCCTTCACGTAGATCCACTGGCCGGTCTCGTCCCGCGTCGCATCCGCACGCCACCGCGTCACCGCGATGCCATTCGAACGGCTGTAGCCGCTTCCGGCGTTCGTCACGAGCACGCAGTACGGCAAGTCGCCGAGCAGGCCGACGCGCGGTTCGGCGGTGTTCGCGGAGTCGAACTCGCGCACCACGTTCTGCTCGCGCGGCACGCTCGCGGGCGACACCTCCGGAGCGTCCGGCTGTGACGTGCGCACGACGTAGCGATTCGGCACGCGCTCATCCAGCAGGAGCCGCGCAGCTCTGCACATCGGATCCGCCATGAAGCGGCGTTGCCAGATGCCGTCGCCTTCTACCACGTGCAGGGCATTATCGATGGCAACGAGACTCATGCCTACATGGTGCGCCATCGATGTGCGGACGATGGCGCGGATGCCGTCGGGGCCGGGGTGCGAATAGTCCATCGCATCGTAGAAGCCGTATTCGCCGAGAGCGCCCTCACGTTCGAGTCTCGCGAGATTGAGCAAGGCTTCGCCAGGCTCGAGGGGCAGCGCGAGGACCGTCGCGTACGGAGCAACGACGAGGTCGTTCGCGAGACCGCGCTTGAGCGCCAGATCGGGAACGCCGAACGCTCGATACTGATAGGTGTCGTGACGGTCGCGCACGTTGTACGCCGACTCCGAAATGCCCCACGGCACGCGGCGCGCGTGGCCGTAGGCGATGTGTCGCTTCACCGCAGCACGATGCGTTTGGTCGAGCAGCGAATACGGACTCGACGGCATCACGAGGACGGGCATCAGGTACTCGAACATGCTTCCGCTCCACGACACGAGCGCGTTCGCGCCCGCGTGGGAGGTGAGCGAGCGTCCCAGGCGAAACCAGTGCTCCGTAGGCGCTTCTCCCTTGGCGATCGCGATGAAGCTCGCGAGACGCGCCTCCGACGCCAGAAGGTCGTAGGAGGATGCATCGAGCCGGTTTCCGCGCACGTCGAATCCGATGGCGAAGAGCTTCCGCGCGTCATCGAAGAGCAGGGTGAAATCCATCTCGAGCGCCATTGTGCGCGCACATTCGGCGAGCGTCCCGAGCTTCGCGGCATCCGCCGGCTGGTCATGCGCGCTGGCCGCGATCTCGCGACACGCAGCCGCCGTCGCGATCAGATGGCCCGCGAGGTTGCCCGAGTCCACGGTGGAGATGTACGGTGGCTCGAGCACGCCCAGGTCGGAGAGTCGATACCAGTTGTAGAAGTGGCCGCGCAGCCGGCGCATCGATGTCATGGTGTCGAGCGCGCGCTCGAGACGCTCGATCATGTCGCGTCGCGGCAGGATCCCGAGATCGAACGCTGAAACGATGGAGAGCAACTGCAGCCCCATGTTCGTCGGAGACGTGCGGTCGGCGACGATCCCCGATGGGGTCTCCTGAAAGTTGTCGGGTGCGAGCCAGCGGGTCGACTCGCCGACGAAATGGTCGAAGTACCGCCAGTGTCGCTCTCCATAGCGCAGGATGGCGGCGCGCTGCGCGGGTGTGAGCGCGAGATTCGTACGCACCGTCGGCGCGCTGATGCGAAGCGCGACAAGGGGCGCCGCGGCCCAGCAGAACACGAGTGGAATCAGGAGGTAGAGCGGCGCCGCCGTCGCGCCCCAGGCGGCGAGTGCGAGCCCGATCCCGACCGCGAGCGACATCTCTCGCCACGTCGAAGGCCCCTGTCGGGCCGCGAGCCGCTCGACATGCGACGATGTCGTCCATTCGAGCATGTGCCGATGCGTGATGAACGTGCGCCCGAGTGCACGGGCGATGGCGCTCACCGCAATGACGGCCTGATGCGGGAGAAAAACGACGGCAAGCGCCGCCTGTTCCACGGAGCCTTCGGTGTCCCGCCGCCATGCGGCATAGTACGGGCGCCACGACTGCGTGCGCGGCGGTCGCATTAGCGCCAGCAGCGGGGCGAGCTGCCAGCGCAACGTGTATACAATGAGTGCCACGATCGTCCACGTCACCGGCGAACCGGGCAGCACGACCCATCCGGCAGCCAGCCACGCGAGCATCGCGATCGGCACCAGGCTCCGCCGCAGGTTGTCGAGCATCTTCCATCGCGAGAGCGCGGAGATCGCATGCGCGCCGGAGCCCCGCGCGAAGATGAACGGCAGCAGCTGCCAGTCGCCGCGTGTCCACCGTTGCTGCCGCTGCGCGGCGGTGAGGTAGCGCGACGGATACTCGTCGAAGATCTCGATGTCCGTCACGAGCCCGGCACGAGCGACCGCGCCCTCGATCAGATCGTGGCTGAGCAGTGCGTTCTCCGGAAAGCGGCCGGCCGTCGCGCGCTCGAACGTCGCGATGTCGTAGATACCCTTCCCGGTATAGGAGCCCTCGCCGAAGAGGTCCTGATAGACATCGGACACGGCCGTGGTGTATGGATCGACGCCGGGATGAGCGGCGAAAATCGCCGCGAAGCGCGAGCGGTTTGCACTCTCGAGCGTCACGCTCACCCGCGGCTGCAGGATGCCGTAGCCCTCGACCACTCGTGCGCCGCCGTCGCGGAAGATGGGACGATTCAGCGGGTGCGCGAGCGTGCCGATGAGCGCTGCGGCTGCGCCCCGCGGAAGCAGCGTATCCGCGTCGAGCGTGATCACGTATCGCACACCCGACAGCCATGACGTGTCGCCCTCGATGTGCGAGAACGCATTTCGGTCCCGGCCCGCTATGTACGCGTTGAACTCCTCGAGCTTCCCACGCTTCCGCTCCCATCCCATCCACACGCCCTCACGCTCGTTTTTCCGCCGCGGACGATGAAAGAGAAAGAATGGCGATGCGCCGGCGTACTCGTTGTTGAGCGCGCGCACGCCGGTCGTCGCCGCTTCCACGATCGCGGCGTCGGTGGGCAGCGACTCGGACGCAGCGTCGACGAAATCGGCGAGGAGTGCGAAGCGAATTTCGTCGTCGCGATTCGCGAGAAACTGTGTCTCGAGATGGTCGAGCGCGTCCTGCGTGGCGGCCGGCGAATCGAGCAGGAGCGGCACGACCACGATAGTTCGGCGCGATGCGGGCACGCCATTCCTCGAATAGTCCAGGCGTGACAGGCGGGCCGGAGAGACGAAAAGGGTCGTGAGCTGATTGACGAGTGCGATGCCGATCTCGCTCGCCGGCACGGAGGCGAGGAGAGCGGCGAGCACCCACATGCCCCAGGGCGCCGCGCTGGGCAGCGGCGCGAGCGCTGCAGCGAGCACGCCCATCGTCGCCATCGCGAGCGCGCCGAAGTAGAACGGCGCGGCGTGCCGTTTCGCAAAACGTCCGATGCGCGTGGTGACCGCCGGCCGGTAGCGCAACGCACGTTCGAGCGCGTCTCTTCCCCGGCCAACGAGATAGTATCCGACGTGCGCACTGCGTTCGCGCTCATCAGAAGTGGTACGCGCGTCCGCTTCCTGCGCCGAGTCTGCCGCTGCTGCGAGAACGACCGCAGCGCGAGCGACCAGTGGCTCCGACGTCTTCACGCGTTTCGCCAGCGTCTCGACCGCATGGCGGTAGCGATCGCGCGAATCGAAGTCCATCGCGGGATAGCAGCGAGCGGGATCCTCCCGCAGCACCGCATCCGTCACGCTCATGTCCTCGACGAAATCCGGCCACGAGAAAGTCGCCACGGTGCGGAGGCTCGTGATGCTGTTCGCCATCACGAGCTGCGTGAGCGACTGCCGGCGCGTGGAACGCTGGACTGCCTCCTCGACGCTCATCGCGTCCTCCGCGATCCACTGCTCCACCCAGAGCAGCGCCGTGAAGTCCGCGCGCGCCACGCGGATCTGCTGGAAGAAGCGCGTCAGAAACGCGGCCGTCATCTCGGGCGGATGCGCGACGAACTCCGAGAGTGCTCTCCTCAGCTCGTCATCGCCGCCCGGCACGGATCGAAATCGCTGCACCTGTTCGTCGGCCCGTCCGGCGTCCGCGACATCACGCGTCGTGCGGAGTGCCATGCGGCGCACGCTTTCCAGCAACCCAATGCGGAGCATCACGGGCCACGCCCAGAGCTCGCCGAGCGTCAATGGCTCGACGGTCTGGTACTCGCGTATCATGAGCTCGATGTTCTCCCGATCGAGCTGGCCCTCCGTGTGTGCGATGAGCTCGAGCGCAATGGCGTAGATTCGCGGAAAGCCGCGGTAGGGCCCCGAGTCGAGCTTGGGCAGTTGCTGGTAGTATCCCCGTGGCATGTTCGCGCGGATCTCGCGCCCGTGCTCGACGACGAGATAGTACGCATCCAGCAGCCACGCGCCCGCCGGAGGAACGTCGATTCCGCGCACGCCCGCGTCGAGCAGCACCTCGCGCGCTTCCGCCAGCACGCGCTCCGTTTCGGCGAGCCTCGACAGAAGCAAGCCGTGTCGAGTCTCACGCGTGGCGCCGATGCCTGTTCCGGCGAGATCCTGCCGATGGGCCAGCTCTCGTGCGTGCTGCGTGAGCCTGGTGTCTCCATACAGCTCACGCACCTGGCCCGGTGCAGTCTCCTCCACCTAGCGGTATCGCTCGCTGCGAGCGCCGTCGCGCACTTCGTCGGAGTGGCTCGCTGCGCGATTCCGGTCGAACTGCGCCCGCTGTTCGCCCTGCAGCATGTCACGCACGCGCGAGAGCACGAGATCGTCGAGCGCGAGTGGCGAGGGGCTCGCTGCTCCGGAGTCGCGGGCCAGATGGGAATAATAGAGCGCGTCGATCGCGCGAAGCTCGGCGAGCTGCCCCGGCGTGAGCTCCACGCCCTGCAACAGCGGCGACATCATCGTCATCACGCTCACGGCGTACTCCGACGAGCGCGGGCGAGACCGCTGAGCGTCGTCGCGCCCACCGGCGCCTCGCCGGTCTCGGTCGTGTCCGCAGGACGTATCAATGTCATGGTCGGCATCGCCCGAAAAATCGCAATTTGCTCCACCGGTTCTCGCCCAACGCGGCGCTGTCGTGCGACTTCGAGCCCGAGTCGCTGACCGATCATGCAGCGCTCGCCTCGCGGTTACTGCAGCTCCTCATGCAATCTTTCGACCGTGTCCCCACCGAGGAACGCCGATCGCTCGTACATGATGAGGTCGCTGATTCGGTCCACCGAGCGATCGGGGCGCGGGTATGCAGCCAGAAGCCGCGGGTCGCGTGCATAGTTCCCCTGCCGAGGGAACACGGTGGTCAGACGATCGCGCCATTCGTTCTTCATCGTTGCCAGCACGCGCAGCTTGTCATCGATCATCACGTAGTGTCGAGCCTGATATGCCTCCGCTACTGCGTCGAGCATGCGCTCCTTGTGAATATAAATCAGCACGCGACCCTCCACCGCGTCCCACAGTCCCGAACGCTCCACCTTCCGCGGCTGAAACACCACATCTCCGTCGGAGAGAATCACAGTGAGTCCCATCCGGCGCAAATGGCGAATCACTTCGAGAGCGCCTGGATACAGCCGGTCTGCGAACGGATAGTCCACGAGAAAGGAGGACATCGACAGCAATCGCGTGTCCCGCTCGTGGCGCACACGGTAAACCTGGAGCGCGCCGAGATAGTCGGCATAGCCCAGCTCGGCGCGGCGCTCCTCGAAGATGGCCCAGTACCGGTCACGGCACGCGGGCCCGAACTCGCGCTCGAGATGATCGCGTAGATCCTCCTGCACCTGATCGTTGTCGAGCAGCGTGTTGTCGCAATCGAGTAGAAAGACGATGCCGTGGAGCTCGCTCATTCGCTCGTTCCGCCTTCGATCGGCTCGCGCCAGCCACGGTAGGAGCGCAGCAGGGCACGCGCTGCAAGCGCGTTCGAAATATCGCAGCTATACCCGGGTCCGAGCATTCGCGATTGCATCCTCGGCTTCTTGTGATCGCTTGCAGCACGACATCGCAGGAATGCTGCCAGTGGCATTGACACGCTGGCGTTCTGAATGTCATGGATCGATCTTGTTCCTCGCCTTCTCATACGTGCCGCCGCGTGCAACGGCGCCTGGAGCACACCCGGTCTTGATCAGTCGAGCGAAGCGCGGTACCCCCCGGTGACGGACGTCGCGACACCCACCTCTGGCGTCGCGGCACCGGACACGCTGCCGCCACACACCCCGATCGCGCGGAAGCCCTTCGACCGGTCGCTCATCGAAGGGCCTCTCGGGCGGGCCGTGTGGAAGCTCGCGTGGCCGACGATGCTCACGAACATCATCGGCGGGCTGCAGGGGATCGTCGATCACATCATGGTCGGGCATCTGATCGGCTTCACCGCGAACGCGGCCATCGGTGTCTCGTACCAGATCTTCATCATGGTCATCGTCTTCATCTCGTCGCTCTTCACAGGGATGAGCGTGCTCGTCTCGCGCTTTGCCGGCGCAGGCGAAGAGGACAAGGTGAATCGCACGGTATACCAGGCGTTTGTCACCGCCATCGGGTTGTCCATCTTCGTGATGGCCCCCGTGGGCCTCTTCCTCGCGCCGACGCTGCTCGACCTCGTGAACGCCGCGCCCGAAGTGAAAGTGCAGGCGCTGCCGTTCCTGCGGATCATGTTCATGTTCAGCACGGGGATGCTCGTCTACTTCATGCTGAGCGGCGCGCTCCGCTCGGCCGGCGACGCACGCACGCCGATGATCCTCGGCGTCACGATGACGGTGCTCAACATCATCCTCAACGTCATCCTGATCCGCGGCCTCGGCCCGATCCCGGCGTTCGGAACGGCGGGTGCCGCGATGGGAACGGTGACGGCGACCGGAGTCATCGCGACGTATTCGCTCATCAAGCTCTGGAAGGGCGGCTGGGTAGTGTCGTTCCCGCGCGGGGTCGGCTGGGGTCCCGACTTCACCATCATCCGTTCGCTCTTCAGATTCGGACTCCCCACCGGCATTCAGGGGATCGCGATGAACGTGGGCGGCGTGCTGATGCTCTCGTTCATCGGCTCGCTCGCGCAGAGTGCGGTCGCCCAGGCGGTGTTCACCGTTTCGTACTCGGAGCTCTTCTCGCTCATCACGTGGACGTCGATGGGGCTCATGGGCGCAGCCTCCGCGATGTCCGGCCAGAATCTCGGCGCCGGCAATCCGGAGCGCGCCGTCAAGGCGGTGCACTTCGCCGCGCGCATTGGCGTGGCAGCCGCCGCGTTCATCGGGCTGCTCTTCTTCTTCTTTCCGCGCCAGCTCCTCGCGATCTTCGGCCTGCACGAGCCGGCGGTGATCGAGCTCGGCACGGAGCTGCTGCGCGTGCTCAGCTTCTCGGGGCTGTTCATCTCCGTGGCGCTCACCTACACGGGAGCGCTCCAGGGCACGGGCGACACGAAGAGCCCACTCTACATCTCCATCGTGTCGCAGGTGATCATCCCACTCGGCATCTGCTTCACGATCCGCTCCATGGGCACCCTGCAGCCGATCCACATCTGGCTCGCGATCCTCCTCGGCCACGCCACTCGCTGCATTCTCAGCGTGTGGCGCTTCAATCAGCAGAAGTGGCGCGGGATAGCGGTAGACATCACGCCGGCGAAGGGGTGAGGCAAGCGCTCCGCCAACTACACCAGCTTCTCCCGCGCCCGCGCCGCCGCCGGAATCTGCTTTTCGTATTCGACGGCCGCAGCGGTGCGGTTGTTCACGCCGAGCTTCTGAAAGAGATTCTGCGTGTGAAACTTGACGGTGCTCGCGCTGACGCCGAGTTGCGCCGCGATCACACCGTTCGACAGGCCGGCCGCGAGCAGCGCCCACACCTCGCGCTCGCGATCGCTCAGCGAGCCAGGACCCGTGATCGCGCGCTCGTTCGTTTTCCGCATCCATCGCTTGGCCGCCTGCGGGAACACGAGCACACCTGAATGCACCGCGCGCAGCGCATCCACCGTGCGCGCGGGCGCGTCTGTCTTGAGCGCGATCCCGTCCGCCTGATGCTCGAGTGCCGCGCGCATCGACTCACCGTCGCCATACGCGGTGAGCACGAGCACACGGATCTGCGTCTGGTCCGCGCGCAGCTTCTTGAGCACCTCGTAGCCGTTCGTGGTGCCGAGCTCGAGATCGAGTACGACCACGTCCGGACGGTGCAGTCGCACGAGCTCCGGAACGCGCTCGCCCTCGGTGGTCGTCGCGATCACCTGGATGTCGCGCTCCGCGTCCATCATCGCACGCAGCCCCTCGAGCACGAGCGGATGATCATCGACCAGCATCACGCGTATCATTGCACTACCGATGGCATTTTCACCGACACACCTTCGTCACTGGATGGGGAATCGAACTTCGACGATCGTGCCGTCCGCTCCGGAGTCGATCTCGAGCGATCCGTTCATGATCGCCACCCGGTCGCGCATTCCGCGCAATCCGAAGTGCCCGCCCGTCACGCCCACGTCGTTCTCGCTCTCGAGAACGCCGGCGACGTCGAAGCCGTGCCCATCGTCACGGACTTCGAGCACGAGCTCATTCTCTTCTACCACCATTCGCACGAATTGTTCGGTCGACTGCGCGTGCCGCGTGGCATTCGCAAGCGCCTCCTGCAGAATTCGATAGATCGCGATCTTGAGCGACACCGACACTTCCGGGAGATCGTCCGCGAGCTCGAGATCGACCGTGTTCCCCGTGATCGACTCGTGCTGCACGATCAGCCCCTCGATGATCGCTCCCACGGGGCGCCGCTCGAACTCCGGCGGCCGGAAGGCGCCGATGAAGCTTCGAATCTCGCCGAGTGCGCGCTCGAGGGCCGCGGCAACGCGACGCAGCCCGATCGATGCCTCACCGGCCTGGAGCTCCGGCCGGATGCGCAGCAGGTGCACCTGCGACAGCGCGCTGAAAATGTCCTGCACCGGACCGTCGTGAATGTCGAGCACCACCTGCTGCAGATCACGCTCGGCCGCCTGAAGCAGGCCGTGCGCGGCCGTCCGGTCCGATTTCTCGGTGCCGGCGGGCGCGCGCCTGGAGGTCGTGCGCGCATGCAGTCGGGCGGCGCGACCTCTCACCTCAACGGGTTCCGGCGCTCTTGGCGTGCGAGGCGCTCGCGACCGCGCTGCCCAGCTCGGCGTATGCGTTCTCCGTGAGCTCCTTGAAGGGCATCGCACGATAGGAGATCGTGCCATCCGGCGAGATCACGAACGCGACGCGCGTGTCGTAGTGATTCTTCTCGTCGATGACGTGGTACTTCCTGCCGATCTCGCCGCTCGAGTCGCTGACGAACACCATCGGGAAGTTCGCGTCGCGCGCCCACGACTGCTGCGTCGTGTCGGCATCGGTGCTCACCGAGACGACCACGATTCCCTTGCCGCCGGAAAAGAGCGTGGCGTAGCGATCGCGATACGACTCCATCTGCACCGTGCATCCCTGTGTGCGCGAGCGCGGGAAGAACGCGACGACGACGGTCTTGCCGCGCAGATCGGAGAGATGGAGCGGATTCTTGAGCAGCCCGTAGCGAGTGGACGCTGGTCCGGAAAAGTCGGGTGCCTGCGAGCCGACCTTTGGGACGGCCGCGGTATCCGGCGTCTGGGCGAAGGATGCTGCGGGAACGACTGCCAACGCGGCGGCAGCGGCGAGCGCTCGCCGCAGAATCACAAGACTGTGCATGGTGTCTCCGGGGGCGGGTACGTCGCAAGATGAGAGCGATGCGGGGGGGCGCGCAACAGGCCTTTCGGATAGCTTCGGCACACTGGACGTACAGGGGTCAGCGAAGCAGGGGTCAGCGAAGCGCGGTGACGGGAGCTGTGCGAGCCGCGCGCCACGCCGGCGCCAAACACGCGAGCAGCGCGGCGAGCAGCATGACCACGAGCGCGGCGACGAACGCGCGCGGATCCCGTGGGCTCACCTGGTACAACATGTAGGTGATCATGCGTGTCGATGCGAGAGCGGCCACCGCGCCCAGCGCGATACCCATGGCGGTCAGCCGCAGTCCCTGGGAGAGCACGAGCCGCAGCAGCATGGAAGGCGCAGCTCCGAGCGCCGTACGGAGTCCGAGCTCACGCCGTCGCTGCGAGACCGAGTAGGCCATGGTGCCGTACATCCCGATGCCGGCGAGGAGCATGGCGAGCACTCCGAACATCGCGAGCAGCGTGACCGCCACGCGCTGGGGCGAGGTCGCGCGACGCATCTGCTCACCCAGGGTGATCACCTCGTACGGCGCGATGCGCGGATCGAGCGCACGTATCCGGCGTGCGAGACTGCGGCTCAGCGCGTCGGGCGCCTGTCGCGTCCGAATGAAGATGGCTCCCTGCGCCGAGAAGTTCTGCCGCAGCGGAAGGTAGAGTAGGGGCTTCGGCGCATCGAGCAGCGATTCGAATCTGACGTTCTTCGCTACGCCGACGATGCGACGCCAGCGTCCTCCGATTTGCAGGCGCTTTCCTACCGGGTTTTCGCCGCGCCAGAACTGCGCGACCATCGTTTCGCCCACGATCGCAACTGGCTCCGAAGTTTCGTCATCACCACTCGTGAAGTCGCGGCCGGAGACGAGCTCGATGCCCATCGTCGCGAAATAGCCCGGGCTGACGGAGTTGTAGCTCGCGCTCGGCTGCTCGTCGGCTTTGGGGACGAAGCCGTCCACGGCGATCGGGCCGCTGTCGTACGGGCGAGTAGAGAAGGGAAGGCTTCGGGCGAGAGCGAAGGTGTCGACCCCGCCGATCGACCGTATGCTCTGCAGAAGCCTGTCATCGAACGCCTTCGCGCGCGTGCTGTCGTAGCCCGCGGCGAAGAGGTTGACGGAGGTCGTGAGCACGCGATCCCTCGAGAAGCCGGGGTTTGCGCTACTGATGCGCTGGAGGCTGCGGAGCACCAATCCGGCGGCGACGAGAAGGACGAAGCTCAGCGCAACCTGGAAGACGACGAGTGAGGCGCGCAGCCGAGAGCGATCGCGCTGTCCCGAGGCACTTCGCGAGTCGGATTTGAGGGCGGCCGACAGATCCGCGCGACTGGAGTGCAGCGCCGGCACGGCGGCGAACACGACCACCGACATGATGCCGATGACTGCACTCAGCACGCACACGCGCCAGTCGAAGTCGCCGCGGAAGGTGTACACGACGCCACCCTGGGATGGAAAGAACAGCGTGAGCGCGTTGCGTAGCCAATACGCGAGGAGCGCTGCGCACACGGTGGCGACTGCCGAGAGCAGCAGCGCCTCGGTGAACAGCTGGCGCATGAGGCGCAGCCGGCCGGCGCCAAGCGAGAGTCGCACGGTGATCTCGTGGCGGCGAACGAACGAGCGCACGAGCAGCAGGTTCGCGACGTTGGCGCACGCGATGAGCAGAACGAACAGGGCGATGGCGAGCCCGATGCGAAGCGTCGGCATGAGGTTCTGCGCGCCGTCGAAGGTCCCTCGCCAGAGTGGCAGCAGGCGTACGCCGCGCCCGCGATCCTGATCGGGATAATCAGAGGCGAGCCGCGTGGCGGTGGATGAGATCTCTGCCTGCGCCTGCTCGAGAGTCACGCCCGGTTTCAGGAGGGCAAATCCTTCGATCCAGCGGGCGCGCCGATCCTCGAGTTTGTAACCGGTTGGGTCGAAGGCCGCCTGCATCGATGTCGGCACGTAGAACTGCATCGAGTAGCCGACGAAGGTTCCGATGAACGCCGCGGGAGCAACGCCCACGATCACGTGCGTCACTCCATTGTATCGCTGTGTTTTCCCTATGATCCCCGGATCACCGTGGAAGCGATCCTGCCACTCCCTGTAGCTGATCACCGTCACGGGATGCGCATTCCATCCTGTTCCCTCATCCGGCGCGAAACCTCGTCCGAGCACCGGTCGTACGCCCAGCGCTTCGAAGTAATTCGGCGAGACCATCAAGCCGGTCGCGCGTTCAGCGCGATCGCCGGCGGAGAGCGTCGTGCCGATGATCTTGCTCACGATGAACGCGTCGAAGAGCGTCGACTCTCGTTGCAGGTCCGAGAAATCCGGAAAGGAGAGATCCGTGTAGCCGGGCTCGCCCTTCGCGGTTCCCGCCACGTGCACCAGCCGGTTCTGATTCGCGACCCCGGGAAATGGTCGAAAGAGAATTCCTTCGATCCACCCGCCGACGATGGCATTCGCGCCAATGCCGAGGGTGAGGCAGATGATCGCGACGAACGAGAACCCCGGCGCGCGGCGCAGCATGCGGAATCCGAAGCGGACGTCCTGCGCGAGACGCTCGAGCCAGAGGGTGCCGGACATCTCCCGTGCCACTTCCTGCACGTGCCCGACGTTTCCGAACTCGCGTCGCGCGTTTGCTTCGGCATCGGCGCGCAGCTCGCCGCGCGCGACGCGCTCTTCGATCGCCATCCTGAGATGTCCGTCGATCTCCTCCCCGAGCTCGGCGTCGCTGCGCGCGCGTCCTAGTCTCAGCAGTCGCGCGAGTTTCATGCGTCACTCTCAGCGGGGGGTGCCATCACGCCGGCGATCGCATCCGCCAGCTGCTGCCACTTCGAGCGCTCGGCGGCAAGCCGGCGGCGGCCCGAGGCGGTCAGCCGGTAGATGCGCACGCGCTGGTTGTTCTCGGACACTCCCCAGTCTGCCTCGATCGCGCCCTGTCGCTCCAGACGATGCAGCGCGGGATACAGCGAACCGGTGTCGACCTGAAGCGCGTTGCGCGAGCCGGCTCGGATCATCTGCGCGATGCCGAAGCCGTAGCGTGGTCCCCACGCGAGAGTCTGCAGAATGAGCATGTCGAGCGTGCCCTGCAGCAACTCGATGCGGGAGGAGCCGGCCTGTTTCCTGGGCATGTGCCTCCAGGTATGTAGACACCCTACGGCTGTAGACATTCTACATCCTTGAGACATGCTAAGCATGCCCTCCGGATGTGTCAAGGACGATTTGCACGTCGCCACCCGCTACGTCGCCTTGATTCCACCGTCGCAATCGGTGAGCGTACTCGCGTGCGCATCCTCATGCTGTCCCTCGCAGCGCTCTCCGTCGCCGCCTGCAGCGCTTCGCACCCGGGTCCACCGGGAGGGCCCGTCGGCAGTGCTCCTGCAGGCGCTCGCGAGACGCGCTTCGTCGACTCGCTTCTCTCGACGCTGACGCTCGAGGAAGAGCTCGGACAGCTGACCATGTCGCCGGCCGAAGGACTCCAAACGGGGCCCACGCGCCCCGCTGGGAGCGCCGCGCAGATTCGATCGGGGCAGGTCGGATCCATCATCGGCATCTGGGGCGCGGATCGCACGCACGCGCTTCAGCGCATTGCGGTCGAGGAATCGCGGCACGGAATTCCGATCCTCTTCTCCCTCGACGTCATCCATGGCTTCCGGACGGTCTTTCCGGTACCGCTCGCCGAGGCCGCGAGCTTCGATCCCGCGCTCGCGCAGTCGAATGCGCGAATCGCAGCCACCGAAGCGACGGCGAACGGCATCACGTGGACCTTCGCTCCCATGGTGGACATCGCGCGCGATCCGCGATGGGGGCGAATCGTGGAGGGATCGGGCGAGGAGCCGTATCTGGGCTCCGTGATGGCTGCCGCCCGCGTGCGCGGATTTCAGGACGCGCGTCTGAGCGATTCCGCATCGATGCTCGCCACCGCGAAGCACTTCGCGGGCTACGGCGCATCGGAAGGCGGGCGCGACTACGCGACGGCGGAGATCAGCGAGCGCACCTTCTGGAGCACATATCTGCCGCCATTCCGCGCCGCAATCGACGCCGGGGTGGGCTCCGTCATGCCCTCCTTCAGCGCCGTGAACGGATCGCCCCCGCACGCGAGCGTGTGGATGCTGCGCGACGTGCTGCGCGGCCGACTCGGCTTCGAGGGGCTCGTGGTGAGCGACTGGACCGGAATCATGGAGCTGGTGAAGCACGGCGTCGCGGCCACGAGTGGTGAAGCGGCGCAGCTCGCGATGCGCGCTGGCGTCGACGTCGATATGTCGGACGGCGTGTATTCAGATAGTCTTCCCGCGCACGCGCGCGACAATCCCGAGCTGCGCAGCGAGATCGATGCGGCCACGAGGCGCGTGCTGCGGGCGAAGTACGAGCTCGGCCTGTTCTCGGATCCGTACCACGGTGCGAGCGAAGCGAGGGCGGCGCGAGTCACGCTCACTGCGGCGACGCGCGCGGCCGCGCGCGCCGCCGCGCGCGAGTCCATCGTGCTGCTCAAGAACGAGCGCGCGACGCTGCCGCTGTCGCGTGACATCAAGTCGCTCGCGGTGAGAGGCGCGCTCGCAGCTGACGCGAAGAGCGCGATGGGCTCGTGGACGATCGTTGGCCAGGCGAGGGAAGCGGTGTCGGTGCTCGATGGGCTTCGGCGCGCGAACCCGGCGATGCGAGTTCGCTATGCCGCGGGTGCGGCACCCGAAGCTGCGGACACGAATGAAATATCGGAGGCCGAAGCGCTCGCGCGAGATGCCGACGCGGTCGTGCTCGTGCTCGGCGAGAGCTCCGATCGCACCGGTGAGGCGGAGAGCCGGGCATTTCTGGAGCTTCCGTTCGCGCAGCTGCAGCTCGCGCAGCGCGTGACGCGCGCGGCGCGCGGAAAACCGATCGTCGTGGTGCTCATGAACGGCCGCCCTCTAGCCATTCCATGGATTGCGGACAGCGTCCCCGCAATCGTCGAGAGCTGGTATCTCGGATCGGAGCACGGCAACGCCCTGGCCGACATTCTCTTCGGCGCGTACTCGCCGTCGGGCAAGCTGCCGGTGACCTTTCCGCGCGCCACGGGGCAGGTGCCCATCTATCTCGCGCATACGAATACGGGCCGGCCACACAATCCCGAGGACGGTTACACGAGCGGCTACAACGATCTGCCCGAGACTCCGCTCTTTCCGTACGGATTCGGCCTGAGTTACACGACGTTCCGCTACGGCGACGTCCATCTCTCGAGCGATCGCATTCGCGCCGGCGACTCGATCGGCGTCTCGGTGGCCGTGACGAATACGGGAGCTCGAGACGCGGACGAGGTGGTCCAATTGTATCTGCGCGACGACGTGGCGAGCGTCGCGCGCCCGGTGCGGCAGCTCGCGCGATTTCAGCGCGTACACCTTCGCGCGGGAGCGACGGACACCGTGAGCTTCATGCTGGGTGCCAGGGACCTCTCGTTCTACGATCTGCAGATGCGCCGAGTCGTGGAGCCCGGCGGATTCACGTTGTTCGCGGGCACCAACTCCGCAGAGACGAAGGAGGCACGTTTCGTCGTGGTGGGCGACACTCTCGTGCTCGAGCCTTCGACGCCGCGCATGCAATGAAGTCCATGGTGCTCGCGACACTCGGCGCAGCGACGCTCGCCGCCTGCCCGATCGTGCGCGCACAGAGCTCGGGGATTCGCACCTACTGCAATCCGGTCGACATCGACTACAAGTACAACTTCGAGCAGCTCAACGAAGGGATTTCGTATCGCTCGGGCGCCGATCCCGTGATCGTGCGCCAGCTCGGCGAATATTTTCTCTTCGAAACGATCGCGGGCGGATATTGGAGATCACGCGATCTGATTCATTGGCGTTTCGTTACGCCCACACGCTGGCCCGTGGAGGACATCGTGGCGCCGGCCGCGCTTTCGGTGCGCGACACGATGTACCTCATGCAATCGACCTTCGAGCAGCGCCCGATCTTCTTTTCGACTGTGCCGGAAACGGGGAGGCTCGAGTTCTTCAATCGGTGGCTTCCTCCGCTTCCACGCGCGATGCCGGTCGGTACGCCGCCGCCGTGGCCGGCGGACTCGATTCCTCCGGGGCCGTGGGATCCTGCACTCTTTCATGACCCCGACAGCGACCGCTGGTTCCTGTATTGGGGATCGTCGAACGTCTATCCCATTTACGGAATCGAGCTCGATAAGGAGCGCCGCCTCACGTACGAGGGCGAGCCCAAGCCGCTGCTCTCGCTCCATCCCGAGCTGCACGGCTGGGAGCGATTCGGACGCGATCATCGCGACACGATCATCCACCCGTACGTCGAGGGCGCGTGGATGACCAAGCACGACGGGCACTACTATCTGCAGTACGGAGCACCGGGGACCGAATACAACGTGTACGCCAACGGCACGTACGTCGGCGAAAGTCCCCTCGGACCATTCACCTACGCGTCGTACAATCCCGTCTCGTACAGGCCGGGCGGCTTTGCCACGGGCGCAGGCCACGGCAACACGTTCCAGGATGCATTCGGCAATTTCTGGAACACGGGCACCACGTGGATCGGCCTGAACTGGAACTTCGAGCGACGCATCGTGATGTACCCGGCAGGATTCGATCGTGACGGAGCGATGTTCGCCGACACGCGTTTCGGAGACTTCCCGCATCGGGCTCCGACGAAAAAGTGGCAGCGCCCGGACGAGCTGTTCACCGGCTGGATGCTCCTCTCGTATCGCAAGTCCGCGAGCGCGACGTCGGCGCTCGACAGCTTTCCGGCGTCCAACGTCACCGATGAGAATCCGCACACCATCTGGGTGGCACGGTCGAATTCGCCGCGCGAGGCGCTGACGATCGATCTGGGGCGCGCCGCAGTAATTCGCGCAATACAGGTGAACTACGCCGATTACAAATCGAATCGCTTCGTGAGCGATTCGACCATCTGCACCCGCTTTCGCATCTCGATTTCGCTCGATGGCCGCTCGTGGCGCCGCATTGCGGATCTCTCGCGCGAGACGCGCGACCGGCCCAACGCGTACATCGAGCTGCCCTCTCCTGCGCGCGCGCGCTTGATTCGCTACGAGCATCTCCACGTCGGCGCCGCGACGCTCGCCATCAGCGACATCCGCGTGTTCGGCAGGGGAGCTGGCCCGCTGCCCACAACGCCGACGACGTTCACCGTTACGCGAGACCCCGATGCGCGCGACGCCCACATCACCTGGTCGCCCGTGCCTGGCGCGGTCGGCTACAACATTCGATGGGGTATCGCGCCCGACAAGCTCTATCAGACGTACCAGCGCTTCGCGGACGAGGGCTCTGCGCTGGAGCTGCGCGCGCTCAACGTCGGGCAGCACTACTACTTCGCGATCGAGAGCTTCAACGAGAACGGCGTGTCGCCGCTGGGCGAGGTCGTGCGCATCGAGTGAGCCCGCGACGATCGCGAGTCGCCGATCAAAACCGAAACGCCACCTTGATGCTCTCCCCACCGCTCTTGTTCGCTGCCACTTCGAGCGCCTTCCGATAGTCGCCCAACGCAAAGGTGTGCGTGAGCAGTTCCGCGATCGGCGCCCTGCCGCTCGCGATCAGCGCCGCCGCCTCAGCGAACGCGCCCTGGCCGGCGCTCGCGTGCACCGGCGAGCCGTAGCACAGCGAGCCGCGCACCGTCAGCTCCTTGAGCCAGAGCGGCGTCCAGTCGAGCCCATTCATCGTGCTGGAATTGCCGAGCAGCACGATCGTGCCGCCCGCGCGCGTGACGCGCATCGCGTCGTCCATTCCGCGCGCGCCGCCGATGCAGACGAAGGTGCGATCGAATCCGCCCACGCCCACCGGCTTCCCGATGATCGGTTTCAGCAGACGCGTGCCACCCGCGTCCGCGAGCGCCATCGTGTAGTCGCCGCGCGCGGGCACCACGTTCGCCGCGCCCAAACGAGTCGCGTGCGCCCGCTGGACATCGTAGCGCGCGAGCGCCGTGACGCGCGCGCCCGGCGCGAGCGCGCGAAGCGCCGCGATCGTGAGCAGCCCGATCGATCCCGCGCCGATCACCAGCACGTGCTCGCCCGCGTCGGGCATGTTCGCGCGCAGCGCATGTACGGAGCACGCAAAGGGCTCGATGAGCACCGCAGCCTCGTCGCTCATTTGCTCGGGCACGCGCACCAGCTGATCCTCGTGCGCCACGAACTCCTCGCCCCAGCTGCCCCCCAGCCCGCGCGTGGTGCCGATCAGCATCCCCGGCGCGATTTCACCGTCTGTGAAATGCGCGCAGCGCGAGTGATGTCCGCACTCGCACGCTCCGCAGCGCGCAGCAATCCCGCGCGGCTCGCAGCAGAGCAGGGGATTCGCCGTCACGCGCGCGCCCACGCCCACCTTCGTCACGCCGCTTCCGATCGCGATCACGTCTCCCACGTTCTCGTGGCCGAGCACGAAGGGGAATGATGAAAAGGGCGACGTGGATGGGCTCGCGCCGAGGGAGATGACGTTCAGATCGCTGCCGCAGATGCCGCCGAGGCGAGTGCGGATGCGCACCCAGCGCTCGCTCGGCAGCGCGGGCTGCTCGAGGTCCGTGTAGCGCGTGCACGCGAGCGCGCCGGTGTAGAACCGCCGCGAGAGCTTCCCCGCGGCGAGCGTTGCCAGATAGGTCGGGATCGGCGCGGCGAAGCGGATCGCCTTCACACCGTCACGCTCGTCGACCGCGCCGGCGTGGCGACACGCAGCGCGCCCGGTATGCACGAGATCTCGAGCGTCGATGACTGGGCGATGTGGTACTCGCCATCGGTCTCGTACGCCGG
>JAICLZ010000088.1 GCA_025929535.1 Gemmatimonadaceae bacterium
GACAACCGCGTCCTGTCGCTCGACATGGCGGCCGTGATCGCGGGCACCAAGTACCGCGGGCAGTTCGAGGAGCGCCTCAAGGCGGTCATGAACGAGATCGCGCAGAACAAGAACGTGATCCTGTTCATCGATGAGCTGCATACGCTGGTCGGCGCGGGCGCGGCCGAAGGCGCCATCGACGCCAGCAACCTGCTGAAGCCCGCGCTGGCGCGCGGCGAGCTGCAGTGCGTCGGTGCGTCCACGCTCAACGAATATCGCAAATACATCGAGAAGGACGGCGCGCTCGAGCGCCGCTTCCAGACGGTCGTCGTAGACCCGCCGTCCGTCGATGAGACGGTCGAGATCCTGAAGGGGCTGCGCAAGAAGTACGAGGATCACCACCACGTCACGATCCCGGACACGACACTCGTCTCCGCGTCGAAGCTGTCGGAGCGCTACATCACCGACCGCTTCCTGCCGGACAAGGCGATCGACGTGATCGACGAGGCGGGCGCGCGCGCGCGGCTGGCCGCGCAGGCTCCGCCGCCGGAGGTGGCCGAGCTCAAGGGAAAGCTCGAGGGCGTGAACGGCGAGAAGGAAGCCGCCGTGCGCGACCAGAACTTCGAGCGCGCGGCATCGCTGCGCGATCGCGAGCGCGAGCTGCAGGGTGACATTCGGAAGAAGCAGGACGAGTGGGAGAAGCATCGGCAGTCGTACCGCCCCGTGCTCGGCGAGGAGGAGATCTCCTTCATCGTCAGCCGCTGGACGGGCATTCCGGTCATGCGGCTGCAGGAGGCGGAGAGCTCGCGCCTGTTGCGGATGGAGGACGAGCTACACGAGTCGGTGGTGGGCCAGGATGAGGCGATCAAGGCGCTCGCGCGCTCGATCCGCCGCAGCCGGGCCGGGCTCAAGGATCCGTCGCGTCCGATCGGCTCGTTCATCTTCTCGGGGCCCACGGGCGTCGGGAAAACCGAGCTGGCACGGTCGCTCGCAAAGTTCCTGTTCGCGGATCCGTCGGCGCTCATCCGGGTCGACATGAGCGAGTACATGGAAAAATTCTCGGTGTCGCGGCTCATCGGCGCGCCTCCCGGGTACGTAGGGTACGAGGATTCCGGAACGCTCACGAAGGCCGTGCGCCGCAAGCCGTACAGCGTCGTGCTGCTCGACGAGATCGAGAAGGCACACCCGGATGTCTTCAACATTCTGCTGCAGGTGCTCGACGAAGGACACCTCACGGACAACTACGGACGCGTCATCGACTTCAAGAACACCGTCGTCATCATGACGTCGAACGTCGGCGCGCGGGACATCACGAAGGGCAAGGGGCTGGGCTTCACCACGCCGGGCGAGAAGGAAAACTTCGGACGGATTCAGGACAAGGTGAAGGAAGAGATCCAGCGTGTGTTCAATCCGGAGTTCCTGAACAGGCTGGATGACGTGATCGTGTTCCACCCGCTGGGCAAGGAGCACATCGCGCTGATCGTTTCGATTCTGATGAAGGAAGTGCAGCGGCGGCTGGGCGAGGAGGAGATCGTACTCAAGCTCACCGAGGCAGCAACGGACTTCCTGAGCACGCACGGCTACGACGAGAGCTTCGGCGCGCGTCCGCTCAAGAGGGCGATTCAGAAGTTCATCGAGGACCCGCTGTCCGAGAAGATTCTGATCGGCGACTTTGCGAAGGGCGACGAGATCGAGGTGGATGTCGCGAGTGATGGAGCGAGGCTCGAGTTCCGGGTGCTGACCAAGACCACCTGATTGGGCGTTCGCACGTAGCAGGAGCGCGTAGGAGCACCGGCCGAATGGCTCGTTGAATGGGCCATTCGGCCGTTTCATGTGTACATTACCCGGAATGTCTCGACTTTTTTTACTGCCGCTCGCGTTTAGTCTCGCGAGTGCAACCGCGCATGCACAGGCTGGAACCTCTGGCTGCGTGCTTCCCGATTCGGTGGCGATCCGCGGCAACAAGCGCGTGACGACCGAAAAGATTCGCGCTGACGCCGGACTCACTCCCGGCGACTCGCTGAACTACCGCGTGCTCCAGCGAACCCTTCGCAACCTTTTCGCGACGGGCGCGTTCGACGATGTCCAGGCCAGCTGCGACGTCTCCAGCGGCCGCTCGATTCTCACGCTCAGCGTCGTGGAGCGCCCGCAGCTCAAGGGCTTCACGATCAAGGGCGCGAAGGTGATCTCGGAGGGAACGCTCCGCGGCAAGGTCGAGCTCGTGATGAATCGCGCGCTCGATCCCGCCGCGGTCCAGGGCACCGTGCAGCGCATGGACTCGATGTATCAGGCGAAGGGCTATTACCTCGCCAAGATCACTCCAGTGGTCGACACGACCGGAGGCGATGCGCACGTCACCTTCAACATCGACGAGGGGCGGCACCTCGCGATCTCCGGCGTCGACGTCAAGGGGAACACGGAGCTCAAGGACGACCAGATCGTCGGCGTCATGAAGGTGAAGCCGGAGGCCTTCTGGTTCTGGCGCAAGGGCGAGTTCGACGACGAGAAGTTCCAGGGTGATCTGAGCGAGCGAATACCGAAGCTCTACGAGCAGCACGGTCTCATCGACGCGCAGATCGTGAAGGACACGCTTCTCGTGGATCACAGCAACGGCAAGGGGATGCTGCAGGTCACGGTGGACGAGGGCAAGCGCTACAAGGTCGGTACCATGGAGATCATCGGCAATCACCACTTCACCACCGATGATCTCATGCGCTACTTCCCCTTCCAGGCGCGCGTGCCCACGATCACGCAGCGGATCAAGGGAGTGCTCGGCCACAAGGATCGCGATGTCGGCTCGTTCGACCAGACCGCGTGGGACGACGCGACCACCGCCGTTCGCAACGCCTACAGCAACGAAGGCTACATCTACGCGCAGGTCAGGCCGGTGGTCGAGCGGTCCACGCGCGATTCGACGCCGGTGGTGAACCTGCGCTGGGAGATCGACGAGAAGACGCCGGCGACGGTGAACCGCATCGAGATTCTCGGGAACGACTACACGAACGAGAGCTGCATCCGCGAGCAGCTCGTGATTCTCCCGGGCGACGTGTTCAATCAGGATCGCCTGATTCGCAGCTATCAGAACATTCAGAATCTGAACTTCTTCGAGTCGCCGCTGCCGCCGCCGGACACGAAGCCGGCAAACGATCAGGGCGATGTCGACATCATCTTCCGGATGAAGGAGAAGCGCACCGGGAGCATCAACTTCGGAGCGTCCGTGGGCCAGGGCACCGGCGTCGGCGGGTTCATCGGCCTGACGCAGCCCAACCTGTTCGGGGCCTGCAAGAGCGCGTCGCTCCAGTGGCAGTTCGGTCAGTTCATCAACGATTTTCAGCTGAGCTACACGGACCCGTCCGTGAAGCAGTCGCGCATCTCGGCCACGGTCACGGCGTACCACACGCAGTCGCGCTACACGATTGCCGATCTGGGCCAGAGCACGAGCTCCGGCGGCTCGCTGCAGTTCGGATTTCCGGTGCGGGGCTCCCCGTTCACCCGGTTCTTCGTGTCCTACGGGGGCGAAGCGGTGAAATTCAGCGGCGGCCTGGCCTCCCGAGACACCACGATCAATCAGGGGTATAACTTTCGGTCCACGCTCGGATTCACGCTGACGCACGACAATCGAATCGATTTGCCCTTCGCGTCCGCAGGGTCCGAGCGATCGATCACGGCGCAGTTCAACGGCGGCCCGCTCGGCGGTACGGCGAGCTTCCAGCGCTACACCACCGAGCTGCGCAACTATACGACGCTCGGCACGCTGGGTGGCCAGGCGCCGGGCTCGCAGCCGATGAAGCTGATTCTCGGGTTGACGGCGAGAGCCGGAATGGTTTTCGGCAACGACGGGCCGTTCTTCTTTTCACAGAGCTTCTCGCTCGGCGGCACCCAGTACGGCGAGCAGCTGCGTGGCTACCAGGAGTTCTCGATCACGCCGCAGGGGTATGTCGGCACGACGAACAGCAACGCGACACGTGCGTCGTTCGGCAACGCGTTCTTCACCTCGACGGTGGAGCTCGGACTGCGATTCAATCAGATGCTGTACACGGATGTGTTCTACGATGCGGGCAACATCTGGAACAAGCCCAGCGAGTTCGATCCGACGCGCCTGTTTCGCGGCGTCGGTGTTGGTGTGGCGATCGTGACGCCCTTGGGGCCGTTGGGTCTCGACTATGCCTACGGTCTCGATCGGGTCGACGAATTCGGCAACAAGAAGCCCGCGTGGCAGTTACACTTCAAGCTCGGGCAACTCTTCTAATCGGAGCTTTTATGCGTTCCTCAACACGCGCCGCCGCACTGGTCGCGGCGCTCACATTTTCGATGACAGGGGTCCTCGTCGCGCAGGGTACCGCGCCGAAGATCGTGTACGTGAACTCGCAGAAGATCATCGCGCAGGCCCCGGGCCGCGCGGATGCGGAAGCGCAGTTCCAGAAGGAGATGGACCAGTACAAGGCGCAGCTCCAGAAGATGGGCGACACGCTCAAGACGCAGATCGCCGATTATCAGAAGAACCAGGCGACCATGACGGCCACCGCGCGCGCCGCCCGCGAGAAGGACCTGGGCGGCAAGCAGCAGGCGTACCAGCAGAAGGTGCAGGAGCTGGAGCAGACGGCGCAGCAGCGCGAGGCGGAGCTCGTCCGGCCGATCATGGAACAGATCAACAAGATCATCGAGCAGATTCGCACCGAGAACAACTACTCGTTCATTCTCGATGCGGGCAGCCAGGCGGGTGTGGTTGTTGCAGCGGATTCATCACTCGACATCACCGACCAGGTGATCAAGAAGCTGCAGGCCGCGGGTCCCGTCGCGCTCAAGTCCACGCCGGCACCGGCGCCTGCAACGTCCAAGCCCACCGGCGCGACCACTCAGAAGCCGACCGGCGTTTCGCGTCCCAAGACGACTCCCTGACAGACCTTGATCATCCAGCTCGAGACTTCAACAGCCTCGGTGGCGTGAGCGAGTCGGCTCTCACCGCCGAGGCTGTTGCCCATCTCGTGGGTGGCACGCTGCGGGGCGAGCCGTCGGCTCGCGTGGTGCGCGTTGCGTCGCTCGACCGCGCCACGCGCGAGGAGCTGAGCTTCTTCGCCAATCCGCGCTACGCGAGCGAATTCGAATCGTCGTGCGCGGGGATCGTGCTGGTCTCACCCGAGCTCGCGGATCACGGGGGCGCGCCCGTCACCCGCATCGTCGTGGAGAAGCCGCAGGAGGCGATGCTGCTGGTGCTGCCGGCGCTCTATCCGTCTCCGCCTCGCGCCACGGGCATTGCTCCCTCAGCGGTGATCGGCCGCGGTGTGACGCTGGGGAAGGACGTCGCGATCGGCGCGCACACCGTGATCGGTGAGCACGCCGTGCTCGCGGATCGCGTCGTGATCGGTCCGCTGTGCGATGTCGGCCGCGGGGTGACGATCGGTGAGGATTCGCACCTCGTGAGCGGAGTCACGCTCTATCCCGGCTCGATCCTCGGCGCGCGCGTGCGGCTGCACGCCGGCGTGCGCGTGGGGAGCGATGGCTTCGGCTACGTGCCGTCCAGGAGCGGTATTCAGAAGGTGCCGCACGTCGGGCGCTGCATCCTCGAGGATGACGTGGAGATCGGCGCCAACTCGACGATCGACCGCGGAAGCATCGCGGACACGGTGATCGGAGCCGGCACCAAGCTCGACAACCTCGTCATGATCGCGCACAACGTGCAGCTCGGACGCATGTGCCTCATTGCCGCGCAGTCGGGCATCGCCGGCTCGACGAAGCTCGGCGACGGATGCATGATTGGCGGGCAGGTGGGCGTGACCGGTCATCTCGAGCTCGGGAACAACGTGAAGCTGGGCGCGGGCTCGGGCGTGATGGACGACATTCCCGATGGTGAGATGTGGAGCGGTGCGCCGGCGCGACCGCAGCGCGAGTGGCTGAAGGCCACCTCCGCCTTCTACAAGCTCGCCGACCGGCTGCGCGAGATCGAGCGACAACTGCGGGAGCGCAATTCCGGCGAGCCCGAGTCGTGAAAGCGCGCCGACATTCGATCGGCGGATCCATCTCGCTGCAGGGGATCGGTCTGCATCTCGGGCAGGAATGCACGCTCACCTTTCATCCGGCGCCGCCGGGGAGCGGCATCACCTTTCGCCGCATCGATCTGCCGGCCACGCCAACAGTGCACGCACGTGCGGCGCTGGCCGTGCTCACGGAGCGCCACACGCAACTCGGCGTCGATCCGGCATCGGTGCACACGGTGGAGCACGTGCTCGCGGCGGTGGCGGGGCTCGAGATCGATGACATCCGCATCGATCTCGACGCCGCGGAGCCGCCGATTCTGGATGGCAGCGCACGTCCGTTCCACGACGCGCTGCTGAGCGCGGGCGTGGTCGACGTGGCCGGCGAGGTGGAATACCTGCGGCTGCGCGCCCCCTTCACCATTCGCGATGGCAGCTCCACGTACACGGTTCAGCCCGCGGAGTCACTCTCGCTCGAGGTGACGATCGACTTTCCGCATCCGCTCATCGGGCGCCAGTCGTGCCAGCTTCCGGTCACGCCGTCCACGTTTGCCGCGGACCTGGCGGGCGCGCGTACATTTGGGTTCCTTCGCGAGGCCGATGCGCTGCGCGCGAAGGGGCTGATTCAGGGTGTGTCCACGGCCAACACCGTCGTCCTCGATGATGATGGCCCGGTGGACACGGAGCTCCGGTGGGAAGATGAGTTCGTGCGTCACAAGACAATGGACTTCGTCGGCGATCTCGCGCTCGCGGGGAAGCGGGTGCATGGACGAATCGTCGCGGATCGACCGAGCCACCGGGGAACGGTGACGCTCGTTCGCGAGATGCTGAAACGTGCCGCAGAGGAGACGCGGATGAACGGAGCTGAGGACATCATCAAGGCGCTGCCCCATCGCTATCCCTTCCTGCTCGTGGATCGCATTCTCGAGCACGAGCCGGGAAAACGCATCGTGGGGCTCAAGAACGTCACCATCAACGAGCCGTTCTTTCAGGGACATTTCCCGGGCCATCCGATCATGCCGGGCGTGCTGATCGTCGAGTGCATGGCGCAGGTGGGCGGGCTCCTGATGCTCACCGATGTCGGCGACGCGGCGCAGCTCGTCATGTACTTCACCTCGCTCGACAACGTGAAGTGGCGAAAGCCCGTGAAGCCCGGCGACCAGCTGCGGCTCGAGATCGACATGGTTCAGCGACGCGGACGGATGTGCAAGATCCACGGCATCGCGCGCGTGGACGGCGAGACCGTGTGCGAAGCCGACATGGGCGCGATGGTCCGCGACCGATGAACGCTCGCATCCATCCGACTGCGCTCGTCTCGGCGGATGCGCAGATCGGGGAGAACGTCGAGATCGGCGCATTTGCCATCGTCGGTCCGGAGTGCGCGATCGGGGACGGCTGCGTGATCGCGCCGCGGGCGACGCTCGAGAAGCTCGCGACCCTGGCGGCGAACGTGAAGGTGGGGAGCGGCTCGATTGTGGGCGGCGATCCGCAGGACCTGAAGTTTCGCGGGGAGCGCACGTACGTCGAGATCGGCGAGGGAACGGTGATCCGCGAGTTCGCGACGATCAATCGCGGCACCGCGCACTCCGAGCGCACGGTGGTCGGGAAGAACTGTCTGATCATGTCCTACGTGCATCTCGCCCACGACTGCCAGGTGGGAGACCACGTCATCATCTCGAACGGATCGCAGATCGCCGGCCACGTCATCCTGGAGGATCGCGTCACGATCTCCGGGCTGGTGACGATCCATCAGTTCGTGAAGCTCGGCGCGCACGCATTCGTTGGCGGCTCCTCGAAGGTGACGCAGGACGTGCCGCCCTACATCAAGGCGCAGGGCAATCCGGTGAAGCTGTACGGCCTGAACTCGGTCGGGCTCACGCGGAGCAACTTCGATCCGGCGGTGATCCGCGAGCTCAAGCGCGCGTACCGGATCTTCTTTCGCTCGGACCTGATACTCTCGCGCGCGATGGAGCGTGCACGCGAGGAGCTGCAGTCGTATCCGGAGGTCGAGCACTTTCTCTCCTTCGTATCGAAGAGCGAGCGCGGGCTGGCGGTATGAGCGCGCACCCCGCCGGCCGCCGCGTTGCGTGAGGTGCTGGTGGTCGCCGGCGAAGCGTCCGGCGATTTGCATGCCGCGGGAGTCATCGCCGCGATGCGGCGCGCTGCTCCAACCCTCCCCATCGCGTGCGTGGGCGGCGCGCGGATGCAGGCGGCTGGCGTCACGCTGCTGGAAAACATCTCGGCGCACGCAGTAATGGGCTACGCGGGCGTGGTGCGCCAGCTCCCCGCGCACGTGCGTCGCCTCGGAATGCTCCGCACGCGCATGCGCAGCGGAACCGTCGGACTCGTGATTCTCGTCGACTACCCGGGTTTCAATCTCCGCGTCGCGAGCGCCGCGCGCGCCGCCGGCGTGCCGGTGCTCTACTACATCACGCCCAAGGTGTGGGCGTGGCGAGCCGGTCGCCTGAAGGCCATGCGGAGCACCATCACGCGCGCCGCGGTGATCCTCCCGTTCGAGGAGCGATTTCTCCGCGAGCACGGCATTGCGGCGACGTACGTCGGCAATCCACTGCTCGACGGCGCGAGCGATCTTCCGTCGCGTGCGGAGGCGCGCGCGAAGCTCGGGCTGCCGGAGGATGCGCGCGTGCTCGCGCTTTTTCCGGGCAGCCGGCGCGGCGAGCTCGCACAGCATTTGGAGTCGTTTACCGAGACGGCGCTCGAGCTCGAGCGCCGCATGCCGAATCTGCGCGTGATCGTGAGCGTCGCGCCGGGGATGCGCATCGACCGCGCGCGCGCGCCCTTTCAACACGTGGAGGGCGACTCGTACGCCGTGTGGCGTGCGGCCGACGCGGCGCTCGTGAAGAGTGGAACCTCCACACTCGAGGCGGCGATCGCGGATTGCCCGCTCATCGTCGCCTATCGCGTGGGCCGTGCGAACTACGAGATCGCGCGGCGGCTCATTCGCGGCATCTCGTACATCGGGCTCGTGAATCTCGTGGTGGGCAGAAGGGTAGCGCCGGAGTTCATCCAGAACGCCATGCAGCCGCTGGCGATGGCGAATGCGCTCGAGCCGCTGCTCGTGCACGGCTCGAGCGAGCGTGCGGCGATGCTCGCGGGGCTCGCGGCGGTGCGGCTGGCGCTGGGCGAAGCAGGGGCGAGCGCGCGAGTGGCGCGCATGGCCATCGAGATGCTCGCGTGAGCGATGGCAAGGCGCGCGAGCGCCGCGCGCGCTGGAGCGCCCGGCTCGCGGGCGCAGGCCTGCGCATCCTCGCGCGCACCTGGCGTGTGCGCGAGCTCCACCAGGGCACGCACGATGTCGTCAGGCAGCACGATCGTCCCGTGATCTTCTGTCTCTGGCACTGCGAGCTGCTCTGCCACATGTGGAATTTCCGCGACCTGGGCGTCGTCGTGCTCATCAGCGAGCACGGCGACGGCGAGATCGCCGCGAGGGCAGCCGAGTCGTTGGGCTACCGCACCATTCGCGGCTCTTCGCGGCGCGGCGCCGAGCGCGCGCTGCTGTCGCTCGCGCGCGAGGTGGAGGGCGGAGCGCACGTCGCGGTCACGCCCGATGGACCGCGTGGGCCGGCGGAGAGCTTCGCGCCGGGCGCGTTGATCGCCGCGCAGCGGTCGGGCGCGCCGATCGTGCTCCTGCGCGCCGTTGCGGATCGCGCGTGGAGGCTCCGCAGCTGGGATCGTTTCGTCATTCCGAAACCGTTCGCGCGACTCACGATTTACGTGAGCGAGCCGATTCCCGTAAGCGCGCCGTCGCTGCGTGCGGCGGCCGACGAGGCGCCGCGGTTTCAGGCGCTCCTGCGCGCGCTGCCGCTCGCCATCGATGGGTGAGCGCGTCGAGTGGCTGTGGGAGGATTCCGGCGCCGGAGCGCGTCTTGCGCGAGCGCTGCTGCTCCCTGCATCCGCGCTGTTCGGCGCCGCGGTACGCGCGCGCAATTGGCTCTACGATCGTCGCCTGCTTGCGGTACGCACGCCACGCATTCCGGCGCTGAGCGTTGGCAACCTCACGGTGGGCGGCACGGGAAAGACGCCAGTGTCCTCCTGGCTCGCCCGGCAACTACAGGCGCGCGGTGCGCATCCGGCGATCGTCATGCGCGGCTACGGGAATGACGAGCCGCTCGTGCACGCACGGCTCGCGCCCACGATTCCAGTGGTCGTCGACCCCAATCGCTTCGAAGGAATCGCGCGCGCGGCCGCAGCGGGGGCAGACGTGGCAGTGCTCGACGACGCGTTCCAGCACCGCGCACTGAAACGCGTGGCCGACATCGCGCTCATCAGCGCGGACGTGGTCGATGCGGGGAGGCATCTGCTGCCGAGCGGTCCGTACCGGGAGCGAATGACGGCGCTGCGCCGCGCGAC
>JAICLZ010000111.1 GCA_025929535.1 Gemmatimonadaceae bacterium
CATTCCGTCGCGCGCGGCGACGGTCTCCGGGAAGAGCTCGCGCGCTTCGCGCACGAGCTCCTGCGCGTCACGGGAGTAGCGCGCGGAGAAGTGCGTCAGCACCAGGCGGCGCACGCCGGCGCTGCGCGCCACCTGTGCCGCTTCCCGCGCCGTGGAATGTCCGGTCTCGCTGGCGCGCGCGGCTTCCTCATCCCCGAACGTGGCCTCGTGCACGAGCAGATCCGCGTCACGTGCCAGTGCCACGGTGGCGTCCGTGGGTCGCGTGTCGCCGGAGAGCACGAGCGTGCGCCCCGGACGGGTGGGCCCCACCAGCGCCTGCGGCTGGATCACCCGTCCATCGGCCAGCGTCACAGTCATGCCGCGATGGAGCTGTCCCCAGAGCGGGCCCTCCGGCACGCCCAGCTCGCGCGCCAGATCGGGATTGAAGCGACCGCGACGCTCCTGTTCCACCAGTGCATAGCCGAACGCGGCGGCGCCGCGGTGATCCGCCGGTGACGCGACGATCTCATAGCCGTCGCGCGCGACGCGCTGCCCCGGCTCGAGCTCGGTGATCTCCAGCGGAAAGCCGACGCGATCCACGCCGAAGTGCGTCGCGCTCCGCAGAATGCGGCTGGCGCCGCGTGGTCCCCAGAGCCGCATGGCCGTCTCACGCCCCTGCAGCGCGAGCGTGCGGAACAGCCCGACCACGCCAATCACGTGGTCGCCGTGAAAGTGCGTGAAGAAAATGTCGTTCAGCGCGAAGGAAATGCCGTAGCGCATCATCTGGCGCTGCGTGCCCTCGCCACAGTCGAAGAGCAGCGTTTCCCCCTCGCGAATGACGGCGATGGAGGACACGCCGCGTTCGACGGTAGGGCGCGCGGCGGAAGTGCCAAGGATGCGGACGGCCAGAGACATGCGTAGAGAAATATAGTTGGGACGGACAATGGGATCAGAGATGGACGGAGAATGGGGAATGGCAATGGTGAATGGGAGAGGAGCGGCATCCACGAACCCGAAATCGAGACGGATTGCGTGGCCGCTGGCACGCAGTCCGCGGGCAACGGCGTCCTCGTGATTGCGACTTTCGTCGTCATACCGGCAAAAGCCGGAATCCACACGGCACTGGCCGCGAGCTATGCCTGACGCAGCGCTTCCACGGGGTCGATGCGAGTGGCGCGCCGGGCGGGGACGTAGCTGGCGACGAGAGCGACACAGGCCAGAAGGAAAGCCACCGCCACGAACGTGAGTGGATCGGTGGAGTGCACGCGATAGAGCAGGCCGGACATCAGACGCGTGAGCAGCAGTGCTCCCGCGAGACCCACGGCGCTGCCCATCAGCGTCAGCATCATGGCCTGTCCCACGACGCGCCTCAGGACGTCGCCCCGGTCAGCGCCGAGCGCCATGCGCAGTCCGATTTCGTGCGTCCGGCGCGAGACGGAGTAGCTCATCACGCCATAGATGCCGACGGCGGCGAGAAAGAGCGCGACCCCCGCAAAGGCGGCGAGCACCAGAAGCGTGAAGCGGGGCTCCGCGGTAGAGCGGGCCACGGCCTGCTCCATGGTCTGTACGTCCGAGACCGGGAGACTCCTGTCGAACGACCACACGGCGCCGCGAATGGCTGGTGCCAGCGCCGCCGGATCACAGGCGTGGCCGCTCGGCGCGCAGTCCGCGCGCACGACCAGCGTCATGTAGGAGACGTGGGATGATGAGCCGTCCATATACTCGGCAGTCTGGAGATACGGCAGGAAAATCTCCTCGGATGGCGGTGCCACCCAGTCGTGCTGCACGTCGTTCTTCGAGACGCCTGCCACGGTGAGCCAGACCGGATGCTCGGGGTCCCCAAGAGTGATGCGCTTGCCAATCGGATCCTCGCCTGGCCACCAGCGATCGGCCATCCACTGGTTGATGACGACGACAGCGGGAGCGTTGCGGTTGTCCTGCTCGGTGATGCCCCGGCCGCGCAGGATCGGGATGCGCATGGTGCGAAAATAGCCGGGAAACACCACCCGATACGTCGCGTCAGGCGCTTCACCGGGGCGCGGGATGGGACGGCCTTCGACGTGAAAGTGATAGCCCCACAGGTCGCCGGCGAGCGGCAGGTGATTGATCGCGCTGGCTGACTGCACGCCCGGGAGCGACTGCACCTTGTGCAGCAGTTGCTGGAAGAAGATGGCGCGGTGATGCGGCTCCGCCTCCGCCGAACCCGTTACGGAGACGGTCATCGTCAGCAGATTCTCCGGATTGAATCCGGGATCCACACGCTGCATGGCGAGCACGCTGCGAATCATCAGTCCCGCGCCGATGAGCAACACTACGGCGAGCGCGAACTCGGAGGTCATGAGCACGCTGCGCATGCGATTGCGATGCACACCGTCGCTGGGCCCGCGTGCGCCATCCTTGAGCGCACCGGTCAGGTCGGGCGCGGACGCCTGCAGCGCGGGCGCGAGCCCGAAGCCGATGCCGGTGAGGAGCGAGACAAGCATCATGAATGCCAGGACATTGCTGTCGAGGCCGACCGTGTTCACGCGCGGGATGTTGCCGGGGCCGAGCGCCACGAGCGCGTGGAGGGCGATCGCGGCGAGCGCCAGCCCCGCCACGCCACCCGCGAGCGCGAGGATGAGGCTCTCGGTAAGGAACTGCCTGATCATGCGCGAGCGGCTGGCGCCCAATGCCGTGCGCACGGCCACCTCCTTCTGGCGTGCCGCCGACCGCGCGAGCAGCATGTGCGCCACGTTGGCGCATGCGATGAGCAGCACGAAACCAGCCGCGCCAAGCAGCACGAGCAGCGTGGGCCGCACGTCGCCCACCACCTTGTCCTTGAGCGGCGTGACGGTGACGCCACCATTGGTGCCCGGAAACTCGCGCTCGAGCCGTGCGGTGATGGTCGCGATCTCAGCGCGCGCCTGTGCCAGTGTGACGCCGGGCGCGAGCCGGGCAAAGACGCGCAGCGTGTTGTCGCCGCGGTCCGTCGCGCGATCCGCCAGCGGCAGCGGCGCCCACAGCTCGGCGTGCGTAGCCCAGAAGGGAGCGAACTGGAATTCCTTCGGCATCACGCCGATCACCGCATACGGCTCGCCATCCAGCGCGATCATGCGTCCGACGACGGACGGATCGGCGCCAAAGCTGCGCCGCCAGAGTCCGTAGCTCAGGATGATCTCGTGGTCATGCCCGGCTTCCTCATCGCGAGGCAGAAACGTGCGCCCGAGCAGCGGTTGCACGCCCAGCAGGGGAAGTACGTCCGAGGTGAGGCGAAGTCCACGCAACTGCTCCGGACGATCGCCGCCCACGACGTTGGCCGACCACGCTTCGGCTGCCCCCATGCGCTCGAACGCGTGGGCCTGGGCCCGCCAATCGAGAAAATTGGCGGGCGCCACCGGGTTCCTGCCGTTGTGCAGCAGGACGACGAGCCGGCCCGGATCGCGGTACGCCAGCGGCCGCAGCAGCACCGCGTCCACCACGCTGAACAGCGCCGAGTTGGCCCCGATGCCCAGGGCCAGGGCGAGAACCGCGGCAGTCGTGAACCCCGGGCTGCGCGCGAGCATGCGCAGCCCGTAGCGCACGTCCTGAGCGGTCGTCTCGAGGAGCAGGCCGGCGCGGGCATCGCGCACGTCGTCCTTCACGCGCTCCATGCCACCTGCCTCGATCAGGGCAGCGCGGCGTGCGTCGTCCGCGTTCATGCCGTCCCTGATCTTCTCCTGCGCCAGGAGCGCGACGTAGCCACGAAGCTCTTCGTCCAGGTCCGCTTCAACGTGTTTTCGCCGGAGGAGATTCCGAACGAGACTCGACGTGCGCGAGAGCACGGACATGGCGCGGGTTCCTCAGGTTGCCTGGAGCGCCGTGGCGATCGCCACGGAAATGCGATCCCAGGTTCTGGATTCGGCGCGGAGCTGCCGGCGTCCCGCCGCGCTGAGCCGGTAATACTTCGCGCGACGATTGTTTTCCGATTCGCCCCATGATGACACGAGCCACCCCGCTTCTTCCATCCGGTGCAGCGCGGGGAACAGCGAGCCGGGTTTGACCAGGAACGCGCCCTGCGTGATCTGCTCCACGCGCCGCGCTATGCCCAGGCCGTGCATCTCGCCCAGGCTGAGCGATTTCAGGATGAGCAGGTCGAGGGTCCCCTGGAGCAGATTCATGGTGGTGGAAGCCGGGAAGTGGCGTTTTCCATATAGACACTCTGTACGAAGTAAGGGTTGCCGTATCGAATGTCAATAGGAAAGACCGTGGGGGCTGGTCCCGGTCGGCGGCGCTAGCTGTTCCGGGCGACGATGTCGTCCCAGCGCTCGCGATCGATGTTCCCGCCGCTCAGTACGACGGCAATGTCGCCCTCAACCGGCGGGCGATATCCGGAGAGCAGGGCGGCCACGCCCACCGCGCCCGCGCCTTCCACCACCAGCCCTTCCTCGCGCCAGAGCCACGCGATGGCGCCGGCGATCTCGTCTTCGGTGAC
>JAICLZ010000068.1 GCA_025929535.1 Gemmatimonadaceae bacterium
AGCCGTAGATCAGCTGCACCTTCACGTCGACCACCGGATAGCCGGCGAGAATGCCGTTCTCGAGCGCTTCCTTGATCCCCTGCTCCACCGGTCCGATGAACTCACGCGGGATGACGCCGCCCACGATCTTGTCCTCGAAGATGTAGCCCTGCCCGGGCTCGGACGGCTCGAGATTGATCACCACGTGGCCGTACTGACCCTTACCACCGGTCTGGCGAACGAACTTGCCCTCGACCTTCTCCACGCGCTTGCGAATGGTCTCGCGATACGCGACCTGCGGGCGGCCGACGTTCGCGTCGACCTTGAACTCGCGCTGCATGCGGTCGACGATGATCTCGAGGTGCAGCTCGCCCATGCCCGAGATGATCGTCTGCGACGTTTCCGGATCCGTGTGAACGCGGAACGTCGGATCTTCCTCGGAGAGCTTCTGCAGCGCGATCGCGAGCTTGTCCTGGTCGGCCTTGGTCTTCGGCTCGATCGCGACATCGATGACCGGCGCCGGGAACTTCATCGCCTCGAGGATCACCGGATGCGCATCATCGCTCAGCGTGTCGCCGGTGCGCGTGTCCTTGAGCCCGATCACCGCGCAGATGTCGCCGGCGCGCACTTCCTGGATCTCCTCGCGCTTGTTGGCGTGCATCTGGAGCAGACGGCCGACGCGCTCGCGCTTGTCCTTGGTCGAGTTGAACACGTACGAGCCGGCGCTGAGCGAGCCCGAATAGACGCGCACGTACGTCAGCTTTCCGACGAACGGGTCGGTCGCGATCTTGAATGCGAGTCCTGCGAACGGCTGGTCGTCGTTCGCCGGCCGCTCCTCGAACACCGTGTCGTCGCCCATCACGTGTCCCTTCATGGGCGCTATGTCGATTGGCGACGGCAGATAGTCGATGACCGCGTCCAGGAGCGCCTGCACGCCCTTGTTCTTGAAAGAGGCGCCGCAGAGCACGGGCACGATGTGGTTGCCGATGGTCGCCGTGCGGATCGCGTGGCGAACCTCTTCGTGCGTGAGCTCCTCCCCGTTCAGATACTTCTCGATGACCGTTTCGTCGTGCGCCACGGCCGCATCGATCACCTCGCGGCGCGCCTTCTCGGTTGCGTCGTGGAACTCGGGCGGCACGTCGCTGATCGTGAACGTCTTGCCGAGCGACTCGTCGTCGAAGATGTACTGCTTGCGCTCGATGACGTCGATGTGGCCCGTGAAGAGCTCACCAGAGCCAACGGGGAGCTGGATCGGGAACGCGTTGCGATTGAGGCGGCCGCGGATCATCTCGAGGCAGCGATCGAAGTTCGCGCCAACGCGATCCATCTTGTTCGAGAAGATCAGGCGGGGAACGCCGTAGCGATCCGCCTGGCGCCACACGGTCTCGGTCTGCGGCTCGACGCCGGCGACGGAATCGAGCAGGGTGACCGCACCGTCGAGCACGCGAAGCGACCGTTCCACCTCGACGGTGAAGTCGACGTGTCCCGGGGTGTCGATGATGTTGATCCGGTACTCCACGCCCTCGCGGGTCCAGAAGCAGGTGGTGGCGGCAGAGGTGATCGTGATGCCGCGCTCCTGCTCCTGCTCCATCCAGTCCATGACGGCGGCGCCATCGTGGACTTCACCGATTTTGTGGCTCTTCCCCGTGTAATAGAGAATGCGCTCGGTGGTCGTGGTCTTCCCGGCATCGATGTGAGCCATGATGCCGATGTTCCGGTAGCGATCGATCGGGGTTGTGCGTGCCATATCTCTCAGCTGTCGCGATTGCTCGCGTGGAATTCTTCGAAGTTGTAGCAACACCAGCAAAAACGCGGGTGGACCGGGCGTCCCAGACCGGGACCGGTATCCATCCGCTGCCGCCGGGTGCGTTCGCCACTGCTGCGCGAGCGGGGACCCAAGGGCGCATCGCGAGTCCGGTGGCCTGGTTCGCGATGATCAGTTGTGTGGACCAGTGAAGCGCCTGCTCACACCGGATCCAACGAGAGCTGCGCCTGCCAGCCCAAATTGCTATCCCGGTGTGGGTTAGCCTGAGAAATGTAGGGCGTTTGAGGACGATGTCAATGCCCCGTGAGCCCCGACAGGATGGGCGCGTATCCCGCCGCGCACAGGAGGAGCGGCATCACCGATGACTCGCATTCCCTGAGTCGCATCTTCGGATTCCGACGCGTGCTCGTCCTGTGCCCGACCATCATCACTGCACGATCACGGTCCCGTGCATGCTCGGGTGGATGTGACAGGAGTAGGTGTACGCGCCCGCCGTGTTGAACGTCCGGCCGGCCGACGTGTTCACGTTGTTCCCCGAGATGTCGGGCGGCGCGCCGCTGTGAGCATCGAAGAAGACGTTGTGTGCGACGGAGCCGAAGTCGAAGGTCACCGTCGCGCCGACCACGACCGTCGTCGTCGCCGGCGTGAACGCGATCGACGGCGTGGCACGAACAGTCGCGGCGGGGAGCGGCGGACCTGACGGCGATGTGGGCGTGCTGCCGCTTCCGCCACACCCCAAAAGAAGTCCGACTATTCCTAGCATGGCAATGGTTTTCATGGTGGTTGTCTCCAGCCTGGGCGAAGTGAGTGACAAAGATCGGAATCGAGGCTCAGTCGATGATCGAGAAGTCGGCCGTCTCGACGTCGGAGTCGAGGCCGAACGAGCGCAGGTCACGCTCATCGCAGACGCCATCGTGATTGCTGTCCGGAATCACGTCGGGCGCGTCGTTGTAGATGCCGTCACCGTTGATGTCCCTGGCCACTGCGACTGACAGCTTGCTGTCCACGTTGTGGCCGAAGCCCGCCGCACCCACGATCCAGGTTGCCCACAGCTCGGTCTCCGGGTCATTGCGGTTCGTCACGCCGGTGATGTTGAAGAGGCCCGCCAGGTTCTGACACGATCCGGCGCCGATTTGTGTGGTTGAGAGCAGTACGATGAGACCGGGGAATCGGTCGTCGTGGCCGGGTGCAGCGAGTCCCGGAAAGGGCAGAATGTTCGCGTGACCGCCCGGACCGGTGAGCTGCAGGCCCGTGAAACCTGTCTCAGCGAGATTTGCACGCTTGAAAGTGACCTCCATGTCGACCAGGAATCCGAGGCTTCCGATTCCTGCGCGGTCTCCCGTCTCGGGCGCGAAGACTTCGATGCCAACGGGATTCCGGCCGAGCGCGCGATCGCGGCCATGCGATTGTGCTACGTCCGCCGTGACGGGGGAATTTTCGTCTGCCACGGGGTTCTTGTTGTCCCTGCAGGCCGTCGACATCAGTAGGGCGAACATCATGGGGGCGGCGGTCACGACTGCGCGCGTGGATCGCGGCGAGCGGGACAGCGAGGTGAGCGAGAGCATTGGCTGTTTCCTCCGAGGTGTGGGTTTGGCGAACGCGTGCAATCAACCGCGTCGCCAGCTGCCACGTCATCGGGGGGAGGAGAGTCCTCGCGTAGGACCTTGCAGCTTGCCGTCGTCAGACGGCGGCGGCACTCCGGTTGGCGCGCGGCCTACGGCCGCAGCAGCACCAGCCGCGCGTACCTCGACCAGCTCCGCGCGTTCCTGAGGTGCATGACCAGGCGCTTCACGCGTCCCGGCCGCTCAGCCGCCAGTAGCTCGTCCGCGCGGTCCCACGGGCGCACCCGCCCGTGCCCGCTCCACCGCGGTCTGAGCCCCGCGCGCCACATCGTGTACGTGAGCCAGAGCGACGGCGAGATGTTCTCCGTGGGCAGCAGATCATACGTGAAGTGCTGCTCCAGCCTGCGCAGCGCGAACTCCGGCTCCGGCGGCGCCAGCGCGCGCTCCACCCACGCCGGCACCGAGATCCCCGCCACCGAGCGCGCCAGGCGAAAGGTCCAGTAGCACGCGCTCCCGCCCCGCGCATCGCGCGCCATCGACGTGAACTCCTTCCAGTCCACGCGATCCGTGCGCAAGAGCGCATCGAGATCACGAAAGGCGCGCCACGCGCCCGTGGCCATCATGTGCGACCACGCGAAGTGCAGACAGAGATGCAGCAGCTGATCGTGCACGCTCGGCACCAGCACCGTGCGTCTGCGCACCACCACCTTCTCGGCGCGGTTTCGGATGTCGTCGCTCGTGAGCGCGAACGGATGCCCCTCGAAGAAGAGCGACGTGTGCAGCTCCAGGCTCGTGCCCGTGCCCTGCGCGTCCACCAGCGGCTGCAAATGATGATGCCCCTCGTAGAACTCGGGCGTGTTGTCCTCGCCCTCCACCCACCCCGATGCGATCAGCGCCTCGTGCGCGCGCAGCACATCGTCACGCGGCACGAGCAGATCCACATCCGACATCGGACGCGCGACGAACGATCCGTACACCGTCAGCGCGAGCGCTGCGCCCTTGAGGAGCACGGGCTCGATCTCCGCATCCGCCAGGGTATCGAGCGCCGAGAGCAGCCGCGACTCGAGATGCGACATGCGGAACTCGGAGACCATCGACATCCGGTGCAGCGGCTGCGCCTCCGGCGGAAGCGGTGCCATTGCGCTGAGCCGCCGCCAGAGCACCGGCGTCGCGCGCTCCTGCTCCGACAGCCACGTGAGCTTCGCCCAGTCGAGCGGCCGCGCGAGCAGCGCGCGAATCGCCTGATCGTTCTTCTCCCCGCCCGCGGTGAGCAGGAGCAGCTGCGCTTCGGGAGAGAGCGAGGCGAGACTCATCACGGCTCTGTCAGTACTGGGCGAGTGTGCCCGTGCGGCGCGCGTAGCGCAGCGCCTCGACGAACGTGAGAAACCCGATCGCGTTCAACATCACGATGAATCCGAGCAGCAGCATGACGTCGGGCATCACGCTGGAGAGCGAGGCGCCGTTGAGCAGCGTCTGCCGCAGCGCACGCAGCCCGGGCGCGAGCGGCACCCAGTTCGCGATCGCGTGCACCCACGGCGGGATGATCTTCGCCGACATCGACCAGTACACGCCGCCCAGCAGCCCCGACGCGATCATGACGATGCTCGGAATCTGCCCCGTCGTGCGGAAGGCCAGCACGAGCGAAGCAGCGACGAGCGCGAACGGGATGTGCGCGAGCACGATGAGCACGAGAATGAAGATCCCGCTCAGCGATGCCGCGAGCGACAGGTGCATCCCCAGCACCATCGCGAGCGCGAGAAAGAGCAGCGCCTTCACCGCGGTCCACAGAAAGCTGTAGCCCACCATGCCCGCGAGCAGCGACGGAATCGATGCGCGCGTGGAGAGGAGCGCCTCGAGCGTTCCGGTCCCGATCCCGCTGCCCACCGCATCCGGGATGGAGCTCACCGTGGTGCTCACGAAGATGAGCGCGATGAAACCAATCACGAGGAAGCCGAAATAGTTGCCGCCCTGCGTGGCTATCGACGCGGCCGCGTACGGCTGCAGCGCCTTCGACACGAAATACACGGGGAGCACGGTGACGCCGAGCGAGAGGATCGAGAGCACGATCGACACGCGATAGCTGCGCTGGGTGCGCCAGCTCGCCTGAATGAGTGCGAGTGCCTTACCCATTGCACGCTCCCTCGGCGCCGCGGCGCACGATGCGATCGATCAGATCGGCCAATGGCAGCGGCACGCGCTCGAAGCGCGCGATCACCACGCCCTGCTCGACCAGCGTCTCCACCACCTGCGACGCGTGCTCCATTCCCCCGGCCAGCTCCATGTCCACACGCTCCCATCCATCTTCCGATCCGCGCATCGCGAGCGCGCCCACCACGCCGCGCTGCACGAGTGTCGCCAATGCGGGATGATTCGCATCGCGCGTGAACAGCGCGTAGCGCTCTTCGCCGAGGTCGCGCGCGAGCGAGGTGGTGGTGCCCGTAGCGAGGAGTCGCCCGTGATCGAGCACCGCCACGCGCGTGCAGAGCTCGAGCACCTCGTCCGCGCTGTGCGTGGCCAGAAGCACGGTGCACCCCTGCCGCCCCGAAATTTCCTCGCGGAGAAAAGCCCGGAATCCGCGCGCCGAAATGGGATCGAGGCTGCGCGTGGGCTCGTCGAGCAGCAGCACGCGCGGCTGCGCAACGAGCGCGCGCGCGATGAGCAGCCGCTGCTTCATTCCCGACGAGAACGCGGCGACGATCTTCTCCGCGGTGTCGCTCAGCCCGACTACGTCGAGCACCTCCTGCACGCGCGTGTGCACAGCCGAGCCGTGCATCCCCTGCAGCTTGGCGAACAGCTCGAGATTGTCGTGGGCGGTGAGCCGCCAGTAGAGGCTGCGCTCGTCGGCGATGACGGGTGCGAGCACCGAACGCACCTTCTGCGACTCGCTCACCACATCGTAGCCACCCACGGTGGCCGTGCCCGCGTCCGGAAGCACGAGCGTCGCGAGCATCTTGAAGAGCGTTGTCTTTCCTGCGCCATTGGGACCGAGCAGCCCGAAGAACTCGCCCTCGGCGACAGCCAGATTGATGTTCTGAAGCACCGGTGCGCGAGGCTTGAGCGTGGGATGGCGGACCATCTCGCCCCACGTGCGACGCACGGGAAAGGACTTCGAGATGCCGTCGAGCACGACGGCGTGGCGCACGCCCTCGCCCGCGGGGGACGATGCGTCGCTCACCGCAGCGGAGACCGGAGCATCGTCGGGTGCCGCGATGCCGCTCACGCGCGCGCCTCGGCCGCCACCGCGCCGCCATGCCAGGCGAGCAGCTGGTCGACCGTGTCACCGATGCGCTCCATTCCGGCGGCCACCGTGAGCTGATACACCGGGACTTCCTCCGCAACCGTGGTCGCGCGATCGATCACGCGCTGCGCTTCGACGCCGCTCAACATGCTGCCCATGATCGAGTGGCGCACCAGGGCAAGCGCGGACGGCACCGAGTGCATGCGCGCGCGCGCGACCGGCGGCGCGATCGCGCCCTCGGCGACCATCACCGGAGAGAGGAGATAGATCGCGGCGAGCGGCGCGCGCTCGTTCGAGAGCATGTTGTCATCGAAATCGTGAAGCAAATGTTTGCTGCCGGGGCGCGGGATCTCTGTCTCTCGATCGACTCCGAAGTGGCTGGCGGAGTCCTGCCAGAGCTTTACTTGATGTACACCGGGAATCGCCTGGATGGGAGGGCGTGGGTCCACCGGAATGACATCGTCGGTGAGGAGCTTCGCGCCTGCGCGGGCGAGCGCGAGCGCGAGCGTGGACTTGCCGTGGAACTTCGGGGCGAGAAACGCGATCGCCCCGCCGGCGGTGGACACCGCGCTGCCGTGCAGCACGAGATGCCCGGACGCGTGCAGCGCGACGGCCATGACGCGACCCGTGACGTCTGCGCGCACCCACGAATCCTCGAAGTGCGGGCCGGCGGTCCAGGCGATGTCGCGACCGTTCTCGCTGATGTCGAAGACGCCCGTGTCGTCGAAAACGAAGCGGAAGCCGTGCGCGTGGCGCAGCAGCTCGACGAAGAAGCCCGGGATGATCTCGGCGCGGCCCAGCGATGTGGAGGATGGCAGCGCGGGCGCGCGCGGCGTGGCGCGCAGCGTCCAGCTCGGCGCGTTGCTCTCGATGGTACGGAGCTCGGGGAAGTCGATGTCGGAGCGCAGCGCGCCGCCGAACACCTGATAGGTTCTCATGGGGACGAAAGCGACGTGGGAGATAGCCGGAAGCCGACACTCTCCCACGCGCTAACGGTGCGACCGATTAACCGATGCTGACCGGCGAACCATCGCGGCACGGGGGCGCGCCTGGGCCTCCGCAAAGCTCATTACCAGTGCCACCGCCGATACCGCAGATCGTGAAGCCATCCGTGGTACCGTTGAACCCAACCTGGGTCAACTCGCGGAACGAACCAAACCGTTCCACACGTGGTTTCTGATACACCCGACCCTCCTCACTGTCGCGTGATGCCGAGCTGCTTGCTCGGCGGAAGTACGGCCCGCATGGCCGTTGTTCTCGTGCAATTCTTTTTGTGAGAGTGGAACTTACTGTTCCGCTCTGACAGCCGTACGAAGCGACGGCGTTTCCTTCAATGCAGACGATGTACCAGCGCCAACATGTGATCGAAGCCAGAGCTCTGTCTGTAACGTAAAGTACAAGCTGGCTGAAAAATTACTTTGCACGCCGCGCGCGTACTCACCCACCGCACGCCGGAACGTCAATGCATCGATCACGCCAGCAGCTTCGAGCAACGAATGCTCGAAGAACGCATCGACCATGACCGGCAGCTGCTCGCGCATCGACCGCGCGAAATATCCTTCCGTGACGCCCGTGCGCTTGGTGCGCGGTGCGAGAATGGAGTCCGGAAGCAGGCCGCGCATCGCGGCACGCAGGAGCTTTTTCGTCTCGGCGCCGGACGATCGCTCCTCGCGCGGGCGCGTGAGCGCGAGCTCGATGACGCGCTTGTCGTAGAGTGGCGAGCGAATCTCCACGCCTTCGTCCTTCGCGAACGTCGACACCGCGCCGAAGACGCGGGGGAAATACTGGTGTGACAGATACCAGGCCGTTTCACGATCGGCACGTGCTCCGCGCGTGATGCGAGGGGCGTTGAGGCGATCGCGCTCCTCGAGCGAATGCACTCGTGCAAAACGCGAATCGATCCAGGGCGGAAGCGAGCGCTCGAGATAGGACAGGAGCGGCCGCCCGTTGCGCAGCACGCGCGCGGCCGACAGCGCAAGGTGCGGAAGGTTCGGCTGAATGGCCCAGCGAAAGAAATTCCGGAAACCGGAGCCCGACATTCCCTTCGACTTCCACTCGCGCGCGAGCGTCGTGAGGCGACCGGTTCTCAGCAGATCGGCGAGATACACCTCGGACACCTGGAAGAGTTGGTCCCCTCCAACGCCCTCCAGCGCAACGCGTGAATTCGTTGCACGCGTGCCTCGGGCGAGGGATCGGTGCCACATCTCGAACGGATGCGCGAACGGCTCATCGCGCACGGCGGCACGCTCTGCCGGGTTGTCGAAGAACGGGATGCTCCGGATGTCGAGCCAGTGCACGTCCGCGCTCCATCGCGCAGCGATCTCGCGAATCAGCTCGTCCTCGCGCCCCGGGTCGCCTTCGGGGTAGCTGATCGAAACAGGAAGCAGCCTGTGCGTGCTGTGCTGCGCATCGAGCGCGCTCGCGCCCGCGGCGAAGACGGCCGGCGAGTCCCATCCGCCGCTCAGCCAGATGCTCGTGTCGGCTTCGGTGTCGAGCCGCTCGCTGGCGGCGCGCACGACCAGCTTGCGCAGCTCGATCGCTGCTTCCTCGAACGGCGGCGCCTCGCGCGTGGAGGCCGCAGGAGGACTCCAGTGCCGGAGCAGGCGCATCGGCGCGTCGTCCATGCGGGCGAGCGTCTGCCCGCCCTGGAGCACGCGCACCGCCTCGTAGCACGTCTCCGCACTTCCTCCCCAGAGCCCCGCTGCCGTCTCGGCGATGACCGTGAAATCGAGCGCCGCGTTCGCGCCCGGGAGCGCCAGCGCGCCTCCCGCGGTGGACGCGAGAACGAGCGTCTCGTTCCCGGATCCGCCGCTGCTGCGCTCCGAGTAGTAGAGCGTGCGCTTCCCCGAAAAGTCGCGCGCCGCGACGACGGTGTGCGTGAGCGCGTCCCAGATGACGAACGAGAAATCACCTTCGAGGTGCGCGGCGCAATCCGCGCCCCACGCGCGATACGCGGCGAGAATCAGGTGACTCGCGCTCGTGCCGGTGAGGCCCACGTGTGCACGCGCGAGCGCGGCGCGAAGGTCGTCGCAGTAGTAGACGCTCGCATCGGCCACGACGGCGAGATCGCCATCGGTGACCACGAGCGCATCGCCGGAAAAGGAGGGCGACATCTCCCACGCGTGGCGCGCCACCGCGAGCGTCGCGCCCGTGCCGCGCCAGATCGCGAATCGATCGTCGCTCGATGCGCGCATCGCGGTGAGCGCGCGATAGAGGGACGCATCGTCGAACGCGGCGCTCTCGCCGCCGATCACGGCGAGGATGACACTCACGCGTGTTCCACCACGCTGATCTCATCCAGCTCCGCGAACGACTTCACGTGCCATTCCTGGTCGCCGAGGATCTGGGTGCCGTAGGCAACCCACGCGTGGGCGGCGAAGCGTCCGCGGTTCAGCCGCACGCCGATCTTGACGATGCTTCCCTCGTAGCCGTGGCGGTCGAGCACGCGCTTGAGCGCGACGGCGCGCACGAGGCAGAGCGGACGGAAAATCCCATGCTCGGCGGCGCGTCCGATCGCGAGCGCGAGCTGCTCGGGGCGCGGGTCGGCGTTGGGCGCGGACGCGGAGGCGGCCGCATGATCGTCGCCGAATGGATCGAGCGCGGCGCGGGAGACGAGCTGCCCGGTGCGGCGGGTGGCGACGATGAACTGAGCGACGAGGAGCTCGAGCTGCGCTTCAGCGAGATCGAGCCACTCGCGGGCGCTAAGCCTTGCCAGCCTGCGCAGGAACGCGGGTCGCGCTCGACTGGTCATTCTGCCCCTCCACGCGGACGGCGACGAGCTTGTGCGCGGACAGGTCGGAGAGCAGCTCCTTCACGTCGGTTTCGATGATGGCGCGCGGAACCTCGAGGTATTCGGCCGAGAGTCGCGTACAGAGCTCATCGAAGGTCGAGCAGACCGGGGGCAGCAACTCCCAGACGCGGGCGCCGACGCTATTGAGACCGAAATAGACCTCGTTGTCCGTGGAGAAGAGCACCGCTCCATCGGACATGGACTTGAAGAGGACCTTCGGATTGGGAACTGGAAGCATCTACTCCCCTGAAACGGACAGTGCGAGGACGACCGATACCTACGGCACTACGCAACTGATTCCGTGGACTGCATCAGGCGGTCCATGGATAGAATGTTAACCCCGCTGCGGGGGGCTAGGCGCACCGTCCGTGCCATGCCAGAGCACGTCGCGGAGTGGTCGGAGCAACGGCTGGGGCACCACCGGGACGGTCTACGAGGCTCCAGCGAACGCTGGCAGCAGGAACGCCGGATCACCGCGCACATGAACAACATCACCGATGCGCGGCCGCCACAAAGAAAGGTTCTTCACGCCGGTTGTCAATGATTTCTGTAGGGCCGGCGTGACAATGCCCCCGCTCGCCCGGCAAGACCCGCCGGTGCCGTTCACAGACTCGTTCTCGCGTAGGCGAGCCGCGAACCCTACATTGGAGCGCAATGTCAGAACTCGTCGAGCGACTGCAGGCCGCCCTCGGTGATGCGTACCGCATCGAACGGGAGCTCGGCGGCGGTGGTATGTCGCACGTCTTCCTCGCCAGGGAGACCGCGCTCGGACGCAGTGTCGTCGTGAAGGTGCTGCCCCCGGAGACCTCGGCGTCCGTGAACATCGAGCGCTTCCGGCGCGAGATCCAGCTCGCCGCATCGCTGCAGCATCCGCACATCGTGCCGGTGCTCGCCGCGGGACAATCGGGCGACCTCCTCTACTATACGATGCCGCTCGTCGAGGGCGAGTCGCTGCGCGCGAAGCTCGCGCGCGAGGGCGAGATGCCCGTGAGCGATGCGGTGCGCGTGCTGCGCGATGTGGTGGACGCGCTCGCGTACGCGCACGCGCGCGGCGTGGTGCATCGCGACATCAAGCCGGACAACGTGCTGATCACCGGCGGTCACGCGGTGGTGACGGACTTCGGCGTCGCGAAAGCGATGAGCGCATCGTCGGGATCGTCTTCGCTCACATCGCTCGGCGTCGCGCTCGGCACGCCCGCGTACATGTCGCCGGAGCAGGCGGCGGCGGATCCGCATGTGGATCATCGCGCGGATCTCTATGCGGTGGGCGCGATGGCGTACGAGATGTTGTGCGGCCGACCGCCGTTCAGCGGGATGACGCCGCAGCAGGTGCTCGCCGCGCACGTCACGCTTCCGCCGGCGCCGCTGAGCGGCCAGCGCACGAGTGTGCCCCCGGCGCTCAACACGCTCGTGATGCGCTGCCTCGAGAAGAAGCCCGCCGATCGCGTGCAGAGCGCGGCGGAGATGCTGACGCAGCTGCAGGCGATGGCGACGCCGAGCGGAGGGATGGCGCCGACGGGCGCGACCGGGATGACGGGCGCATTCACGAGCGGGGCGGAGGCGGCGCTGCGACGCGCAAATCCGGCGCGCGTGGCCGTGCTGTTTGCGGTCGCCTCGATCGCGGTGCTCGCGGTGGTGTTTGTGCTGCGGCAGCGACTGGGACTTCCCGATTGGGTGCTGCCGGGAGCGGCGGTGCTGCTCGCGATCGGGCTGCCGATCATGCTCGTGACGGGGCGAAAGGAGCGCGAGCGCGTCATCGCGGCAGCGACGGGGAATTATCTGCCCCCCGATATGGGAGTGTCGAAGCACCTGACATGGCGCAAGGCGATACTCGGCGGCGGGCTCGCGTTCGGCACCCTCGTCGCGATCGTGATCGGATACACGCTGATGCGGACGATGGGCATCGGATCGATCGGCACGCTGCAGGCCAAGGGGCTGATCAAGGACCGGCAGCCGATACTACTCGCTGAGTTCGAGAATCGCACACCCGATTCGACGCTCGCACCGACGCTCACGGACGCATTTCGCGTGGACCTGTCGCAGTCGCAGAGCGTGAAGATCATGGACGGCGAAGCGGTGAGCGATGCCCTCAGGCGAATGCAGAAGCCGGAGAACGCGGTAATGACCGTGGAGCTCGCGCGCCAGCTCGCGCAGCGGGAGGGCGTGCCGGCGGTCGTCGTCGGAGAGATCAACGCCGTAGGGAAGAGCTATGTGCTCTCCGCGAAGGTGCTCTCCGCGTCGAAGGGCTCCGTTCTCACGGCGCTTCGGGAGACAGCAGCGAACGACGCCGAGCTCATTCCGGCGCTTGATCGGTTATCGCGCGCTTTGCGGGAGCGGATAGGAGAGTCGCTCGTGAGCATTCGGACTGACGAGCCGCTGGAGCACGTCACTACGAGCTCGCTCGACGCGCTCCGAAAGTATTCGCAGGCTTTACGGCTGGCGGACATGGGTCACGAGGAGGCGGCCATACCGCTGCTACAGATGGCGACCTCAATCGACACCGGCTTCGCGATGGCGTGGCGCAAGCTTTCGGTGCTCAACCTGAACAATGGAGGATCGTTCGCACTTTCGAGCGATGCCGCGCAGCGTGCATACGCGCATCGGGATCGCCTTCCGGAGCTGGAGAAACTGGCGTCGACCGCAGCGTACTTCGATTTCGTCAATCACGACCAGGCCAAACTCATCGCGGCGTATCGTGCGATGCTCGGGATCGATCCAAACAGCGGGATCGCGCAGAACAACCTCGCGGTTCAACTGCTTGCGGAAGGGCACTATCAGGAGGCCGAGAGCCTTGCGGTTGCATGCATGAATCGGGGGCAGTTCGCAAACTGCCCCTACCACGCGATCCGCGCCGAGCTTCTTCAAAGGAACCCGGCCGCGGCGGAAACGACACTTGCGCGCTGGGGGCGAAATTCTCCGGACGATCCGCAGATGCTCTGGAGTCGGTTCGCAGTCGCAAGCTGGCGTGGCGATTATCCCGGGGCCGCGCGATTCACGCGAGCGCTCGGTGCGGCTTCGGCGAGCAGCCAATACTTTCAAGCTGCCGTCCACCAGAATTTCGGAGCTTTGGCAGGTGTGGAGGGGAAGCTGGGAGAGGCGGAACGGGAGCTTCGCGCGAGCGCAGAACTACACGAGGCTCGAGGAGCGCGCGACATCTACGTGTATCAGATGGCCCAGTTGGCGCAGTTCGATCTCCGCTATCGCAATCGCCCGGCGGATGCGCTCGCGATACTCACAGAAGCGCTGGCGAAACACCCACTCGCGTCAATCGCCCCGTACGATCGGCCGTACTCGCAGGTCGCTATCACCTATGCGCTGCTCGGACAAAAAGAGGAGGCGCAGCGTCTGATGGCTGAAGCTCAGCGCGCCGTACCGCCCGGGATTCTCAAAGCCGATCCGGACTGGTCCAGCGCCCTGGGTCATATCGCTTTTGCGCGAGGCCAGTACGGCGACGCCATAAGTGCATTCCAGCAGTCTCGGGATGCCATGACGTGCATGAGCTGCGGATACTTCGACCTTGCGCAGACGTATACCAAAGTGGGACAACCTGATTCTGCGCTCGCCTACTACGAGCGCTATGTCACCACGGGCGATGCGAGTCGAGTGTTCAGCGATGCGAATTATCTGGCGGCGAGCTACCAAAGACTGGGTGAGCTGTACGAGGCGAAGGGCGATCGCAAGCGCGCACTCGAGTACTATGAGAAGCTGATTGATCTGTGGAAGAACGCGGATCCGGAGCTGCAGCCGATCGTCAAGGACGTGAAGCAGCGCGTGTCGCGGCTGAGCGCGGAGCACTCGTGATGCAGGACCTCACCGAACGACTGCAAGCAGCGCTCGGCGACAGCTATCGGATCGAGCGCGAGCTCGGCGGCGGCGGGATGTCGCACGTCTACGTCGCGCAGGAAACGGCGCTTGGTCGTCAGGTCGTGATCAAGGTGCTGCCGCCGGAGATGTCGGCAGCCGTGAACATCGATCGCTTCCGCCGCGAGATTCAGCTCGTCGCATCGCTGCAGCATCCGCACATCGTGGCCGTGCATTCGGCCGGCCAGGCGGGCGACCTGCTCTACTACACGATGCCGCTGGTGGAGGGCGAGTCGTTGCGCGCGCGGCTGGCGCGGGACGGCAAACTCTCTGCGTACGAGACGGTGCGCATCCTGAGCGATGTCGCGGACGCGCTCGCGTACGCGCATTCGCGCGGCGTCGTGCATCGCGACATCAAGCCCGACAATGTGTTGATCTTCCGGAACCACGCGATGGTCACCGATTTCGGCGTCGCGAAGGCGATGACCGATGCCAGTGGCTCCTCGGCGCTGACATCGCTCGGCGTCTCGCTCGGCACGCCGGCCTACATGTCGCCCGAACAGGTCGCGGCCGATCCGAACGCCGATCATCGCGCGGATCTCTATGCGTTGGGCGCGATGGCGTACGAGATGCTGTGCGGTCACGCGCCGTTCACGGGGATATCGCCGCAGCAGGTGCTCGCGGCTCACGTCATGGCGACACCTCCTTCGCTCATCTCGCAACAGGCAGATGTGCCGCCCGCCGTGAGCGCGCTCGTGATGCGCTGTCTCGAGAAGAAACCGGAAGATCGCTTCCAGAGCGCGGACGATCTTCAGGCGCAGCTACAATCGTTGGCGACGCCGAGCGGCGGGATGATGCCCACGAACGCGACCCCAGCGCCGGGGTTTAGCTCCGGCGCCGAGGCGGCGATCAGGCGCGCGCATCCGATGCGCGTGGCGCTCCTGTTCGCCGCCGCATCGATCGCGGTGCTCGCGGTGGTGTTCGTGCTGCGTCAGAAGTTGGGCCTCCCCGATTGGGTGTTCGGCGGAGCGGCGCTGCTGCTCGCGATCGGGCTCCCGATCATGCTCGTGACGGGACGCAAGGAGCGCGAGCGCGTGATCGCGGCGGCGACGGGAACATACCGCGTGCCCGATGCCGGAGTCGCGAAGCATCTCACGTGGCGCAAGGCGATCCTGGGCGGCGGCCTCGCGTTCGGCACGCTGGTGGCGATGGTGATCGGCTACACGGTGATGCGCGCGCTCGGGATAGGATCGGTGGGAACGCTGCAGGCGAAAGGGCTGATCAAGGATCGACAGCCGATCCTGCTCGCGGAGTTCGAGAACCGCGCACCTGACTCGACGCTTGGGCCCACACTCACGGAAGCGCTTCGCGTCGATCTGTCGCAGTCGGAGACCGTAAAGCTGCTGGATGGAGAGGCCGTTGGAGGGGCGCTCACTCGCATGCAGCGGCCGGCCACGACCGTGCTCACGCCGGCGATCGCGCGTGAGCTCGCGCAACGGGAAGGCGTTCCGGCGATCGTAGAAGGCGAGATCGATCCCGTGGGCAAGAGCTACGTCATCTCGGCAAAGGTGATTTCGGCGGCCAATGGCTCGTCGCTTACGGCGCTCAGAGAGACCGCTGCGAGCGATGCGGAGCTGATTCCGGCTATCGATCGCTTGTCTCGCGCGCTGCGCGAGCGGATCGGCGAGTCGCTCGTCACGATACGGGCGGATGAGCCGCTCGAGCACGTCACTACGTCTTCGCTCGACGCGCTGCGCAAGTACTCGCAGGCCCGACGACTGTCGGACGCAGGGCGCGAAGATGACGCGATTCCTCTGCTCCAAGAGGCGACGACCATCGACACGACCTTCGCCATGGCCTGGAGAAAGTTGGCTGTCATCCTTTCAAACCACGGTGCGCCGTACTCGAAGATCGCCGATGCAGCCGGACATGCCTACCGGCATCGCGATCACTTGTCGGAGCTGGAGAAGCAGAGCGCAATCGCCTACTACGCGGACCAGGTGGAGCTCGATCTGCCCAAGGCAGCCGAGGCGTACCGGGCGATGCTGGCGATCGATCCGGACAACACCATAGGACTCAACAATCTCTCGCTCAATCAGCTCCAGCAGCACCACTTCGCAGAATCGGAAAGTCTGGCGGTCAGATGTATGAAGAACGGCCAGTTCGCAAACTGCCCGATCAATGCGATCGGCGCCCAATCGGCGCAGGGAGAGGTGCGTCGCGCCGACAGCACGCTCGAGCTTTGGGAGCGCAAGTCGCCGGACGATCCGAGCATGAAGGCCGTGCGCGTGGTGGCTCCCTTGTGGCATCACGACTTTGCGGAGGCCGAGCGGCGTGCACACGCTCGAGTGGCTACGGCGAACACGACCTTCTGGAAGGACTTGGCGTCGGGCGATCTGGGGAGCATCGAAGGTGCGCAGGGACATCTCGCACGCAGCGAGGCTGACATTCGCGAGGCTGAGGCAGTCGACGAATCGGCCGGCGCGATGGGAATGTATTTCCGCCGCGTGGCTCAGCTCGCGCAGATGGACATTAGGCATCAGGTGCGCGTGAGCCAGGCTCTGGCGTCGTTGGCGGATGCCCGTTCGAAGCATCCGTTCGGGCCGATCGATCCGACCGAGCGTGTTTACCCTGAGCTCGCGGTCGCGTACGCGCTGGGCGGGAAACTGGATGAGGCCCGCACCCTCATGGGAGAGTATGCGCGAACCGTTCCCCCAATGGTGCAGAAGGGCGATCCGGATCACTTCGAGGCGCTCGGGAACATCGCGCTCGCCGAGGGTCATGCAGAGGAAGCGGTGAAGAATTTTCAGCAGATGCGCGTGGGCAACCTCTGCGTCTCGTGTGGCCTGTTCGAGATTGCGCAGTCGTTCACCAAGCTCGGCCAACCGGATTCGGCGCTCGCGTATTACCAGCAATATGTGTCGACAGGCGATATGGCGCGCATTCGCGTAGACGCGGACCACCTGGCAGCGGCCTATCAGCAGATGGGAGAGCTGTACGAGGTGAAGGGTGATCGCGCGCACGCGGTCGATTCGTATGAGAAGATGCTCGATCTCTGGAAGAGCGCGGACCCGGAGCTGCAGCCGATCGTGCGGGATGTGAAGCAGCGGGTGGCGAGGCTGAGCGCGGGGCGGTCGTAGGGCGAGAGGCCGCGAGGCTCACCGAGCAGGTTCGCGCAGGTCAGAACCGGTGGGAGCGCTCCAGTTTCAGAACACCACGTGGGGCAACAGTCGCACGTGCGTGCTGTCCACAGCCACAGTGTGTTCGTCGACGAGATGCACGTCTGCACTGTCAGCGGGGTAATTGGCGTAAACGATTCGCACGAGCTTGAGCGGACCCACGAGCATGTTCTCCTGTCGAATCTCGATTCCGTTGCTGCAGAGCAATCCGCAGTTGGTTCGATATGCCACCACCGCGCCACCCGTCGGGATCGTGATCGCCTGTAGCGGTTCGAACAAGGGATCCCTCCCCCGGCGCGCGATGTCGACCGCATCGACGACTTCGAAGAGCTCCGGGACGACGCAGATAAGGATGACTGGTAGCATCAGGGTCCCGAAAAGAGCGAGCCGCAGACCGTTGAGTCGAGGAACGACTCTTATCGTGCCGATCAGCGGCAGCAGCCACGCAACCAGCGCCACCATTACGTCCCCCTCCGCGCCGTCCAGCCGCAGCGCGGGGTGTCGCCAGTTGACGAGGAACAGCATGAATGCGCTCATGCATGCGAGATAGACGAGCGCAGCTGAGCGGGGAGAAGAGCTACTTTGCATTACAAAGTAATTTGTATCTTGCACTGAGATTGTCAAGCTCGCACCGTTCATTCGAGCAATGCGTTCGACGGAGCACGAAAAAGACCCCGTCGGCTGAAGTGAGCCGACGGGGTCTTTTCGTCACGCGCTATCGATCCCTTTCTACCACCGATAATGCGCAAACGCCTTGTTCGCATCCGCCATGCGGTGCGTATCGTCCTTCTTCTTCACGCTATTCCCTTCTCCCTTCGACGCCGCTATCACCTCAGCCGCCAACTTCTCGGCCATGCTCTTCTCGCTACGCTCACGCGAATACTGCATGAGCCACCTCATCCCTAAAGCAGTCCGACGCTCGGGCCGCACTTCCACCGGCACCTGATACGTCGCACCACCGACACGTCGGCTCTTCACTTCGACAACCGGCTTGATGTTCTGCAGCGCCGCCTTGAACACGTTCACGCCCGGCTGGCCGGTCCGGCTCTCCACAAGATCCATCGCGCCGTAGAA
>JAICLZ010000011.1 GCA_025929535.1 Gemmatimonadaceae bacterium
GACGTTCGGCAACCTCATGGTCGATCTCCGTGCGATGAGCGCGAAGCTCGTCGATCGGGGCGAGCGCATCGTGATGGAGGTGACCGGGGTGGAGCGCGGAGAGGCGCGCGATCTGATCGATCGTGCGGGCGGAAGCGTGCGCACCGCGATCGTCATGCAGCAGCGTGCGCTCTCGCGCGAGCAGGCCGAGCGCGCGCTGCGCGACGCGGGCGGCGTCGTGCGACGGGTGCTTCCGCACGCGCCGCCTCCGGTCGAGTGAGCGATGCTCGCGCGGGCAACGGCACCGGGAGTGAGGTGCTCGTGGGGCTGATGTCCGGCACCTCGGCAGACGGCATCTCGGCTGCCGCCGTGCGCTTCGATGGCGGGAGTGCGGCATCGCCGAACGCGACGCTGCTCGCGTATCACGAGCAGCCGTATGCGAGCGCGCAGCGCGATCGGCTCCTGCGCGCGCTGGACGGCGCGTCGCTCGCGAAGCTCGCGCGCCTCGATTTCGAGCTCGGTGCATGGCTCGCGGACGCCGCGCTCGCGGTGATCGGCGTGGCCGGGCTCGTGCCGCGTGGCGTACGCGCGATCGCATCGCATGGACACACGATCTGGCACGAGGCGCCGCTCGCGACCTGGCAGATCGGACAGAGCGCCGTGGTCGCCGAGCGCACGGGCATCGATGTCATCTCCGATTTTCGCGTGCGCGATGTCGCTGCCGGAGGGCAGGGCGCACCGCTCGTCGCGATCGCGGACCGGCTGCTCTTTGGAGCGGATGGAGCCTGGCGCGCCCTCCAGAACGTTGGCGGCATCGCAAACGTGAGCGTGGTGCCGCCGCGCGGCATCGATGCGCCGGTCGTTGCCTTCGACACCGGTCCGGGCGTTGCGATCATCGATGGTGTGGTGCGTGCGCTGGCGCCCGGGCTCGCCTACGATGTGGACGGTGCGCTCGCCAGGCGTGGCACGGCGATCGAGAGCGTCGTTGCCGACTCGTTGAGCGAGGCGTACTTCGCGTCGCCACCGCCCAAGTCCACGGGGCGGGAGTTGTTCAATCGCGCGTACATCGCGCGCTTCATCGAGCGCTGCCGCGCCGCGAGCGCGCGCGCCACGAGCGAGGATGTCGTTGCGACGGCGGTGGCCTTCACGGCGCGATCGATCGCGGATGCGTACCGCCGCTTCATCACCGCGCCGATCGCCGACGTGGTGGTCTCCGGCGGTGGCGCGCGAAATCCTGCATTGGTGGACGCGCTCACCGCCGCGCTCGCGCCGCTGCCGGTCAGGATGTTCGACTCCGTCTTCTTCAACGGAGACGCGAAGGAAGCTGTTGCCTTCGCCTTCCTCGGCCGGCTCTTTCTCGAGCGACGCGCGGCGAACGTCGCGGCGGCCACCGGCGCGCGTGGCCCGCGCGTGCTCGGCAAGCTGACGCCCGCGTGAAAGCGCCGCGCCTGAGCGCCCGCTCGTGAGCGCCGCCGCGCTGCTGCTCCCCGCGATTCGCTGGGATGCGAACCATGGCTTCGGCGCCGAGCAGGCGTCGATCGACAAGGCGCTCGCACTTGGCGTGGGCGGATTCATTCTGTTCGGCGGCGACCAGGAGCGCGTGCGCGCGCTCACGAAGGAGCTGCGCCAGAAGTCGCGCGTGCCGCTGCTGATCGCTGCCGATCTGGAGCGGGGCGCGGGACAGCAGTTCTCGGGCGCGACCGGCCTCCCGCCGCTCGCGGCCATCGCCTCGCTCGACGATGCCGACGCGGTGCGGCGCGCGGCGCGGCTCACCGCGCGCGAGGCGCGCACGCTCGGGCTCAACTGGGATCTCGCGCCCGTGTGCGATCTGGACATCCTGCCCGAGAATCCGATCGTCGGCACGCGATCGCTGGGCAGCGACTCACGCAAGGTCGCGCTTCTCGCGCAGGCCTGGGTTCAGGCGTGCCAGGCAGAGGGTGTGCTCGCGTGTGCCAAGCACTTTCCCGGGCACGGGCGCACGCTCACCGATTCGCACGCGGGGCTGCCCGTGGTCAGTGCGTCGCGCGCCGAGCTGATGGAGCACGACCTTGCGCCCTTCCGTGCGGCCATCGAGGCCGGCGTCGCCGGCGTGATGACCGCGCACGTGTCGTATCCCGCGCTCGACGCGAGCGGCGCGCCCGCGACGATGTCGCGCGAGATGCTGCAGTGGCTGCTGCGCCAGCAGATGCGCTTCGATGGGCTGATCGTGACGGACGCGATGATCATGCAGGGCGCGATCGCGGAGCACGGCGAGGCGGAAGCCGCGATTCTCGCGCTCGATGCCGGCTGCGATCTGCTGCTGTATCCGGGGGATCTCGAGGTGGTGTCGAGCGCGATCGACCGCGCGGTCGCGACGCACCGGCTCGACTCGGGGCGCATCCAGGCATCGCTGCGCAGGCGTCTCAAGTGGGCGCAGTGGTCGTCGCCTCCCAACGAATATCGCCGGCCATCGGGCACCGACGTCCTGTGGGGCGCGCAGCTGGCGGACCGCGTGATCCAGGTGGTGCACGGCGCGCCGCCGGTGCTGCGCGCGCCGCTCGACATCGTGATCGTCGACGACGATCTCGGCGGCCCCTATCCTCCGCCCTCGCGCGAGACACTGCTCGATACGATGTTCGATGCGGGGTGGAAGGCGCGGCGGCTCGAGAAGTTCGATCCCGCGTCGCGAAATGATTCCGTGATCGCGCTCTTCGGCGAGACGCGCGCGTGGAAGGGGCGTGTGGGCTACAGCGATGCGGCCCTGGCGGCGGTGCGCGAGGCGTGCGATGCGCGGCCGAACGCGACGGTGATTCAGTTCGCGCATCCGCGCGTCGCGACACAACTCAGATTCGCCCGGTGCGTCGTGAGCGCGTGGGGTGGTGAGGCCGCGATGCAGAGCGCCGCGGCCCGCTGGATCATGCGCGCGCGATAGCGTGCGCCCCATAGATTGGACGGTCGTCGCGGTCTACATGACCGCGACCCTCGCGATCGGGCTCTGGCTCGCGCGCCGCGCCTCGCGATCGCTCGAGGACTTCTTCGTCGGGGGACGCACGATTCCCTGGTGGCTTGCCGGCGCCTCGATGGCCGCGATCACCTTCAGTGTCGACACGCCGCTCTACGTGAGCGGTCTCGTGATCGGGCGCGGCATCGCGGGCAACTGGGAATGGTGGTCGTTCGTCGTCGCGCACGTGTCGATGATCTACCTGTTCGCGCGCCTCTGGCGGCGTGCCGGGATCCTCACCGACTACGAGCTCACGGAGCTGCGCTACGGGCGCAAGGCGGCGGCCGTGCTTCGCGGCACCGGCGCCTTCCTGTTCGCGCTGCCGATCAACGCGATCAGCATCGCCTACGGCATGCTCGCGATGCGGAAGGTCGCCGACGCGCTCGGCATCTGGACGCAGCTGGGGCTCGCCGGCGACGCGCAGAAGGTGCAGGCGGTGGTGCTGATCGCCGCGATCGTGCTGCTCTACGCGGCCTTCAGCGGACTGTGGGGCGTCGTCACGACGGATTTCTTCCAGCTCGCGCTCGCGCTGATCGGGGCCGTGGTGGTCGCGAAGTACGCGCTGCACGAGATCGGCGGAATAGCGGTGCTTCCCGCGAAGCTCGCGGCCGCGGGGAAGGGAGATCATCTCGCCTTCTTCCCGTCGGTCGGGAGCGCGCTCCTGCCGCTGCCCACGTTTCTCGCCTACATCTCGATCCAGTGGTGGGCGTACAAGGGTGCCGATGGCGGCGGCCAGTTCGTGCAGCGGCTCGTGTCCGTTCCGTCGGAGAAGGATGCGGAGAAGGCCGCGTGGCTCTTCAACATCATCAACTACGTCGTACGCTGCTGGCCATGGATCATGGCGGCGCTGATCGCGATGCTCGTGCTGCCGGGGCTCGCCGATCGCGAGATGGCCTATCCGCTGCTCATGAAGCGCTACCTCCCGGCGGGGATGCTCGGCCTCGTCTTCGCGTCGCTCGTGGCGGCGTTCATGTCGTCGGTGAGTGCCCAGGTGAACTGGGGCGCGAGCTACCTCGTGAACGACGTGTACCGCCGCTTCCTCGCGCCGAAGGCGTCCGATCGCTCGCTCGTGTGGGCGGGCCGGCTCGCGTCGCTCATCATCACGGCGGTCGCATCGTTCGTCGCCTTCAACCTGCATAGCATCGGCGAGACCTTCCGGCTCCTGATCGCGCTCGGCACCGGCACGGGTGCGGTGCTCATCCTGCGCTGGTTCTGGTGGCGGATCAACGTGTGGGCGGAGATCGCGGCGCTCGTCGGGAGCGTGCTCGTGGCCGCGCTCATTTATTCGGTGCCCTCACTTCGCGCGCTGGAGTTCGGCATTCGCGAGACGGGAATGGCAGCCGTGGTCACCGCGCTCTGGCTCACGGTGATGTGGCTGACCCCCCCCGAGAGCGACGAGACGCTCGATGCCTTCTATTCCCGCGCGCGGCCGGGCGGCGCATGGGGCCCCGTTCGCGCGCGCACGGGAATCGCCCCACGCCAGCATCTCGCGAGCGATGTGCGCCGCGTGTTCGCCGGCGTGGCCGCGCTGCTCGGCGTCAACATCACGATCGGGGCGGGGCTGCTGCAGCAATGGAGCGTCGCGCTCACGGCGGCGGTGGTCGCGTGCGGCGGCATTTTGTATTTGCGACGCGCGCGAATGCCCTTCGCGGAGTGAAGAATTCCTCGGTTGAAGGATCCGAATGATGGATACGGACGAACGGCTCGCGTGTCGGCCGTGGAGTCGCATGCACCTCTGGCATTCGCAAGAGCTTCTGGTATGATTTGAGCGTTGGGGACGGTATGACGAGAAAATCGCCACGCGAGGGCTCTTGACGCCGAGAAGAGCAATAATAGATGCGGCCCAGCGGCCCAGCCCGATCGTGATCCATCGGTGACGGACGTCTCACCGCCACCGATGGTGGGCATTGGCGCCTCCGCTGGCGGACTCGACGCGTTCAAACGGCTCGTAGAGAACCTGCCGCCGGATGCCGGTCTGGCATACCTGTTCGTGCAGCATCTCGATCCTCTGCACGACAGCGCGCTGCCCGAGATACTGGGGCGCGCAGCACACATTCCGGTGGTCGCCGCCGAGAATCACATGCGGGTCGAGGCCGACCACGCGTACGTGATCCCGCCCAACAAGACGATGACCGTGACGGACGGGCACCTGCGCTTGATGCCGCGGCAAAAGGATGGCAGGCCGCATCTCCCGATCGACACGTTCCTTGTCTCACTCGCGGACGTGCATGGCAGCGGTGCCGTTGCGGTCATTCTCTCGGGCGCCGGCTCTGACGGCGCTCGCGGGATCGAGGCAATCAAGGAAGCGGGCGGGATCACGATGGCGCAGGATGCTGCCTCCGCCAGCTACCCCAGCATGCCCGAAGCTGCCGAAGCCACGGGGTGCGTGGACTTCGTCCTCACCCCCGAAGGGATCGCCGAGCAGCTCGCGAGGCTCGGCAAGCACGTGTCGCTGCACGGGTGGGATGCTGCCGCGGCTGAAAATGTGCCCCATGATGATGAAGACGAGCTGCACAAGATCTTCGTGCTTCTGAAGAACAAGACGGGAGTGGACTTCCAGCACTATCGGCGCGGTACCGTGCACCGGCGAATCCTGCGACGCATGATGGTGCACCGGCACGAGTCGAGGAGCGACTATCTCGACTTCCTCCGGGCAGAGCCGTCCGAGATAGATGTGCTGTATGAGGATTTGCTGATCGGGGTGACGAGCTTCTTCCGCGATCCCGAGGTGTTCGACGCGCTGCAGAGCACGGGCTTTCGGGAGATGATGAAGCGGCACGATCCCGACAGGCCCGTGCGCGCGTGGGTCGCAGGATGTTCGGGCGGCGAGGAGGCCTATTCGCTGGCAATGGCACTGATCGAATTCCTCGGCGACTCCGCCCCGGAAACAGCCATACAGATCTTCGGCACGGATTTGAACGAGACCGCCGTCTCGAGAGCCCGCGCCGGTCTCTATCCCGAAGGGATCAGCAAGGACGTATCCCGGGATCGGCTTCAGCGCTTTTTTACCTCGGAGAACGGGGGGTATCGGATCAACAAGACGGTTCGCGACCTCTGCGTCTTTTCACGGCAGAACCTCGTGCGTGACCCGCCGTTTTCGCACCTGGACCTCATCAGCTGCCGGAATGTGCTCATCTACCTGGAGCCGATCCTGCAGCGTCGACTGTTCCCGATTTTCCACTACGCCTTGGAACCGAACGGTCTCCTGTTGCTGGGAAGCGCCGAATCGGCTCGGTCAGCGTCCGAGTTCTTCGAGCCCCTGAACTCCGTGGGAAAGCGACAGAGAATCTATCAGCGGCGATCGACGCCGACGCGCCCCCTCGACGTCGATTTCGTGCCGCACCGCGACGAGTTGTCCCGAGTTGGGAAAGCGACGCAGAACCGCCTGCGGTCCTCGCGACTTTCCGCACCGGCCACACCCGGGGACGCGGTGAACAGCGAAGCTGACCGCCTCGTGCTGAATCGGTTCGCACCCGCGGGTGTCGTGATCAACGAGCACATGGAGATCACCCAGTTCCGCGGGAATACCGGGGACTTCTTGGAACACCCGGACGGAGCGGCCAGCCTGCAGCTCTTCAAGCTCGCCCGTCCGGAGCTCGTGATGCCGCTCCGCGCGGCCATTCGCACCGCGAGCGTGGAGCGACGACTCGTTCGAGAGGGACAGATCGCTCTGGGACGCAACCTTGCCGGCAGCACGGCAGGTGAACACGCAGATGCCAGCGGCGTTGAGAACGCAGACAACGGGGCGGACGGGAAGACGGATGCCGATGCGAAGACGGATGCCGATGCGGTGACGTACGTTGCGATCGAAGTGTTACCCTTTCGATCGCCCTCCAGTGGCGCGCAGTTCTATGTCGTGCTGTTCGAGGTCGAGCACGAATCGCCCACTCCTGATGGCGACTCGCGTGCGGGCAAGCGTCGCGGCGCCAAGCCCGCCAAGGCTGACGCGCAAGCACGGCGACGGGGCGGGACCAAAGAGATTCGCGCACTGCGTGAAGAGAACGCCGCAACCAAACGGTACCTTCAGGCGATCGTCGAGGAGCACGAAGCCGCGAATGAGGAGCTGCGCGCTGCGAACGAGGAAATCCAGTCCGCCAACGAGGAACTGCAAAGCACGAACGAGGAGCTCGAGACGACCAAGGAGGAAGTACAGTCGACGAATGAGGAGCTGACCACGGTCAACGAGGAATTGAAGCATCGGAACAGGGATCTTCAGTCGCTCTCCAGCGATCTGATGAACGTACTGTCCAGTACCACCATTCCAATCATCATCGTTGGCCGCGACCTCAGGCTCCGCAGATTCACCCCCGCCAGCGATCGGGTGATGAAGGTGATTCCGACCGACGCCGGACGCCCGATCGGCGACGTCAGACTTCTCGTTCCGCTTCCAAATCTCGAGCAGTTGATCCTTCACACGATCGAGACTCTCGCGATCAGTCAACAGGAAGTTGAAGGGGAGAATGGCCGCTGGTGGGAATTGACCATCCGTCCCTACCTCACCGTGGATCGCCGGGTGGACGGCGCGACGCTCGTCTTCAGTGACATCGACGCGACCAAACGCTTCGGCATGCAGGCAGTGGCGGCAACGCAGGCCCGGCAGGAGCTGCTGGCGGCGGCTGAGGTCGCGCGCGATGAGGCGGACCGAGGGCGCGAATTAGCCGAAGCCGCCAACAAGCTCAAGAGCACCTTCCTGGCGAGCATCAGTCACGACCTGCGAACGCCGCTGAACGCCATCTCCGGTTACACGGAGCTTGTCTCGATGGGCATCCGCGGTCCGGTGACTTCGGAACAGCAGCAGGACCTGGCTCGCATCACGCGGAGCGCCCGTCATCTGCTCTCGTTGATCAACGACATTCTGAACTTCGCCAAAGTTGAGGCGGGACAACTCGATTATCGTATCGCCGACGTCGATGTCGTACCGATAGCGAAGGAGCTGGCTGAGCTCGTTGCCTCGCAGATGATGAAGAAGTCGCTCGCCTTCGAGTTTTCTGACGGCGACGAATTGAAAGAGACTGCGAACGGCGAGATAGTTGTGCGTGCCGATTCGGAAAAGCTCCGCCAGATCCTTCTGAACCTGCTCACGAATGCCGTGAAGTTCACTGCCCCAGGTGGACGCATCGGCATCGCGTGCGAGACGAACGGACGCGACGACGGGCGCGACGACGTGGTGCGAATAGTCGTGTGGGATACGGGCGTCGGGATCGCATCCGACCAACAAGAGCATATCTTCGAGCCATTCGTGCAGGTGAATCGTGGGCTCACGAGCCCGCCTCCCGAGGGCGTTGGCCTGGGGCTCGCCATCAGTCGCGATCTGGCGCGCGGGATGAAAGGAAACCTCACGGTCGAGAGCACCACGGGGCGAGGCTCCCGGTTTACGCTGACTCTTCCGCGAGGGGCGCGAGCTGTGACCGACGCCGAATCCTCGCCGCCCAGCTCCGAGTTGTCAGGCGACGGATCATTTCCGAAGCCCTGACCGGGTTCGCTACGCGCGAATACCGCTGTCCGCGGCCGTGGGATGCACCGGCTCGGGGTGGGTCCGGTGGATCACGGTGGTCCTGTAAATGCGCAGCGCGAGCAGCACGGTGATCGCGAGCAAAATCCCCGCGACGAGAAAGAGGATCGAGCGGCCACGCTTGCTCATCGGCCGCGGTGTGGCGACAGGCGCCGGAGGCTCGGCCGCTTGCGGCTCGGACTCCGATGCGGGCAACGCAGCCGTGTTGCGACGACGGAAGGGCTTCGTCGGCCCGTCCGTTGAGCGTTCGCGCGGCGTCGTCGGTGTCGTCGTGCCCGGAAGCGGGAACACCGCGTGGCCCACAGTTTCCGCTTCCTCGGGAGAGATGAGCCCATCCCCCTCGAAGCGTGCGACGATCACCGTGATGTTGTCGGGTCCGCCGTTCTCGTTGGCGCGGTCGATCAGCTCGCGGCATGCGGTGAGCAGGTCGCCGTTGCTCTCCTGAAGGATCTCCGCGATCTCGTCCTTTCGCACGAGCCCCGACAGCCCATCGGTGCACAGCACGAGCGTGTCGCCGCGCCGCACCTTCTGATAGGTGAGATCGATCTTGACCGTGGGCTCGGGACCCAGCGCCTGCAGGATGATGTTCCGCCGCTCGCTGCGCTCCGCCTCTTCGGGTGTCAGCTCGCCGGCCTCGATCAGCCGCTGCATCAGCGACTGATCCTTCGTGATCTGCAGCGCGACACCGTTGCGCACGAGGTATGCGCGGCTGTCGCCAACCTGCGCCAGATACAGCGTGTCGCCGAGCAGCCCCGCGATCGTTGCGGTGGTGCCGAGGCCGCGCGATTCCGGATGCTCGACTGCGTACGCGAAGATCTTCGCGTTCGCGGATTCCGCCGCCGACTTGATCGCCCGCGCGAACACTTCGGCGTTGCGCTCGGGAGCCGAGCGCCATTGCGCGCGGAGCTCGGCCTGGACGGTGAGAATCGCGAGCTCGCTCGCCACTTCGCCGGCCGCGGCGCCACCCAGGCCGTCCGCGACCATGAACAACGAGCCATGGCTGCCCACGAGATGCGTGCGCACCTCGGGCTGCAGCGATGCGTTGTCCGCGGTGAGGTCTGCAACGAGAAACGCATCCTCGTTGTGATCGCGTACACGGCCGACATCGGTTCGGCCGAACACGTTGACGATCACTTCACCGGGCACGGCGTCGGGTTGCGGGTTGGCGCTGGTCACGGATACAAGGTATGCGAAATGGCGCTCACTTGCACTCTTGCGATGCAAAGGACCGGATTTCGCCGGCCTGCGGATGGGAGGTTGCCTTCGCGATCAAGGTCAGAACCGCGCAGCCGCGCTGGTGCGCTGCGGCATCGTTCGTGGCGCCCGCACGCTGGATCATAGCACGTGCGAGATAGAAAAGCGCAGTCACGCTGTCATCACGTGTCGGAAGCAGCGGCATCGCGCCGCGAATGGCCGACATCGCGTCCCCCGGCTTGTTCGCATCGACCATGTGGCCCGCCGCGTCCACCGCTGCGCGCGCCTGATCGGCGTTGGTTGGCGCCGCGGTCGCGCTCGCGGGAGGTTGCGTGGGCGGCGTTGGTGGCGCGGGTGGTGCGCTAGGCGGCGCCTTTTGCACGGACGGAGGAGTCGTCGCGACCACGGGCGGCTTGCCGCTGACAGGTGCGACTTCGTTGGCCGCGCTCCGCTCCCGAAGGCGCGATGCCACTTCACCACTCGGCACCTTGAGCTTCGGAGTCGAAACCGGTGGTGGTGGCGCAGGGGCGGGTGCCGGAGCAGGGGCATGGGTGGCCTCCGATGTCGAGTCGGATACCGGCGCAGGCACCGGCGCAGCTACCGGCACCGTCGGCGGCACCGGCGGAGCGCCGAGCTTCGATGAGGCCGAGTCGACGGTCTGGGTGCTGGCCACCGTCGTCTCGTGCGTCGCTCGTGCGCGGCGGTCGCGCACGAGCATTGCGCCGCCCACCACCACGACCAGCGCCAGCGCGAGCATCGCTGGAACGAAGTACTTCTCGCGCGCCTTGCGCGTGCCCATCACAACGGATGGGGCGGGCGGCGCTGCGGGAGCCGCTGTATGCGCGCTCCCGGCGCTCACGCCTGGTGCAACAGGCATCGCCTGCGTGGGCGCCTGTTGGAGCTCGTTCGCGCTCATCCCCGCGACCGCCCCCACGAGGGCCGAGCCGAACTCGCTCGCGTGCTGGTACCGGTCCGAGGCAAGCCTCGAGAGCGCGCGATCGAGCACCGTCTGCAGCGCGGGCGGCCAGAAGAGATCCGGGCGCGCCTCCGCGAGCGAGAGCGGACGCTCCGTGAGCCGTTTGAGCAGCGCCTCCTGCGTCGTCTGCCCCGTGAACGGCAGCATGCCGGTGAGCATGTTGAACGTCACCAGTGCGAGCGCATACAGGTCGCTGCGGCCATCGAGCGTGTCGCCCGTGAGCTGCTCCGGCGACATGTACTCGGGGGTTCCGACAACGAGTCCCGTGCGCGTCACCTTCTGCCCCGCGCCTTCCGCGGCCTTCGCGATCCCGAAGTCGACGACCTTCACGAGATCCGCGCCGTCGCGCCCGCGCGAGATCATGATGTTGTCGGGCTTGAGATCGCGATGCACGATCCCGCGCTCGTGCGCCGCCTCGAGCGCGCTCGCCACCTGTCGCGCGATCTCGGCCGCTCGCGGCGCTGGCAGCGCACCCAGCGCCTCGCACAGCTTCGTGAGCGACTCGCCCTCGACGAACTCCATCGCGAGATAAATCAGGCCGTCGGACGTTTCTCCGAAGTCATATATGGCGGCGATGTTCGGATGGTTGATCTTGCTCGCGTTCGCGGCCTCGCGATTGAAGCGGCCCACCGCGTCGGCATCGTGCACGAGCGACGGCGTCATCACCTTGATCGCGCTCATGCGCCCCATCTTCACGTGCTCGGCCAGATAGACCTGGCCCATGCCGCCCTCGCCCAGCTTGCGGATCACGTGGTAGCGATCCGCGATGATCGAGCCGATGATGTCGTCGCCGGAACCCGGGGCAGAGCGAAGCCTCGAGCCATCCGTCGGGCAGAACTTCGTTTGGACGTCGTACTCCGTGCCGCACTGCGGACAGGTTTTCACACACTCTCCACGCGGAGCACCTGATCGCCCAGGAGCACGCGCTGCCCCACCTTGAGCGCGCGCTCGCCGCGCACCGCGACGCCCACGCCGTTGCGGCTGCCGAGGTCGTGGAGGATGAACGCACCGTCCACTTCGCGCAGCTCGGCGTGCCGGCCGCTCATCGTCTGATCGTACGGGAAGGTCCAGTCGCCCGCATCGCGCCCGATCGTGATCGTGCGTCCCTGCGCGAGATACTGGCTGTCGCGCACGCTGCCGTCGGCTCTGAGCTGCGAGAGACGCGCGATGTCCGGCACCGGCGTGAGCGAGCCGACGCGGCGCGTGCCGTCCGCATCGGCGCGCGGCGCCGCGGGAGTGCCGAGCCGCTGGAACTCGAGAATCTGCGAGCCGATGAGCAGCACGTCCGTGTCGGCGAGCGAGTATGGCCCGTCGATGAACACCCACGTGCGATTGCACGAGCCCAGATCGCGAACGAAGAGCGTGCCCTCGCGCACGACGAGGCGCGCGTGGATGGGGGAGAGATACTGGTCATCCTCGAACGCGAGATCGCAGGCGCCGCGTCCCACGGTCATCTCGGGCTGGTCCATGGCGATCGTGCGCTTCACTTCCCCCTGCTCATCGAGCACCGCGATGCGTGTGGTCGACTCGGCACGCTTGGCCGTGAAGGGGAGCGTCTTCGCGACGACCTTGGTCGCCGGCGCGGCCTCCGGCGCCTCGAGTGACGCACCGCAGGCGGCGCAGAACGTGTCGAGCTCGGGGCGAATGGCCGAGCCGCAGGTCACGCACGATTGCGCGGTGTCGAGCCGGGCATCGGTACGCCTGCCGCAGTGCGCGCAGAATGGGAGCCCCGACTGGATGACGCTGCCACACCATCCGCAGCTCACTGTGTCTTCTCCGGGCACGGGCGCGCGATGCGCGAAGGGAAAATCGAGGGCACGCGCAGCGTTGGACGCTCGCCTGCCGATGCTCGGCGAGGGGCGGTGCAGGTGCGGCGGCCGCGCGCCAACCGAGGGCCCCGGCGACATCGAAGCGGCTGCGGCGCCCACGGGTTTTCCGCAGTCGATGCAGAACTGAGACTCGGGTGTATTCGAGCGACCACAGAATGCGCAGACAGTCAAGCGTGAGCCTCCAGGGAGTACCCCGGTAAGACGCGTGAATATACGGCGAGGTCAATACGAAGAGCAATGAAATCAAACGCCGAGAACGACTTACCGAGTTCGACGGACTCCCTGATTTCCGGGTGCGCAATTAGGTTGGACTCAATGCGTTCATCTCTCGTTGGCGCGTCTGTGCTGCTCGCAGCCTGCGCGACCGCGTCCCCTCCCACGCCCACCACCGCCACTCCCGCCGCTGCCGCGCACGCCAAGGCAGCGACGGCGTTGCCGCCGATCCCGCTCGTCACAGGTGCGCTGAAGCCGACCGTCGTCTATCCCGTAGCCAACTCCCTGGTCGAGGCGCGCGACTCGAACTTCATCTTCGGGTCCACCGGCAACGGACGGGCCAAGCTCTGGATCAACGGTGCGCCCGTGCCCGTTGCGCCGAACGGCGCTTTCCTCGCCTGGCTGCCGGTGCCGCCCGCGGAAACTCCGCGCTACGAGCTGCTCGCGATCGTCGGCACGGACACGGCGCGCGTGGACCATCCGGTGCGGCTCAAGCCACCGCCGGTTCGCCTCGACCTCAACGGACCGCTCGCGTACGACACGGCGTCCGTGAGTCCCGGAAGCCGGCTGGTGCTGCGCGATGATGACACGGTTCGGGTGAGCGTGCGCACGGCGCCCAATGCATCGGTGGTATGGCGCGGCGACGCCGGCGCGGCGATGGCGCTCACTCCCGCAGGCACGTCGTTCGCCGCCGACATGCCCGCGCGGATGCTGCGCTCACGCACCGAGCTGCTGCTCACGCGCGGAAGCGACACCATCCACGTGGCGGTGCCTCCGATCGGCATCGCGCTGGCGAACGAGTGGGCAATGCTCGGCGCGGACAGTACGGGTGTCGATGCGACGGATCAGGAGCTGATCGGCCGACCGGTCCCCGGCGGAACGTACAAGTGGTTTCTCCTGCCGGGCACCGCGCTCGAAGTCACGGGCCGCAACGGGGATTTCTCGCGCGTGCGGCTCGATTCGCAGCTCGAGATCTGGGTGACCACGGCCGAGCTCCACGCGCTGCCGGCCGCGTGGCTGCCGATCCGCCGCGTGACGGGAAACGTGCGCATCGAATCGCATCCGGAGTGGGTGGACCTCATCGTGCCCATGCCGGGGCGGCCGCCGTACTACGTGGAGGAAGCGCCGCACGAGCTCACGGTCACGCTCTATGGCACGACGATCAATACGGATCTCGTGAACTACGGCGCGAACGATTCCCTCGTGAGCGATGCGCGGTGGACTCAGGAAACGGACCAGCGCGGCCACTTCAGGCTCCGCCTCTCCGGTCCGGAGTACGGCTATCTCGCCTTCTGGCAGAACGGCGCGTTCGTGCTGCGTGTGCGGCGGCCGCCGCGCATCGATTCGGGATCACCGCTCAAGGGGCTCACGATCGCGATCGATCCGGGTCATCCGCCCATTGGCGCGACGGGACCGACGGGATTGTACGAGCCGGTACCCACGCTCGCAGTGGGGCTCGTGGTGCAGCAGATGCTGGAGCAGCGCGGCGCGAACGTGGTGATGACGCGCTCCACGCCCGATCCCGTCGCGCTCGGTGATCGCCCCATCATCGCGCGCAAGGCAAACGCGAACGCGCTGGTGTCGATTCACCTGAACGCGCTGCCGGACGGGATCAATCCGTTCACCTCCAACGGCACCGGCGCATACTATTTTCGCTCGCACTCGATCGCGCTCGCGCGCGAGCTCGAGCGCGCGATGGTGGCGCGCATGGGGCTGCGCAACCTGGGCATCAACTACGACAATCTGCGCCTCGCGCGCCCCACCTGGATGCCGGCGGTGCTGTGCGAGGGCGCCTTCCTCATGATCCCCGAACAGGAGAACGCCCTCCGCACGCCCGACTTTCAGCGCGCGTACGCGACGGCGATCGTGGACGGGCTCGAGAGCTATTTCCGGTCCCTGCCGTCGCAATGATGCCCGGGCGCGCGCTCGCCGCGCTCGCACTGGCGCTCGGAGTAACGGCGCTCGGCGCGGCCGGCGACGCGCGTGCGCAGGTGGTGCCCAACGCGCACTGGCGCACGATCGACACGAAGCATTTTCACGTGCACTTCACACCCGCGCTCGAGCCGGCGGCGCGTCGCGCCGCGGTGAGCGCGGAGCGCGCGTACGCGAGGCTCGCGACGCAGCTCGTCGAGCCACGCGGGCCGATCGACCTCGTGGTGGCGGACAACGTCGATTTCGCGAACGGATCGACGACGCCCTTTCCCAGCAATCGCGTGATCGTGTACGCGCATCCGCCGCTCGACGATCTGTCGCTCCGCTTCTACGATGACTGGCTCGCGCTCGTCATCACGCACGAGCTCACGCACGTGTTCCATCTCGATCGCACGCGCGGATGGTGGCGGTTCGCGCAGCACATCTTCGGCCGCTCGCCCGCGCTCTTTCCGAATCTGTATCTGCCCGGGTGGGTGACCGAAGGGCTCGCGGTCTACTACGAGAGCGATCTCACCGGCTTCGGACGGGTGGAGGGGACGTACGAGCCGATGATCATCACCTCCACCGCACACACGCACGGCATGCTCGGCATCGACAAGTGGAGCCTGTCGACCACCCGCTATCCGTACGGCGACATCGCGTACGGTGATGGCTCGCTGTTCATGGACTACCTCGCGCGCACGCGCGGCGCGCCGTCGATCTCGAAGTTCATCGAGCGATCCAGCGGCACCACGATTCCCTTTCGCCTGAATCACATGGCGAAGCAGGGATTCGGCATCTCGTTCAGCGATGCACGCCGCGCGTGGACCGACAGCGTGATGGCGAGCACGCCGCCGGAGCGCGCGCCCATGGCCGGCTGGCACGACGTGACCACGGGCGGCTACTTCGTGGGCTTTCCGCGATGGGAAAAGGACGGGTCGCTCCTCTACGTGTCATCGAACGGACGTCAGACGCCCGCGCTCCAGCGCGTGCGCACGGATGGAACGATCGAGCGGCTCTCGCGGCGCAACGGGGAGTCGATGAACGTGCCCCTCCCCGATGGCTCCATCGTGTACTCGCAGCTCGATCTCGTCAGCCCGTACGAGGACCGGTACGACCTGTATCGCGAGAAAGACGGGCACGTCACGCGACTCACGCACGGCGCGCGGCTCACCTCCGTCGATGCGCGCGCCGACGGCGAGATCGTTGCCGTGCGCTTCGATCCGGGAACGACCTCGCTCGTGCGCGTGCGCCCCGACGGCACCTCGATTCGCGCGCTCACGAGCACGTCGCCGGACACGGAATGGGCGGAGCCCAAGTGGTCGCGACGAGGCGATCGCGTCGCCGCCACGCGATGGACCCGCGGCGGCTACACGCAGATCGTGGTGCTCGACACGCTGGGACACGTGCTGCGCGAGCTCACGCGCGATCGCGCATCGAGCTCCCATGCGGAGTGGGCGCTCGGCGATGCGGCGATCGTCTACGCGTCCGATCGCACGGGCATCTCGCAGCTGTACGCGGAGCCCGCCCGTGGCGACGCGCGGGTGCCGAGCATTCGCCTCACGGATGTGACGACCGGCATCTTCTGGCCGGCGATATCGCCGGATGGCGAGTCGATTGCGGCCGTGCGCTGGGAGAGTGACGGCTACCACGTTGGCGTGGCGCCGCTCGGCCGCGCGCTGCAGGGACCGACGGGCGGAGCGGTGCGAATCGCGGACAACGGGGCAGACAGCGCAGATCCGTCGCCGCCGCTCGCGAGCGATGCGCCGTCGCGCGGCTATTCGCCCTGGCGATCGCTGCTCCCGCGCTACTGGCTGCCGCTGGTTGGTCAGAACAATTTCGGCGGCTACACCGTGGGCGCGTACACGAGCGGCAGCGACGTCGTGAACCGGCACGCGTACGCGGCGCAGGTGCTGTTCGACTTCGCGCGCGCGCAGCACACGGCGGAGGTGAGCTACAGCTATGCGGGGCTGGGACAGCCGGTGCTCCAGGCCGATGCGAATCAGTACTGGGATGCGTATCGCGCGGTGGACAGCGCCGGCAGCTTCGTGGGCGATCTCTTTCGGCGCACGCGCGACTTCGAGCTCGGTGCCACCTTCGTTCGTCCGCGTGTGCGCACGAACGCGTATCTGAGCGTGTTCGGCACGTACGAGGCGCGCGACTACACCACGGACCCCGCGCCGCTGATCTCGCAGATCGCCGGCCTCGAGGATCCGTCGCGCCGCTACTGGATTCTCTCGTCGTCCGCCGGCTGGTCGAACGCGCAGGGCGCCGCGCTCTCGATCTCGCCGGAGGACGGCGTGTCGATCGGCGTGAGCGGCCGACTCAAGTGGCTCGACGGCGGCGGGCCGCTCGCGTCGAAGAACGTGTCGGCCGCGCTCACCGAGTACAAGTCGATCGACGCGGGCGGCTTCGCGCGGCACGTGCTCGCGGTGCGCGCGGCCGGGGGTGTGGCGGGGGGCGCCGAGCAGAACGAGTTCGATCTCGGCGGCGCGAGCGGCGCGAACATCGCGGCGCTGCCGGGGCTCTCGCTCGGTGCGCGGCGCACCTTCGCGGTGCGCGGATTCCCGGTGGGGGTGGAGAGCGGCACGCGCATCGTGGCGGGCTCGCTCGAGTACCGCGTTCCGTTCACGCGCAATCAGCACGGCTTCGGACTGTGGCCCGTGTTTCTCGATCGCACCTCGCTTTCCTTTTTTGGAGATGCCGGAAGCGCGAGCGGCGGATTCGGCATGCGGGGGTCGATTGCGGACAACTGGATCGCGTCGGCGGGTGCGGAGCTCGGAATCAATCTCGCGGTGCCGTACGACGTCCCCTACCTTTTACGGATCGGCGTGGCGGCACCGGTGGTGAATCACTCCGGGCTCGATGTGAGCTCGCCGAGCGTGTACGTGCGGCTCGGATTTTCATTCTGAGCTTTCCATTCTTTTTTTTCGTGAGCGTGTCGTGAGCATCGATTCCAGCGCCTTCGTCCATCCGCTTGCCGTGATCATCGGCGACGTCACGCTGGGTCCGCGCGTGTCCGTCTGGCCTACTGCGGTGATCCGCGGGGACAACGATCGCATCACGATCGGCGCAGACACGAACGTGCAGGACGGAGCGGTGCTGCACGTCGATCACGGCTTTCCGCTGGAGATCGGGTCGCGGGTGTCGATCGGCCATCGCGCCGTGCTGCACGGGGCCACGGTCGAGGACGATTGCCTGATCGCGATGGGAGCGATCCTGCTGAACGGCGTGGTGGTGGGCGCGGGCTCGCTGGTGGGTGCTGGCGCGGTGTGCAGGGAGGGGATGCGCATTCCGCCGCGGTCGGTGGTGCTGGGGGTGCCGGGCCGGGTGGCGCGGGAGGCGACGTCGGAGATCACGGCGCGTATCGAGCAGACGGTGGTGAGCTACCTGATGCTGAAAGAGGAGTATAGGTCGGGGAAATATCCGTTGCGGCGGGGCACGTGAAAGCAGGCAAGCAGAGCGAAATGACCTTGCACAGGCGCGAGCTCGCGGGAACGGACAATGCATCGGGCGTGAATTGGGTGTTGCGTTGGAAGTCCATGGAGCGTCGGTGGTTGAGAGCAGAATCGCGCGCAGGAGGCTGGACGTAACCGGTTAGACGCTTGCGTTGGCGCGCGCGATTGTGGAGGGATTGTTGATGACCTTCGCCGCCGGCAGCTTTGTGATGTGGATAGCGCAACTCGTTGCAATCTGGTAAGTTACGAAATGACTTGCGCGGAATCACGAACCCCCGTATTGTCCGCCCCCACGCCATCGCACCCTTTTTTTCAGCCAGCTTTTCGCGTCCCGTTGGACAAGGAGTCTTTCCATTATGCCCCAGCCCGCCCGTCCGGCCGCACCGGCAGCCCTCAGCAAAAACGCACGGATTGTCCTCGAGAAGCGGTACCTGGTGAAGGACAAGACTGGCGCACCAACCGAACAGCCGGAGGATCTTTTCTGGCGCGTGGCGACGGTGGTGGCGGCGGCGGATCGGCGATACGGTGCGAGCGAGGGGGCAACGGGCGCGGTAGCTGATGAGCTCTACCGCCTGATGACGGAGCGGCGGTTCGAGCCCAACTCGCCCACGCTCATGAACGCCGGCCGTCCGCTCGGGCAGCTCTCGGCGTGCTTCGTTCTGCCGGTGGACGATTCACTCTCCAACGGCCAGACCGGCATCTACGACACGCTCCGGTCGATGGCGCTCATTCACCAATCCGGCGGCGGCACGGGCTTTTCCTTTTCGCGCCTGCGCCCGCAGGGATCGATGGTGCGTTCCACCACCGGTGTAGCGTCGGGACCCATCTCCTTCATGAAGCTCTACGACGCGTCCACCGACGCGGTGAAACAGGGCGGCACGCGTCGCGGCGCCAACATGGGCATCCTGCGCGTCGATCATCCGGACATTCTGGATTTCATCGCGTGCAAGGAAGACCTCACGCAGATCGTGAACTTCAACATCTCCGTCGCGGTCACGGCGAAGTTCATCGCGGCGCTGCGCGCGGGCGAGTCGTACGATCTCGTGGATCCGGTCTCGAAGAGCGTCACCGGGCAGCTCGATGCGAAGATGGTGTGGGATCGCATGATCGAAGGCGCGTGGCGCACGGGCGAGCCCGGGTGCTTCTACATCGACGAGGCGAACCGCTTCAATCCGGTGCCGCACCTGGGACTCTACGAGGCGACGAATCCCTGCGGCGAGCAGCCGCTGCTGCCATACGACGTCTGCAACCTGGGCAGCATCAACGTCGGCTACTACGTGACGAACGGGCGCATGGACTGGGACGCGTTCAAGCGCGACATCCACCTGTCCACGCACTTCCTCGACAACATCATCGACGTCAACAAATATCCGCTGCCGGAGATCGACTCGCTCTCCAAGCGCATCCGCCGCATCGGCCTCGGGATCATGGGCTTCGCGGACATGCTCGTGCGTCTCGCGATCCCGTACGATTCGCCCGAAGGCGTGGAGATGGGCCGCAAGGTGATGGAGTTCCTCGACGTCGAATCGAAGCGGGAGAGCGAGCGGCTCGCCAACGAGCGCGGCCCGTTCCCCGAGTGGGCCCGCTCGATCTGGGGTCCCGACGAAACGTGCGCGCGCGACGCGAACGGCCAGCGCGTGCGGCCGATGCAGATGCTCCGCAACTGCAACGTCACCACCGTCGCGCCCACGGGCACGATCTCGATCATCGCGGGATGCTCCTCCGGTCTCGAGCCGCTGTTCGCCGTTGCGTTCATGCGCAATCAGGCCGGCGTGATGATGCCGGATGTGAACGAGGACTTCGTCGAGATCGCGAAGCGCGAGGGATGGTACAGCGAGGCGCTCGTCGAGAAGATCGCGCGCACCGGATCGGTGGAGCACAACGAGATTCCCCTGCGCTGGCAGCGCGTGTTCGTCACCGCGAACCAGATCTCGCCCGAGTGGCACATCCGCATGCAGGCTGCCTTCCAGAAGCACTGCGACTCCGCCATCTCCAAGACCACGAACTTCGCGCACACGGCAACGAAGGACGACGTGCGCACGATCTACGAGCTCGCGTACGAGCTCGGATGCAAGGGCGTCACCGTCTACCGCGATGGCTCGCGCGACAATCAGGTGCTCTCCACGGGCGCCACGGAGCACGCGGCCGCCGCGCGCGATGGCACCTCGGACTCCAGGCGCGAGCTCGGCGAGCTGCATGGCACGCTGGCCGAGGCGAACGCGGAGATCGAGCGGCTCAAGCGCGCGCTGTACGAGAGCGAGGCGGAGAATCTGCAGCGTCGCGCCAAGCGCTCGCGCCCCGACAAGCTGCGCTCCACATCCATCCGCAAGGAGACGCCGCTCGGCGTGATGTTCGTGCACATCACCGAGGACGATCGCGGGCAGCCCTTCGAGGTGTTCGTCACGCTGGGCAAGGCGGGCGGCGCCGCGATGGCCGATGCGGAGGCGGTGGGACGCCTGATCTCGCTCGCGCTGCGCTCGGGCATTCCGCTCATGCAGATCCACAGGCAGCTCCGCGGCATCAGCTCCGACCGCGCGGTGGGACTCGGCCCGAACAAGGTGCTCTCGATGCCGGACGCGATCGGCCTTGCGCTCGAGGAATGGTTCCGCGACAAGCAGGGCGTGCAGCAGGAGCTGCTCGGCGATCAGACGCCGATCGTTGGCGGTGGTGCGGTGCCCGCTCGCGAACAGGTCACGATGAGCAGCACGCCGGTGAATCAGATCCAGATGACCTTCGAGTCCGCGAACGGCGGCGGCAGCGAATCGTTCATCGGCACGTGCCCCGATTGCGGATCACAGCTCGAGTTCGCAGAGGGATGCGTGAAGTGCCACGTGTGCGGGTTCAGCGAGTGCGGGTGAGCGCGCGCGTGAGGTAGCGCGGAAGGCTCTCGCGCCAGTCGCTGAAGCGGGAGCATCGTCCTCGAATGATGCTCCCGCTTTGTTCCGTTCATGGCTACTTCGGGACCAGAGTGCGCTTCCGAACGACGCACGCGCTTGGTAGCCTACCTGTCACTCCGATTACAAAACGATCTCCCGGTGAACTCGAGGCCACAGCGCATGAAGGTTCTGGCGACTGCGATACTCCTGATGTTGACGGCTGCTCCCCTCACTCTTCTCGCGCAGTCGACCGTGCACGGCAGCGTCGTGGATGCGCAGACCGGAAGTCCGATCGCGGGAGCGACGGTTGTGGTCGCGGGCACCGCCAACGGGACACTGACCGACCGCGCCGGTGCATTCGCTCTCACGGCGCCGGACAGCATTTCGGGACTCAGTGTGAGCAGCGTCGGCTATGTGAGCGCGGAGGTGAGCGTCGGGAGCCCGGCCGAGAGCGTGGTGGTGCGACTCGCTCCCGCGCACGAGCGCCTTCCGGGCGTCGAGGTGACGGCCCGCCGTCCCACCCCGTCCGCGATCGAGCTCGGCGAGCCCGATCTCCAGCGCGCGAGCGGCTTGAGCCTCGAGCAGTCCATCAACACGCAGCCCGGACTGTTCATGCAGTCGCGCACGCCGTGGGGCGGCGCGCGCATCACGATACGCGGCTATTACCCGAGCACGAACGGCAACAGCCCGAACTCGAACGGGCTCGGCTCCCAGGTCTTTCTCAACGACATTCCGATTACCGACGCCACCGGCCTCACGGTTCTCGACGACATCGACTTCGCGCGACTGGGCTCGGTGGAGGTGATCAAGGGCCCGGCATCGAGCGGCTACGGAAGCGCGATCGGAGGCACGGTGCTCTTCAGCAGCCTGCGTCCGGAGCCGGGGCGGACGAGCGTGAACGAGCAGGTGGTGGCCGGCAGCTACGGTCTCCTGCGCTCGACCACGAGCTTCGAGACCGCCACGTCGCACTCGGACCTCGTGGTCGACTACGGCCATCAAGACTACGATTCGTTCCGCCCGCACAGCGGGTCGATCAAGAACTACGCGCACGTGACCGGTGACGTGAACCTGAGCGAGCGCCAGACGCTGTCCGGATATTTCTCGTACGCGCGCTCGCACGAGAACCTCGCCGGCGAGATCGACAGTGCGCCGTTCTACGCGCGCGAGCGGGTGAGCAATGCCGCGTATCTCGCGAACGATTCGCACATCGATCTGAACAGCGTCATTGCGGGCGTCACGGATCGCTACCGGATCGGCGAGCACTTCACGAATCAGAGCACGCTCTTCGCGACCGGGCGATTCCTGAACCAGCCGTTCGCGCACGGCTTCACGGACAACACGCAGTTCAACTTCGGTGCGCGAACCGCGTTCGGATACGATGCGCAGCTCGGGAGTGTCGAGCTCACGGGCTCACTTGGCGCGCTCGTGCAACGCTCGCAGATCGCGACGAACGGGGTGTTCATTCTCCCCTTTCCGCCGTTCGTGGAGCGGCCGACGAACCAGGAGAACTCCGCCACGAACGGCTCGATCTTCACGGAGTGGAGCGCGACGCTCCCGCACCGGGTCGTGCTCACGGCGGGCGCGAGCCTCAACAAGAACGACTTCGCGATCCACAATCTCCTGAAGGACGGCGCGTTGTTCGACACGACGACCACGCAGCGCAAGTCGTTCGACTGGGTGGTGACGCCGCGCGTGTCGGTGAGCAAAGGCTTCGCCGCGAACGCGCTCGCGTACGCGAGTGTCAGCGCCGGATACACGCCGCCGCTGCTCTCGAACGTGATCGCGAACACCGGAGCGGTGGATCTGTCGCTCGAGCCCGAGCGCGCCGTGCAGTACGAGCTCGGCACCACGGGCACGTACCTGAACGACCGGCTGAGCACGCAGCTCGACGTGTTCGACATCGAGAACACGAACAAGCTCGTGTCGGAGACAGCCAACTCCGCGACGTTCACGACGAACGCAGGCAAGCAGCGAAACCGCGGCATCGAGGCGTCGGCGGCCTATGCGTTCGTGCGCGACACGACGCGCATGCTCTCGCTCGTGCGCCCGTGGCTGTCCTACTCGTTCACCGACGCGAAGTTCATCGACTTCAGGAGCGACAACAACAACAGCAGCACGACGGTGAGCTTCTCGGGGAACGCAGTGCCGCGCGTGCCGCGCAATACCTTCGCGGCGGGGCTCGATCTCGGCACGCAGCAGGGATTCCTTCTCACGAGCTCGTTCCTGCACATCGACAAGGTGCCGGTGACGTTCGACAACTCGACGTACGTGCGCGGCTACGACCTGCTGAGCGCGAAGCTCGGCTATCGCCGCGCCGTGACGCGGCACTGGATGCTCGAGGCATTCGCGGGCGGCGACAATCTGCTCGGCAACACGTTCTACAGCTTTCTGTTCGTGGGTCCGAACATTCAGGGGCTGGCGACGCCTGCGCAGGGCGGTACGGGCGACGGCTACATCATTCCGGCTCCGTATGGTGCAACAGGATACGGAAGCGTGAGCTTGCGCTACGTGTTCTGATTTCGCCATGTGACCTTGCAGCGATGGTGCGCTCGCTTCACTGTTCCGAGGCTGCTGCCTGACCGATCCCCCACTTTTGCATCGACCCGCCGTGGACCTGCCCCTCGGACGCAAGCTGCCGCTCCTGATCTCGGGACTGATCCTGCTCGTCATTCTCGCGGCGTCGGGGGCTGCGTACCTCGAGGTGGAGCGCTCCGCCACCATCAACGCGAATACGCGGGTCACGAACCTCGCGGGTCAGTTGGCGGAGATGCTGCACGCGAGCGTGATCCAGCGTGGCGTGATGATGCGGCGGGTTGCCGGCGATTCGGCGGTGAGGCGGCTGCTCCGTTCGCCGGGAACGGCCGCTCTCGATCGTTCGGCGGGAGTGAGCCGCGCGCTCGAGCGCCTCGTTCTGCCGAATGACTCCGCCGGGGTGATCGAGATCTGGGATCCGTCCGGACATCCGCGCGCACGCTTCGCGGGCAGCACGACGTCCGCCGAGGATGTGAGCGAAAGCGCACAGCGGCAATCGCTCGTCTCGCACGAGCCCCCGCCCGGCGGCCTGGATTCGGTGTACACCGGCCCGTTCTACTCGCGCGCCGATTCCGTGTACACGTGGTACGTGCAACCCGTGGTGAGCGCGGGTCTCACGATGGGATTCGTGGCGCAGCGCGTGCGCCTGGCGAACGATGCGACCTCGAAAACGTCCGAGCGCGGACTGCGCGAGATGATGGGTCCCGGTCTCGATCTGTACGTTGCGAACACGGGCAACGAGCTGCGCACGACCATCACCGGTGAGCTGTCGGTGCAGCCGGCCGCGCTCAAGTCGGCGCGCGGGCCCGTCATGTACCGCGATCCGGATACCGGGGACATGCTCGGAGCGAAGGCCGGGATTCCGACCACGCCCTGGGTCGTGCAGATCGCCATGCCGCGCTCGGTCGTGCTGGCGCCGCCGCTCGCCTTCCTGCGACGCATGAGCATCATTGCCCTGATCACGCTCGTGGGCGGCGCGGTGCTCGCGTGGCTCATCAGCCGGGAGGTGACGAGGCCGCTCGCCGAGTTGACTGCGGCAACGAATGATCTGTCGACGGGCGAGTACGAGCGCCGCGTGGACATCGCCCGTGGCGACGAGCTGGGGCGGCTCGGGCATGCCTTCAACAGCATGGCCGAACGTGTGGCCGAATCGCGTGCGGCGAGCGAGCAGCAGCGCGCGGCGGCGGAATCGGCGCGCCGGGAGGCCGTGGATGCGAGCCAGGCGAAGAGCGATTTCCTCGCGGTGATGTCGCACGAGCTGCGCACGCCTCTCAATGCCATTCTCGGATTCTCGAGTCTGATGCTCGATGGAATCACCGGGCCGGTGAACGAGCAGCAGCGGATGCAGCTCGCGCGCATCAAGAGCGGAGGCCAACACCTGCTCTCGCTGATCGACGAGATCCTTTCGCTCTCGCGGCTCGAGGCCCGGCGCGAGGACGTGCACGTCGAGCATGGCGATGTCTCCGCCGTCGCGCGCGAGACGGCTGCGCTGGCGGAGCCGATGGCCGCGCTCAAGCGGCTCGCGCTGGTGACGAGCATTCCGGCCGGGCCGTGTGAATGCCGGACGGACTTCACGAAGCTCCGCCAGATTCTGCTCAACCTGCTCTCGAACGCGATCAAGTTCACGAACGAGGGCACCGTGACGCTCGAGGTGCGCGTGGACGCAGCGGAAATGGTGTTCACGGTGAACGACACGGGTATCGGAATAGCGCCGGAGCATCGGGCGCGCATTTTCGAGCCGTTCTACCAGGTGGAGATGAGCAAGGCTCGCCGGGTCGCCGGCACGGGGCTCGGCCTGAGCGTGACGCGGCACCTCGCGCGGCTGCTCGGCGGCGACGTGAATCTCTGCGAGCCGAAGACGACCGGATGCACGTTCGAGGTGCGACTGCCGCGCTACATCGTTCGGCGCGACGATAGGCGGGCGGAGCCCGCCGCTGGGGAGCTGTTGGCGAAGCGTGGCGAGGACACGCAGCCGCGCGTGCGCGTGATGTAGTCGGGACTCGCCACACGCATCGTTCAACGCCGCGCGAGGTTGGCGCTCCGGTCTCGCGCGGCGCAGATTACCCGCGGTGAATTCTCCGCACACGCGCGAGTGACCGCGCTTCGGCTGCACTCCGCCGCCGGACGGTGGATGGTCGCGGGCTCCGTGCTCGGATCTGGCGCCGTCTTTCTCGAGAGCAGCGTCGTCAATGTCGCGCTGCCCGCGATCGCGCGGGACTTCCACGTCGGCATCGTTGGGCTGCAGTGGGTGGTCAACAGCTATCTGCTCACCCTCAGTGCACTCATGCTCCTGGGCGGCGCGCTCGGTGATCGCTTCGGGCGGCCGCGCGTGTTCGCGATCGGATGCGTCGCGTTCGCGCTCGCGTCAGTCGGCTGCGCACTCGCACCAAGCCTGAATCTCCTCGTGTTGCTGCGCGCGGTGCAGGGAGCCGCCGGCGCGCTTCTCGTACCCAACAGCCTCGCGATGCTCGACACCGCGTTCGACGGCGAGGAGCGCGGGGCGGCAATCGGCCAGTGGGCGGCGTGGTCCGCCGTATCGACCGCGGCGGGACCGTTCGCCGGCGGCTGGCTCGTGGATGCGCTCTCGTGGCGATGGGTGTTCTCGGCGGTGATTCTCTTCGCACTCGCAGCCGCGGTGATCCTGGTTCGGCAGCTCGCGAGCGGGACGGTGAAGCATGCCAACGGGCGCGACTCGCGCGGCGATCGCATCGACTATCTCGGCGCGGCGCTCGGGACGCTCGCACTCGTGGGGATCGTGGGCGCGCTCATGGCCGGTCCGGTGATCGGATTTTCGGACTGCAGAGTGCTGGCAGCAGGCGCCGGCGGCATCGTGTGCGCGGCGGCGTTCGGGCTCGTCGAGCGACGCGTATCGCATCCGATCTTGCCGTTCTCGATCTTTCGCTCGCGGCAGTTCAGCGGGGTGAACGCGGCGACCTTTCTCGTCTATGCCGCGCTCAGCGGCCTGTTCTTTCTGCTGATGCCGCAGCTGCAAAGCAATCTGCACTACAGCGCGCTGCTCGCCGGTGCGGCGCTCACGCCGGCGAACGTGATCATGCTCATCGTTTCACCGATCGCGGGCCGCGCGAGCGCGCGCATCGGTCCGCGCGTGCTGATGACGGTCGGTGCGTTGATCGCGGCAGCTGGCATGCTGCTGTTCGCGCGCGTGCAGCCGCGCGCGTCGTATCTCGGGGCGGTGCTACCGGCCACGATCGTGTTCGGAACCGGTCTCTCGATTCTCGTGGCGCCGCTCACCTCCGCGGTGCTGAGCGCCGTGAAGGAGCGCGACACCGGCATTGCATCGGGGATCAACAACGCCGTGGCGCGCCTCGCGGGACTCGTCGCAACCGCGGCGCTGCCACTTGCCGCCGGCCTGGGTGGCGCCGCGAAGCTCGAAGGCGCGGCCTACGCGGCGGGCTATGGTCGCGCGATGCTCATCTCGGCGACGCTCTGCGCGATGGGCGGGGTGGTGTCGTTCGCGACAGTGAGGAGGGAGAATCCGGCGCGGCCCGCGTGAATCATGGCGCAGGCGCCAACACGATCCACGGATCGAATGCGACCCTCCCCATCGACCAGAGTGCATCCTGCCCCAGATCCGGTGTGATACGCTGGACCAGGGCGGCCGTGCCGATCGCCCACGGCGGGACAGTTCCCCGCACGCGAAGCTGATCCACACCGAAGCCCACAGTCGCCGCGTTCGCAGGGCTCGTCAACCACAGTGCTCCTCGCCCGTACGCGAACGCATAGTCAACTGCGACGTTCGTGGTCTCACCTTTCGTCACCGTCGCGGGGCTTCCCCCACGTGCGCAGCGAACACCGACGTGCCGACGATCGTATCGGGCCGCTGAGCGGAATCTCCGGTGATTGTGTACGTGCCAACGGGAAGCCCCGTGAGCGTGGTAGTGGAAGAGAGCGTGTGTGAGTAGCCGGCAGGACCTGTTACATGAACCGTTGCCAGCGCGGCGCCCGCCTGCGTCACCGTCACGATGAGATTTCCCGTTCCGGCTGGACCTGTGCCCCCTAGGCCATCGCCGCCACACCCCACTGGCAGTGAGATCACGAGCAGCGTGGATAGTCCGTGCGGAAGACGTGGAACAGACATGACCATCCGTTGTTCAGGGGGAGTGACACGCCGCGCGATCGAGCGCGGCACAACGAGATGATCCGGGCGGGCGCACACAAAAGCGCGATCTCCTGCGCTCGACTAGGACGCTTACCTCGTCACCGAAGCGATTCACCCCACATCGCTCTCCACGGCGCGTGGCATGCACTAGCGCGGGAACCATGGGAATCGCTATTCAGTCCTCATGAGTGAGGACGGAGTGTTCGACGACGGCGTGATCGAGCTGGCGACGGCATCCTCGATCGCCGAGGACGGACTCGCGTGCGGGGCGCTGGTGGCGGAGTGCGCGATGAATCGCGTCGCGTGGCTGATCGACAACGCCGAGGCGTATGGACCGCTGCTCGAGTCTCTGCGCGGCGCGCGGCGCTCCGTTCACATCGCGCAGCTCGCGTTCGATGCCGATTGCGCGGCGTACTCTCACGATTCGCCAACCGGCGCTCCGCCACGCGACGCCGTGATCGCGGAAACGCTCGTGGAGCTGGCAACGGGTCGCGCGCCCGAGATCCGGATCCTGCTCAACGCCACGTGGATTCTCGACACCGCGCGCCCGCTCCGCAAATACTTCACGTCGCGCGGGATCTCCACGGACAGGATCGAGGTGCGCGGGATGGCGCGCTTTCCTCACTTCATGCACGCGAAGCTGGTGATCGTCGACGGCGAGGAGGTTTTTCTCCTGGGGTCTCCGTTCGTCAATTCCTATTGGGACGACGGCAGCCACGTCCCGTTCGAGGCGCGCCGTCCGCTGCGGGAGCTCGGGGGACGTCCGCTACACGATGTGTCGATGCGCTTGCGCGGACCGGTCGTGAGCGTGCTCGAGGCGGTGTTCGCGAATCTCTGGCGCGCGTGCGGCGAGACAGAAGCCGGAGTGCGGCGCCCGGAATCGATCGCGCCAGCGGCATCCGCGCCTCGCCGCACGCCGGGCATGCGCGTGGTGTGCGACGCGCCCGACGGCATTCTCCCCGCGTCCCGGAACGGGTCGATGCACATGCTGGGCGAGCTGCTCGCGGGGATCGCGCGCGCACGATTTTTCATCTACATCGAGCATCAGTATCTGACGTCGCGCCCGATCGTCGCCGCGCTCGTGGAGGCGCTGCATCACGCGCCGGCGCTCGAGATCATCATCGTGCTCAACCAGAACCCCGATCTCACCGCGTATCGTGCGTGGCAAAACGCGCAGCTCGAGGAGCGCGCGCTCCTCCATCATCCGCGCGTGGGCGTGTTCACGCTGTGGAGCACCGCGGCACATCCCGGGAGAGACCGTGCAACGCGCATCAGTCAGCTGTTCATTCACAGCAAGGTGATCGTCATCGATGATGCGTGGGCGGCTTGCGGCACGTCGAATCTGGACGGGGTTTCGATGGGCAACTACGGCGCGGACTTCGCGGGCGCATTGGGCCAGCGCGTGTTTCGCGGCGTGAGAAACGTCGAGGTGAACGTCATCATCGATGCCGATGAGGCCGAGAGCTCCGACGCGGAGTCGATCGTCACGCTTCGCGAGCGGTTGTGGAGCGAGCACCTCGGAGTCCCCGCGGAGGCGCTCGATGCGGGCGCACGCGGCGGATGGTTGGCCATGTGGCGGGAGGCCGCTCGCGCGAATGCGCGCACGCTCTCCTCGAGCAGCGGGCAGGAGCTGGAACGCACGCATCCCGCGCCGGCGCCGCACATGGTCGGTCGGCTGTTGCCGTACAGCGATCGGGCGTTTCCGCGGCAGCAGCTCGCGGACGTCGGCGTCGACATCGATCCCGAGCGGCTCGAGCTCTGCTACGACCCCACGTGGCTGAGCGTGCATCTGAGCCCGCACTGGATCCGCAACATCTTCTAGCGGCCGCGCTACTCCGTGAGCTGGTAGAGCAGGTCGTCCTCCACGCGGTAGAGCAGCGGCACGATCTGGATGCGCGGATAGATCGCACGCAGGCGCTCCGCTTCCTTGAGCACGAACCCCACTTCGTCGCGGATGCCGAACTTGGGCGCCGAGTCAGCGAAGTGCTTCTCTGCGCGCGCCTGATCCCAGCCGGCGGCGTCCATGAGGCCCTGCACGAATCGCTCGCGGCTCTGGTCGAGCTTCGCCATGCCGCAGTCCGTGTGCGCGATGAGCACGATCATGCGTATGCCGCCGACCGCAATTGCATACGAGATGCGAAACTCGTTGTCGCGCATGTTCGCGCCGGCCGTTCGCAGCACGAACGCGAAGTCGTGCGGAATGCGAAGCGATTTGCGGCTGTCCATGCACATGCCGATGAGAAGCTGCGGCGCGGTGGTGGTGCCGATCGCGCGGCCGAGGTTGTGGTACTCCAGGAGGAGCTCGACGGGCGTTCCCCGGTACTGCGGGAGAATGTCGTCGCGATAGTTGACCGGGATGATTCGAGGCATCCGGCGAAGCTAACGGGCTACGGCACCGCGCGAGAAGTGGGACGACGCGATTGTCGGCTTTCCCGGGACATCGTGAGCGATGCGCCGGACACGAGATGAATGATTTTCCAGCGGCCGCCCATCGAGTAGAGCCACGCCTCATCCGCCTCACCGGTGCAGCGACGCGCGCGCACGCGAGCCCAGTGCCCGACGATGGCAATGGCCGTGTTCGGCATGCAGTAGCCGTGAGCGTCCGGCGATTCGTGCGGCTCGATCGCGGGTAGCATGAGAGAAGCCCAGACACGGTCGCCATCCGGCACCGCGAATCGCGCCGTCACCTTGGCGGGGTAGAAGTGGGTGACGATGGAGGTCCAGTTGCGGTCGTGGAGATCGCGGTAATAGCCGCGAAGCTCTTCGAGAATCAGGACCGTGGTCGCACTGTCGGCGTCGCTCGTGGGAACGATAGAGCGCAAGGCGTGCGGGTGCGAAGTCGATACGGCGGCGAGTGCGTACAGCGTGTGGACGTACCTCATGAGCCTCATGCTCGTGAGCGTACTCGCGCGGGTGCGTGATTCCTTCCCGAATCGTGCGCTCACATTCCGGTTGTGCGGGGCGCCGCGGGTTGCGCACATTGGTCCCATGCAAATCGATCGAAGCTACCTCGAGCAGACGCTGGCGGCGCTCGTTCGCATCAACTCGGTGAATCCGAAGTTCAGCGACGGGTCCACGGACGAGCACGCGATCGCTACGCACCTCGGCGGCGTGATGCGTGCGCTCGGCATGGAGGTCACGCTCCACGAGTCGGCGCCGCGGCGCACGAGCGTCGTGGGCCGGCTGCGCGGACGCGGCGACGGGCGCTCGCTCATGCTCTACGGCCACATCGACACCGTCGGGATCGAGGAAATGCGCGCGCCGCTGAGCGCGCGCATCCGGAACGGTCGCATGCACGGGCGCGGCACCTACGACATGAAGGGCGGCGTTGCGGCGTGCATCGCGGCAGTGAAGGCGATCGTAAACTCGGGCGAGCGGCTGGCCGGCGACATCGTGGTGGTCGGAGCAGCGGATGAGGAGGTGGCGAGCACCGGCATGGCCGAGGTGTTGAAGCACGTGCGCACGGATGCCGCGATCGTCACCGAGTCCACGGAGCTCCAGCTCTGTCTCGCGCACAAGGGGTTTTGCTGGATGGAGGTTGAGGTGGAAGGGCGCGCGGCGCACGGCAGCCGCTTCGAGGAGGGGATCGACGCCAACATGGCGATGGGCCGCTTTCTCGGGCGCCTCGACACGCTCGAGCGCGATCTGCGCACGCGCGCACCACACGCGCTGGTCGGGCCGCCATCGCTGCACGCGGCCGTGATCCTCGGTGGCAGCGGCACGAGCACGTACGCTGCGCACTGCCGTCTCGAGATCGAGCGTCGCACCATCCCCGGGGAAACCGAGGAGAGCGCCCTGGCGGAGATCCAGTCCATTCTGGATGCGCTCGCAGGCAGCGACGCCACCTTTCGCGCACGCGTGCGGCCGCTGCTCTCGCGGGGATCGTTCGAGGCGCATCCCGACTCGAGCATCGTGCAGATCGTGCAGGCGGCGGCAACGAGCGTGCTCGCTTCGCCGCCCAACATCATCGGCGAGCCGTACTGGATGGATGCTGCGCTTCTCGCGGATGCCGGAATCGAGACCGTCGTGATCGGCCCGAGTGGTGCCGGTGCGCACGCAACGAAGGAGTGGGTCGATCTCGATTCCGTTCATAGCGTGGCGGAGATTCTCGCACGCTCGGCGCTGAATTTTTGCGGCTGATCGTGAGCGCCCGATCGATGTGAACAGGGGCAGCGAGTCGTTCTCGCCGCCCCTGTCCCGTTCGTGCCTCGTGCGTCTGCGCCTGTTACTGACCCATCCCGTCGAGCAGCCGCTGCGCCGCCAGCATGTGCGCCTGGAACGCCGGGCCGACCTTCACCTCGAGATCCTTGAGCTCCGCGTTCTGCGTGGCGGGGAGCAGCGTGCCGTTGATGGCATCGATCACTGCCTTGTGGTACGCCACCTCGTGCTCGAGGAACGCGCGGTCGAACGCCTTGCCGCTCGTGCTCTCGAGCGTCTTCATCGCCTGGGCGTGATCGGTCGCGAGCGCGAAATCCTTGGGCGGCGTCGGCGTCACGTGGAGCTTCTTCACGAGATCGCGTCCCTGCTGCCGAACGGCCTTGTGGTCGCGCGAGAACATGGCTCCCAGGTCGCGCACTTCCTTCGTGGATCCCTTTTTCACGGCGAGGTCGCTCGTCTCGATGTCCCACGTATTCGCGGCGTCGAAGATCGCGGCAATGGTCGGATCGTCCACAGCGGCGCGGGTCACGCGCGCACTCGCCGCGGAAGGAGCGAGCGTCAGCACGCTCAGGGCGATTGCGCCAGCCAGATAAGTCACACGCATGATCAAGCTCCGGAAGTCGGGTTCGTGAGGGGAAGCCGCCGCCATTCGGGGCGCGTCCTCGTGCCATGGAAGTAGCCGCCATGCGCGCAATTTGTCAAGGTTTTTCTTGACTTATTCCCGACCGACCGGTAAACTGAGATCGCGGCGCCCTGCCGGCGCATGAAGCATCCGTCCAGCAAACGTTGCATCTTTGCCCCAGCGGCATCCGCGACGCACAGGGGGATCTCATGAGCGTGTGGGAACGTGAGCACGGCGGCACGACACGTGGGCAGATCGTGACGCTGCTTCGAGCAGGGAATCGCAGTGTGGAGGAGCTCGCCGAGGCGCTCGGCCTCACGGACAACGCGGTCCGAGCCCATCTCACGGTTCTGCAGCGCGAGCAGATCGTCGAATCCGTGGGCGTGCGTCGGGAGGGCAGTGTGGGAAAGCCCGCCGCCATCTACGCCATCGCACCCGGCGCACAGCCACTGTTTTCGCGAGCGTACTCCCCGCTGCTCTCAGCGCTGCTGGCGGAGCTGCGAGCGCATGCGGCGCCGAGCGCGATGCGAAAGCTGTTGAAGCGCGTGGGAAAGCGGATGCTGCCTCGCGCGCGCGCGACCGGCGCCCTCGAGGCGCGCGCGCAGGCCGCATCGAATCTCCTCAACGAGCTTGGCGGATCCACCCACGTCGAGCGCGACGCGAATGCGTACCTCATTTGCGGCCATGGGTGCCCGCTGTCGGAGGCGGTCGTTGCGTGTCCCGAGGTCTGTGGCGCGGTGGAGCAGATGCTGACCGACCTCACCGGAGCGCGCGTTTCCGAGTCGTGCGATCGCAGCGGGCCTCCGAATTGCCTCTTTCGGGTGTCGACGCCGGGATAGCTCGCGGCGCGTGCAAGTCGAAGAGGTGGCAATGGACAGGGATAGGCATGGCAAGGCGGCGCGCGCGCGAACGCACGTGCGCAGATGCGTCTCGCTGTTCGCGCTCGCGACGCTCGCCGCGTGCTCGCAGCTCGTGTTCCTGAAGCCGGCCTCCGTGCCGCGCAAGAAAGGCTCGAGCGCCACGGTGCGCGGCCCGGCGTTCGCATCGGAGAGCGTGGCCGGTGCGCGAGTGAGCGCGGACGGCGATTGGCCCATGTACAACCGCAGCTACGATGGCACGCGCTTCTCGCCCCTCGCGCAGATCGATGCGGGCAACGTTTCCTCGCTGGTACACGCGTGCACGTTTCCGCTGGGCGCCACCACCAACATGCAGTCGGGACTCGTCGCCGTGAACGGCACGCTCTACTTCACGACCGCCACGAGCACCTACGCCATCGATGCGACGACGTGCGCGCTGCGGTGGCGGCACGACTACGACTACGATCCGAAGCCGCCCTTCGATCCCAACAAGGTGAATCGCGGCGTCGCCTACCTCGCGGGCCCCGATCGCGCCCGACTCTTTCGCGGAGCGAACGATGGGCGCGTGATGGCGCTCGATCCCGCTACCGGCGAGGAGCTGTGGAGCGCCGTCGCGGGCGATCCCTCCAGGGGTGAGACCTTCCCGGCCGCGCCGATCGCGTGGAACGGGATGGTGTTCATGGGCAACGCCGGCGGCGACAACTTCGCGGTGAAGGGCCGCCTGATGGCCTTCAACGCGAAGACGGGCGGGCGCGTGTGGAGCTTCGATCTCGTGCCGGAAGACGGCAACGCGGCGCAGACGTGGCCCGAGGGCACGGAGCGCTTTCCGAAGGTGGGTGGCGCGTCGTGGACATCGTACGCGCTCGACACCTCCACGGCCGTCGTCTACACGCCAACCGGAAATGCGGCGCCGGACTTCATCGCGCAGGTGCGCCCCGGGCGCAATCTCTACTCGTATTCCGTGGTGGGGCTCGACGCACGACTCGGGACGCTCGACACCTTCTACCAGCTGCTCGAGCGGGATTACCACGACTGGGACATTGCGGCTGCACCATCCCTGCTCACCACCGCCGCCGGTCATCATCTCATGGTCGCGGCCGGAAAGGATGGCCACGTGTATGGCACCGATCGCGCGACCGGCCGCCGCATCTACTCGACCGTCGTCTCCACCATCGAGAACATCGATGCTCCGCTCACCGGCAAGGGCGCGCGCTTCTGTCCCGGCGTGAACGGCGGCGTCGAGTGGAATGGGCCGTCGTACTCGCCGCGCACGAATCTGCTCTACGTCGGCTCGATCGACTGGTGCACCACACTCGCCACCTATTCGGCCGATCAGCCCGGGAAGCTCAAGGGAAAGGAAGCGCTTCCCTGGACCGGCTCGAACAAGCTGCGCGCGCCCTTCGGCGCGAACGATTCCACCCGGCGGGGATGGCTCACCGCAATCGATGCGGACAAGGGAAGCATCAAGTGGCGCTACGCATCACCCACGCCGGTCATCGCCGGCGTCACGGCGACTGCGGGCGACGTGGTCTTCACCGGTGATCTCAACGGGCGGATCCTCGCCTTCGACGCGCGGGATGGCCGCCAGCTGTGGAGCTACTCCGCGGGCGCCCCGATCGGTGGCGGAGTCATCACCTACCAGGTAGGTGGTAGGGAGTATCTCGCCGTGGCTGCCGGCCTCAATTCGCCGATAGGCTGGAAACTCGAGAGCCCGCCGGCCACGGTGCTGATCTTTGCGCTCCCGCCGCGCTGATCACACCGTGGTCACGTGGGGAGCGCAGGACGGTGGAGCACGACTCTCACTCGCTCGCGCGTGATGAGCCCACCGCCCACCATCGTCTCGAGCTCGGGAAGCACCGCGTCGATGTTCGTCGCGCTCTCCACACATTCGACGACGATCGGCATGTCGAGCGAGAGCACATCGAAGCGGTCCGTGTGGAGCTTCGAGCTCGCGCCGAACCCCATGATGCCACGGAGCACCGTCGCGCCCGCGAAGTGATGCTTGCGAAGCAGGTCGACGATGCCGTGATAGAGTGGCTTCCCGTTGTGCTTGTCCCGCTCGCCAATGAAGATGCGCAACAGATCGCGCTCGCCTTCCATGTAGTCCATGATCCCTCCTCTCAGAACCGCTGACGAAAGGCAAGCAGCTCGCGCGCGAGCACGAATCCGGCGAACGTGGCGAGAAGCGCCAGCGCGACGCTGCCCAGCGAATACACCGCCGCGCGGCCGATCTCGCCATCCTCGAGCAACACCATCGTCTCGTAGCTGTACGACGAGAACGTGGTGTAGCCGCCGCAGAATCCCACCGTCAGCATCGCGCGCAGCTCCAGCGAGATCGCGGGCGTGGCCAGGGCGTACCTCAGCAGAAAGCCGAGCAGCAGGCTTCCCGTGATGTTGATCGCGAGCGTTCCCCACGGAAACGTCGAGCCCAGGCGCTGCTGTATCGCCGCCGCGAGATAGAACCGGGACACGCCGCCCGCGGCGGCCCCCACTGCGATCGCCCAGAATAATTTCACGTCCACCTCATCGTCCGGGACAGTTGCGAGCTAGGCGGGTGCGGCGGCGGCAGCGAGCATCATGGCGGCGCCTCCGCGCCGGCGCATCACGTGCGACGCGATCACGATGTCCTGCACCGCCACGCCCGTGAGATCCGCGATCGATATCTGCGCGTCGCTCGTGCGGCCGAACGCCGGGTTGGCGAGCACGGCGCCGAGCTCCCGCACGCGATGCAGCGAGATCTCTCCGGCCGCGAGCGCCGCCGCGAGATCGCCGTGATCCGCGCACTGCGCGATGCTGTCCGCCACCACGATCTCCGCGCGCGCGAACAACGCCGGATCGAGCTCCTGCTTGCCCGGCGCGTCCGCGCCAACCGCCGTGACGTGCGTGCCGCGCTGCACCGCTCCAGCCGGGAAGTGCGCCACATGCGACGCCGTGGTCGTCACGATGAGGTTCGAGCTCTCGGCCACCTCCTCCGCCGTTTTGCAGAGCTTCACGCGAAAGCCCGCGAGCTCGAGATACGCCGCGCACGACACCACATGATCGCTTGACCGCCCGTATAGCGAGATCTCGCGGCACGGGGTGACGTGCCCGAGCATGAGCGGCTGCAACCGGGCCTGCACACCGGTGCCCAGAATCCCGATGCGCGTGACCTGTCGCGGCGCCAGCGCGCGCGCGGCAACCGCGCCCGCCACCGCGGTGCGCAGATCCGTGAGGCGCGAGCGATCGAGCAGCACGGCGAGCAGAAAGCCGGTGTGGCTGCTGAACACGAGCATGCACCCGTCACCCGTGGGCAGTCCCTTGAGCGAGTTCTGTGGGAAGCCGGCCGCGACCTTGATGACGAACACGTCGCCGCCTTTCACATAGCCGTACTTCAGATGCACGTCGCCCGTGGGCTCGGTGAAGCCGAGATAGCCCACGGGCGGCACGACCACCTGACCGGCAGTGTACTCGATGAATCCCTGCGCGATCTCCTCGATGAGCTCGGGCACGTTCACCGCGAGCTCACATTCTTCCGCACTCACGACGAGTGGCTGCGGCAGAACGTCGGCCACTCGGCTCGCTCCCGGCCCTACACGCCCGCGCCAACCAGCGGCGCGAGCCCCGCGCGCAGCCGGGCGAGCCCCGCCCGGAGGTACTCGGGCTTCGAGCCGAGCCAGACGCGCATGTAGCTCTCGAGCCCGAAGTGCAGCCCCGGCACGATCAGCGTCGATTGCTCCTGCAGAATCCGCTCGGCCAACGGAATGCTCGCTGCGTCCGCGTTGTATTTGAGAAACGCAATCGCTCCGGCGGTGGGCGGCGTGAAGTCGAAGAAGTCACCCATGCCGGCCGCCCAGGCCTCGAGCGTGGGCAGATTCTCGCGCAGCACCGCTCGCGTGCGCGCATAGAGCTGTGTGCGCACCTCGGGCGACACCGCGACTCGCGCGATGTGATCCGAGATCTTGTTCGGACAGATCGTGATGTAATCGTGCTGCGTCCAGCACGACGCGATGATCTCCGGAGGGCCGACCATCCAGCCGATGCGCACGCCGGGAATGCCGTACGCCTTGGACAACCCGCTCGTCACGATGACGCGATCGCTCATCCCCCAGAAGCTGGGCGTGCGCTCTCCCTCGAGCTCGGCGCCCTGATACACCTCATCGGCGATCAGATAGGCGCCCATCTGCTCGACGCGCTCGACGATGCGCTGCATGGCCTTGCGCGAGAGCACCGCGCCCGTGGGGTTGTTCGGATTCGTGATGTAGACGAAGCGCGTTTTCGGCGCGACCGCCCGCTCGAACGCCGCCCAATCCACTTCCCAGCTGTCATCCGCGCGAGCGAGCTCGAAGCGCTCCACCGTGGCGCCGAGGCTGCGCGGCACGCCCCAGAGCTGGAGATAATTCGGAACCTGCAGCGCCACGACATCGCCCGCGCGCAACAGCGTGAGCGCGAGGATGTAGTTCGCCTCGGAGGTGCCGTTCGTGACTTCCACGTGGTTGATCGTCGCGCCCGGATACATCGCGGAGACCCTCTCGCGCAGCTCGATGGTCCCGTTCGACTGGCTGTAGCCGAGCGGAGCATCCATCAGGGCATCGAGATCGAAGCCGAAGCTCACCATTTCCCTGAGCGTCACGGGGCGCACACCGGATTCACTCAGATCGAAGTCGACGAAATTCTCGTACGTCGACTGCATGCGTTCCATCAGGAAGGTTTCAATCATGCTGCACTGTGCAGCGCGCGCGCCGCTCGATCAATACGCTCGAGTTGAAACACGGCGGTTGGCCAGCGCGTCGCGCTACACCCGCGCGTGTGCGCGCACGGGGAAGCTCCCCATGCCGCTGATCTTCGGTGGCACGGCCGTGAAGCGAAAGCCGCGCAGCGGGAGCGCGCCGAGATTCGTCATGTGCTCGACGATCGGAATGCCGGCGCGCAGAAGGGTGGTATGGACGGGGCGCTCGCCGGTGCTCGTGTCGTCGATGTTTTGCGAGTCGATGCCGACGAGCGCCGCGCCCGCATCACGCAGATGAATCGCGGCCTGCTCGGTCAGGAATGGGAAGTCCTCGAAGTACTGATCCGTTCGCCAGTGCCTGTCCCATCCCGTGTTCACGAGCACCGCGCGGCCGCGCACCTCGGTCGCACCGAAGTGCGCGCGATCCACCGCGCGATGCCGCGAGGCATCGACGCGCACGACCACACCCGGCAGATCGGAGATCGACTCGAGCGCGAGGCCGCTCAAGTCGAACCCGTCGGCATACCGATGGAACGGTGTGTCGAGATACGTTCCCGTGTTCGAGACCATCTCGACGCGCCCGATCTGGAACTCGGTTCCGGGCGCATAGATGCCGCGCGACTGCTCGCGCGAGAGATGATCGCAGATGAGCGGCGCCGGCAGCCCCTTGTACGTGATCATTCCGCTTTCGATCGTGTGGCTCAGATCGATGAATCGAGCAGCGTCGCCCGTTGGCACCTTCGCCACGCTCCTTGCTGATCGGAAAGAGAACCGTGGCGGAAGGTGCGTCGGCGTTGGTGGTCCGGCAAGCTCCGCGAGATGCTCGTGCCCACTGTGCAGGAGCGTCGTACTCGCCCCATCTTTGTTCTCGTCTGCTTCCACGAGTGATCGATGACCGGCGACATCTATCGGCGTCCCAGCGATGACGTTCACCCCCCGCGCGATTTTCCGGGCTATCGCGGCACGGCGCTGCGCCATCCCAAAGAGCCGCTCGTGCTCATTCCGCAAACGCTATCCGAGATCACCGGGCCCGTGTACGGGCATCGCTCCGTGACCGAAGCCGATCGCGATCTCACGAATCGTGGCAGCGGCGAGCCGATAGGCGAGCGCATCATCGTCGAGGGGCGAGTGCTCGACGAGGATGGCCGACCCGTTCGCGACTCGCTCGTGGAGCTCTGGCAGGCGAACGCCGCCGGTCGCTATGCGCATCGGGTCGATCAGCACGCAGCGCCGCTCGACCCCAACTTCACGGGCGCGGGGCGCGCGATCACGGACGCCGAGGGACGCTACCGCTTTCTCACCATCAAGCCGGGCGCATATCCGTGGCTCAATCACGCGAACGCGTGGCGCCCCGCGCACATCCACTTCTCGCTCTGGGGTCCGAGCTTTCTCACGCGACTCGTCACGCAGATGTACTTTCCCGGTGACCCGCTGCTCGCGCTCGATCCGATCTACAACAGCGTTCCGGATCCGCGCGGGCGCGAGCGGCTGATCTCGCGCTTCGATCTCTCCCTCACGCAGCCCGAGTATGCACTCGGCTATCGCTTCGACATCATCGTGCGCGGTCGCCACGCGACACCAATGGAAGCGCAGCATGGCTGAGCTCACGCCGTTCCAGACGGTGGGTCCGTTCTTCGCGATTTGCCTGAGCCAGCCGGGCTGCGCGCGCATCGCCACGGAGAAGGCCGCCGGGCGACACATCACGATCGAGGGAACGGTTCGCGATGGCACGGGCGCCGTCGTTCCGGATTCGCTCGTCGAGATCTGGCAGGCGAATGCAGCGGGACGCTATGCGCATCCCGATGATCATCAGCCGAAGCCGCTCGATCCCGACTTCACCGGCTACGGACGGGCGCCCACCGATGACGATGGCCGTTTTGTGATCGAGACCGTGATGCCGGGACGGGTGCCCGGCCCCGGCGAGACGCTCCAGGCACCACACCTTCTGCTCGGCATTCTCGCTCGCGGCATCCTCACGCGCCTCGTCACGCGCGTGTACTTCGAGGACGAGCCGAGCACGCACGATGATCCGATTCTCTCGCTCGTGCCGGCCGAGCGCCGCGCGACGCTCGTCGCGAAGCCCATCGGCGACGATCGGTATCGCTTCGATCTCAAGCTGCAGGGCGAAGGCGAGACCGTGTTCTTCGATGTCTGAGCGCGCGCGATGATCTTCGACGCCCTCTTCGGCGACCCAGCGGTGGACGCGCTGCTCTCGGACACGAGCCTCGTCTCCGCCATGCTGCGCGTGGAAGTCGTGCTCGCGCGTGCCGAGGCGGCGATCGGGATCATCCCCGCGCGAGCCATCGACGCGATCGAGCAGAGCGCGAACGCCACGGACTACGATCTCGCCGCGCTCGCAACCGAAGCGGGGAGCGCGGGCAATCTCGCCATTCCACTCGTGCGTCACCTGACCGGGCGTGTCGCGCGCATCGATGCGGATTCCGCGCGCTACGTACACTGGGGCGCCACGAGTCAGGACATCATCGATACGGCCATGGTGCTTCAGCTGTGCGATGCCACCGCGGTCGTGCTCGCGTCGCTCGATCGCGCGAGCGATGCCGCGGCCGAGCTGGCGCAACGCTACGCGACCACCCTCATGGCCGGCCGCTCGTGGCTGCAGCACGCGACGCCGATCACGTTCGGGCTCAAGGCCGCCGGCTGGATGTCCGCGCTCGATCGGGCGCGCGCGCACGTGCGCGAGGCGCTCGCGGGCGCGCGCGTGTTGCAGCTCGGCGGCGCGTCGGGAACGCTCGCCGCGTTCGGCGATCGCGGCACGGAGGTGGCCCGCGCGATGGCCTCCGAGCTCGAGCTGGCCGTGCCCGCGCTTCCCTGGCACTCGAGCCGCGATCGTTTCGCCACGCTCGCGTGCGCGCTCGGCGTTGCCACCGGAGTGATGGGAAAGATCGCACGCGACATCTCGCTCCTCGCGCAGACCGAGGTTGCCGAGGCGTTCGAGCCGGCTGGCGATGGCCGCGGTGGCTCGTCCACGATGCCTCAGAAGCGAAATCCGGTCTCATCGTCGGTGGTGCTCGCCGCATCCGTGCGCGTGCCCGCGCTCGTCGCCACCGTGCTCGCCGCGATGCCGCAGGAGCACGAGCGCGCGCTCGGCGGATGGCAGGCCGAGTGGGAGACGATTCCCTCGCTGGTCAAGCTCACCGCCGGCGCTGCGCGGCATACGGCCGCAATGCTCGGCGGCCTCGAGATCGATGTCGCGCGCATGCGCGCCAACGCGGACATCACGCGCGGCGTGTCACTTGCCGAATCGGTGTCGATGGCGCTGGCCGAGCGCATCGGAAAGTTCGATGCGCATCGAACCATTGGAGCCGCCGCGAAGCGCGCGGTCGCGGAGCAGCGTCCGCTCGCGGCTGTGCTCGCGGAAATGCCGGAAGTGACGCAGCATCTGAATCGCGCCGAGATCGAGCGCCGCCTGCAGGCGGAAAACTATCTCGGCGCGTCCGAGCAGCTCGTGCGCGACGCACTCGCGCTGCACTCGCGCGAGCGACGTGGGGGAGCCGCGACATGAACGTCTTCCGAAGGATGGCATGACAGACGGGAACGATCTCGACGATGACCGCCTACGCGCCGGCATGTCCATTCGCCGCTCCGTGCTCGGCGACGCGCACGTCGATCGCGCGGTCGCCGCGACCACGCCGCTCACCGCGGAGTTCCAGAGCCTCATCACGCGCTATGCGTGGGGAGAGATCTGGTCGCGTCCCGGGCTCGACGTGCGCGCGCGGCGCATTCTCGTCATCGGCACGCTGGTGGCACTCAATCATTGGGAAGAGCTCGCGATGCACGTGCGCGCGGCGCTCTCGGCCGGCGATCTTTCGGCGGATGAGGTGAAGGAGATCGTGCTGCAGCAGGCGATCTACTGTGGAGTGCCCGCCGCGAACACGGCGTTCCGGATCGTCGGCGAGCTGGTTGCGTCGCGCGAGTCGAGCAGGGAAGGGCGGTAGCGAATGCGCCGGGAGAAGACGCAGGTCGGCATCATCGGCGCGGGACCAGCGGGTCTCATGCTCTCGCATCTGCTCGCGCGCACGGGCATCGAGTCGGTGGTGGTGGAGCGTCGCAGCCGCGAGTACATCGAGAAGCGCGTGCGCGCAGGCGTTCTGGAGCAGGGCACAGTCAACCTCATGCGCGAGACGGGGCTTGGTGCGCGGCTTGATCGTGAAGGGCTCGTGCATCGCGGCATCTCGCTGCGCTTCGAGGGCACCGATCACCGCATCGCGTTCGACGAGCTCACGGGCGGGAGCACGATCACGGTCTACGGCCAGCAGGAGGTGGTGAAGGATCTCATCGCCGCGCGCATCGCGGCCGGCGCGCGGCTGCACTTCGAGGTCGAGGATGCGAGCGTGCACGAGATCGGCTCGAGCACGCCTCGACTGCGCTACACCGTGCGCGATGAGGAGGTCGAGGTCGAGTGCGACTTCATCGCCGGATGCGATGGCTTCCACGGCGTTTCGCGCGACGCGATTCCCGTCGATCGACTCACGCGCTACGAGCGCGAGTATCCGTTCGGCTGGGTCGGAATACTCGCCTCCGTCGCGCCGTCATCCGAGGAGCTCATCTACTCGTCGCACGAGCGCGGCTTTGCGCTGCTGAGCATGCGCTCGCCCGTGCTCACGCGACTGTACGTGCAGTGCCACCGCTCCGACACGATCGAGGACTGGCCCGACGAGCGTATCTGGGAGGAGCTCCATCTCCGTCTCGAGACCGATGACGGCTTCGCGCTCGCCGAGGGTCCGGTGGTCGAGAAGACGATCGCCTGGATGCACAGTGTGGTCACGGAGCCGATGCAGTTCGGCCGGCTCTTTCTCGCCGGCGACGCCGCGCACATCGTTCCCGCCACCGGGGCCAAGGGGCTGAACCTCGCCGTCGCCGATGTGCGCGTGCTCGCGGGCGCGCTCGACGCGTGGTATCGCACGGGATCCACCGCGGCGCTCGCGTCCTACTCCGCCACCTGCCTCCGGCGCGTGTGGCGCGCCCAGCACTTCTCGTACTGGATGACGACCATGCTCCATCGCTTTCCGGGAGATGACGCCTTTCAGCGGAAGCTGCAGCTCGCGCAGCTGCGCTGGGTCGCGTCGTCGCGCGACGCGGCGGCGAGTCTCGCCGAGAACTACGTGGGGATGGTGCGTGTATGAGCGACACCGCGCGTGCGAGGACGTTTCTCGAGCAGGTGGCCGACGGCACCGCTGCACCGCACGAGCTCTCCCTCACCCTCGGATTCAAGCCGCTGTCGTTCGGCGAAGGAACCGCGGCATTCATCATGGACACCGATCCCGTTCGTCACGGCAACGTGATGGGAACGCTGCACGGCGGCGTGCTCGCCACGCTCGCTGATTCCGCGATGGGATTCGCCTTCGCGACGACGCTCGCATCGGACGAATCGTTCGCGACGCTCGAGATGAAGATCAGCTTTCTACGTCCCGTGTGGCGATCGACCCTGACCGCGTCCGCAAACGTGGTGCAGCGCGGAAAGTCGACGGGGCTCGTGGAATGCCGGGTGACGGATGAGCGCGACCGTCTGATTGCGCACGCGACGAGCACCTGTCTGGTGCTGCGCGGATCGCAGGCACAGGGGCGCGGATTGGGAGATGGAACGAGCGCCTGATGTGTCCGGCGCATTCGCCGGACTGTGCGATCGCTGTACCAATGTCCAGATCATCGAGAACCGCCGCGGCTCGCGGTTCTACCGCTGTCGTCTGGCCGATATCGATCCGGCATTCGTCCGGTATCCGCCGCTGCCGGTGCTTTCGTGCGCGGGGTTCGTTCCCACGGAGCCTTCGCGGTCTCCCATTCGCCCGTAAGTATTCACCGTATTGAGTTATACGCACGCGACACGGTATAATATGCTACAGTTATGCCACGGAGCCGGTCGCCGTCGGGTGATTGCTCCGCATCGAGGTTTGCAGCGACACTCGGGTGTGCGATGGCGTCCGCCTCCTCCCCTCTGCCGTGAACTGACATTTCGCAGGCAGAGATGGGCCCATGACACTCAAGATGAAGCCTCCGCAGTCCGTCACGCGATCAGCAACGGACAACACGCTGCTGGCGAGTCTCACTCCCGATGATTTGGCGCAGATCTGCATGGAGCTCGAGCACGTGCACCTGCGGGTGCACGAGGTGCTCTACGAGCCCGGCGAAGAGATCGACTACGTCTACTTCCCGATCTCCGGCTGTGTCTCGATGGTACACGCCACGGGAACGGGAACCGTCGAAGTCGGAACGGTCGGATTCGAGGGGATGGTGGGAATGCCGCTCCTCCTTCACGGCTCATCGGCTCCCACGCGCGCGCTCGTGCAGGTGGACGGCGAGGCGTACCGCATGGCCGCCGCAGCGTTTCTTCGCATCGTCGCCATGAGTGACTCCGCGTATCGGGTGCTGCTTCGCTTCGCGCTCGCGTTTTTCAATCAGGTGGCGCAGTCGGTCGCCTGCAATCGCCTGCACTCGCTCGAAGAGCGGTGCGCGCGCTGGCTGCTGATCACACACGACCGCGTGGAAGGAGACGAGTTCAGGCTCACGCAGGAATTCCTGTCCTTCATGCTCGGCGTGCATCGTCCGGCCGTAACGCTTGCGGCAGGGGTGCTTCAGAAGGCGGGCTACATTCACTACTCGCGCGGCAGGATCATCGTCACCGACCGCGCCGGACTCGAGGGTGCATCGTGCGCCTGCTATCAGGCGACGCGCGATGATTACGCAGAGCTCATCGGTAGCCGCTCTGGGTGAACGAGGCGCCGCACGCGAGCCGTGCGCGCGGAGGTATCTTTCGATCGTGCTTCGACCTTCTCGTACCCGCCTCGCGATCGCGCTCGCATTCGCGGGCGGTCTCGTCGCGCTGCCGGGGTGCGGTGTCAGCGCCGAGGGCGGAGGACGCGCCTATCGCGGTGCCGTGCTCGCGCACCCCATCCCGCGCCCAAGCTTCACGCTCACGGACACGCACGGCCAGCCATTCGATTTTCGAGCGAAGACCGACAGTACGGTCACGCTGCTCTTTTTCGGCTATCTCAACTGTCCGGATGTCTGCCCCGTGCACATGACGAACATCGCTTCGGTGTTGCGCACCATGCCCTACGATGTGACCCGGATGGTTCGCGTCGTGTTCGTCACCACGGATCCCGAGCGTGATACGCCCGAGAAGCTGCAGAAATGGCTCGCCGATTTCGATCCGACGTTCATCGGGCTGCGCGGCACTCCGGAGCAGGTGAAGGCGATCGAGAAATCGGTGGGCGTCGCGCCCGCGGTCGCGGGCGCGGCCGATTCCTCCGGCAACTACGAAGTGGGACATGCGGCGCAGGTGATCGCGTTCACGCCGGATGACAGCGCGCACGTGGTCTATCCCTTCGGCACGCGCCAGGCGGACTGGGTGCACGATCTGCCTCTCCTCGCGCAGGTGAAATGACGTCGTGACCGTGCAGTGGTGGTGTTCGGCGAAGGGACTTCCGTGGCGATGGCACTGGCAGGCGTACCCCGGTGTCTGGATCGTCGTGATCGCGCTCGCAGCCGTGTACGCGCGATGGTCGAAGCCGCTCGAGGCCGGCGCGCGCACGCATGCGGTGAGCACCGGTCGCCGAATCGGCGGATGGGTGGCCGTCGTGCTCGTGTGGCTGACGCTCGACTGGCCCGGCGGTCCGCTCGGCACCGGCTATCTCGCGAGCGTCCACGCCGCGCAATTTCTGGTGCTCGCGATGGTCGCGCCGCCGTTGCTGCTGCGCGGGATCGATCCCGATCGTGTGCGCGCGCTGTTCGAGCGCAATGGCTTCGCCGCGAAAATCATCCGCGCGGTCACGAAGCCGCTCCTGATCATGATCGTGTTCACGATCGTGATGCTCGCGACACACACGCCGGGCACGGTCGATCTGCTGATGCGCTCGCAGCTCGGCGCGTTCGTGCTCGACAGCGCGTGGTTTCTGTCCGGGCTCGCCTTCTGGTGGCCGATCGCGATCGATCTTCCGGTGCGCGAGCACTTCGGTCCACCCATGCGCATGCTGTATCTGTTCGCAGGCACGCAGGCGCATCTCTATCTGGCCATGTGGCTGTTGCTCGCCGACCTTCCCGTGTACGGGATCTACGAGCTCGCGCCGCGCGTCACGGGGCTGTCCGCGCTCGAAGATCAGCAGGTGGCTGGCGGGCTGCTGCTCACGCTTGGCGGAACGTACGTGCTCGCGGTGATCTCCGTCGTGTTCTTTCGCTGGTTCGCGGAGCCGCAGCCGGAACGGTGAGGATTTCGTAACGCGAGATGTCGGCCATTCGTCGATGCATAGCGCATCCGGAAGACAGGAGCGCCTCGACCACGAGCCCACATGTCCGACGATGCCACCGCTGTTGCACAGTCGCCGCGCTCCATAGCCATCCTCCACCCCGATGCGGACGTGGCGTGGGGAGATTTTCTCGCCGCACTGCCGGCGGCGCTCGCGATGCATCCCGAGCACGCGAGTGCGCCAGTCGCTGGCCAGCGCTCGCGCACGGCGCCGCGCCGTGCCCAGCCGAAGAAGGGGGCGCTGCCGCGGGCGTACATGGCCGCGCGCGCGCGTGCGCGCCGCGTGCGGACCGTCCCGCCGCGCAAGGGTCGCGCTGCTCCGGAGAGTGACCCAAGGATCGCCGTGGCCGTTTCGGGCTCCGATAGGGACGGCCCGCGAGGAGCGCCATCCCCTCGCGCGGGGCTCGCGACTGCGGATCGCTGGCTGCTCGCCGGGCTCATGCTGGCGAGCAGCGTGCTCGTTGCCGTGCTCACGAGCGCGCTCACCGTGCGCGGGATGCAGCCCGTCACCCGCGCCGCTCTTCCCGAGGTCGCGCTGCGTGCACAGCCAGTGGTGGTCGTTGCGGCGCCGCCGGTGCGCATCGACAGCGCTCAGGAGCGCGCGGCGGCGAGCGGCGCCGTTGCACCTCCGTCCGCTCGCACACGCTCCGCACCCAGACGCGTCGTGCCGTACCCCGAACGGCACTCCGTATGGCTCGCGGAGCACACGCGCCCGTCGCTTCCCGCCTCCACCGCGCCGGCCGCGCCGATCGCGATGCCTCGAGGCGATCCGGCGCCACAAACGACGAGCGTTCCCTCGATCGCCGCACCCGCCGCCGCGTCACCACTCGCTAATCCGGCGGTTCTCGAGGAGCTGCGCGCGATCCATGCCGAGATCGATGCGCGCAAGCGGCACATGGACTCGCTCGCTTCGACGCTCGACTCGCTCAATCGAGTGCACCGCCCCGACTGACAGCCGCCTGACTCCGGCTCCCTCAGCACGCTCCGCTCATCATCCTGGCACGATCGTTCCACTCCGGCTGGGGTACCTCTATCATTCAGCGGTACCACTCACTCCAGCGGGAGCAGACATGCAGGGATTTCGTATAGCAGCGGTAAGCGCGGCACTCCTCGTGGGCACGATGGCCCAGGCACAGGGCTCGGGCGGAGTTGCGGCCCCGAAAAAGCACGCGCACGCAGCCAAGCCCGCTGCAGCGACCGCGGCGGCGCCCGCTGCGGCGCCCGCTTCTACATCCACCGCATCGGACTCGAGCGTGAAGGTGAACGAGTTCCTGTCGTACGATCCCGCTGCGAAAACCGTTTCCCTCAAGCTCTTCGCCGCGCACGGCTCGGTGAACGGCGGCATGAACTTCAATGGAGCGTCGAACGGAGGCAGCACCATCACCATTCCCGTGGGCTGGTCCGTGTCGTGGAATTTCACGAACGAAGACGCGATCCCGCACTCCGCGATCGTGCTCGTGAACAAGATGCCGCTGCCTGCGCAGCCGCAGGAGCCCGCGATTCCGCGCGCGTACACGAAGGACGTCACCGCCGGGCTTCCCACCAACGGCACTGATCAGACGACGTTCAAGGCCTCGCCCGCGGGGCAGTACGTCATCGCGTGCGGCGTTCCGGGGCACGCGCCGAGCGGGATGTGGATTCACCTGGACGTGTCCGCGGATGCCAAGGTTCCCTCGTACACCGGCAAGTGATGCACGGCGGCCGCGCGCGGTGAGCGCAATTCCCGCTCGCTAGCGTGCGGCTGCGTACGAAGCTCGAGATCGTCACGGCGTGCGCGGCCGTGCCGTGCGCGCTCGAGCTCTTCTCGGCAGACCGAGCCTTCGCGTGGCTCGCGCGCATTCCCGCCGGCGGCGAGCGCGTGGTCCCGGCGCAGCTCGCCTTCCACGTCGATCGCATCCTGCACCGCGGCCGAGGGATCTGGCGGCACAGCTGCCTCCGTCGTGCCGCGGTGCTCGCGCTCCTGCTTCGTCGCTCGGGCCACGACGCGCGCGTCGTGATCGGCGTCCGGCGCGATGGCGCGGGCACGCTCGAGGCGCACGCCTGGCTCGCCTGCGATGGACGCGAGCCCTTTCTCGAGCCCGCTGAGTCGATTGCGACATTCCAGCCATTGAGCCGCGCCTAGCCGCACCGCGCTTTGATTCACAGCCGTTATCTTTCGCTCAGGTCTCCTCTCTCTCATGGGCGCGAGCATGGATCGCTTACAACAACTCCACGACGCGGGCCAGTCCATCTGGCTCGACTTCATCGATCGCACGCTGTTGCGCAGCGGCGAGCTCGCGCGGCGCATCGAGCGCGAGGCGCTCACCGGCATGACCTCGAACCCCACGATTTTCGAGAAGGCGCTCGCCGAGGGGACGGCGTACGATGCGCAGCTCGCCGGTGCGTCGCCCGATCTCAATGCATGGGAGCTCTTCGAGCTGATCGAGACGGACGACGTGCGTGCGGCCTGCGACATCTTTCGGCCGGTACACGAGAAGAGCAGGGGCACGGATGGCTTCGCGTCCATCGAGGTCTCGCCGGGCTCCGCGCACGATGTGGAAGACACGATCGTGGAGGCGCGCCGCCTCTGGGCCGTGGTCGACCGTCCGAACGTGATGATCAAGGTGCCGGGCACGCCCGAGGGTGCCGCGGCAACGCGGCGGCTGCTCGCCGAAGGTATCAACGTGAACATCACGCTGCTCTTTTCGATCGATGCGCACGCAACGATCATCGAGTCCTATCTCTCGGCGCTCGAGGAGCGCGCGAGCCGCGGACTTCCGCTGAGCTCGATCTCGTCCGTGGCCTCGTTCTTCGTCAGCCGCGTGGACACCGAGGCCGACAAGCGGCTCGATGCGCTCGTCAAGGCGAATCCCGCACGAGCGGAGGAGGCGAAGGCCTTCCGCGGACGCGTGGCGGTGGCCAACGCGAAGCTCGCCTACGCGCTCTTTCGCGAGCGATTCTCCGGTGCGCGGTGGGAGGCACTCGAGGCGCGCGGCGCGCGCGTGCAGCGGCCGCTCTGGGCGAGCACGAGCACGAAGAACCCTGCGTATCGCGACGTCATGTACGTGGAGGATCTCATCGGTCCCGACACGGTGAACACGATGCCGCCGGCCACGATCAAGGCCTTCGCCGACCACGGCGTCGTCGAGCGCACCGTCGACGTCCACCTCGATGACGAGCGCGCACTGATCGCGAAGCTCGAGGAGTTCGGGGTGTCGCTCACCGGTGTCACGGACACACTGCTGCGCGACGGACTGGTGAGCTTCGAGAAATCCTTCGACACGCTCATCGCTGGTCTCGAGGCGAAACGCCGTACCGTGGGCGCAGCGGTGGGCACGCGCTGAAGCGAGCGCCAACGTCCTGATGGATTCGCGCTGCGCGGCATCGTGAACGTGAGCGCCGTCGCCGTGCCGGCCGCGGTGTACGCGAAGATGCGCGTCACGTCGTTCGCCGCTTCCGTGCTGCTGTCGCGCGCGATCCCCGCGCCGTTCCGCGTGTGGAGCACGGGCGCTCCATGCGCAACGATCATCGATGCGGTGTCCGCCTCGTCGATGCTCTCGCCCGCGTCGCTCGCCACCGTCTGATCGATCTGGCCGTTCGGAACCGCGCCCGCGGAATCCAGCGCGGAGTCTACGCGAACGGTCGTGCTGCGACGGCAAACCGGCATATCGCAACCCTCCACTAGATTTGTGAATGACCCTCTGCGCTCTGCCGATGAGACGTCCGTGCCGGGGCGCCGTCGAGGCGCGCATTCGCCCGTTCTCCCACTCCCGGACCTGATCTTGGCCTCGCCGATTCCACGCACGAAGATCGTCTGCACGCTCGGACCGGCATCGTCCACCGAGAGCGTCATCCGCTCTCTCATGCAGGCGGGGCTCGACGTCGCCCGCATCAATTTTTCACATGGCACGCACGAGGAGCACGCCGCGACAATCGCCATGGTGCGTACGTGCGCGACCGCGCTCTCGCGGCCCGTTGCCATCCTCGGCGATCTCCAGGGGCCGCGCATCCGCGTCGGCGATCTCGCCTCCCCGGTGGAGCTTCACGCGGGTGACGACATCGTGCTCGTGCCCGAGGGGCGCGAGCTCGCGAACGAGATTCCCGTGACGTACGAGGCGCTCGCGATCGACGTGCACGTCGGCGACCGGGTGCTCATGGACGATGGGCTGATCGACCTGGTCGTGCTCGACGTCGAGGCGCCCCGCGTGCGCGCGCGCGTGGTGCACGGGGGGCTGCTCCGCAGCCACAAGGGGATCAATCTCCCCGGCGTGTCGGTGTCCGCGCCTTCGATCACGGACAAGGATCGCGCCGACATCGCCTTCGCCGTCGAGCAGCAGCTCGACTATCTCGCGCTCAGCTTCGTGCGTCGCGCGGAGGACATCTCCGAGCTTCGGATGTTGATTCCGACGGGCATGCTCGTCGTCGCGAAGATCGAGAAGGACACCGCGCTCGCGGCGATCGGCAGCATCGTCGAGGCCTCCGACGCGGTGATGGTCGCGCGGGGCGATCTCGGCGTGGAGCTTCCGTTCGAGGAGGTGCCGATCGCCCAGAAGCGCATCATCGCCGTGTGCAACGCGATTGGCCGCCCGGTGATCACGGCCACGCAGATGCTCGAGTCGATGATCATGAATCCGCGGCCCACGCGCGCGGAGGCGAGCGACGTGGCGAACGCGATTCTCGACGGCACCGACGCCGTCATGCTCTCGGCGGAAACGGCGGCGGGCGCCTATCCGCAGCTCGCGGTGGCCGCCATGACGCGCATCATCATGGAGATCGAGCGGCGCCCGCTGCCGCACGTGACCTTCGAGGGGGGATCGGATGTGGAGGGGCACGTGGCGACCGAGGATGCGATCGCGGCCGCGACGACCGCGGCCGCGAAGTCACTTGGCGCGCCACTCGTGGTCGTGTTCACGAAGAGCGGCTTCAGCGCGCGCATCATCGCGTCGCACCGTCCGGGTGTGCCGATCCTCGTGCTCACGGACAGCGAGCGTACGTACCGGCAGCTGGCGCTCGTGTGGGGCGTGATTCCCGAGCTCGTACCGCGCTCGACGAACTACGAGGACACCTTCGAGCACGCGCGCACCGCGATCGAGCGGCGCGGTCTGGCCAAACGCGGCGATCGCGTGCTCGTGACCGCCGGCGTTCCCTTCGACATGCCGGGAACGACGAATCTGCTCCGCGTCGAGGTGGTGTGAAGCTCACCTTCCTCGGCACGGGAACGAGCTTCGGCGTTCCGCAGATCGGCTGCGGCTGCGAGGTGTGCAGATCGAGCGATCCGCGCGACAAGCGCACGCGAAGCGGCGCGCTCGTGGAGACGGATGCGGGAAAGCGCATCCTCATCGACACGCCGCCCGAGCTCAGGCTGCAGCTCATCGCGGCGCATGTCGACCGCGTCGATGCGATTCTGTTCACGCACGAGCACGCGGATCACATTCACGGGATCGACGATGTGCGCGCGCTCTCCGTGCGCACGAAGTCCGCGCTGCGCATGTACGGTCCGGCGGAGACCGTGCGCACGCTCGAGCAGCGCTTCGCCTACATCTTCGACGAGCGCATGCGTCCGCTTCCCGGCACCTCCAAGCCGGAGGGAGAGCTCACGACGCTGGTTGCCGGAGTGCCGGTGGAGATCGCGGGGGAATCGGTGCTGCCGATCGAGGTGCCGCACGGGCACACCACGGTGTTCGGCTATCGCATTGGCCCGCTCGGCTACGTCACCGATGCGAAGCTCCTCCCGCCGCAGGCGATCGATGCGCTCCGGGGCGTGCAGGTGCTGGTGCTCAACGCGCTGTTCTGGAAGCAGCATCCGACGCACATGAGCGTCCCCGAGGCGATCGAGACGGCGCGCCTGGTCGGAGCGGAGCGCACGTATCTCACCCATCTGACGCACGACAACTTTCACGCGAAGCTCGAGGAGGCGCTGCCGCCCGGACTTTATCCGGCATACGACAACCTGACCGTGGAGATCGGGTGAAAACGGCGGCGCGACCCTTGCCCCTCGCAGTGGGGTTGGCGACTTTCCTCCATCTTCCGCTTTCCCCGCGCGGGTAGAGGAAGACGACGACTTCGGAGGAGCATGCAAGCTCAGGGAGCGACAGCGGCGCCCGTGTTCGGCGACGACATCGAAGTGCATCAGGGGCGACTCAGCGTGCGCAACGAAAATGCGCTGCGCACGTCCAAGATGGACGCGCTCGTGCGCCAGGCGGTCTTCGGCGAGGGTCAGGCGAAGGATCACGCGCAGTGGATGATCTGGGAGATGGCGCAGGCGGTGGGCGTGCGCCCCGCATCGATTCATGATCTCTACGCGGCGCGCGGCCGCGGCGAGGTGAAGGGGTTCACCGTGCCCGCGATGAACGTGCGCGGCATGGCCTACGACACCGCGCGCGCCATCTTCCGCACCGCCGTGCGCATGCACGCCGGCGCCTTCATTCTGGAGATCGCGCGCTCCGAGATCGCCTACACGGGGCAGCGGCCCTCCGAGTACGTGACGGTGTTGCTGGCCGCCGCGCTGCGCGAAGGATTCCGCGGCCCGGTGTTCATCCAGGGCGATCACTTCCAGGTGAACGCGAAAAAATTCGCCGCCGATCCCACGGGCGAAGTCGCAGCGGTGAAGCAGCTCGCGCTCGAGGCGGTGTCGGCGGGCTTCTACAACATCGATGTCGACACGTCGACGCTCGTGGACATCTCGCTGCCCTCGCTCGATGCGCAGCAGGAGCGCAACTACGAGACCGCTTCGGAGATCGCGGCGTACGTTCGCTCCATCGAGCCGCAAGGCCTCACGATCTCGATCGGCGGCGAGATCGGCGAGGTCGGCGCACAGAACAGCACCGTGTCGGAGCTGCGCGCGTTCATGAATGGATTCGTCCAGTCGCTCGAGAAGCGCGCGCCCGGGGCGGCCGGGCTTTCGAAGATCTCGGTGCAAACCGGAACGTCGCACGGAGGCGTGGTGCTTCCCGATGGCGGCATCGCCGACGTGAAGCTCGATCTCGAGGCGCTCGAGGCGCTCTCGAAGGTCGCGCGCGAGGAGTACGGGATGGCGGGCGCGGTGCAGCACGGCGCATCGACGCTTCCTGAGAGCGCGTTCGACAACTTTCCTCGCATCGAGACGGCGGAAATTCACCTCGCCACGAATTTCCAGAACATCCTGTTCGAGCAGATGCCGGATGCGCTGCGCGCGAAGATCTATGCGTGGCTCGACGAGAACGCGAAGGACGAGCGCAAGAAGGGAGACTCCGACGAGCAGTTCTACTACAAGAGCCGGAAGAAGGCGCTCGGCCCGTTCAAGCGCGAGCTCTGGGATCTGCCCGACGAGGTGCGGGAGCGGATCGCGAAGGAGTACGACCGCAAATTCGGCTTCCTGTTCGAGCAGCTGCGCATCGGCGGCACGTCGGAGGCGGTCGCGCGCTTCGTGGCGGCGCCCGTGCAGCGGCGGCGCACGTCCGGCGGGGTCGCGGTGGAGGCCGCGCCCGACGATCCGGACGCAGGCGAATGAGCCTGTGGGCGCCGCGCCGTCGCTCTGGCTTGGCGCCCTGGGCCGACTGGCTGGCCGGGCGGCCCACGAGCTGAAAAACCCGCTCAACGGGCTTGCGCTGAACCTGGAGGTCGTACGGTCACGCAGCGCACGCGCCGGCACGGCGGCCTCGGCGCTCGCGCCTTACGCTTCCGCTGCGGCTGGCGAGCTCGAGCGTGCGATGCCGCTCGTCGAAGCGCTCCTGGCGTTGGCGCGGCCGGTGGCGAACCCCGTAGATTTGCGCAGCGTGATGCGGCCGCTGCTGGTTCTGTACGGGGCCATCGCAACGACAGGGGGCGGATCGCTGGATGTGGTGTATGAGACGGAACATATGTTTGTGGCTGCCGATGGCGACACCGTGCGTGCGCTCGTGGCGGAGGCGCTCGATGTCACCATCGGTGCCAATCTCGACGTCGCCGGAAGGGTGGGCGAATCCGATGGAGCGATCTCGCTCCGCCTGGTGGGTGGCGCCGGACGGCCAGTTGCCACCAGAATGGAACAGCTTGCCGCCGAGCACGACATTCGGCTCAACGCCGACGAAGACGAAACACTTCTCCTGATGCCGGCGCGGGCGCGCGCTGGAGCCGATTCGAATACATGATTGCTACATGACTGCAAAGATCCTGATCGCAGACGATGAGCGCGCGATAACCGAGGGGTTGAGCGCCATTCTTCGCGACGAAGGCTACGACACCGAGATCGCGAGCGATGGGCAGCGCGCCCTCGAGCGTCTGGTCGCGGAGCCGTTCGGCGTCGTGCTCGCCGATCTCAAGATGCCCAAGATCGACGGCATAGCGCTGCTCCGCGAGATCCGGCAGCACGACATGGCCACCGAATGCATCGTGATCTCGGGGCAGGGAACGATCCGCTCCGCGGTGGACGCCGTCACCGACGGCGGCGCGTTCTACTTCATCGAGAAGCCGCTCAACGCCGAGAAGCTGAGCGAGCTGAAGGCGCTGATCAAGAAGGCGCTGGACAGCTTCGAGCTCAAGCAGGCGAATCGCGCCCTCACGAACGAGCTCCAGGCGCTCACGCACTACGGCGAGCTCACCGGGCAGTCCGAGGCGATGCGCACCGTCTACAGCATCCTCGACGCCGTTGCGCCTTCCACCGCGTCCGTGCTCATTCTGGGTGAGAGCGGCACCGGCAAGGAGCTGGTTGCGCGCGCGATCCACCACAAGAGCGATCGCGCGAAGGGGCCGTTTCTCGCGCTCAACTGCGCCGCGCTGCCGAAGGACATTCTGGAGAACGAGCTGTTCGGCCACGAGAAGGGCGCGTTCACCGGGTCGACGAACGAAAAGCCTGGTGCGTTCGAGATGGCGGATGGCGGCACGCTCTTCCTGGATGAGGTGGGCGAGATGGCCACCGACATCCAGGTGAAGCTGCTGCGCGCGCTCGAATCGCGCTCGGTTCGGCGGCTGGGCGGCAAGAAGGAGATCCCGGTCGACATTCGCGTGGTCGCGGCCACGAACAAGAATCTGCAGCGCGCGCTCGAGGAGGGTGAGTTGCGCGAGGACCTCTACTATCGGCTCGCGGTCGTCGAGATCGAGCTCCCGCCGCTGCGCGAGCGCGTTGGCGACATCAAGCTCCTTGCCACGGAATTTCTCAGCCGCTTCTCGCGCGAGAACAACAAGAAGATCCTGTCGTTCGAGGATGACGCGATCGAATGGATTCTGCGCCACAACTGGCCGGGCAACGTGCGCGAGCTCAAGAACACGATCGAGAGCGCGGTCATCATGGCGAAGGGGACGAGCATCGGCGCGCAGGACATCATCCCGCGCCGGCTGCGCGCGCAGGCCGATGCCAGTCAGGCGACCGTCACGCTCACGGTGGGCGCGACCCTTGCCGAAGCAAGAAGGCAGATGCTGCTGCGCACGTTTTCCTCGACCGGCGGTGACGTGGAGCGCACGGCGCGCACGCTGGGAATTTCGGAGAGCGAGGTGCGAAGTGAGCTTGGCTCGTTGCTCGGGGGCGCAGGCAAGCCCGAATCGAACGGGGCGACGAAACCCGCCGCGAAGGCGGTTGCGGCGAAAGAGAGGGGAACGGAGCGAGCGAAAGGGAAAGCCAAAGGGCGTCGGTAACTACGAGGGAGAGGTATGTCGCGACACGAGGAAGATGAGGACGAGCGCTATTACGTGATCGAGGAGAAGGGCGGCGGAGCCGGCTCCTTTCTCCTCGGCGCGGTGATCGGTGCGGGGATCGCGCTGCTGCTGGCGCCGCAGTCCGGTGTGGAGACGCGTCGCGACATCAAGCGCAAGGCGCGCCAGGTGTCGGATGCCGCGAAGGAAGCCGCGGGCGATCTGCAGGACACCGTGGTCGATCGCTACTCGAGGGCAAAGGTGTCCGTCGGCACGACGATCGATTCGGCACGTCAGGCAATCGATCTGAAAAAGCATCAGGCGAGCGAGGCGATTCGCGCGGGGCGTGAGGCGGCGGCGCAGGCGCGCGAGGAGCTCGAGGCACGACTCGCGGAAACCAAGGCGGCGTACCAGGCCGGCGCGGACGTCACGCGCACGCCCCCGCGCACGCCCCCGCGCCGGTCGCCCGCGAATCCGCCCGTACCGCGCGATGCGGAGACCGGCGAACCGAACGTTGGCTGAGCCACTCGCGGTTGACCCCTCAACCGGATGAGCGGTCGCTCGTCCCTTCACCGCCTGTGGTGGGCGGTGAAGGACTATGCGCGCCGCCTCTGGGATGTCGCCGGCGAAGACAACATCTCGTTTCTCGCCGGCGGCATTGCGTTCAATCTGCTGCTCGCCGCCGTGCCGTTCATCCTGCTCCTGCTCTCCGGGCTCGGCTACCTGCTCCACGAGTCGCCTGAGCAGTCATCGAGCACGGTGTGGAGCTTCATCGAGAATCTGATGCCGCCGCACGCGGGCGGAAACGATGAGCAGCTCCGGCAGATTCTCGACGGCGTGATCAAGGCGCGCGGCTCCGTCGGGCTGTTCGGGGCCATCGCCTTCGTCTGGTTCTCCACGCGTCTCTTCGGCACGCTGCGCTCGGTGCTCGGCGAAGTGTTCGACATCGAGCAGGGGCTCGACTTCATCAAGGGCAAGCTGTTCGACATCAAGATCACCATCCTCTCCACGGTGCTCTTCGTCGCCTACGCCGTGCTCTCGGCGTATCTCAAGATCGCGACGAACAAGGCGTTCGCGGCACTCTCCACGGTGGGCATCGGGTCCGCCTTTCACATCAGGCTCGAGTACTGGTTCGGAAACATGCTGGCGGTCATGTTCATCACCGGGATGTTCTTCGCGCTGTACAAGTTTCTGCCGAGCAGGAGGATTCGGTGGGAGCCGGCGCTGGTGGGCGCGCTGTTCACGAGCGTGCTGTTCGAGCTCGCGAAGCAGCTCTTCACGTCGTACATTGGCTCGTTCAACCCCGGAAGCCTGTACGCGGGCACGCTGTACGGGATCGTGATCGCGGTGTTCTGGGTGTACTACGCCGCGCTGATCTTCATTCTGGGCGGCGAGGTGGGGCAGGTATACGAGCTGCGGCGCACGCGGCGGCTGCAACGCGAGCGGTTCGAAAGCTGACGCTCACGGTGCGTCGTTCGGTCGGCAGTCCTTCCTCCCGGGAGAACGGATTCGATGAATGTCGCCGAGTCCTCCGTCACCCGGGTGGCGCGCTCCGCGCTGGCCAGGACATCCTGGCGCATTCTCCCACTCCTCGTGCTCGCCTACGTCTGCGCGCTGATGGACAGGGTGAACATCGGCTTCGCCTCGCTTCAGATGAACGTCGATCTGGGCGTCAGCGCCACGGTGTATGGGCTGGGCGGCGGACTGTTGAAGCACCGCCGAAAGCTGAGGTTGGCTCGAAGGTTGCTTCCTGAGCTGCGAACTCAATCGGAGCTGGCAGACGTGAAAAATGTGCTCATGGTACACGCGGCAGTGCTCGTGCTCGCGGCCGGCGTGCTCGGCGGATGCAAGAAGACCTCGAACGGCGACGTCGAGGTGCAGACGCCTCGCGTGACTTCGGAGACGGATACGGTCAAGGTGCCTACCGTCGAAACGTCGAAGGAGACGGTGACGGCCGTCACGCCGAAAGTAGAGGTGAAGAAGGAGACGACGAGTGTGACGGTGCCGAAAGTCACGGTGAAGCAGAAGCCCTGATCGAAGCCTCGGACCCTCGTCTCGCGAGCCGTGCGCGCGAGTGGTGCGGCGAATCACGATTATTGTCGCGCCACTCGCCGCGGCGTATATTTCGATCGTCCCAGGTCCCGAGGGAAGTTCGCCCTCTAACTCCGTCAGGACCGAAAGGTAGCAGCGGCATGAGGTGCCGTTCCTCGCCTCGTCAGACCTGGGATATCGCGCGAATCGCTGAGCGCTTTCACTGAGCGGCAGCCTCGCGCGAACAGGGAGCAGTGAACCGGTCGAGGAGAGCCCGGCGGGCAGACCGCCGGGCTCTCATCGCATTTTCCGCCGCCATGTACATCTCGCTCGCCCGCAAATACCGTCCGAAACGCTTTGCCGACGTCGCGGTCCAGTCGCACGTCAGCAACACGCTCAAGGGTGCGATCGCCCGCGGGCGCGTGGCGCACGGCTATCTGATGTGCGGCCCGCGCGGCGTGGGCAAGACCACCCTCGCGCGCGTGCTCGCGATGGCGCTCAACTGCGAGAACAAGGCGGAGGACGGCGAGCCGTGCGGCGTCTGCACGAGTTGCCAGCGCATCTGGACCGGGAGCACGAGCCTCGACGTCGTGGAGATCGATGCGGCCTCGAATCGCGGCGTGGACGACGCGCGCGATCTTCGCGAGCGCGCGATGTACGCGCCGTCGGGCGACGACCGCTACAAGGTGTACATCGTCGACGAGGCGCACATGCTCACGCGCGAGGCGTGGAACGCGCTGCTCAAGGTGCTCGAGGAGCCGCCGCCGCGGGTCGTGTTCGTGTTCGCCACCACGGAGCCGCAGAAAATCGCGCAGGCCGCCGCCCCGGTGCTCAGTCGTCTTCAGCGATTCGACTTCAAGCGCATCGGTCCGGCCGATGTGCGGGCGCGACTCGCGGCGGTGCTCGAGTCCGAGAACGTTCAGGCGATGCCCGACGCGCTCGCGATGCTGGCGCGCGCGGCGGACGGCTCGATGCGCGACGCGCTCAGCCTCACGGACCAGACGCTCTCGCTGGGCGAGGGCGCGCTCACGGCGGAGCGCGTGCGCGAGGCGCTCGGGTTGATCGCGGAGGATGAGTATCTCGCGATCTACGATCTGATCGCGGCGCGCAATGCGGCCGGGATCTTTCCCGCCGTCGCACGGCTCGTGGATGCGGGCGTGGATCTTGGCGCGTTTCTGGGCGGGCTCGCGGACATCTTCCGCGCAGCGCTCGCGTTCGCGCTCGGCGATGCCACCGGCGGACTCGCGGAGCTCTCCGATCGCACGCGCGAGGAGCTCGGCGCGCGCGCGGGACAGCTCGCGCCGGGCGACCTGCTGCGCATGCTCAGCGCGATCACGGAGCTGGAGCCGCGCTTTCGCCGCAGCGGGCAGCAGCAGATGCTGGTGGAGACGATGCTCGTGCGCTTCGCGCTCATGGATCGCACGGTGTCGCTGGAAGAGGTGCTGCGCGGGCTGGGTCCGCAGAGCGGCGACGGCGAGGACGGCGACAGCCGTGGCGCGCCGCGATCCGCTCCTCGCGCACCGGCGCCCGCTCCCGCGCCTGCGCCCGCGCGCCCGTCGCGCGAGAGCGCGCCCGCGGCCGCGAGCGCGCCCCAGGCGGCCACGCAGCCGGCCGAGCGTCCCGACCGCCCGCCGCTCTCCGTTGCGGCCTTGCGCGAGCGCTGGGAGCCCATTCTCGCGAGGTTGCGAGCCGATGGCCGCATGACGCTCGTCGCCGCACTCGAGCACGCGACGCCTGCGGAAGTGTCGCCGGCCGGCGAGATCACCTTCGAGCTCGCGGCCGACTGCGGACACATGGATGCGCCGATCATGAGCGGCGCGCGCGAGCTCGTGCAGGCGATCGGGGCCGAGCTCGAGGGAGCAACACGCATTCAGGTGCGCGTGCCGTTCACTCCGCCACCGCGCGAAGGCGCACCGCGCCGTCTCACGGCAGAGGCCGTGAAGGCTGAGCGGCTCTCGTCGCTGCGGCGCCGCGATCCCGCGCTCGACGCGGCGGTGCGCGAGCTGGATCTCGAGCTCATGGATTGATGAGCGCGCGCGTTGTGGCGCGACTCTTACACACGGTAGCTTGCGGCTCCGCAAGACACTTTTCTTCGGGACATCATGGCTGATTTCATGAAGATGCTTCAGCAGGCGCAGCAGATGCAGGGGCGCCTGCAGCAGATGCAGGAAGAGATGGAAAAGCTCACCCTCACGGCCACCAGCGGTGGCGGGATGGTCACGGCCACCGCAGACGGCAAGGGTCAGATCAAGCGCATTCAGATCGATCCGGCCGCGGTGAATCCGGCGGATGTGGAGATGCTCGAGGACCTCGTGCTCGTGGCGGTCACCGAGGTGCAGAAGAAGGCTGCGGCGGCGGCGCAGGACGAGATGCAGAAGCTCACCGGCGGCATGAATCTGCCGTTCAAGCTGCCCTTCTGATGTCCGCGATCGACGAGCTGGCAACCGAGCTGTCGCGGCTGCCGGGGATCGGGCGCAAGACGGCGCTCCGACTCACCTACCATCTCCTTCGCCAGCCGCCGGAGCAGAGCCGGCGACTGGCCGATGCGCTGGGCGGACTCGCCGATCGGGTGCACCGCTGTTCCATCTGCGCGAACCTCACGGAGGATGATCCCTGCGACATCTGCGCGGACACGCGCCGTGATCATGGGGTGGTCTGCGTCGTCGAAGAGGCGAGCGACATCGGTGCGATCGAGCGCGCCGGCGAGTTCCGCGGCGTCTATCACGTGCTCAATGGCCGGCTGTCGCCGCTGGACGGCGTGGGTCCGGAGGACCTCAACGTCGAGCGGCTCGTGGACCGTGTGACGCCGGGAGTAGTGCGCGAGGTGATCATCGCGACCAATCCCAGCCTCGAGGGCGAGGCCACGGCGCTATACGTGCAACGACAGCTTGCAACGCACGTTCCGGTGATCTCGCGCATAGCGCGCGGGATCCCGGTGGGCGGGGATCTCGAGTACGCGGATGGGGTGACCATCGCCCAGGCACTTTCCGCACGACGGGAGATGTAATGGCACGGGTCAGCTGGAAGGCGGTGGGAACCGGCTTCGCCGGTGGCGTTGTGGTGGGTTTGATCGTCTGGTCTCAACAGACCCACCGTGACAGATACAACCTGTTCAGCTCGAGCGCGTGGCGCCGTTTGGCAGCATTGGGGCACATCGATGGAGAGACGAGTGCCCGAAACGTGGTGCTTCTGCGTGACTACGTAGCCTGGGAGCGGAGTCCCGCGCTGCGCCGTCGTGGCGAGCGTCTTCTGCGCCGCATGGAACAGTCCCTCGTCTGAAGGACCCTTAATGCCCGTTGGTGCTGCCAGCTGGTCATTCACCGAAGATGACCTCGGAGCGATCATGCGATCGCTCCAGCAGTTCTTGTACGACAGCAATGCGCGCTGCGCGATGCTCGTCGATCGCTCCGGGCAGCTCGTCGCCACCGTTGGCGAGCAGCCGCGCTTCGACGCCACGTCGTTCGCCACGCTCACGGCCGCCGACTTCAGCGCGAACGACCAGCTTGCGCGCTTGATCGGCGAGACGGAGTTCAGCTCCCTCTTCCATCAGGGCGAGCAGGAGTCGATGTACCTCGTCGACATCGCGCGGCGCGTGATTCTGGTGGTCCTCTTCGACAACCGCACGACGCTCGGTCTCGTGCGACTGAAGGTGAAGGGAACGGTGGAGGAGCTGGCCCGCCTCTTCACGGCGATGTTCCAGCGGGCGCGCGACACCAAGCATCAGCCGAACATCCTGGCGGGCGCCGAGGATGAGATCGATCGACTGTTTCGGTAGCGAAGGACACCACCATGTCGATGATCAACTACGCCGCCCGCGAGATCAGCTGCAAGATCGTGTACTACGGTCCCGGCCTCGGCGGCAAGACCACGAATCTCGAGCACGTGTACGGGCGCGTGCAGCCGAACACGCGCGGCAAGCTCATCTCGCTCGCGACCGAGACCGAGCGCACGCTCTTCTTCGACTTTCTCCCCGTGGACCTCGGGACGATTCGCGGATTCAAGACGCGCTTCCATCTCTACACGGTGCCCGGCCAGGTATACTACAACGCGAGCCGGAAGCTGATTCTGAAGAGCGTGGACGGGATCGTGTTCGTGGCCGATTCGCAGGTGGAGCGAATGGAGGCGAACCAGGAAGCGATGCAGAACCTGTACGAGAACATGCAGGAGTACGGGTACGATCTGTCCACGATGCCCTTCGTGATCCAGTACAACAAGCGCGACCTGCCGAACGCGGCGCCGCTCCCCGAGCTGCAGGCGGCGCTCAATCCGGGGTTCGAGGTGTTCGAGACACAGCGGCAGCGGATAGCTCCCGATCCATACCATGCGGGAGAGAATCTCATCGATCAGATTCCCACTGGAGAGTGGGTGGAGCGGGCACCATACTTCGAGGCGGTCGCGGTCACGGGAGACGGGGTATTCGACACGCTCAAGGCGGTGAGCAAGCTGGTACTCAAGACGCTCGCCTGACGGCGCGCGGCGGAGCGCGATGAATCTCCCGAACGCGCTCACCGTCGCCCGCATCTTCGCAGCACCAGTGGTGGCCGCGCTCCCGTTCATCGAGCGCTGGGATGCGCGCCTCTTCGCCTTCGTGCTCTTTCTCGTCGTCGCGATCACCGACTACTACGACGGTAAGCTGGCCCGCACGCACGGCATGGTCACCGATCTGGGCAAGCTCCTCGATCCCATCGCCGACAAGCTGCTCCTCCTGGCGACCTTCATCCCGATGTTCATCCTGGTCGGCTCGCGCGGATCACTCTCGCTGTGGTCGCCGGACCCGGTGACGATCGCGAATGGCGTGATCACGGGCGTCGGCCCGGGCGGCCCGGGTCCCCACGATGTGTTCCCCTACGTCACGCCCGCAGGTGTGTTCGGACTGCCGTGGTGGATCATCGCGGTCGTGCTCGGACGCGAGGCGTTCATGACGATCTACCGCGCCGTGCGCGCGAGCAAGGGCGAGATCATCTCCGCGAGCCGCATGGGGAAATGGAAAACCGGATTCCAATGGACGTGGGTGGGCGCAACCTTCTTCTGGTTCGCAGCAGCAACCGCCGCCGCGCAGTACCACTGGCACGGCCCCTGGTGGGTGGGCTTCGCCTACTTCAACGGAACCGTGAACATCGTCACGATGATCGTGGCCGTCGCACTCACGCTGTACTCACAGCTGCTGTATCTGCGGCGCGCGTGAGCGTGCAAAGCTGGGGAGAGGAGTTCAGCCCGACGCGGCGCGAGGGGGATTCGCGCTGAGTCGAGCAGCGTGTTGTCACGGTTTTGGCTTATCGTATTTCACGAATCGTCTGAGCCGATGCGAGCGGCAGTTGCCGTTTCGGGCAGGCGCGCACGATGCAGGCATCAACACTTTTGGAAATGCAGCGCGATGCAGGCATCAACAATTTTGGGAATACAGATTGAACGGATTTGACGGATGGAAACGGATCGCACCGGTGCGCGCGATGGGGCGGTGCGCATGGACGGCGGTGTTTTCTTGGTTGGCAACCCAAGCAACTAAAGCGCTCTACATCCCTGCCGTTTCCAGCCAAAAATCAGTTGCCGTTGCTCCCGCACAGTGATGCAGGGAATGAGCTTTGTCGTCTCCGTTAAATCCGTTCCCATCCGTTTTTTCATCCGTATCTCAAAAAGTTTGAGCCATCCCGAGCGGCTGTTGCCGTTTCGGGCAGGCGCGCATGACACAAGCATCAACAATTTTGGAAATACGGATCGAACGCATCGAACGGATCAGAACACGGATCACTTCCCTGCTCGGCGCGGGGGCCGGTGCGCCAGGCGAGCGGTATTTTTTGGGTTGGCAAGGGAAGCAGCGGCAGGGACGCTCTCTTCCTGCCCATTTCTCATGATCGCCTTTTCTCTCGTTCTCATCACTCTTCCGCGATTGCCTCGTGCAAGTTGAGATAGTCACCATCGGTGACGAGCTGCTGCTCGGGTTCACCATCGATACGAACGCGGCCTATCTCGCGCGCACGCTCGCGGAGATCGGCATCGAGATCGTGCATCGCACGACCGTGGGCGATGACGAGGACCGCATCGCGGCCGCGGTGCGCGACGGGATCGAGCGCACCGGAGCCGTGATCACCACCGGCGGGCTCGGGCCCACCTCCGACGATCGCACGCGGCCCGCCATCGCGAAGCTCTTCGGGCGCGAGCTCGTGCGCGACGACGGCATCGTCGAGCAGATCCGGCAGCGCTTCTGGCGCATGAGCTCCGCGAAGATGCCCGAGACGAACATCGTGCAGGCGATGGTGCCCACGGGCGCGCACGTGCTCGAGAATCGGCACGGCACCGCGCCGTCGCTCATGCTCGAAGATGAAAAGGGCCGCTGGGTCATCATGCTTCCCGGCGTCCCGCGCGAAATGCGCGGGCTCACGAACGACACGATCATCCCGCTCCTGCGCGAGCGCGTCGGCGCCGCGCCCATCGCGATCGTCTCGCGCACGGTGCGCACGACGGGCATCGGCGAGTCCGCACTCGCGGAGCGACTGGGCGATCTCGCCAAGGGTATGGATGGGTTGCCGCTCGCATTTCTTCCCGGATGGGAGGGAGCCGACCTGCGCCTCACGTCGAATTCGCTGCCGGTGGATGCCGCCGTGCGCGCGCTCGACGAGGCCGCGCAAAAGCTTCGCGAAGCGGTAGGCTCCTTCGTGTACGGCGGAGAGCGCGACGATCTGGCCGCGCTCGTGCTCGCGATGTGCCGCGAGCGCAGTCTCACGATCGCGACGGCCGAGAGCTGCACCGGCGGGCTGCTCGGCGCGCGCGTCACGGCGATCCCAGGGTCGAGCGACGTGTACGTGGGCGGCGTGGTCGCGTACGACAACTCGGTGAAGACGAAGCTCCTGGGCGTGCGCGACGCATCGCTGAGCGAGCACGGCGCCGTGAGCGAGCAGGTGGCGCGTGAGATGGCCGAAGGGTGTGCGCGCGCTCTCGGCACACGAGTCGGCATGGCGATCACCGGAATAGCAGGGCCCGGCGGAGGAACGGCGGAGAAGCCGGTCGGCACAGTCTGGATCGCGGTCGCGGGCGCGGGTGACACGAGAACGCTTGGGCGCGTGTACGTCGGCGATCGCGAGGAGATACGGCTTCGCGCCACGCAGGCATCTCTCGACCAGCTTCGTCGCGCGCTGGCACTGCTTTAGCCACGAGAGAGAGCACAGGGCCGTTGCCCCATCGGGCAAAAGGTCGGAAATTGAACATGACGCTCGAAGCGTCGTCCACAACACAGGATGGGTCACGTGAGGGAAGATTTCGATCCGCCGAATGGCCCCGCGGCGTCGCGCGACGATGCCGCTGACGGCATGGTCGGCGATGAGAATGACAATTCGAACACGTCCGCGGCGGCGCCCGATGCGCAGCGCGAGATGGAAGAGCAGCGCGATCGCTATCTCCGGCTGGCCGCGGAATACGACAACTATCGCAAGCGCTCGATTCGCGAGCGCCAGGAAGCGGGCTCGCGCGCACAGGGCGAGCTCGTCAAATCGCTCATCGATTCGCTCGACGATCTTCAGCGCGTGACCGCGCAGGATCCCGAGACCGTCGACGCCCGGACGATCCACCAGGGCATCGAGGTCGTCGACAAGAAGCTGATGAAGGCGCTCTCGGCGGCCGGACTCGAGCTGATCGATCCCGTCGACCAGCCCTTCGATCCGGCGCTGCACGAGGCCGTGTCCACCGAGCCCGCGCTGTCGCGCGAGGACGATCACATGGTGTCGCGCGTATTCCAGCAGGGATATCTCTACAACGGTCAGCTGCTGCGGCCGGCGCGTGTGGTCGTGAAGCAGTGGAACGGATGACGAGGCACTAGCCCGAATGGCCCAGAGCAAGGATTACTATCAGGTCCTCGGGGTGCCCGCGTCCGCGACGCCGGAAGAGATCAAGAAGGCCTATCGCCGTCTCGCCAAGAAGAACCACCCCGACGCGAACAAGAGCGATCCGAAGGCTGCCGATCGATTCAAGGAGATCTCCGAGGCGAACAACGTCCTGAGCGATCCCGAGAAGCGGAAGCAGTACGACGAGATGCGCCGCCTCGGCGCGTTCGGCGGATTCGGCGGCGAGCGCCAGCAGCGCGGCGGCCGGCCGGGCTACTCCACGAGCGGAGGACCCGGCGCCGGGCCGGGCCCGCGCATGGAGGATTTCGACATCGGCGGTCTGGGCGGACTCGGCGATCTGTTTTCCTCGATGTTCGGCAGCGGCATGGGGCAGCGCGGGGCACAGCGCCCCACGGGTCCGCGCAAAGGCGAAAGCGTGGAGGTGGTGGTGCCGGTCTCGTTCCGCACGGCGGCGCTGGGCGGCAAGGTGCCGGTGGAGCTCGAGGTGAACGAGGAGTGCGCCACCTGCAAGGGGAGCGGCGGCGCGCCCGGCGCGAAGTGGAGCAAGTGCCCCGAGTGCGACGGGCGCGGCGTGATCTCTTTCGGGCAGGGCGGCTTCGCGGTGAACCGGCCGTGCCCGATGTGTCTGGGCAAGGGGCAGGTTCCGTCCAAGCCGTGCCCAACCTGCAAGGGCTCGGGCGAGGTGCGCACGCGGAAGACGGTGAACATCACGGTGCCCGCCGGCACGGAGACGGGCACGCGCGTGCGCCTCGCGGGGCAGGGCGGACGAGGCGACGATGGCGGGCCGCCCGGCGACCTGATCATCAACTTCGAGGTGCAGCCGGATCGCTTCTTCACCCGCGAAGGGCTCGACGTGATCGCGAAAGTACCGCTCAACATCGCGCAGGCCACGCTGGGCTCGAGAGTGAGCGTGCGCACGCTCACGGGAAAGAAGGTGACGATCCGGATTCCGCAGGGCACGCCGCCAGGCAAACGGTTTCGCGTGCCGGGACAGGGGATCGAGAAAAACGGCACGAAGGGCGATATGATAGTGGAAGCGAACGTCACCGTGCCCGAGAAGCTCACGCCTGAGCAGGAGCAGATGATGAAGGAGTTCGCCGCATCGGGTGACCTGAAGTACTGATGACGTGCTAGCGTGAGCCGATTCACGTCCGCGTCGCACGCGCCGGATGCCGGCGGCGCGCAGGATCGCGCGCTCAGGCTGCACGAGGAGTCGGCGCGAAATCCTGGAATGGCGCTGAGCGCGGATGTGATTCCACTCATCCGCGTGAATCGCAGCGCGGTGGAGCGCCGCGCAGCCACGATCCCGACGCGGCGCACGGTGAAGAAGGCCCATCAGGCGGCGTGGCTGCTGCGCGCGATCACGTGTCTCGATCTCACCACGCTCTCGGGCGACGATACACCGGGCACGGTCGAGCGGCTCTGCGCCAAGGCGCGTCGTCCGTTGCGCGACGATCTCGTGGAGGCGCTCGGCGTACGCGCACTCGACATCAAGGTCGGCGCCGTGTGCGTCTATCACACGTTCGTGCCCACGGCGGTGCGCGCGCTCGAGGGCTCGAGCATTCCGGTGGCGGCGGTGTCCGCGGGATTTCCGGCGGGGCTGAGCCCACTCGCGCAGCGCCTGGACGAGATCCGCGCATCCGTGGAAGCGGGCGCGCGCGAGATCGACATCGTGATCACGCGCGCGCACGTGCTCCTCGGCCGCTGGGATGCCCTGTACGATGAGGTGCGCGCCTTTCGCGAGGCGTGCGGCGACGCGCACATGAAGGCCATTCTCGCAACGGGCGAGCTCGCGACGCTGAGCAACGTCGCGCGTGCGAGCCGGGTCGCGATGATGGCGGGCGCGGATTTCATCAAGACCTCCACGGGCAAGGAAAGCGCGAACGCCACGCTGCCAGTGGGTCTCGTGATGGCGCGGATGATTCGCGCTTACGAGGCGGAGACGGGCTACGCGGTGGGACTCAAGCCCGCCGGCGGCATCCGCAGCGCGAAGTCGGCGCTCGAGTGGCTGATCATGATCAAGGAGGAGCTCGGCGACCGCTGGCTGTCACCGTCGCGATTTCGCTTCGGTGCGAGCGGATTGCTCACCGACATCGAGCGGCAGCTCGAGCACCACGTCACCGGGCGCTACTCGGCGGCGAACCGTCATCCGATGGTGTGAGTGTGGCGACGATTGCGGAGCTGTTCACGAGCGGCTCGCTCGAGTTCGGACCGGCGCCCGAAAGCGATGCGCCTGCGCGCGCGTGGCTGGCGAAGCACGAAGGCGTGTTCGATCACTACATCGGCGGGCGATTCGTGGAGCCGAGCAGTGGCGAGCGATTCGAGTCCGTCGATCCATCGACGGGCGCATCGCTGGGACGCGTGGCGCAAGGGAACGCGGCGGACATCGATGCGGCGGTGCGCGCTGCGCGCGAGGTGTATCCCGCGTGGGCGGCGCTCACTCCACATGCGCGAGCGCGGCATCTTTATGCGCTCGCGCGGACGGTGCAGAAGCACTCGCGCTTCCTCGCGGTGCTCGAGACGCTCGACAATGGAAAGACGATTCGCGAGACGCGGGACATCGATGTGCCGCTGGTCGCGCGGCATTTCTATCACCACGCGGGATGGGCGCAGCTGCGCGACGCGGAGTTCCCCGGCTACACGCCCGTTGGTGTGGTCGGTCAGATCATTCCATGGAATTTCCCGCTGCTCATGATGGCGTGGAAAATTGCGCCGGCGCTCGCTGCTGGGAACACGGTGGTGCTCAAGCCCGCCGAGCTCACGTCGCTCACCGCGCTCGCGTTCGCCGAGCTCGCGCACCAGGCGGGATTGCCGGCGGGCGTGCTCAACATCGTCACCGGTGACGGGAGCACGGGGAAGGCGCTGGTCGAGCATCCCGGGGTCGACAAGATCGCGTTCACGGGATCGACCGAAGTCGGGCGGGAGATCCGGCGCTCGACGGCGGGATCCGGAAAGAAGCTCTCGCTGGAGCTCGGAGGGAAGAGCCCGTTCATCGTGTTCGACGATGCGGACCTCGACAGCGTGGTGGAGGGAGTCGTCGACGCGATCTGGTTCAATCAGGGACAGGTGTGCTGCGCGGGATCGCGCCTGCTCGTGCACGAGGGAATCGCCGCCGATCTCACGGCGCGGCTGCGCGCGCGCATGGAGAAGCTCCGCGCGGGCTCGCCGCTCGACAAGTCGATGGACATCGGCGCGATCGTCGCTCCGCAGCAGCTCGAGCGCATTCAGCGGCTCGTGAGACAGGGCGTGGATGACGGCGCGGAGATGTGGCAGCCCTCGTGGGCGTGTCCCACGGATGGCTATTTCTACCCTCCAACGCTGTTCACCGGCGTGAGCCCGAGTGCCACCATCGCCCAGGTCGAGATCTTCGGGCCCGTGCTCGTGAGCATGACTTTTCGTACTCCGAGCGAGGCGGTGGCGCTCGCGAACAACACGCCGTACGGGCTCGCGGCCAGCGTGTGGACGGAGAACATCAATCTCGCGCTCGACATCGCGCCCCGGATCAAGGCGGGCGTGGTGTGGGTGAACTCATCCAATCTGTTCGATGCGTCGGTGGGATTCGGTGGGTATCGGGAGTCGGGATTCGGGCGTGAGGGTGGCCGCGAGGGGATGTACGAGTATCTGCACGGACCGGCGATTCCGCGTGTGGAGTCGCACGGCACGCGCGCCGGCGCGAGTGGCGGCGAGCTGCCGGTCATCGATCGCACGCCCAAGCTCTTCATCGGCGGGAAGCAGGTGCGCCCCGATGCCGGCGGCTCGCGTCGCATCGAGAGTCCGAGCGGCGCGCTCCTCGGCGAAGTGGCGGAGGGAAATCGCAAGGACATTCGCAATGCGGTCGAGGCGGCGCACGCGGCATCTGGGTGGCCACGCACGAGCGGCCACGCGCGTGCGCAGGTGCTCTACTACATCGCGGAGAATCTCGGCGCGCGTGCAGGTGAGCTCGCGGCGCGCATCGCGTCGATGACAGGCGAGGACGGCGCGCGCGAAGTGGAGGCGTCGCTCTCGCGCCTGTTCACCTACGCAGCGTGGGCCGACAAGTTCGATGGCGCGGTGCACGATCCATCGATTCGCGGCGTCGCCCTCGCGATGCACGAGCCCATGGGCGTGATCGGCATCGCCGCGCCGAACGATTCGCCGCTGCTGGGCTTCGTCTCGCTCGTGGCGCCGGCGATCGCGATGGGAAACACGGTGGTCGCGATCCCATCCGAGCGCGCGGCACTCGCTGCGACCGATCTGTACTCGGTGCTCGAGACCTCCGACGTCCCTGCCGGAGTGGTGAACATCGTGACTGGGCCGAAGGATGTGCTCGCGATGGTGCTCGCCGAGCACGACGACGTGAGCGCGGTGTGGTATCACGGTGCGGCCGAGACGTGCGCCGCAATCGAGCGGGCGTCCGCATCGAACATGAAGCGCACCTTCGTGGAGTCGGCGCCGCTCGACTGGTTTCATCCGCGTGCCGAGGGACCGCTCTTCCTGCGAGAGGCGACACAGGTGAAGAACATCTGGATCCCGTACGGCGAATGAAGCATGGCTTTCAGATCGGCATCGAGAGCGCGATCGCCGCGCTGCCCGAGGCGCCCGCCGAGCAGTACAAAATCGTGTATCGGCACGGCACGTTCGAGGCGGGACTCTACGCGCCGCGCGGTGTGGATGACCAGATGCCGCACACGCGCGATGAGGCGTATGTCGTCGTGAAGGGAAGCGGGCACTTCGTCTGCGGCGACTCGCGGAAGGCGTTCTCGGCCGGAGAGCTGCTCTTCGTGCCCGCGGGAATGACGCACCGCTTCGAGCGCTTCAGCAATGACTTGACGGTCTGGGTAATTTTCTACGGACCGCAGGGAGGGGAGCATGTCGAAGAAGGTGCATAAGTCGGACGCCGAGTGGCGAGCGCAGCTCACGCCGGAGCAGTATCGCGTGATGCGCGAGAAGGGAACGGAACGCCCGCACACGGGGAAGTACGCGCTGACCACCGACGCGGGCACGTATCGCTGCGCGGGGTGCGGCGAGCCACTGTTCGCGTCGGACACGAAGTTCGATGCGCATTGCGGATGGCCGAGCTTCACGGCGCCGGTGGAGGGCAGCGCGATCGCGGAGCACGAGGATCGCTCGCACGGCATGCGGCGCACCGAGGTGCTCTGCTCGAGCTGCGATGCGCATCTCGGTCACGTCTTTCCGGATGGGCCCGGTCCAACCGGCTTGCGCTACTGCATCAACTCGGCTTCGCTCGATCTGGAGAAGAAGACGGAGGGTTAGCGCGGCTCATTTCGTGCAGGCCGCTCGCCGGATCGCTTTTCATCGGTGACTCGTGGAGCTCACACGGCGAGCGTTTCTCCGTTACACCGCTGGTGCCGGAGCCGGTACGGCGCTGGGTGGCATCGTTGGTCTGGGGCTCGCGCTCACGCCGGCGCGCGCGAAGGCGCAGCAGTTGCGCATCAAGGGCAGCAGGACGGTGCCGAGCATCTGCCCGTTCTGTTCCGTCGGGTGCGCGACGCTCATCCACGTGAAGGAAGGCGAGATCGTCAACATCGAAGGCGATCCGCGCAGCCCGCATAACGAGGGCACGCTGTGTCCCAAGGGCGCGGCGATCTATCAGCTTCACAAGAATCCGAATCGCCCCACGCGGGCGCTGCACCGCAAGCCGGGCGCGCGCGACTGGGAGGTAGTCGATCTCGAGTGGGCGATGGACCGGATTGCCGAGCTCGTGAGCAAGACGCGCGACGACACCTTCGTCGAGCGCCTTCCGGACGGAAAGCTCGTCAATGCAACGAGCGCGATCTTCCATCTGGGCGGAGCGACGCTCGACAACGAGTTCAATCACATCGCGCAGAAGTTCTGTCGCGGGCTCGGCATCGTGGCGATCGAGAATCAGGCGCGCATCTGCCACAGCTCGAGCGTGCCCGGTCTCGGTGCGCGTCTGGGACGCGGCGCGGCCACGATGTATCCGCGCGACATGGCGCAGTCCGACTGCGTCGTGATCATGGGCTCGAACATGGCGGAATGTCATCCGGTGGCGTTCCGCTGGCCGATGCGCGCGCGCGTGAACGGCGCGAAGCTCATCCACGTGGACCCGCGATTCACGCGCACGAGCGCGAACTGCGACATCCACGCGCCCATTCGCTCGGGCAGCGACATCGCGTTTCTCGGCGGCATCATCAACCACGTGCTCGCGAGCGAGCGCTGGAACAGCGATCCGTTTTTCCAGAGCTACGTCTCGAGCTACACGAACGCGTCCACGATCGTGAGCCCGGACTTCCGGGACACGGAAGATCTGGATGGTGTGTTCTCGGGACTGAAGCAGGGGAAAGAGGAGCCCGATTGGCCGTTCGAGGGATCCACCGGCGAGTACGATCCGGCGACCTGGGAGTACGCGGGCACCAACGTGCAGACAACCGGCGAGCAGGTCGCGTACACCGCGCGCGCGGGACTGGAGCGGCAGCACGAGGGACCGCAGTCGCGACCGAAAGGCGGGAGCGGCGGCAGCGTCCCAATGAATGCGGGCACGACGGCGGCGCCGGCGAAGTGGGACATCCTCGTGCACTCGCTGCTCAAGCCGTTGCCGAAGCACGATCCGAGCATGCAGGATCCGCACTGCGTGCTGCAGCTGCTCAAGCGGCACTACGCGCGCTACACGCCGGAGATGGTCGAGCAGGTGACGGGATGCCCGCGAGCAAAGTTCCTGAAAGTCGCCGAAACCGTTTTGCAGAATTCGGGAGCGGATCGCACGACGAGCTTCGCGTACGCGGTAGCGTGGACGCAGCACACGGATGGCGTGCAGATGATCAATGCCTGCTCGCTGCTGCAGCTGCTGCTCGGCAACATGGGACGTCCGGGCGGCGGAATCATGGCGTTGCGTGGTCACGCCTCGATCCAGGGCTCGACCGATGTACCCACGCTGTACCACTCGATTCACGGGTACATGAGCCACCCGTCGACGATGAAGTCGCACGCGACGCTGCGTGACTATCTCGCGGCGGAGACGCAGCCCACGGGGTACTGGGCCAATCAACCCAAGTTCATGGTGTCGTATCTGAAGTCGATGTACGGCGATGCGGCGCGCCCGGAAAACGACTACGGCTACGACTGGCATCCGAAGATCTTCGGCGACTTCTCCCACATCGCCATGATGGCGGCGATGGCGGAGGGGCGGGTGAAGGGAATGATCACCGTCGGGCAGAACCCCGCCACGTCGCTCAACGCGGCCGCACAGCGCCTCGCGATGCGGAAGCTCGACTGGCTCGTGGTGAAGGACAACTGGCTCACCGAGACCGCGACTCAATGGAAGAACGGTCCGGAGATCGAGGATGGCAGCGTGAAGGTGGAGGACATCCACACCGAAGTATTCTTTCTGCCGGCAACGCAGGTGGGAGAGTACGAGGGGAGCTTCACGAACACGCAGCGAATGCTGCAGTGGCACTTCAAGGCGGCGGATCCGCCGGGCGACTGCCGCACGGACACGTGGTTCTACTATCAGCTCGGCAAGCGACTGAAGCGAAAGTACGCGAACAGCACACTCGCGCGAGACGAGGGCTGGAAGCATCTCGAATGGGACTACGAGCGCGAGCCTGCGATGGGCCGGGAGCCCGACGCTACTGGTGAGCCCGACGAGCTCAAGATATTGCGCGAGATCAACGGCTATCACACGGGCGATCCGACGAAGCATCTCGCGGGCTTCGCCGAGCTGAAGGATGATGGCTCGACTACGTGCGCGAGCTGGATCTACTGCGGCGTGTTCCCCGCGTGGGAAAGCAATCTCGCCGGACGACGCGAGCCTGATCCGCCGGGCACGCCCGGCGCGCATCTCAACTGGGCCTGGACATGGCCCGCGAATCGGCGGCTGCTCTACAATCGTGCCTCGGCCGATCCCTCCGGTAAGCCGTGGAGCGAGCGGAAGCGGTGGGTCTGGTGGGATGCGAGCGCGGCGAATGCGGCCGATCCCGCAACGGGGAAGATCGCGCCGCCCGGCAAGTGGGTGGGATACGATGTCCCTGATTTCGCGCTCACGAAGGCGCCGCACGCCGCCGCGAAGCCCGACAGTATCGGCCTCGACGCGCTCTCCGGCACCGATCCATACATCATGAAGCCGGACGGACGCGGCTGGCTCTACGTGCCCACCGGTCTCGTGGACGGACCCTTCCCCGTGCACTACGAGCCCATGGAAAGTCCGGTGCACAACCAGCTGTACAAGCAGCAGTCGAGCCCCGTGCTCAAATGGTGGGCGAAGGGCAAACCGTACAATCAGATCGCGCCCGTTGGTGATCCGCGCTATCCGTGCATCATCACCACCTATCGCCTCACGGAGCACTATCTGTCGGGGTCGATGAGCCGCTGGCTTCCGTACCTTGCGGAGCTGCAGCCCGAGCTCTTCCTCGAGATCGGACGCGACCTCGCGCACGAGCGCGGAATTGCGAATCTCGATTTCGTGAAGATCACTTCGCCGCGACACGAGGTGCGCGCGCGCGCGCTCGTGACGAACCGGATCGGCTCGATGATGCTCGGTGGCAAGAAGGTGCATCACGTCGGACTGCCGTGGCATTGGGGATGGCAGGGACTCGCCGTGGGCGACGTCGCGAACAATCTCACGAGCTGGGTCGGCGATCCGAACGTGTCGATCCACGAAGGGAAGGCGTTCGTCTGCAATGTGGAGAGGGCGTGATGGGTACGCGCGCGCTGCCGATCGTTTCGCAAGATACCGCGCAGAGCTCGGGGACGCAGGAGCCGATGGGCTTCTTCACCGACACGAGCGTCTGCATCGGGTGCAAGGCGTGCGAGGTCGCGTGCAAGGAGTGGAA
>JAICLZ010000102.1 GCA_025929535.1 Gemmatimonadaceae bacterium
AGAACGACAAGCAGAACGACAAGCAGAACGACAGGACGCCCCGGCACGGATAGTCGCGACGGACCGGCACGACGGCCGGATTCGCCCCTCGAGGGCGGGTCCGGCCGTCGTCGTTTCGGACGCGGTGCTCAGCCGATGCTGTGGATGATGCCGCCCTCCGCACGCAGCGCCGCACCATTCGTGATCGCCGACAGCGGGCTCGCGACGAAAGCGACGAGCGCGGCCACCTCCGCCGGCTCGGCGAATCGCCTGATCAGCGACGACGGGCGCGTTTTCTCGAAGTACTCCTTCTCCACCTCGGCCGCGCCCACTCCTTTCTTCTTCGCGACTCCCTCGATCCACGCGGCCGTCGCCTCCGTGCGCGTGTCGCTCGGAAGCACCGCGTTCACCGTGACCGCCGTTCCCACCGTGAGCTCCGCGAGCGCGCGCGAGAGTCCGAGCACCGCGGTCTTGGTGACGCCGTAATGGACGGTGTTCCGTGAGAGATTGAGTCCCGCCTCACTCGAGATGAAGATCACGCGCCCCCAGTTCCGATCGAGCATTCCGCGCATGTAATGGCGGCTCAGTCGCACCCCGCTCATGACGTTCTTCTCCCACATGAGCAGCCAGTCGGCATCGGTGATGTCGAAGAAGGGCTTTGCCTCGAATGCGCCGAGGTTGTTGACGAGGATGTCGACGTTCGGGAATTCCTTCGCCATCGCGTCGACTCCCGCCTCGATCGACAGATCACCGGCCGCGCCTCGTAGCTGCGCATTCGGAATCTCTCCCGTAATTCGGGATACCGCTTCATCCACACGTTCCTGCGTGCGCCCGTTCACGATCACCGTGGCACCTTCGCGAGCGAGGGTGCTCGCGATCGCGGCGCCGATGCCGAGCGTGGATCCGCTGACGAGAGCGGTCTTTCCGTGGAGCTGGAGATCCATATCGAGTAAGGCCTCGTGCAGGGTTACGCGCCAGTATTACGACGTTAAGACGACAAGAATTGTTTTTATCAGGACAGTAGCTGCTTCAGCGACTCACTCAGATTCTCGTGCGCGAATACGAATCGCTCCTCATCGAGCCTTCGCGGAACGCACCGCTGCCCGCCAAGCGCCACCGAGGACTCGGCGCCGATCACGTACGAGCCGAGCTTGACTGCGAAGGCCGGAGCTGGGGGACTCCAGGGACGGCGGACCGCTTTCCGGAGCCGCTTCATGAAAGAGGCGTTCGTTTCGGGGACGTGAGTGCATGCGTTGTAGGGTCCGACCATTCGCGAGGTGATCGCGCGCTGGACTACCGCGACCATGTCGTCGCGATGAATCCAGCTGATGTATTGGCGGCCGCTCCCCACGGTGCCGCCGAGTCCGAAACGCGCGAGCCGTGCGAGCATCGGGAGCGCGCCGCCTTCGCGGCCGAGCACCACGCCGAATCGTAACACGACGCCGCGGCTCGCCGGTGTGAGCGCTTCGCGGAACGCCCCCTCCCACTGCTCGCACACGTCGGCCATGAAATCGTGCCCGTGCGGAGCGCTCTCGTCGCAGAGCACATCGCCGGCGTTGCCGTAGATGCCGACCGCGCTCGCCTGCACCCATACGGGCGGGGGCGCACTGCCGACGGCGATCGCGCCGGCAATCGCCCGTACGGACTCGACGCGAGAGGAGATGATCTCGCGACGATTCTTCTCGGTGTGACGGGAGTTGATGCTCTTCCCCGTGAGATTGATCACGACTGCCGCGCCGTCGAGCTCCGTGGCCCAATCGCCGAGCATGCGGCCGTTCCAGGCGACCTCGCGCATGCCGTCCGTGCGCGCGCGGGCGCTTCGGGTGAGGACGACGACGTCGTGCCCCTGTCCGACGAAGCGAGTGGCGAGGGCCTGCCCAACGAATCCGCTGCCGCCGGCGATCACGATTCGTGAGGCGGGAGCGGGGGACGGCGTGGTCATCGTTGTGGCGCTGTAGGAGTGATCAACCCTGATGGGGCACGCACGAACGGGACCGCGCGGGCGTTTTGCGGAGCTCTCCCGAATGTACGGGTTCCGACCTGCCCTTGACGGCAGGCATACATTGGAATCGATTACTGAAATCGTTTACAGCGCTCTCCGACAGGATCGGCAGTCTTGGTCACGATCAAGGATGTCGCAAGAGAAGCAGGGGTCTCGGTGGCAACTGTGTCACGCGTGTGGAACGACGCAGACTTCGTGAGCCCCGAAACTCGCCAGCGAGTCGCCGAAGTGGCCGCGCGTTTGGGCTACTCGCCACACGGCGCCGCGCGCAGCCTCATCACGCGCACGACGTTCGCGCTGGGCGTGCTCCTGCCCGATCTCTACGGCGAGTTCTTCTCCGAGATCATCCGCGGCATCGATCACGTGGTGCGAGCCGCCGGTTACCACATCCTCGTCTCGAGCTCGCACGAGTCGAAGGATGAGATCGATGCGGCGCTGCGCTCGATGCGCGGCCGGGTGGATGGGATGATCATCATGTCCTCCGATCTCGAGGCGCAGCGCACGCTGCGGACGCTGCAGGGGAGCTTCCCGGTCGTGCTGCTCAACGGCGACGCCGAATCGAAGGCGTTCGACACGATCACGATCGAGAACCACGAAGGCGCGCGCGCGATGACGCGTCATCTCGTGGCGCGCGGACATCGCCGGATCGCGATGATCGCCGGTCCCGAGCGCAATCATGACGCGGCCGAGCGGCTGCGCGGCTATCGAACGACGCTGACGGAGAACCGGATCGAGCTCGACGAGTCGCTCGTGGTGCAGGGCGACTTCAGCGAGCTGTCGGGTCATCTCGCGGTGACGCAGCTGCTCGCGCTCGAATCGCGGCCCACCGCGATCTTCGCCGCGAACGACTCGATGGCGATCGGCGCGCTCAGCGCGCTTCGAGAGAACGACCTCCGTGTGCCGCACGACATGGCCGTCGCGGGCTTCGACGACATCCCGCTCGCGCGCTACATGAATCCGCCGCTCTCCACCGTTCACGTCGACATCAGCCAGCTTGGCGCGCGTGCCGCCGCGCTGCTGCTCCTGTCGCTGCAGAAAGGCATTCGCCCGCACGAGCATATGCAACTCTCCACCACCCTCGTCATCCGCGCTTCGTGCGGCGGAGCCGTCTCCTGATGTTCGCTCGTCCCGTTCCGCTTTCGTTCATTTCGTCCGCCACCCAGCTCTACTCGGAGGAGTTACACACTATGCCGTTCCGGTTTGTCTCTACAACCCACGTGAGGAATCGCGTGGCCCGGGCGCTCACGTGTCTCGCGCTCGCGGCCCTCGCGTCCCTTCCCGCTGCGCGCGCGAGTGCGCAGACGAATACCGGTGCAATCCGCGGATATGTGCGCGGTGCGGATGGAGCGCCGGTGCCCGATGCCCAGGTGACGGCCGTCGACAGCTCGACGAGCCTCACGCGAAACGCGGTCACGAATGCGCAGGGATTCTATTCGCTCAATGCGCTTCGTCCCGCGACCTATACGGTGAGCGCGAAGCGAATCGGCTTCCAGCCGGTCACCAGGCAGATCCAGCTGCAGGTCGGCCAGGTGCTGAGCAGTGACTTCTCGCTCACGGCTGGCGCGCAACAGCTCGCAGAGGTGACGGTCACGGGCCAGGGCAACGCCGTGGAAACGCGCTCGTCGGAGGCGGCGACGAACGTCACACAGGCACAGATCAATCAGCTGCCGACTCCGAGCCGCAACATCCTGGATCTCGCGCAACTCGCGCCGGGCGTGCAGGTCAGCCCCGACCGGGTCGATGGTACCAGCAAGACGTTCTCGGCCGGTGCCCTTCCGGCATCCCAGGTCAACTTGTTCGTCGATGGGGTGAGTCTCAAGAACGACATCACGGCCGGCGGAATCGCGGGCCAGGATGCGAGCCGGGGAAACCCGTTCCCTCGAAGCGCGGTTCAGGAATTCCGCATCATCACCAACAACTACAAGGCGGAGTATCAGAAGGCGTCGAGCGCCATCATGACCGCGGTGACGAAGTCGGGTGGCAACACATGGGAAGGAAGCGCGTTCCTCGACTACCAGAACAACGATCTCACCACGATCGATTCCTTCACGGCGGTCACGAAGGGCAGCACCCCCGGATTCAAGAAGCCGGACTACTCACGCTACCTCTTTGGCGGAAGCGCGGGCGGTCCGCTGATCAAGGACAAGCTGTTCTTCTTCGGTTCGTATGAAGGGAATTTTCAGAACCGCCAGGGCACCATCGCGCTCAACGGAGATCCCGCGACGTATCCGGGCGCGATCGCCGGCTTCGACGTTTCGGGGCATCCGGCGCCCTTTCGCGAAAATCTTGCCTTTGCCAAGCTGACGTACAACATGAGTGACAATCAGCTGCTGGAATTTTCCGGCAATCTGCGCCGTGAGAATGACACGCGTGACTTCGGCGGGCAGTTTTCAGGAAAGGACCAGACTTTCTCCGCAGCGGATGACCAGCGCAGCAACGTGTATTACGGGAATGCGAAGCACACCTTCTACGGCTCGAACTGGACCAACGAAGCGATGGCCGGATACACGTACTACCAGTACAATCAGAACCCGCTCAACTTCACGGACGTCGGTCTGCAGTACGACGGCATCGGCAGGTTCGGAGGCGGTTCGTCCTTTCAAAATCTGACCCAAAAGACCGTTTCCCTTCGCGACGATTTCACGTATACGGGAATCAACTGGGGCGGGGCGCACGTCCTGAAGTTCGGCGTGAACGATGACATCGACCGCTACAACTACAACAAGGAGCTGAACGGCAATCCCGTTTTCTTCTTCAACGGCGACAACAACTACGCGACACCGTATCAGGCGCAGTTCGGCATCGGCAATCCGAACATTCCACAGAAGAACAACGCATTCGGTGTGTACGCCCAGGACGATTGGAGTCCGACATCGCGTCTCACGCTGAATCTCGGCGTTCGCTGGGATGTTGAGACGGGCATGTTCAATCGCGACTTCGTCACTCCGCAGGCGATACGGGACTCGCTCTCCATGCCGCAGTATCAGAGTCAGTTCTTCGTGCGAGTGGATCCGAATCGCTACTTCACCGACGGAACGCAGCGCAAGCTCTTCCTGGGGGCATTCCAGCCGCGATTCGGAATCTCGTATGCGCTCGACGAAGAGGCGAAGACGACCGTCTTCGGGAGCGCGGGCATATTCTACGATCGCCTGAACGGCAACGCGACTTTGGACGAGTCGTATCGCCGCCAGTTCCAGACGTTCACCTTTCTCTTCTCTGATACTCCCGTCCCAGGCCGCACGGTCTGGAACCCGTCATACATGAGTCGTGCCGGCTTGGAAGGACTTCTCGCCAGCGGTCAGGCGCCTCCGCAGGAGGTCTATCTCGTCCCCAACGACCTCAAGCCGCCCAAGTCCGATCAGTTCTCGGTTGGCCTTCGACACAACTTCGGATCGTTCGACGGAAGCGTGAGCTACAACGGCTCGCGCGGGTACAATGGCTACAGCTACGAGTGGGCCAACGTCGCCTACGACCCCGCACGAAACGACTGCTGCGTTTCGTTCAGTGTTCCGGCGTACTCGAACATTCTGGTCGGCAACAACGACGTGCAGACCTGGTACAACGCGATGTATCTCACGCTCAACCGCCCGTATCAGCGCAGCGAGCTTTCGAAGTGGGGATGGGGAGCGGGCGTCGCCTACACACTCTCGAAGGCTGAGCAAAACGGAAACGATCTCTTCAGCTTTCCCTCGATCAATGCCGGTGCCAACGCTCGTCATCCAACGACCACGGATCAGCGCCACCAGATCGTCGCCAACTTCATCACGGACATCCCGTATCTCTGGGGAATCCAGTTCAGCGGACTGATGACGCTTGGGTCGGGGCTTCCGTATACGCTCCAGCAGTTCGTCTCGCTGGGCGGAACAGCCGGCAATCAGCAGGTCATTGCGGGGCAGGGTCGCACGCCATGGCAGAAGGACGTGGATCTTCGCTTGCGGAAGGACTTCCTGCAGCTGCACGGCAACAGTGTGGGCGTCACCCTGTCCGTTTTCAACGTGTTCAACACACAGAATCTGACGGGCTTCGACGGTGTGCTTTGCAGCGGAGGAACCACGAGCGGCGAGTGCAATCCGAATCCGAACTTCGGCCACGCGAACAACGTGATCACCGACGGACGTCGTATTCAGCTCGGCGCCACGTACGAGTTCAAGTAACCTCGAGTAAGGGCGAAGGGGCGTCGGCCATGTGGCCGGCGCCTCTTTGTTCCTCGCCGTTAGTTTTTCTTGATGAGCAATCCGAGCAGCAGTAGCAGAGCCGCACGCGCGCTTCGCCGCGCGCTGTCGGCGCTCGCCCTCGCACTCGCGGCCTGCCAGAGCAGCGACGCGAGCGCGCCGCTTCCACCCGCGCCCGCGCCCCCCTCCCCTCGCGCGATCGCCTTTCTCGACACGCTGAGCGAGCGCACCTTCCGCTGGTTCTGGGACACACAGAACCCCACGACGCATCTCATCCCCGATCGTTATCCCACGCACTCGTTCTCGAGCATCGCGGCGGTCGGCTTCGGACTCAACGCGTACGCCATCGGGGCCGAGCGCGGGTGGGTGAGTCGCGCTGAGGCGCGCGATCGCACGCTCGCGACGCTGCAGTTCATGTACACACTGCCGCAGGGTCCCGCGGCCACGGGCGTCGCCGGCTACAAGGGATTCTTCTACCACTTCCTCGATATGGATACGGGGATGCGCTACAAGGACGTCGAGCTCTCGTCCATCGACACGTCGCTCCTCCTCGCCGGCGTTCTCTTTGCGCAGTCGTACTTCGATGGAGCGGATCCCGCAGAGGCATCCATTCGCGCGTATGCAGACTCG
>JAICLZ010000078.1 GCA_025929535.1 Gemmatimonadaceae bacterium
AGCCACGCGCGGAGCCACGCGCGGAGCCACGCGCGGAGCCACGCGCGGAGCCACGCTCGCGCGCTCCTGAGCGGAGCGGCGGCGGTGGCGGGGAGCGCCGCGGAGGCGGTGGTGGTGGCGGCGGTGGCGGCGGACACGGTGGTGGACGCCGGCCCTGAGGGCTGAAAACGCAAAAACGGCGGGACCCGGAAATCGGGTCCCGCCGTTTTTCTCCATGTCATTCCGTTACTCAGCGCGAGCGAAATCGGGGACGCCGAATGCGGAGGAAAAAGACGCCCATGAGCATCAAGCCGATGCCGATCATCGCGAGCGCCGGAAGGAGCGTTGCCGTTTTCGGGGCGATCATGCCGTCGGCCGCCGCCTGGTCCGCGGTGATCGACGGCAGCGGAGTTCCCGCCTCTCCGTTCGAGGTGCGGGCAAGCGGAGGTCCAACGCCCGGGTCGCCGTTTCGCGGAGAGGACGCGGCGTAGCCACCGACGCGCCGCGGCTTCGCGGAGTCGCCGGGCGCGACATCCGTGGAGTCGGACATGACCGTGAGCGCGGATGGCGCGCCCGCTCCGCCCGCGGGCGCCGCGGCGGCGAGCGCACCGGCATGATGGAATGGAATCACGGCCGCAATGAGTCCCGCGAAGAGGCCTCCGCCAATCGCATTGGCGATCCGGCTGCTTTCCGCGCCGGGCGCCGTGCATTGGCATTCGTCCTGCGCGTACAGCTTCGTGGCGGGCGCCGTGAGGACGGCAACCGCGACGGCGATCTGAATTGTGGATCTCGCGACGAAATGCATCAGGACCTTGGCATGTGCATCGGGCTGTTCCAACCTCGACCGTATCTCTGACCGTTTCAACATGGCCGCAAGACAATACATGTCAAGGATTATTTTCGCGAGCGCCAAAAATTATCACTTTGGCGGCATTCGCTTGACTGTGCGCTGCGACACATTTCGATAAGGGAAGCCGCTCCGCGAGCTGTCACTTGGGGGAGGATATTCGAATGCACCAGCATCAGAGCATGAGGTACATCTCCCCGTGCGCGCGCGCGCTCGTGGTGGGCGCAGCGCTGCTCTTCTCGAGCACGATGCTCGCGCAGCGCGTCGCGGCGCAGGACACGTCCGCTTCCCCGCCGTCGGAGAGTACGGCAGACAGCGCGCGCGCGTATGCAGCGCCGAGCAGCGTATGGAATGCGCAGCGCATTCGTCGCGTGATCGGCGACGGGACGCACGTGATGCTCACGGACGGAACCGTGTGGGAGGTCTATCTCCCCGATCGCCCCGCGGTGGACACGTGGAAGCCTGGAGACCTGCTCGTCGTGCGCGAGGCCGCCGTGATGCAGGGCGAGTACGACTACACCATGAAGGATGGCCGCACCCACAAGCTCGTCTGGGCGCGCCTGGTCGGCGACGTGAGCTCACGCAGCGGATCGTGACACTGACGCGAACTACTTCCGCCCCCGCCTCTTCGTGCTCGCGTTCTTCGACGCCCGCTTTTTCGACTTGGCCGCGCTCTTCTTCTTCGCCCTGGCCTTCGACTTCTTCCTGGGCAGCGTCACCTTGGCGGACACGATCGTGCCGCGGCAGTTCGGAGAGCCGCACAGACACTTGTACAGCTTCTCATCGGCCTTCGTCGTCTTCGGCGTGCGCTCGTAGTTGTAGTCGTACGCGAGCTCCTCGCCCTTCCTGATCGTGCGATTCGCCTCGATGTAGACGCGGCGCGTCTCGATCACCGCATCGCAGTTCGGGTCGCACGAGTGATTGATGAACCGCGACTCGTTCCCGCCGTACGTCGCGTCGATGACCTTCCGGCTGTCCACCGAGAAGAGAAAAGTGTGGTGGTCCTTCACCTTCGTGTCGTCGTAGCGGCGATCGGATTCCGCAGGTGTGATGTTCTCTCCCACGTACTCCACGAGACGCGTGCCTTTACGAATGTCCTTGAGCGCGAACGCGCCTTTCCCGTGAACACCGGAGCGCCGAACGGCGAAGTATTTGTTTTTCATCCTGCACGAAAAATACGAAGATGGCTCAGAGTGAGCTATCGGCGCGCGCGGTCAGCTTCACGGAGTCCTTCACCTCCGGGAGCGTGAAGTCCTCGCCCGGATTGATGAACTGGTCCTGCTCCGCGCGATACTGCGTGTCGTAGAGCTGCTTGTAGCGGCCGCCGAGCCGCAACAGCTCCGGCTGCGTGCCGCGCTCGAGAATCTCGCCGTTCTCGAGCACGAGAATCTGGTTCGCGCTCGCGATCGTGGAGAGGCGGTGCGCGATGACGAAGGTCGTGCGCCCGCTGCGCAGCGAGCGGAGCCCGTCGCGGATGAGCGCCTCGCTCTCACTGTCGAGACTCGACGTCGCCTCGTCGAGAATGAGAATGCGCGGGTCGGCGAGGATCGCGCGCGCGATCGCGACGCGCTGGCGCTGTCCGCCGGAGAGCCGCACCCCGCGCTCGCCGACGATCGTGTCGTAGCCGTTCTCGAACTCGGAGATGAACTCATCGCAGTGCGCGATCCGGCTCGCCTCCCGGATCTCTTCCATCGTCGCCCCCGGCTTCGCGAACGCGATGTTCTCGCCAACCGTGCCGTCGAAGAGGAAGTTGTCCTGCATCACCACGCCGAGCTGCGAGCGGTACTGGCGCAGCTTGAGCGACTCGAGCGGGCGGCCGTCGATCGTGATGGTGCCCTGCTGCGGATGGTTGAACGCCATGATGAGGCTGATGAGCGTGCTCTTTCCCGAGCCACTCGAGCCCACGAGCGCGGTGGTGGAGCCCGCCGGCGCATGGAAGCTCACGTCGCGGATCACCGGCGTGTCCGGCTTGTACTCGAACCAGACGTGATCGAAGCGCACATCGCCCGCGAGCGCGGGCACATCGCTATGCGTCGCATCGGCCGCATCTTCCGTGACCATGCGGCGAATCTCGCGGATGCGGTCGAGCCCCGCGAACGCCTCGCTGATCTGTGTGCCGATCGACGCGATCTGGATGAGCGGTGCTGCCAGAAGCCCGACGAACACGGCGTACGCGAGCAGATCGCCGAGCGTCATTCTGCCGCTCAGCACCGCGTGGCCGCCCATGATGAACATCACGATCCCGACGATCCCGACGATCAGCGTCGAGAATGCGGTCACGAGCGAGATGCCGGTGAGCGTGGAGGCGATGTTGCGGAAGAGCCTGTGGATGCCGGTCGCGAACGTCTTCTGCTCCCGGCGCTCGGCCACGTACGTCTTCACGATGCGCACGCCGCCCATCGCCTGCGCCAGACGACCGGTGACTTCGGCCGTGATCGCGTTTCGCTGGCGGAAGATCGGGCGCAGCCGCTTGAATGCGACCGCCATGACGATGCCGAACGACAGCAGAATGGCGAGCGTGATCGTCGTCATCTGCCAGTTCAGGTAGAACAGCACGCCGAGCGCGACGACCGCGGTGATCAGGCCGCCGACCAGCTGCACCAATCCCGTGCCGACGAGATTGCGAATGCCCTCGGCATCCGTCATCACACGCGAGATCAGGATGCCGCTCTGCGTGGAATCGAAGTAGCTGACGGGAAGCCGCAGTATGTGCGCCTGGAGCTTCTTGCGCATGTCCGCGATGGCTCGCTGAGCGGCGATGCTCATCACCTGCGCGAGCCCGAAGGACGTCCCGGCCTGGATCAGCGTCGCGACGCCCGCGGCGGCGGCGAGCGGATAGAGCAGGCCGACCTTGTGCTTGCCTATGACATCGTCGATCAGGAACTTCGAGCTCGCGGGAAGCACGAATCCCGCGAGCTGATTGATGACCATGAGCGGGAAGCCGATCGCGAGCTGCTTCCGGTGCCCCCAGATCAGCTCGCGTGCTTCGGCCCATGCATTGTGATAGTCGGTTTTTCTTTTTTCCTCCGCCACGCGACCGCCTGTGCTTCGAGACCCGCGAAAGATACGCTCTCGCTAGCGATGAACGCAGCGCGACGGCCGCGCGTGGACCTGCCGGCGATCATTGCTGTCCACCCTACGTTGCGTGAGCGCCTCGAGCTTGATCGAGCGCGCACCGTCGGCGCAGAGCACATCGAGAGCAGGACAGGCCGGCCCGAGAGCTGCGCGATCGCAGATGATCTCGATGACGGAGGTGCGACCGACCCGTGTTGGGTGGGAGCTCGCAGAGGGACGCGAAGCGGCGCTGGCGGAGCAGCTAGGTAGGCAGTCGTACCCAGCGCTTCGGTGACCTGCTTTAAGTAGGCGCATGGGTTGCAGTTAGAGTCTGTGCACTGTAACGAACTGATCCACTGCCCGGAGTGAAACGTTCTTTGTTCTTACCGAAGCGCCGGGCGGGTGTATCATGTGCAGGCAGAAGGGGGTACAGAAGGTGTCGGGGCACTACTTCAGCGAACGACGGGCTTCATGCCGAGCTTGTTATCAGATAATCCGTTCATGGTAATTGCCGTGAGCATCGTACTGCTCATCGCTGCAGTCTCGGTCGCGGCGAGCGGCGTTTTCCTCGCACGCAAACGCGCTGCGCGACGCCACCGCCATGGTGCGCTGCCACCCATGATGGTGACGGCGGGCCGCGATCGTCGCGACCGTCAGGTCATTCCGGCGAACGGCAAGGACACGGTGGTCGTGCTTCCGGGCCATCTCGAAGTGGAAGTGGGAAGCAACGTGGGCGAGGCGATCCGCTTCATGCGCGTGAAGGGAGAGCCCGCGGACATCACGATCGGCGCTGCGGAGGGGCCGCGACACCGGCACATCAAGCTTCCGGCGGACACGGTGAGCCGCACGCACGCGCGGATGCAGTATCAGGATGGACGGTGGCGCATCACGAACCTGTCGGCGAACAATCCCACACTCGTGAACGGACAGGAGCTCGACGCCACCGCGCGCACGCGGCTGCTCGACGACGGCGACATGATTCAGATCGGCGAGATGCTTCTGCGTTTCCGCGCGGACTGACCGCGCGGCGCGGCGGATGGCCGCGCCAATGCCTCGCGCCTCTACTGCGCGGCGCGCACCGCCTGCTCGGAAAGCATGTGCGCGATACGCTCCTCGAGGGCGCCCGTCGACGCGCACCGCACGACCTGCCCCGATGTGGCGCTCGGATGCGCCGTCGCCTCGACCTGGCTTCGCAGCGCGGACAGCCCGGCTTCCGCCGGAATGATCTGCGTGATCACCCGTACGACCACGTCGTACTGGTCCGCATTGGAGATGCCGGTCGTAGCGCCGCAATCGAAGTAGCGCGACAGGCGCTGCATCCCGAGCTTGCCGCGCCGCGTGGTACCCGCATTTCCGAATACGTGCTGCTTGGAGTCGACGACGTTCGGATCGATCCCGAGCTCTCCGAATACGGTGGGGATGGCCGCCCATGCCTTATCCACGCTCACGAGCAGCTTCGTCTCGTCGTAGGTTCGCTCGCGGTGCCAATCGATCTGCAGGACCCCGGTTGGCGTCTCGACGCGCGTCATCTCGGCCTGCTCCTGGATGAGTGGCGTATCATTGCTCGATTTGTTGCTTCCGCCGGATGCACAGGCGCAGAGCAGCAAGGTCATCGCACACATCGAAGCACGCATCGAAGCACGCATCGAAACCTCCCCGTGAAGCCGCCGCAGATGGCCGGGGCGCCCGTGCGCCGGCCCGATGCCTCATAGATAAGGTCGGGGTCGGGTGGCGCAAGAGCACGGCACTGCGGCGCAGACCGTGCGCTACACGGTGCGCTACATCGCCGGCGCCTGCAGGTATTTGCCGAGCCATCCCTGCACTTCGCTCCACCAGAGCTTCTGGTTCTGTGGCTTCTGTATCCAGTGTCCTTCGTCGGGGAACACGACCAGCCGCGACGGAACGCCCTGCCGCTGCAAGGCGCTGAAGAACGACAGATCCTCCGTGTATGGCACGCGGTAGTCGAGCTCTCCTGCGGTGACGAGCGTCGGTGTCTTGAAGTTCTTTGCGTACAGGTGCGGCGACCACTTGCGATACTGCTGCGCCATGGCCGTCGAATCCCAGTATGGGCCGCCGTATTCCCATGCCGGGAACCACAGCTCCTCGGTTGCGCCGTACATGTTCTCGAGATTGTACGGACCCGCGTGGCTCACGAGCGCCTTGAAGCGGTCGCTGTGTCCCGCGATCCAGTCCACCATGTAGCCACCGTACGATCCGCCAGCGGCGCCCATGCGCGTGCCATCGAGCCACGGATCCTTCGCGAGCGCGGCATCGAGTCCGAGCATGAGATCGGAGTACACCGCGCCGCCCCAATCTCTCGAGATTGCGTCGACGAACTTCTGTCCATATCCCGGCGAGCCGCGCGGATTGATGATCACCAGACCGTAGCCCGGCGCAGCGAACATCTGGTAGTTCCAGCGGCCATGCCACTGATCGAGCCACGGCACCTGCGGGCCGCCGTGGATGAGCAGCACGACCGGGAACTTCTTTCCCTGCGTCCACTGCGGCGGACGCAGGATCATCCCCTGCACACTGTCGCCGTTCGCGCCCTTGAACCAGTAGTCCTCTACCGGATACAGCTTGAGTGTCGCGAGCAGCGCGTCGTTCTCGTGTGACAGCTGATGCAGCCCCGACACGCCGGCGCCCAGCGTGGCAACGAACACTTCGGCGGGGCGATCGGCTGCGTCCTGCACCCAGGCCATCGTGCGTCCCGCGCGATCGAGCGAGAGCGACCCGTTGTTGCGCTCCGAGAGCACCAGCTGCGGCGCGCTGGCGTTGCCATTCGAGAACGTCGAGCGATAGAACTTCTCGCGCGATGCGTCGACGGTCTGAATGAGGATCGCATGCCCATCGGCGGCGAACACGTAGCTGTCGGCGTTGCGATCCCACTGCGGCAGCAGCTCGCGCGACTGATGGCTCGACCGGTCGTAGGCCATGAGACGCCAGCGATCGGATTCGAAGCCCGCGCGCGCCTGGGAATGGTACAGGATGACCTTGCCATCGGGCGAATACACCGGGTTCTCGTCCGCACCCTTGTTCGCGTCGGTGATCACCCTCGGCTTGCCGCCCGCGGCAGGAACCGTGTAGAGATTGTTGTCGGTGCTCCACGCATCCTCGCGTCCCGCATCCTTCGCCGTGTACGCGAGCTCGCGTCCGTCGGGGGCCCACGCGTACCCCTCGCTCCCGCCGAACGGGCCAGGCGGCACGTCGTAGGTGGCGCCGGGCGTGAGGTCGAGCTGCCCATTGCCATCGGCGCCCACCACGAAGAGATGCGCGCGCGTACCGTCATCCCACGCGTTCCAGTGGCGATACATCAGCTCGTCGGCGATGTGCGCCTTCACGGGATTCGAGTCCGCCGCCTTCTGGCGTGCGGCGTTGCACGCATCCTCGGAGCAGGAGGGATAGGCGCGCGACGTGAAGGCGATTCTGTCGCCGGATGGAGACCAGATCGGACCCGTTGCGCCGCCCGCGAGCGTCGTGAGCTGCTTGCGCGTCCCGCCCATCTGATCGGCAACCCAGAGCTGCCCGCCGGCGATGTAGGCGACGCGCTTTCCGTCGGGCGACCAGCGCGCTTGCGAGGCGCTCGTCGATGCATCGGGGTACGCAGTGGCGATGCCGCCGGAGGCTGCAACCTTGTAGGTGAACGAGGACCGGCTGTTCGTTCCCAGGCTCGTCGTGCGCACCGCATAGAGCACCGCCGATCCGTTCGGCGCCATCTGCGGATCGGAGACGGCCTTCACCGCCTCGAAGCTGTTGATGTCGAGAGGCTGCTGCTGCTTGTCCTGCGCGGCGAGCGGTGCGGCAGCAGCAGACAACGCGGCAAGGGCCGGAAGAACGTGACGGACGGCGAAGTTGGACATAGGGGTCCTATCCATGGGTCATTGCGAGCGCGCGGTGGCGTTGCGGTCTAAAAAGTGAGGTCGGGGCACCAGTCCCGAAAGCGCCCGGCCGGGCGGATCCGCCGTTGCCGCCGAACCCTCCCGTGCGTCTGTCTTTGGTACACCCATAGCCACGACATGCATCCACGCCCGGAGTGAACGGCATGAGCCAGGTTGCCAGCCAGTTTGGTGAGCGCAAGCGTCCCGATCCCTATGCAGACGAGAATACCATCGTGCGCCGGAAGCGCGGGGTGACGATCGGTGCGTATCAGGGACTGACGATCGCAGCGCTCGCGTGCCTCGTGGGCTCGCTGTTCTTCCTCGGCGTCAACAGCACGGCACAGAAGGGCGTGTCGCTCGTCGCGCTGATGGTCGCAGCCGTGTTCCTCGCGACGATGGCGCGCCGGAAGAGCCGTTCGGTCGAGTCGGACCGCACGCAGATGCTCGTGATGGTGTGGCTGATCGGAACGGCGTTCTGCTGGGTTGCGATGGCGGTGGTGCTCTTTCTCCCGTCGAACATGCTCTGGGAGCGCGGTCCGATCTACGCCACGGCGATCGGGGCCACGGGAGTCATCATGACGGCCGCCGGCGCGCTGACGTTGTCCTCCATCTATGGCCGCGACTGGGCAAGCCGGAAGGGACGCGCCAGCTAGCGTTTTACAGCGGATGTAGCCAGACGAGCAGCACTCCCACCATTCGGTAGCTCAGGCCATAGAGCTCGCGCGTGGCCGGTCCTACTCTCACCCGCGTCGAGTCGATGCGCGACGGCGAGAGTGTGTCGAGGGGCGGATCGAGCACCACGCTCTGTCCGTTGTAGGTGCCGGTTCCCTTCTTCTCCCCATCGATCATCACGAGCACCTTGTCGCCGCGCGCCAGCAGCGGCGGCTCCGGCTCGGCGCTCGCCTCGCTCCCCAGGTCGGGCGCGAGCGCGGTCGGATTGTCCGCGCGCTGCTGATGATGGCACGCCGCGGTCGCCGCAATGGCGAACATAAGCGCACATCGGCGCGCGACCCGGTTTATTTCTGAGCACATGATCAGGGCATCTCTTTCGGCAGGAATCGTTTGCTCGAACTGTCGCCGCCAAGGGCGCGGGGCGCAATGACTGCGGTGCGAGCGCTGACCGCGGCGCTCCTGATGAGCATCGCGCTGCTCCCATCTCCGGTACACGCGCAGGCCGTGCCGGGGACGCAGGTGACCGGCGAGAACGATGCGCTCGACGTCTGGCTTCCCCAGAAGGATCGCCCGGATGGCGAGTACACCAACGGGCTTCGCATCTCCCTCTCGCGCGGCACGGCGCCCCTCTGGGGCCGACTGGTGCACTCCGCCGCCCCGTGCTCCGGGCACGAATCGGCTGCGCAGCGCTGCCTCACGACCGAGCTCGCCATCGCCCAGCAGATGTACACGCCCGAACCGCTCAGCCATCGCAGCGTCGATTCTTCGGGCGCTCACGGCATCGTCGCCGCCCCGATTCCGGGCGACCGCGCATTCGCCGGCTGGCTGCACGCGGATGTGACGGGGAACATCATATCCGGGAAGCGTTTGACGTCCTTCGCCATCGTGGCTGGCGTCACCGGCGCGGCCTCAGGTGCGGCAGCGGTGCAGAAGGGCTTTCACCATCTCATTTCCCAGGTCGATCCACCGGGATGGCGCTACCAGCTCGGCTTCCGTCCCGCAGCGAACCTGTCGTACACGGATCACCTCCGGGCGTCGCTCAGCGGAAGCGACGGCCACGACTTCGCGGACGTGATTCCATCGTGGAGCGCGCAGCTGGGGAGCGCACGCTCTGGCGCGTACGGCGACGTCGTCGCCCGGCTCGGCTACCACCTCGCGCATCCATGGAGTCCCGCGGCGCGCGCGCGCGCGGGTGCACGCGACTTCGGGGTCTGGCTCTACGCCGGCATGCGCGAGTCGCTCGTCGCCTACGATCAGCTGCTCGATCGCAGTTACGTGAAGAACGACTCGACCTTTTCCGTGAGCCGGATTCCGTGGGTGAACAGCTACCAGTTCGGAATCGCCATGCGACGCCACTCGCTCACGATTTCCTTCGGCGGCACCCACGACGGAAAAGAGTACCGCACGGAGGAAGTACCGAATCACTCGTACGGCACGATCAGCGTGACCGTGGACCGTGGGCTCGAGCGCTAAAGAATCCGCGAGCCCCGCCAGCTGAGCGTCCATTCGCGTGTTTGACCGGGCTCGAGCCAGCTCGCGCTGCGCCATTGGCCCAGCGCCTCGGTGAGCGAATCGGGGGCGCCGATGCACGGCTCGAAGGCGAGATTGCAGTAGCCCTTTCCTCGTGCGAACGGCGACCAGCCCCCGCGATTGAGCCAGAGCCCGAAATGTGTGACGTTCGCCGTATCGAACGACACCTCCAGCCGAGCGTTCGCCTCCTCCACCGCCGCGCGCCCGGCTCCCATGTCGACGAAGAGCTTGCACGCGTATTTCTTCGCGATCAGATCGGGGAGCCGGAAGTCGTGATTCTTCCCCGCGGCAACCGCTCGCGGCCAGCGATGCTCCGCGCCCGGGCCGCCCAGCTCGATCCCGTGCTGCGCCCACACCCGCACGCGCGCGCCCTCGGGAAACTCGAGCTTCGTGTTCTTCGTGAGCGGGAGCAGAGGATGCGCCGACCACAGAAACGGCAGCCGGTCCAGCCCATCGTTCGTGACCGCGTAGTGCATCTCCACACGATCCGACGTCACGTAGATGGCGCGCGCGAAGCGATACGGCATCCGCTTTCCCACCCAGCCGCACACCGCGTACGTCCCATCGTCCAGCGTCTTGAGCTCGAACGTCGTCGACTGCGACCAGAGCTCACCGTGATCCGGAAGCGCGAGCCCGCTGTACGCATTGGGGAGTGAGAGCGCGGCGTACCGTCCCGAGATTGCGGGCAGCGTACACGCCGCTACGGTCGGGAAGCACTCATCGTAGCCGCCCGAATCCGCCGTCTCCACGTACGACGCGCCGTCGATCGGCGTCTGGTGCGCGATCACGTCGCTCGTCCAGAGCCACTCGCGTCCGGCCAATTCCATGCTCGCGATCTTGCCGCCGAGCGCGGGGATGATGACGACGCGGGTGGTTCCCGAACGGAGCTCCGCGGATCCGAAGGTGGGACGCGCTGCGGCCGTCACTCGATGGTCGCCGGGTCGATGCCGCGGGTGGCGAACACGCGCGCGACGGTGTCCCCGATCTTGTTGTTCGGAGTGCTCGCGCCCGCGGTGAGCCCGACGCGCACGCTGCCGGACTGCGCCAACCAGTCGGACGACACTTGCTCGTCGCCGCCGATCGGCTTGTGCCGGATCGTGCCGAGCTCGGGGTCGATGGCGTTCGCGTCCTCGATGTGGTACGTCGTCACGTGCTCGGCGCAGATCGCGGCGAGCGAGATCGTGTTGCTCGAGTTGTAGCCGCCCACCACCACCATCACGTCCAGCGGCTCCGCGAGCAGCTCCTTGACGGCGTCCTGGCGGTCCTGCGTCGCGCTGCAGATGGTGTCGAACGAGCGAAAGTCGGTTTCGCGCGCTTCCGCGCCGCGTGCGCGCTCGATGGCGTTGCCGACTTCCTCGCCGATCGCGAGCGATTCGCGAGCGAGCATCGTCGTCTGGTTCGCGACACCGATGCGGCGCAGGTGCACATCAGGATCGAAACCGGTCGATACGGCGGAGGCGAACCTCGAGAGCAACGCATCGCGGCTGCCGCGCCCTTCGATGTAGTCGCACACGATTCGCGCTTCCGCCATGTCGCGCACGACGATCCACTGCGCGCCCGGGTATTTCTCGGCCTGCGATGCGGTCGCACGCGTCTCTTCGTGGTAATGCTTGCCGTGGATGAGCGACGTCAGCCCGTCGCGCGCGTAGGCTTCGACGCGCTTCCACACGTTGAGCACGGAGCCGCAGGTGGTGTCGACCATCACGCATCCGGATTCGCGCAGCGTCTGAAAGTCCTTCAACGGGACGCCGAACGCGGGAAGGATCACCACATCCTGCGGCGTGATCGCGCCGTAGTCGAATCCGGCCGGCGACGGGACGAGGATCTCGATCCCCATCTCGCGGAGGCGCGCGTTGACGTGCGGATTGTGAATGATCTCGCCAACCAGGAGTATGCGGCGATCGGGGAACTTGGTGCGCGTCTGATACGCGTATTCCACCGCACGCTCGACCCCGTAACAGAAGCCGAATTCGCGTGCGAGGCGCACGGTCGTATCGCCGGCCGAGATCTCGTAACTCCTTGCCTGGAGCAGATCTACGAGTCTTCCGGAGTAATCGGTGGCGAGCGTCCCCTGGACCTCCACCTTGAGGCCGAATCCCTTCCGGAAATACATCGCGCTGTCGTTCGCCGCCATGCGGGGCAATCTAGCCTCTCGGCAGTGACTCCGGTACGCGGGCTACGGCATCCATACGGGCGCAAGCGGCGGGCGGCCGCCCAGCCCGGCGCTTAAATTTTCGGGAGAATGACGCCCGATCCGCCAGACACCGCACCCCTCCTTCGCCCGGCGCCCATCGCGAAGGGCGATGCGATCGGCATCGTGGCGCCGTCGTATGCGCCGCGGCCGGGCTGGCTGCTGCGCGGCGTGAAGGCGCTCGAGCACGCGGGCTACGGCGTGGTGCTCGATCCCGAGATCGCAACGGGACGACGATTCAAGCGAGTGGAGGACGAGCGGCGCGCCGAGAACTTCATGGGGGTGTGGCTGGACCCCAAGGTGAGGGCGGTGATCGGCGGCACGGGTGGCTACGGCGCCGTTCGCATGCTTCCCTATCTCGAGCCGGAGGTGTTCCGGCGAAATCCTAAAATCTTCGTCGGATACTCGGACATCACCGCGCTCCATCTCTGGCTGATGCGCCGGTCGGGCCTTCGCACCTTTCACGGGCCCACAGTCGACGACCTCATCCCTAGCACGCGCGATCCGACGATGGCGTCGCTGCTCACGGCGCTCACCACGCCGCGCCCGACCACGCGCATCGGGCGCGGCATTGCGCGCGTAGTGCGTCCGGGTAGGGCGACGGGGCGGCTCATCGGCGGGAATCTCTCGCTGGTGCAGCAGACCATCGGCACCCCGTACGAAGTGGATACGCGCGATTCGATTCTCTTTCTGGAGGAGACGCGCGATCCGATGAGCGTGCTCGATGAGCGGCTCGTGCATCTGCGCGCAGCCGGGCTGCTGCGCGCGGTGCGCGGCGTCATCATCGGCAAGCTGTCGATCGATCGCTCGGAAGAGGACGAGTTCGAGAACTTTCTGCTCGACCTTCTCTCCGATCTGGACGTACCCGTGCTGACGGATTTTCCTGCGGGACACGAGATGCCGAATCTGACGATTCCGATCGGGACGGATGTGGAGCTCGTCGCGGAAGAGACGACGGGATGGATCACGTACCACGAGGATGCGCTATCGGGCGGGGAGAGCGCGACATGATCGAAGTGTTCGTCGGCGACATCACGGAGCTCGAGGTGGATGCGATCGTGAATGCTGCGAGTCGCGCGCTCGCGGGCGGCGGCGGCGTGGATGGAGCGATTCACGCGGCGGCGGGGCCGGAGCTCGTGCGCGCGAGTCGGGCGCTCGGCCCCATCGAGACCGGGAGCGCGGTGATCACGCCCGGCTTTCGGCTGCCTGCGCGGCACGTGATCCACGCGGTGGGACCGATCTGGCACGGTGGCAGGCAGGGCGAGGCGGAACTGCTCGAGCGCGCCTACGAGACGAGCTTCGAGCGTGCGCTCGGTGCGGGGGATGTGCGCTCGATCGCCTTCCCCGCCATCTCGGCCGGGGTGTACGGCTACCCGAAGGAGAGCGCCGTGGAGATCGCCGTGCGGGTAATGCGGCGCCACGAAAAGGAGTTCAGGCGCATCGTCGCCTGCGCCTTCGACGAAAGGACGGGAACGCTCTATCGGCGAGAGTTGTCCGTGCGGCCGAAGTAGCGGCGGCATCCCGCGCTTCAAAACGAGCGGGCGTGCCGTAAATTGTCCATTCACTCGCACGCCCCGCTCGGGCGACTCTGAGAGGCGTGTGGCGCGCCGCGGCGCGGTCCACGCACAACGTACGTAACTCCGTTCCCGGAGATGTTGCGGACGATCTCGGCCGATCTGGGCACCACAGCGGAACGATCGATGTCTCCTCGTCCGCCGACGCAGG
>JAICLZ010000064.1 GCA_025929535.1 Gemmatimonadaceae bacterium
CCACATCATCGACCTCGGTCCGGGCGCTGGGAAGCACGGCGGCGAGATCATCGCCGAAGGAACGAGGGGCGAGATCGAGCGCAACGCGCGCTCGCTCACCGGCAAGTACCTGAGCGGCGAGGTGGAGGTCGCCATTCCGCGCACCCGTCGCCCCCTGGAGCCCGGTCGCGCGATCCGCATCGAGGGCGCGCGCGAGCACAACCTGCGTAACCTCGACGTCGCCATCCCGCTCGGCGCGTTCGTGGCCGTGACCGGGGTGTCGGGCTCCGGAAAGTCCACGCTCGTCGAGGACATCCTCCATCGCTCGCTCGCCCGGCACTTCTATAGAGCACGCGTGATTCCGGGGCGCCACACTCGGATCACGGGGCTGGAGCACATCGACAAGGTCATCGACATCGACCAGAGCCCGATCGGGCGCACGCCGCGCTCCAACCCGGCGACGTACACGGGACTCTTCACGCCGATACGCGAGCTGTTTGCCGAGCTGCCCGAGGCGAAGATCCGCGGCTACGGACCGGGGCGCTTCTCGTTCAACGTGAAGGGCGGGCGCTGCGAAGCGTGCCAGGGCGACGGGCTCGTGAAGATCGAGATGCACTTCCTCCCCGACGTCTACGTGCCGTGCGAGGTGTGCAAGGGAAAGCGCTACAATCGCGAGACGCTCGAAGTGCGCTTTCGCGGCGCGAGCATCGCGGACGTGCTCGACATGACCGTCGAGGATGCGTGTGCCTTCTTCGAGAACCAGCCGCGCATTCGCCAGAAGCTCGAGACGCTGCTCGACGTGGGACTGGGCTATGTGCATCTCGGGCAGAGCGCAACGACGCTCTCGGGCGGCGAAGCGCAGCGCGTGAAGCTCGCGACGGAGCTCTCGAAGCGCGACACGGGGCGCACCTTCTACATTCTCGACGAGCCCACCACTGGGCTGCATTTCGAGGACGTGCGGCTCCTGCTCGAAGTGCTCCACCGCCTCGTCGACAAGGGGAACACCGTTCTCGTGATCGAGCACAACCTGGACGTGATCAAGACGGCGGACTGGATCATCGATCTCGGCCCCGAGGGCGGCGCGCGCGGCGGCAACATCGTCGCGGAGGGCGCGCCCGAGGACGTGGCGCAGGTCTCCGGCTCGCACACCGGCCACTATCTGCGCCCGCTGCTCGCGCGTCCGTCGCGGCAGAAGGCGGGTTAGCCATGGTCTCGCTCCTCGACATCATCGGGCCGGTGATGGTCGGCCCGTCATCGTCGCACACGGCGGGCGCGTGCCGCATCGGCCTTCTGGTGCGCGGACTCGTGGGCGGAACGCCGGAGCGTGCGCGCATCGAGCTGCATGGCTCCTTCGCTCGCACCGGCGAGGGGCACGGCACCGACAAGGCGCTCGCCGGCGGACTGCTCGGCTTTCGTCCGGACGACGAGCGCCTGCGCGACGCGCTGGACATCATGGAGCGCGAGGGGCTGGACTTCAGCTTCGAGAAGACCACGCTCTCCGACGAGGCGCACCCGAACACGGTTCGTCTCACCGTCGAGCGCGCGGGACAGACGGCCACCGTGATCGGCTCGTCGCTCGGCGCCGGTCGCATTCGACTCTCCGAGATCGACGGCTATCCCGTGGAGCTCACGGGACATCTGCCGACGATCGTGCTCGTCGCAGCGGACCAGCCGGGCTCCGTCGCGCGCATCGCGGGAATTCTCGCGGAGAAGCAGGTCAATCTCGCCACGATGCGCCTCACGCGAAAAGAGCGGGGCGGCGATGCCTTCATGGTGATCGAGTGCGACGAGCCGCCGGGCGATCCGGCGCGGGACGCCATTGCCGACCTGGACTGGGTGCACTGGGTACGCGCGCTCGACAAGGTCGGGGGTTAGGCGCATGTACAAATCGCTCGCGGATGCGATCCGGGATGCGGAGGCGAGCGGACGCTCGCTCGCGCAGACGGCGCTTGCGCTCGAGAGCAAGGATCAGGGGCGCTCGATCGACGATATTCGCTCCGCGCTCAGGCGCGCGCTCGTGGTCATGCGCAACGCGGTGGAGCGCGGGCTCGAGGGCGATCTGCGCTCCGCGTCCGGGCTCGTTGGCGGCGACGCGCTGCTCGTCGCGAAGTCGCATGCGGGCCCGATGTCCGGTACGCTCTTCAGCGATGTGCTCGCGCGCGCGCTCGCGGTGCAGGAGGTGAACGCCGCCATGGGCGTGATCGTCGCTGCGCCAACGGCAGGTGGCGCGGGCGTGCTCCCCGCGGTGCTCACGGGGCTCGCGCGCGACCGGAAGATCCCCGACGAGCGGGTGATCGACGCACTCGCCACGGCAGGGCTCATCGGTGCAGTGGTGGCGGAGCGCGCGTCGCTCTCCGGCGCGGAGGGCGGCTGCCAGGCGGAGACCGGTGCCGCGGCGGGGATGGCCGCGGGCGCGGCGACGGAGATGCTCGGCGGCACGCCCTCGCAGGTCGGGCACGCGGTGTCGCTCACCATGCAGGGTACGCTGGGCCTCGTCTGCGATCCGCTCGGAGGACTCGTCGAGCTGCCATGTGTCTTCAGGAACGCCACAGGCGCTGCGCTCGCGCTCGCCGGCATCGAGATGGCGCTGTCTGGCATCCAGTTCGCGATTCCCGTCGATGAGGTGATCGACGTCATGGGCGAGATCGGGCGCAACATGGATGTCCGCTATCGCGAGACGGCGGGCGGTGGATTGGCGGCCACGCCGACCGGCCGGCGCCTCGCGAAGGAACGTCTCGTCCAGATCCGAACCGCGCGGCATTAGGCGCGCTTCGGCGCGCTTCGGCGCGCTGTCGCACGCCCCATAACCGCGCTATCTTCTGTCTCCACGGCTCCTTGCGTCGGCCGGAAACCTCTGCTTGCCTGGCCCCGTAGTGTCGATCGGATACATGCAGCGTTCGCAATTCCACGAGCTGATTCCCGACAGGTGCGGCATGGTGACGAAAGAAGATCTGGAAGGCTTTCTCGACAGGCTTCAGGTCGACGGGGCCAGCTACACCGAGATCCAGCCGGGAATGTGGGTCGTTCATCCGGGCGGCCAACTCGATGCCGATGTCGTGGTGCATTATTCGCCGCCGGTGGTGCTCCTGCGCCTGAAGGTGATGGATCTTCCGAAGGATGAGAGCTCTCTGGCAACGTTGTCGCGGCGCCTGCTGCAGTTCAACGCGTCGGAGCTCGTGCACGGCTCGTACGGGATCGAGGGCGACTCGATCGTTCTCACCGAAGCGATGGAGCTGTCGCATCTCGACTATGAAGAGTTTCTCGCCGCCTACGAATCGATGACGCTGGCGCTGGTCTCGCATCTGCGGGAGCTCGCGCCATACCGCGAGGCACGCTGAGCCATGGGCATCTTCGACCGCCTCTCCACGCTTCTCAAGTCGAACATCAACGATCTCATCTCCTCGGCCGAGCATCCCGAGAAGATGCTGAATCAGATTCTCGTCGACATGCGCACGCAGCTGGCGAAGGCCAAACAGCAGGTAGCGGCGTCGATCGCGGATGAGAAGCGGCTGCACGACCAGGTGGACGCGGAATACAAGCAGGCGGCGGAGTGGGAGCAGCGCGCCATGCTCGCGATCCGCGAAGGGCGTGACGACCTCGCGAAGCAGGCGCTCGTGCGGCAGAACGAGCACGGCGTGCACGGCCAGCAGCTCGAGGCCACGTGGAACCAGCACCGCGCCGAAACGGAGAAGCTCAAGAACTCGCTGCGCGACCTCAACGACAAGATCGAGGAAGCAAAGCGAAAGAAGAACCTGCTGATCGCGCGCGCGAAGCGCGCCGAGGCGCAGGCGCGCATCCAGGAGACGATGTCGTCGATGTCGGAGAAGTCCGCGTTCGAGGCCTTCTCGCGGATGGAGACGAAGATCGAGGACAACGAGCGCCGGATGCTCGCCAACGTCGAGATCGACGAGGAGTTCAGCGGCGACAAGCTCGCGAGCGACTTCAAGGTGCTCGAGAAGGGCGCGGGGGCCGCGAGCGCGGACTCGCAGCTGCTCGCGCTCAAGCAGAAGATGGGGATGCTGCCCGCGGGCGCCCCGGCGTCGAACAAGCAGATCGGCGCCGGCGACAACTCGAACGACGAGATCGCGCACGCTGAAATCGAGGAGCCGCCGGAAGAGCAGAAGAAATCGTGATGACGGCTGGCACGGGGCGATTTCGAATCGCTCCGGTATTGATGGCGATCGTTCTCACGGTACTGCTGCTGCTGTTGCTGGGACAAGCCGCACATCTGTTCCTACTCCTCTTCCTCGCCGTTCTCATCTCGCTCGCACTCGGCGCGCTGGCCGATCTCGTCACGCGCTACACGCACGTGCCGCATCGATACTCGCTGCTCATTGCGGTCGTGATCGCGCTCGGCATTCTCACGGGCTTCATGTGGCTGATCGTGCCGGTGGTGATCGAGCAGACGCAGTCGCTGCTCGGCACGCTCCCGGACCGACTCGTCGCATGGCAGCGCGGCATCGACGAAGCCGCGAGCAGGGTGACGGCGCTCAAGGGCGTCTACAAGCCGGGGCAGCTGCTGCTGGCCAGCTACCAGCAGCTCTCGTCATCCGTGGGCGGCCTGTTCCCGAAGATCGTCGGCGTGGCGAACGTCGTCATCGAAGTGCTCGTGGTCGGGATTCTGAGCATCTATCTCGCGAATCAGCCGGGACTCTACCGTGAGCTACTGATCTCGCTCTTCCCGCCCGTGCATCGCGATCTCGTGCGCGATGTGATGGTGGACATCTCGCAGACGCTCCGCGCGTGGATTCTCGGGCAGCTCACCTCGATGTTCCTGCTCGGCGGGCTCGCCGCGATCGGATTCTCGATTCTGCACGTGCCGTACGCGCTCACGTTCGGACTGTTCACGGGACTCATCGCGATCGTGCCGATTTTCGGCACGCTCATCTCGACGATTCTCCCGGCGGCGTTCGTGCTCGGCGAAGGCGGCGCGGGGCAGGCGCTCGCCGTGGTCGGGTGGGGCGTGATCGTCCACCTGCTCGAGAGCAATCTGATCTCGCCGCTCATCATGGCGCGCCAGGTGCGGCTCGCGCCGGTGCTCACGATCATGGCCATTCTGATCATGGGCAAGCTGCTCGGCGCCGTGGGGCTGCTCGTGGCCGTGCCCGCGCTCGCGGTGATCGACGTGATCATCCGTCGCATACTCATCGGCCGCGTCTACGAGGGGCAGGGATTCCGCCGCCTGCTGCGGAACGGAGCGCTCGTGGTGCGCGCTCCGCTGCCGGGCGGGGACGTGCTCGTCGGCACGCCGTCGGGCGTCGACGTAATTTCCCTTGCGGAGGCGCGCGATCGCGCACGATCCGCCTGAACCCGAAATTCCACTGAATGCCACGCGAACTTCGTTTTCTCGTCATCGCTGAAGGTCAATTCGGACCGCTCACCTCAAAAACCGCAAACTCGTGCATTCGCTACACGCCCGAGCGCGTAGTCGCCGTCATCGACTCGCGCCGCGCCGGCCGCACCTCGCAGGACGTGCTCGGCTTCGGCGGCGACATCCCCGTCGTGTCGACGGTGGCCGAGGGGCTCGAGCGGAAGCCGACGGCGCTGCTGATCGGTGTCGCGCCGCAGGGCGGGAAGCTGCCGGACGAGTGGCGCGCCATGATTCTCGCGGCGATCGATGCCGGGCTCGATGTGTGGAGCGGGCTGCACACCTTCATCAGCGCGGACCCGGAGTTCGCGGCTCGCGCGGAGATGAAGAAGGTGGAGATTCACGATCTTCGCCGTCCGCCGCCCGATTTGCCGGTCGCGATGGGTCGCGTGCGCAAGGTGGACTCGACGGTCGTGCTCACCGTTGGCACCGACTGCAACATCGGGAAGATGACGTCGGCGCTCCAGATCCGTGACGGACTGCTCGCGCGCGATCGCAAGGTGCGATTCGCGGGCACGGGGCAGACCGGCATTCTCATCGAGGGGTGGGGCATTGGCGTCGACGCGGTGATCGCGGACTTCATCGCGGGCGCGGCGGAGAAGCTCGTGCTCGATGCGTCGAATGGCGCGGAGATCGTGCTCGTGGAGGGGCAGGGCTCGATCATCCATCCCGGCTACTCGGGAGTGACGCTCGGGCTCATGCACGGATCGCTGCCGCACGCGATGGTCATGTGCGCGCAGCCGTCGCGCACGCACATCAACAACAATCCGTGGATCGAGATTCCTCCGCTGCCGGAGATGATCGGGATGCACGAGATGCTCGTGCGGCATCTGCGTCCGGCGCCGGTGATCGCGGTCTCACTCAACACCTACGACCTGTCGACGCGGGCTGCGCGTGCGACGATCGAGAAGACGCGCAGGCAAACGGGGCTTCCGACCACGGACCCCGTGCGCTTCGACTCCGAGCCGGTGGTGGAAGCGATCGAGGCCTTTCATCGCAAGCGGTCGCGCGCGCAGGCGGGACACGCGAAGGTCGAGCGGGCGCCGACGCAAAAGAAGGCAACCACCAAGAGGGCGGCTGCGAAGCGGAAGTAGGACTATCCCAAACGCGCGCCGGTACGCTCCGGCGCGCGTGCGATGGATGTCGGGCGTCGAGCGACCGCCTTTATACTGCTTCGTTCTTTCCAGGCACGTACCCGTGATCGCGCTTTCCATCATCTCGCTGTCCAAGAGCTTTCGTGCGGGCACAGCCGGATGCTCGGCGCGCGTGTCCGTGCTCCGCGATCTGGATCTTGCGTTGTGGGCGGGCGAGATCGTCGCGCTCGAGGGCACGCGTGCGAGTGGACGAACGACGCTCCTCGCGTGCGCGGCGGGCGCGCTGAAGCCGGACGCCGGCGCTGTGTTCTGGCTGGGCGCGCGGGCGGCGCCGCCCGAAACGATCGCGTACGCGAGCTCGCGCGCGCCGAGCTCCGCTTGCAGCGAGCGGGGCGCGCTCTTCGCTGCGCTGAGCGCCGCGGCTACGCCCGCGCGCACGAGGCTCCTGCTCGTCGATGATCTTGACGTCGCGGAGCCGATCGAGCAGCGCCTCGTACTCTCGTTGCTGCAGCGCCACGCCCTCGCGGGTGCCGCCGTTCTCTTCGCGGCGAGCGCGGAGCTCGCTGCCGCGCCCCTCGTCACTCGCGCGGTCTCACTCTCCAACGGCACCCTCGTTCAGCGCAGAAAGCGCTCGGCCGCACGGATCGCCGCTTCATCGCGCTCCTCGCGCGCGCGCGCGAGTGCGCGCTCGACGTACGGACGCAGTTTGCGCTCGCCCCAGTAGTAGCCTGTTGCAACCTCCGCGCTCTCCGTATCGCCCTCGGCCGCGCCTTCCAGCAATGCGAGTGCCGCGGCTTCGTCGTAGCCGGGATCCTCGCGATCGGGGAGAACGAACCGGCGCAGCGGCGAGTCGCGGCCGCCGGCATCCTCATTCACGAACGCTCGAGACATGGTCCTGCCCGCTCCAGGTGAAGTCCGCGACTCTGCATGCTCTGGCCGGTAGAGCGTTGAATGCGCGCACACGGGAGCCTAACTTCTCGCGTTCGCCCGCACCGCGCGCCGACCACGTTATCAGGACGAGCATGCAGCTCTACAACACGCTCACCCGCCGCGTCGAGCCGTTCGCTCCAGCGGACGGAACGACGGTCCGGATGTATACGTGCGGGCCCACCGTCTACAACCCTGCGCACCTCGGCAACTTCCGCACCTTTCTCTTCGAGGATCTGTTGCGCCGGGTGCTGCGGCTGAACGGCTGGCAGGTGCAGCAGGTGATGAATCTGACGGACGTGGACGACAAGATCATCACGCGTTCGGCGGCCCTGGGGAAAACGATTCGCGAGGTCACCGAGCCGGTGAGCGAGATCTTTCATCGCGATCGCGAATTTCTCCGGATCGAGGCGGCGGAGGTGTATCCCAAGGCGACGGAGCACATCCCGGAGATGATCGCGCTGGTCGAGCGTTTGATGTCGCGCGGGCTGGCCTATCAGGCGGAGGACTCATCCGTCTACTTCGCGATCGCGCGTTTTCCGGGCTATGGAAAGCTTTCGCGACTCGACACGCGTCAGATTCGCGCGGGCGCGCGAGTCGCCGCTGACGACTACAACAAGGAAGACGTCCGCGACTTCGCGCTCTGGAAGGCTGCGAAGCCGGAGGATGAGCGGACCGGCGCCGCGTGGGATTCACCGTGGGGACGAGGTCGTCCAGGCTGGCATCTCGAGTGCTCGGCCATGGCGAAGCGCTATCTCGGGGAGACGCTCGATCTGCACGCCGGTGGCGTCGATCTCATCTTTCCGCATCACGAGGATGAGATCGCGCAGTCCGAGGGTGCAAACGGAGTGCCCTTCGCGCGCATGTGGTGCCACGGCGAGTTCCTGCTCACCGATGGGGCGAAGATGGCGAAGCGCGTGGGCAACGTGGCCGCCGTCGAGGACCTGCGCGCCGCAGGCATCTCGGCCGCGGCGGTGCGCCACTTCATGTTCTCGGTGCACTATCGCAAGCAGCTGAATCTCGCGGAGGAGTCGCTCGAGGCATCGTCGAACGCGGTGCGGCGCGTGGGCGATTTCGCGGAGCGTCTCGCGGCTGCGACTGGTGGCACGCAGAACATGACGGCGATTGCGGGCGAGCTGCAGCGCGCCGCGACCGACGCGTTCAACGACGATCTCAACGCGCCGGAGGCGATGGCGGCACTGTTCGAGTTCATCAGGATGGTGAATGCGGAGCTGGACGCGGGCGGAGCGGATGCGGCCGGGCTGGACGCGGCTCGAAAGGCGTTCGCGCTGGTAAATGGAGTGCTCGATATCGTGCCCGAGGAGTCGCGGGTGGACCACTCGTTGTCGGCGTGGGTGGAGGACCGACTCTCGGCGCGGCGCGAGGCACGTGCGCGGCGTGATTTTGCGGCAGCGGATGCGATTCGTGGCGAGCTCGACGGGAAGGGAATCGCGATCGAGGATACGCCTCAGGGGACGCGATGGAAGAAGGTGCGGTAGCACGACATACGTGCTGTCGGCGCGCTTGACGCACTGGTCAAGTCCTGTTATTCTATGAGTCTTGCGCAAAAACGCCGTGCGCTGATTTGAGCTCACGCTGACGTAGCTCAATTGGCAGAGCACCTGATTTGTAATCAGGCGGTTGCGAGTTCGATTCTCGCCGTCAGCTCTGGTGGGTGCACTGCGTCGTCCACGGTCTACGTACAGGGCGTCGGGTCGCGATGCGCAGGGCAAGGGTGGGGTACCCAAGCGGCCAACGGGAGCAGACTGTAAATCTGCCGGCTAACGCCTACGAAGGTTCGAATCCTTCCCCCACCATCGGTCGGTGGCTGAAGAGACAGTACGAGTGGGCGAAACAGTGGGCGGTGAGTGATTCGGGCGCGAAAAGTTTTATCTCGCGGGAGTAGCTCAGTTGGTAGAGCGCAAGCCTTCCAAGCTTGATGTCGCGGGTTCGAGCCCCGTCTCCCGCTTGCCGAATGGACGGTCGGTACGCGGGCGGCGAAGCGGACGGTGAGCAGTGAACGGGCTGGCAGGGACATCGCTCGCGTAGCTCAGTCGGTAGAGCACACCCTTGGTAAGGGTGAGGTCACCGGTTCGATCCCGGTCGCGAGCTTGATGGCGGTTTGATGGCGGTAACGCGCTGCACATGTGGTGATATGGGATCACCAACATGGTAAGTCGCGAGATTTTTCAGACGAGAGCGAGTGATGGCCAAGGCGAAATTCGAGCGGACGAAGCCGCACGTGAACGTGGGGACGATCGGGCACGTGGATCACGGGAAGACGACGTTGACCGCGGCGATCACGACGATCCAGGCGCAGAAGGGACTGGCCCAGAAGGTGGCCTTCGACCAGATCGACAAGGCCCCCGAGGAGCGCGAGCGCGGGATCACGATCGCCACCGCGCACGTGGAGTACGAGTCCGAGAAGCGCCACTACGCGCACGTCGACTGCCCGGGGCACGCCGACTACGTGAAGAACATGATCACCGGGGCGGCGCAGATGGATGGGGCGATTCTGGTGGTCTCCGCGGCCGACGGCCCGATGCCGCAGACGCGCGAGCACATCCTCCTGGCGCGCCAGGTGAACGTGCCGTTCATCGTGGTGTTCATGAACAAGTGCGACATGGTCGATGATCCGGAGCTCTTGGACCTGGTCGAGCTCGAAGTCCGGGAGTTGCTCAGTGTCTACCAGTTCCCGGGCGACGACACGCCGATCATCCGGGGCAGTGCCTTGAAGGCGCTGGAGAGTGCGGATCCGACCAGCGAGTGGGGGAAGAAGATCGGCGAGCTGATGGAGGCGCTGGACACCTACATCCCGCAGCCCAAGCGCGAGGTGGACAAGCCGTTCCTGATGCCGGTGGAAGACGTGTTCTCGATCACGGGGCGTGGGACGGTGGCGACGGGGCGGATCGAGCGTGGGGTGATCAAGGTGGGCGATGAGGTGGCGCTGATCGGCTTCAACAGTGACAAGAAGACGGTGGTCACCGGGGTCGAGATGTTCCGGAAGCTGCTAGACGACGGGCAGGCGGGGGACAACGTGGGGCTCCTGCTCCGCGGGATCGCGAAGGAAGAGATCGAGCGCGGGATGGTGCTGGCGAAGGCGGGGACGATCACGCCGCACACGCACTACATGGCCGAGGTGTACGTGTTGACGAAGGAGGAGGGGGGGCGGCACACGCCGTTCTTCAACGGGTACCGGCCGCAGTTCTACTTCCGGACGACGGACGTGACGGGGAGTGTGAAGCTGCCGGAGGGGACGGAGATGGTGATGCCGGGGGACAACATCCAGATGGAGATCGAGCTGATCACGCCGATCGCCATGGACGAGGGGCTGCGCTTCGCGATCCGCGAGGGCGGCCGCACGGTGGGCGCCGGCGTCGTCACCAAGATCATCAAGTAAGACCCAAGTACGACCATCAAGTAGTACGCGGCCTCCAAAGCGCAGGAGACGCTCAATGGCGTCTCCAGGCCGGATTAGCACCGGCCGATCTCTTTAATCGTTACTGCACATGCCTCGCGAAAAAATCATTCTTGCCTGCAGCGACTGCAAGAATCGCAATTACTTCACCGACAAGAACAAGCGCCTCCACCCGGAGCGCGTCGAGTGGAAGAAGTATTGCCCTCGTTGCAACTGTCACAAGCTGCATAAGGAAACGAAGTAACAGTGGCCACTGACGCGGTACGTCATGGCTCGTGGCTGCAAAGCGTTCGCGCAACGTTCGCCCGCACCGGGCCCTTCCTGCGCGAAGTGCAGATCGAGCTCAAGAAGGTCAGCTGGCCCGACAGGCGCCAGCTGATCGACGCCACGCGCACGATCATCATCGTCGTGCTCGTGATCGCCGGGCTCATCGCGATCATGGACCTGTTCTTTCAGGTCGTGTTCGTGAACTTCATTCCAGGCCTGTTCAAGTGAGCACGCTCGTGGAAGGTCATCGCTGGTACGCGATCCAGACGACTGCGGGACACGAGAACAAGGTCCGCTCGCTGATCGCACGTCGCATCGAGTCCGATGCTCGGCCCGCCGAGGAGCGGCCGATCCGTCAGGCGCTCGTGCCCACACAGGAAGTGGTCGAGATCAAGAACGGCAAGAAGGTGAACGTCGAACGGAAGATCTATCCGGGCTACGTGCTGGTCGAGATGGTGATGAACCAGGAAACGCTGCACGACATCAACAGCATCCAGGGCGTCATCAAGTTCGTCGGACAGGAGCGGCTGCCGCAACCGCTGCGCCCCGACGAAGTCAACCGCCTCCTCGGCATCGCCGACGAGCGCGAGACCGAGGAGCCGAAGGAAGAGATTCCGTTCATGGTCGGCCAGGCGGTGGCGATCACCGAAGGACCGTTCACCGACTTCAATGGCACCGTCGAGGAAGTGTTCGCGGACAAGGGGAAGGTCCGCGTGTCGGTGTCGCTCTTCGGACGGCCGACGAGCGTGGAGCTCGATTATCTGCAGCTGAAGGGCTACTAGCGGGGGAATTCGACCGACGTCGGCTACCACGACGACGCTAAACACAAAGTGGGAGCTGGGATCGTGGGGCGGCGGTACACGCGAGCAAGTGGCGCGCGTGACTCACCCCCACACAACGCGAAGGGATGGCTTATGGCGAAAAAGGCAACAGGGTTCGTGAAGCTGCAGGTGCCGGCAGGAAAAGCGAATCCGGCGCCTCCGGTGGGAACGGCGCTTGGTCCGCACGGCATCAACATCATGGCGTTCTGCAAGGAGTTCAACGCTCGCACGCAGAATCAGGATGGGATCATCCTCCCGGTGGAGGTGACCATCTTCTCGGACAAGTCGTTCACGTTCATCCTCAAGACACCTCCCGCGGCCGTGCTCCTCAAGAAGGAGCTGGGTCTCGAGAAGGGCTCGGGCGTTCCGAACCGAACCAAGGTCGGCAAGGTGACGCGCGCGCAGCTTCGCAAGATCGCGGAGATCAAGCTGCCGGACCTCAACACGGACAACATCGACTCCGCCATGGCGATGATCGCCGGCGCTGCGCGGTCGATGGGAATCGAGGTGACCGACTGATGCCCGATCACGGCAAGAAGTACGTCGACGCCGCGAAGAAGCGAACCGCCCTGCAGGCGTATCAGGCGCGCCAGGCAATCGAGATCGTGAAGAGCGCGGCGTTCGCGAAGTTCGATGAGACGGTCGAGATCGCGGTGCGACTCGGTGTCGATCCGCGCCACGCCGATCAGGTCGTGCGCGGCACGGTCGTTCTCCCCGCCGGCACCGGCAAGTCGGTACGCGTGGCGGTGATCGCGGTCGGCGAGAAGGCGCGCGAGGCGGAGGCCGCGGGCGCTGATTTCGTGGGCATCGAGCTCATTCCGCGCATCAAGGAAGGGTGGATGGACTTCGACGTCCTCATCTCCACTCCGGATCAGATGGGGCAGGTCGGCCAGCTCGGCCGCGTGCTCGGTCCGCGCGGGCTCATGCCGAACCCGAAGGCCGGCACCGTCACGTTCGACGTCGAGCGCGCGGTGCGCGAGGTCAAGGCGGGAAAGATCGAGTTCCGCGTCGACAAGGGCGGCAACGTGCACGCGCCGATCGGCAAGGTGTCGTTCAGCGCCGATGCGCTGACGTCGAACTTCGCGGCGTTCATGGATCAGATCGTCCGCTCCAAGCCGTCCGCGGCGAAAGGCGTGTACGTGCAGAACGTGGCCATCTCGAGCACCATGGGCCCCGGCGTCGCGATCGACATCACCCCGTACCGGTCCTAGACGATGAAGCGCAACGAGAAGGAGCAGCTCGTCACGGAGCTGACCGAGAAGATCAAGGGTGCGACCGCGTTCTACTACACGGATTTCACCGGGCTCAATGTCAAGAAGATGACCGAGCTCCGCCGCCGCTTCCGCAAGGCGGGCGTGGAGTACGTGGTCATCAAGAACTCACTCGCGCAGCGCGCGGTGAACGAGTCGGGACTCGCGGGCTCGCGCCTGAGCGGACCGACGGGCGTCGTGATCGGGAAGGATCCGGTCAGCGCCGCCAAGGTGTTGAGCGACTTCGCCAAGGAGAACGAGCAGCGTCCGCTCGTGAAGGGCGGAATGCTCGATGGCAAGTCGATCGACACCGCGCAGGTGAAGCAGCTCGCCTCGCTCCCGTCGCGGGAGCAGATGCTGGCCGATCTCGGCGCGGGATTGCAGTCGCCGCTGGGTGCGTTCCTCGGAGCGCTCTCCGGTGTGCTCAGCACGTTTGCCGGCGCGATGGAAGCGCTGCGGCAGCAGAAGGAAGGCGCCGAAAGCGCTTAACGGTTCCCGGGTGGTTTGTCCGATTCAACACGCCCCAGGAAACACGAGAACACCTGGGATTGACTTAGGGAGAGAGAAAACAAAATGGCGAACACAACGCTGAGCCCCGACGAGATTCTCGAAGCGATCGGCAACATGTCGGTTTTCGAGCTCGCAGGCTTGATCGAGACGTTCAAGACCAAGTTCAACGTCACCATCGCGGCGGCGCCGGTTGCCGGTGCGGCGCCTGCGGGTGGTGGCGGCGCGGCTCCCGCGGCCGAAGAGCAGACCGAGTTCACGGTCGTGCTCAAGGAAGCGGGCGCGAAGAAGATCCAGGTGATCAAGGTCGTGCGCGAGATCACCGGGCTCGGACTCAAGGAAGCGAAGGACCTCGTGGACGGCGCGCCGCAGGCGGTCAAGGCCGGCGTCAACAAGGACGAAGCGAATCAGATCAAGGCCAAGCTCGAAGAACAGGGCGCCGCAGTCGAAGTCAAGTAAGCGGCCGCAGGATTCGCGGCGGGGACTTTTTCCCGCCGCGGGAACTGCCGAGTAGCTCTCCGGTATTTATCGGTTACAGCTGCCGGCCCTCTCTTGATTCCGGCGCGAATGGTTCGACTCCAGAATCGTACGACACAATCGGGTTTATCAGGTGCTCCACCCCGCTGCCGCGCTTTTCGCGCGAGCCGCGGGGGAGGGGCCCTTTCGTCTGCGCGTGGGTGATTCATGGCTGAGACAATGAAGCAAATCTCGTTCGGCAAGCTCGACAAGGGGATGGAAATGCCGCATCTCCTCGACATCCAGACGCGCGCCTTCGAGGCGCTGCTGCAACTGGACGCCGCGTCCCACGATCGTGAGGACGTCGGTCTCGAGCGTGTATTCAAGGACCTCTTCCCGATAACGGACGTCCACGAGAACTACTCGCTGGAATTCGTCCGCTATTCGCTCGGTGAGCCGAAGTACTCCGTCGGCGAGTGCATCGAGCGTGACATGACGTATTCCGCTCCCCTCAAGGCGACACTGCAGCTCGTCGTCAACGAAGAGGTGAACGGCCAGAAGCGCCCTCGCAACATCATCGAGAAGGAGGTCTACCTCGGCGAGCTGCCGTTGCTCACGCCGCTCGGGACCTTCGTGATCAATGGCGCCGAGCGCGTGATCGTCAGCCAGCTGCACCGCTCGCCGGGTGTCGTGTTCGAGGAGTCGGTGCACCCGAACGGGCAGCGCCTGATCTCGTCGCGCATCATCCCGTTCCGCGGCTCGTGGGTCGAGTTCACCGTCGACATCCACGACGTCGTCTACGTGCACATCGACAAGAAGAAGAAGTTCCCTGCCACCGCGCTGCTCCGCGCGCTCGGCTACGGTAGCAACTCGGACATCCTCCGGCTCTTCTTCGCGGTTCGTGATCTCGACCTGACCAAGAAGCTCGAGAGCCGCGGCGACCAGCGCGAGGTGCTCGGCGCGATCATCGCCGAGGACATCACGCTCGCCGGCGAGGCGACCGCCGAGGACGCGCCCAAGCTCAAGACGAAGAAGGCGCGCGCCGAGCGCGAGCGCGCCGAAACGGAGATGCTCGTCAAGGAAGGCGACGAGCTCACCCCGGAGGTCTACAACCGTCTGCGCCGGCTCGGCGTGGACTCCGTTCGCGTGTTCGCGAGCTACATGACCATCGATCTCCGCGACGAGGCCGATGCGATCGAGCGCGGTGAGCGCCCGGTGCGTCGCGTCCTGGCCGTGGATGTCGTGGAGCCCGAGACGGGCGAAGTGATCGCCGATGCCGGGCAGTCGCTCAACGACACGCTGCTCAAGAAGCTCCGCAAGAACGACATCACCAAGGTGCAGGTGTTCGTCGCCTCGGGACGCGCCGAGTCGACGCTCATCAAGAACACGCTCCTCAAGGACCCGACGCACTCCGAGAAGGAGGCGTTGAGCCAGATCTATTCGCTGCTCCGTCCGGGTGATGCGCCGAATCTGGAGACGGCGCGCGTCGCGCTCGAGCGGCTGTTCTTCTCGCCCAAGCGCTACGATCTCGGGCGCGTGGGACGCTACAAGATCAACCAGCGCCTCGGGCTCAAGACGCCGGCGTCGCACACGGTGCTCACGAAGGAGGATTTCGTGGCGATCGTGCGCTACCTGGTGGAGCTGCACGAGGGGCGCGGCCACACGGACGACATCGATCATCTCGGCAACCGGCGCATTCGCTCGGTTGGTGAGCTGATCGCGAATCAGTTCTCCGTGGGTCTCTCACGCATGGCGCGCCTGGTGAAGGAGCGCATGTCGATCAATACCGATCCGGAAAAGATCACGCTCGACGACCTCGTGAACGCTCGTACGGTGAGCGCGGTCATTCAGGCGTTCTTCGGATCGTCGCAGCTGTCGCAGTTCATGGATCAGACGAATCCGCTCGCCGAGCTGACGCACCAGCGTCGCCTCTCGGCGCTCGGACCGGGCGGACTCACTCGCGAGCGCGCGGGCTTCGAGGTCCGTGACGTGCATTATTCGCAGTATGGCCGCATGTGCCCGATCGAGACGCCGGAAGGTCCGAACATCGGACTGATCACGTCGCTCGCCTGCTTCGCGCGCGTGAACGATCTCGGCTTCGTCGAGACGCCGTATCGCGTCGTCAGCAAGGGCAAGGTGACGGGCGAGATCGAGTGGCTCGACGCCAACAGGGAAGAAGAGGCGATCATCGCTCAGGCGAACGCGAAGCTCAACCCTGACGGATCGTTCGTCGACGAGCTCGTGCTCTGCCGCCAGCAGTCCGACGTACCGCTCACACCGCCGGACCGCATCGATTACATGGATGTGGCGCCGGAGCAGGTCGTGTCGATAGCCGCCGCGCTCATTCCGTTCCTCGAGCACGACGACGCGAACCGCGCCCTGATGGGATCGAACATGCAACGGCAGTCGGTACCGCTGCTCAACCCGCGGACGCCGCTCGTCGGCACGGGACTCGAGGAGAAGGTGGCGCGCGATTCGGGCGCCGTCGTCGTCGCGAAGCGCTCCGGCGTCGTCACGCGCGTGACGGCGGATGAGATCATGGTGGATGCCGGCCCTGCCGATCGCAATCGCACGGAGGAGCGTCGCTCGGGCGATCGTCCGCTCGCGCGCCTCACGCAGAACGACCGGTACCGCCTCAAGAAGTACTGGCGCACGAATCAGGACACGGCAATCAACCAGCGCCCGCTCGTGCGGCTCGGACAGCGCGTGAAGGAAGGCGATGTGCTGGCCGACGGCGCGGGCACCGAGATGGGGCAGCTCGCACTCGGCTCCAACGTCACCGTCGCGTTCATGCCGTGGTACGGACACAACTTCGAGGACGCGATCGTGCTCTCGGAGCGGCTCGTGAAGGACGACGTCTACTCGTCGATCCACATTCAGGAGCTGGAGCTGCACGTCCGTGACACGAAGCGTGGCCAGGAAGAGATCACGCGGGAGATTCCGAACGTCGCCGAGGAGAGTCTGATCGATCTCGACGAGCGTGGGATCATTCGCATCGGCGCGCACGTCAAGCCGGGCGACATTCTGGTGGGCAAGATCACGCCGAAGGGCGAGACCGAGCTCTCGCCGGAAGAGAAGCTGCTCACCGCGATCTTCGGCGAGAAGGCGAAGGACGTGAAGGATTCGTCGCTCAAGGTGCCGCCGGGAATGGAAGGCGTCGTCATCGACGTCAAGATCTTCTCGCGCATCGACGATCAGGTGATCGAGAAGGATCGCGGCGAGCGGATCGGTGAAGTGCGCCGGCTCGAGAACGACGAGAAGATGCGCGTGAGCGAGGTGCGCGATGCCGAGCTCGCCGAGATGTTCGAGGGGCAGACGGTGACGCTCGCGCTCAAGTCGGGAACGGTCGAGGAGGCCATTCCGGCGGGCACGAAGCTGACGCCGGACCTGCTGCGCGAAACGAAGATCGCCGCGCTCGACCTGAAGACGTTCCGCGTCGAGAACAAGAAGATGAACGAGCGGATCCGCGAGGTCATCGAGGCTGCGAACAACGAGAAAGCTCGTCTCGAGGAGAAGGCGGAGGAGCGGATCGACAAGATCCTGCAGCCCGACGAGCTTCCTCCGGGCGTGATCCAGCTCGTGAAGGTGTATCTCGCCGAGAAGCGCAAGATCTCGGTGGGTGACAAGATGGCCGGACGCCACGGCAACAAGGGTATCGTCGCGCGCATCGTGCCGGAGGAGGACATGCCGTTCCTTCCCGACGGTCGCCCGGTGGACATCGTGTTGAATCCGCTCGGCGTGCCGAGCCGCATGAACGTCGGTCAGATCCTGGAGACGCACCTTGGCTGGTGCGCGAAGCAGCTTGGCTTCTACGCCAAGACGCCGGTGTTCCAGGGCGCGAACGAGAGAGAGATCGGAATGATGATGCGTCTGGCGGGGCTCAAGTGGGCCGCGCCGGCGCTGGCGCTGTCCGTGGCGCCGCCGAGCATTTCGGATGCGGACATCAGGACGATCATGCACGACATCAGGCCGGCGCGCGTGGGCGAGGCGCACGTGAACCTCGACGCCGCAACGGTGAACGATCTGGGCGGGCGCGCGATGTCGCAGGAGACGCGCGACATCTTCTTCCGCTTCCGCGATTTCCTCACGGCGGCAGCGAAGGAGCTGGCCGATCGCGAGCACGCGGAAGTCGGGGCGCAGATCACGCTGCACGGTACACTCGGTGAGGACGCCGAGTTCCCGGAGGCGCGCAAGCCCGAGCTGCGGAATGCACTGAAGCAGCTCGAGAAGCACCGCGATCGTGAGAGCGCGGATGTACTGCGGTCGCACGAGCTGCCGGCACTCGCGGCGATGCTCGGACCGAAGTCGGAAGCGGATGTGGATGCTGCGGCGGTCGAGCTGATGCGGCTCGCCGGGCTCACGCTGGCCGGCAAGGTGTGGCTGCGCGATGGTCGTACGGGCGAGCGCTTCGCGAACCCGGTGACCGTTGGTGAGATCTACATGCTGAAGCTCTCGCATCTGGTGGACGACAAGATCCACGCGCGGAGCATCGGACCGTACTCGCTCGTCACGCAGCAGCCGCTCGCCGGCAAGGCGCAGTTCGGCGGCCAGCGTTTCGGAGAGATGGAAGTGTGGGCGCTCGAGGCGTATGGCGCCGCGCACACGCTGCAGGAGATCCTGACCGTCAAGTCCGACGACGTGAATGGTCGAAGCCGCGTGTACGAGGCGATCGTGAAGGGCCAGAATCTGCCAGAGCCGGGGATTCCGGAGTCGTTCAACGTGCTCGTGAAGGAATTGCAGGCGCTTGGAATCTGGGTGCACCTGGGCGCGACGGGCGAGAACGGGATGAATGGCAACGGCACCGGGGAGGATTGAGTAAATGATCGACTTTCGCAGTGTGCGCGAGCAGAGAAGCTCGGCATTCGACTTCATTCAGATCCGCATCGCTTCGCCGGAAGAGATCCGCGGCCCCAAGGACCCGAAGGAGCGCGAGCGCCACGAGATGCAGGGGCTCCGCAACTGGTGGTCGTGGGGCGAGGTCACCAAGCCGGAGACGATCAACTACCGCTCGTTCAAGCCCGAGAAGGACGGCTTGTTCTGCGAGCGCATCTTCGGTCCCGTCAAGGACTGGGAATGCCATTGCGGGAAGTACAAGCGCATCCGCTATCGCGGCGTGATCTGCGATCGTTGCGGCGTCGAGGTGACCCTGTCGCGCGTCCGTCGCGAGCGCATGGGGCACATCGAGCTCGCCGTGCCCGTCGCCCACATCTGGTTCTTCAAGACGCTCCCCAGCCCGATGGGCAATCTGCTCGACATCACCCTGCGTGATCTCGAGAAGATCATCTATTACTCGAATTACGTCGTCATCGAGCCCGGCTCGCAGGAAGTCGAAGCGAACCAGCTCCTCGACGAAGATGAGTTTTTGAATCTGCGCGAGAAGGCGAGGTCGGAGAACGACGACGCCTTCAAGGCCGACATCGGTGCGCCCGCGGTTCGCGAGCTGCTCAAGCGGCTCGACATCGACACGATCTCCGAGGAGCTGCGTGCGCAGGTCGCGGTGGAGACGTCGCAGCATCGGAAGAAGCAGATGCTGAAGCGCCTCAAGATCGTCGACGCGTTCCGCGGGTCAGGCGATGCGGGCGGCGTGCGCAACAAGCCGGAGTGGATGATCCTGGATGTGATCCCGGTCATTCCGCCGGACCTGCGTCCGCTCGTGCCCCTCGATGGCGGCCGCTTCGCGACGTCCGATCTGAACGATCTGTATCGCCGGGTGATCAACCGCAACAACCGTCTGCAGAAGCTGATTCTGCACCGGGCGCCGGAAGTCATCCTGCGCAACGAGAAGCGCATGCTCCAGGAAGCGGTCGACGCGCTGTTCGACAACGGCCGGCGCGGCCGCGCAATCACGGGGCCGGCCAAGCGGCCGCTCAAATCGCTGAGCGACATGCTCAAGGGCAAGTCCGGACGCTTTCGGCAGAACCTGCTCGGCAAGCGCGTGGACTACTCGGGCCGCTCGGTCATCGTGGTCGGACCCGAACTCAGGCTTCATCAGTGCGGGTTGCCCAAGAAGATGGCGCTCGAGCTGTTCAAGCCGTTCATCTATTCCAAGCTTGAAGAGAAGGGCTACGTCACGACCATCAAGAGCGCGAAAAAGATGGTCGAGAAGGAAGGCAAGGACGTCTGGGACATCCTCGACGACGTCATTCGCGAGCATCCGGTGCTGCTCAACCGCGCCCC
>JAICLZ010000021.1 GCA_025929535.1 Gemmatimonadaceae bacterium
CAGCGCGAGTGGCGGAGGCCGTTTCGGGCAGGCGCGCACGATGCAGGCATCAACAATTCTGGAAATACGGATTTAACGGATCGAACGGATGAGAAAACGGATCGCATCGGTGCGCATGGGTGGAACTGTGCGCATGGAGAGCGGGATTTTTTTGGTTGGCAACTGAAGCAACTGCAGGGACTACTCCTCTCTCGATGCCTGCCGTTGCCAACAAAAAAAGAGTTACTGCATTCCGGTGCGATCACGCCCGGAATGTACTGATTCGATTGCAGTTCATTGGTTTGATTCGTGCTCAGCGCAGTTGGCAGTTGCAGCTTAGCCTTCCGCGATCCCACCCGCGTCGGACGAACCGCTATTTCCTTCATTCGTGCTCATCAGCCAAGCCCATTAGTGCTGGCGGGGGAGTGATCCCGCACACATCATTCGGAACCCGGCCAACTGTGATGGGGTACAGTGTTTGGCCTCACCGAAGTGATGTAGCCCGAATGGATTGTCTCGAGTTTCGTAATCAGTACCTCGCCTTCGTTGACCAGACGCTTCCGATCGCGGAGCAGTCCGCCGCGGAGCTGCATCTGGCCTCGTGCCGCATTTGCGCGCGCCATGATCTGGCGATGCGGCGTGGACTCATGGTGTTGCGCAATCTTCCCGCCGTCGAGCCGTCGTCCGACTTCTACGACCGGCTCACCTCCACGCTGCACCAAATGGAGCGCGCCGACGCGAAGGCGGCGCGGTATCGAGGCCCCGGGCTGGGCTCGTTCGCGGCCGCGGCCGCAGGGGTGGTCGGCATCGGCTTCATGGCAGCGGTGCTCTTCAACTGGACCGCGCAGGCGCGCAATCTCGCGCTCGCGCCCGTAGTCGCCAGCACACCCGCGGTCGCCCCATACCCGGTGACCAACTCGAGCTTCGTTGCGAGCGCCAGCGCCGGCTTGCCGATCTGGCCCGCCGCGATGCTCGTCGATCAGGCGCCGGTACGCTTCGCGAGCGAAGAGCTGCTCGGGCGCTAGCTCGGGCGCTCGCTCGAACGCGGGCCGGCCGTCACGGCATCGGCCGGCGCGGCGCTCCGGCGGTGATCGTTCCCATGAGCTCCTTGAAGTGCGATCCCACGAACGAAATGTTCTCGAGTACCACTGGAGGCACCTTGCTCGCATCCAGCTTGCCCATCGCCTTCAGCTGAAAGCCCTTCATCGCCTGCTGAAGCGCAATCGAGGTCAGTAGAAAGTCCCTGCCATTCGTTCCCGCGTGCTGAAGCGCGGCGTGCATCGAGGGCTCGTCATCGAATCGCTTCCCGGCGTCGTCCACGTTCTTCGGACGACCGCCCGAGCGAATGTGCGCCTCTACCTCCGGATGCGTCGAGTGCAGCGAATCGAGCGCGTGTTTCGCCGCCGTCCACCGCTGCAGCTTCTCGGACGTGAGCCGAAACGTGTCGATCTCACGAATCGCCGTATCGTGCGTGGCTGGAACAGGCTGGAGTCCAAGCTGGGCGCCGGAATCCGGGGAAGCCGGCGTGGATGTCGCGCGCGTACCGCTCGCACTTTGCGGCGGCTTGTCCTGATAGCATGCAAGTGCGAACGCAAGCGTCACGAGCGCACCGAACGTGGCGAGGCGACGAGCGGCGAATGAGTGATGCAGCGGGAGCTCGCAGGTGGTGGGAAAGCCGGAATGTACCGGACGGCATCGCACGGCATGCACAGGGTGTGAGGCGCAACGCGATTCGAGAATAGCACGCGCGACCGGCAGAGGCAACCGAGCCGGCGCGCCCGGTACGGCGCACCGCCGCACCCTCGAGGACACTATATTCACGAGATGCCTGCGCTCGTCGAACGCGCGTTCCGGAAGTCGCTTCAGCGCGGCGATTTCGAGCGCGTCTACTACTTCCACGGGGACGACGACTTCCTCAAGGAACAGGCAGTGCGCGATCTGATCGCCGCCGCCGTGGATTCATCCACGCGCGATTTCAACCTGGACATTCGCGCCGGTGCCGAGCTCGATACGGAAACGCTGGGAAGCCTGCTGGGCACACCGCCGATGATGGCCGAGCGGCGCGTCGTCGTCGTGCGCGATGTCGCAGCACTGCGCAAGGATGCGCGCGCGGCGCTGGACCGCTATCTCGAGAATCCGGCTCCCGACGTCATGCTCATTCTCGTCGCGCCCGCCGGCGAGAAGGCGAAAGTCGACAAGGCGCTCGAGGCGCGCGCATCGACGAGGGAGTTCGCGCCACTCACCGGCGACCGTGTGCCCCGCTGGATCATGCACCACGTCGAGACGGTGCTCGGAGCCGCGATCACGCCGGAGGCTGCGGAGCTGCTGCAGCAGGCAACGGGGAACGAGCTCGCGGCGCTCGCCGCGGAGCTCGACAAGCTCGCCAGCTATGCCGGCGGCGGCACGATCGACGAGGCCGCAGTGGCCGACGTCGTGGGCGTTCGCCGCGGCGAGACACTCGGCGATTTCCTCGATCGCGTCGCCGCTCGCGATGCCGCCGGCGCGCTCGCACTCCTGCCACACATCCTCGCGCAGCCGAAGACGAGCGCCGTGTCGATCGTCATGGCGCTCACGACGCAGATGCTCGCCATCGGCTGGGGAATCACGCGCAGCCGCGCGGACTACTTCGAGCTCCTCAAGAGCGGAAAGGCGTTTCCGATGCGCCCCTGGGCCGAAGCTGCGCGCGCATGGAGCGCGGCCGAGCGCCACTGGAACGATGCGGCGATCGACGCGGCGCTCGATGCGCTCCTCGCCGCCGACATCGCGCTCAAGGAAACGCGCATCTCCTCGGACACGCAGCTGCTCACCAATCTCGTGCTCGCGCTCTGCGGCGCCGAACGCTCCACGAATGCCGCACACCTGCTGCTCTCCGCCATTCCGGCGTGACGCTTCACCTTCGCAGACCGCTCATGACTCGATTTTCCACTCCACTCGTTGCACGTGCGTCATTCGCTCTGCTCCTCCTGTGCGCCGCTCCCCTGGCCGCGCAGGCCACCGCGCCACTCGACACTGCCGTTGCGGCTGCCGCGGACAGCTCGGACAGCATCTTCGTTCGCGCCCAGCGCATGGCGGCGGAGGGACAGGGCGATGCCGCCCGCGCGCTCGTGCAGCACGAGATCGACATCTCGCCCGCAGGCTCGCCGCACTACGTGGACGCGCTGTACTGGCGCGCGGTGGTTGCCGCGACGGCCGCGGACGCCGAGCGCGACCTGCGGCGCATCATCATCGAGTATCCGCTCTCTTCGCGCAACGAGGATGCGCTGCTGCGGCTCGCGCAGCTCGAGATGACGCGCGGCGACAACGACCAGGCGCTCGTGCATCTGCAGCGGCTCGTGATCGATCATCCCACGAGTCCCTCGCGCGCGCGGGCATCGTTCTGGATGGCGCGCGTGTACTTCGACAAGAATCAGACACCGGCCGCATGCCGCAGTCTCGCGGATGCGGCGCGCAACACGTCCGCGGCGCAGGTGGAGCAGCGCAACCAGATCGATTTCTGGATGCAGCGCTGTCACGGCGTGGATACGACGGCCGTCGCGTCCACGTCCACCGCCGATACGACGCCGCCAGCAACCTCGGAAGTCGCACCGCCCCCGCCCCCGCGGCCCCCATCTCCGGCACCGGCCACATCCACCACCACGCGCACGACGACCACGTCCTCGCGCACGGAGACGAGCAGCGCCAAGTACACCGTGCAGGTGGGCGCCTATCCGACGCGCGCTTCGGCCGAATCGCACCGCAAGAGCCTCGTGGCGCGCGGGATCGATGCGCGCGTGGTCGGCTCCTCCGCACCGTACCGGGTGCGCGTGGGGCGCTACGGCACACGCGCGCAGGCGGATGCCGCCGCGCAGCGGCTCAAGGCGAAGAAGATCTCCGTGTACGTGACGGAGGCCGAGCCGCAGTGAGCCGTGAAACGCCACTGATGGAGCACTGGCGCGAGATGAAATCGCGCAATCCCGGCGCGATCCTGCTCTACCGGCTCGGCGAGTTCTACGAGACGTTCTACGAAGACGCCGAGATCGCCTCGCGCGTGCTCGGACTCACGCTCACGTCGCGGAACAACGGCGCAGCCGCGGACGTGCCGCTCGCCGGCGTGCCCGCGAAGGCGATGAGCGGATACCTGCGGCAGCTCGTGGCACAGGGATATCGGGTCGCGATCTGCGAGCAGATGGAAGATCCGAAGATCGCCAAGGGTGTGGTGCGCCGCGAGGTGGTGGAGACGATCACTCCCGGTGCCGCCTTCGCCGACGACCTGCTCGACCACGCGCGCAACAACTGTCTGTGTGCGCTCGGCGTAGTGGACGAGCAGGCCGGCATCGCGGCGGCCGATCTCTCCACCGGCGAGCTCCGCCTCATCACGTGCGGTGCGGGCGATCTCGAGCCGTATCTCGCGCGCCTGGCGCCGAGCGAGATGGTGCTCGTGCGGGGCGAGCGCGCGCCGTCGCCGCGCGGGCCAACGTGCGAGGGGCCGCTCGTGACGGAGCGCGAGCGCTGGGAGTTCGATCCGGCGCTCGCGTCGGATGCGCTCACGCAGCAGTTCGGTGTGGCGTCGCTCGAGGCATTCGGCCTCGGTGCGAACGATGCACCGGCGATCGGTGCCGCGGGCGCGCTGCTCCGCTATCTGCACGAGCTGCAGCCGCAGGGCGTGCCGCATCTCGCGCGGCCCGTGGTCGAGCGCGCGGGAAGCGCCATGCCGCTCGACGAGATGACGCGGCGCAACCTCGAGCTGGTGGAGTCGCTGCGCGGCGGCGACCGAAGCGGCACCCTCCTCGACGTGCTCGACCGGACCGCGACCCCGATGGGCGCGCGGCTCCTGCGCTCGTGGATTCTCACGCCACTCACGGAGCGTGCGCCCATCGATGCACGTCTGGATGCCGTGGGCGCGCTGAGCGACGATGCGCTCGCGCGCGAGACGCTCCGCACTGCGCTCGACGGCGTGCGCGATGTCGAACGGCTCGCGAGCAAGGCTGCCGCCGGCCGCGCCACTCCCCGCGAGCTCGGCGCTCTCGGCGCATCGCTCGCGCGCATGCCGGCGGTGTCGAACGCCGCGCGGCGCGTGGGTGGCGCGGGCGTGATCAGCGAGCTGCTCGCGAAGTGGGACGACTGCGCAGAGCTGAGTGCGGAGCTCGCGCGCGGGCTCGTGGATCGTCCGCCACCAATGATCGGTGAGGAGGAGGCGATCCGCGCCGGCTTCGATGCGGAGCTGGACGAGATGCGCGAGCTCCAGCGCGGCGGTCGCGACGCCATCGCGCGCATCCAGAGCGCGGAGCGCGCGCGCACGGGCATCTCGTCGCTCAAGGTGGGCTACAACAAGGTGTTCGGCTACTTCATCGAGATCACGAACGCCAACAAGGAGCACGTGCCGGCGGACTACCAGCGCCGCCAGACGCTCGCTGGTGCAGAGCGCTACGTCACACCCGAGCTCAAGGAGCACGAGGAGAAGGTGCTCACCGCCGGCGAGCGCATCGAGGTGCGCGAGCGCGCGCTCTTCGAGTCGCTGCGCGCGCGGGCGGGTGCTGCGATCGCGCGGCTGCAGTGCGCGGCTTCGATTCTCGCTCAGCTCGATGTGCTGGCGTCTTTCGCGGAAGTCGCTGCGCGCGAGGGGTACGCGCGGCCGGCGATGAGCGGGGACTTCGCGCTCCACATCGCGGGCGGGCGCCATCCCGTGGTCGAGCGGATGATGCCGCGCGACAAGTTCATCCCGAACGATGTGTCGCTCACCAGCGACGCGCGCATGATCATCCTCACCGGTCCGAACATGGCGGGCAAGTCGACGATTCTGCGGCAGATCGGGCTGATCGTGCTGATGGCGCAGATCGGCAGCTTCGTGCCCGCATCGAGCGCGCGGATCGGCATCGTCGATCGCGTGTTCACGCGCGTGGGCGCGAGCGACAATCTCGTGCGCGGGCAATCGACGTTCATGGTCGAGATGTCGGAGACGAGCGCGATCCTGCACACGGCCACGCGGCGGAGTCTCGTGCTGCTCGACGAGATCGGGCGCGGCACCTCCACCTACGATGGCGTGTCGATCGCGTGGGCGGTGAGCGAGCATCTCCACGATGCGATCGGCTGCAAGACCGTATTCGCGACGCACTATCACGAGCTCACGCAGCTCGCCGAGGAACGCTCGGCCGTTCGGAACTACACAGTGGCCGTGCGCGAAGTCGGCGACGAGGTGCTCTTTCTGCACACGCTCATCGCCGGCGGTGCGGATCGCTCGTACGGCATCGAGGTGGGGCGACTCGCGGGGCTGCCACAAGCGGTGGTGAGCCGGGCGCGCGAGATGCTCCGGCTGCTCGAGGCCGAACATCACATCGTGCAGCACGCAGTGCAGAACGGCGCGGCATCGCGCAAACCGGTGGACGCCGGCGAGCAGCTCGGGCTCTTCGCGAGCCTGCCGCATCCGGTAGTGGAAAAGCTGCGCGGCATGGATGTCGACAATCTCACGCCGCTCGCGGCGCTGCAACTCCTGGCCGAGCTGCAGCGCGATGCCAACGGGTAGACCGGCGCCTCGGCCGGCTCAGTCCATCGCGAATTCGCGCGCGAACGCAACCACGAACGAGAAGGTCTTTGCCTTGCTGCGCGTTTCCATCGCCTCCGAGATGCGCTCGAGACGCGCAGGAATGCCCATGATCTTCTCCTGTGCCTGACGCCCCGTTGCGTCGAGCCCCTCGAGCGCATCAATCGCCCAGTTCCTGATCTGCTCCTCGACGATCTTCAGATAGTCCCGCGGCCCATAGATGCCGGCGCGGCGAATGACGTCCGCCATCTCGCGGAAGTTCGGCATGCTCACGCCGGGCATGTCGATCGAGGGCATGATCGCCGCCGCCGACACCAGCGCGCGGTTCGGATCGCGCTTCAGCACCGCGTCGAAGATCTGGCGATAGAACACGTAGTGCCGCGCCTCCTCCTTCGCGACGTTCGACAGCACGACACCGATCGTCGGCTCGAACTCCGATGCGAGCTTGCCGGTGTTGGCGTGACTCACCTGCGTCGCGCGCTCCTGCAGCGTGGTGTAGACGAACACGCGATACGGATCCTTGTCCCACGCCGGCTCGAAGCCCGCCTTGAGGTACTCGAACTGCATGCGCTCGAGCTCCGGATTGTTCAGGAGCTGACTGTCGCGCGTGTAGTCGTGGAGCACCGCACCGTGACGGTCCTCTTCGGCAGTCCACAGGTTGGTCCATTTGGACCAGAAGCTGTCGCTCCCCAGATAGACGGCGAGCAGCCGATGAAAGTGCGGAAGCCCTTCCTCCGTGAGGAGGTTGAGCGCGAGCGCCACACGCAGCGGCGTGCTGATGCCGCGGGTGCGCTCACGCAGCTGCGCGATGTGGTGGTCGGGGTCGGTGTCCGGCGGCGGAGACAGCAGCTCGCTCGGGAACCAGAGCACGCGCTTCGCCTCGTGCACGACCATCAGGTCGTGAACCTCCGCCTCGAGATCGGCGAGCACTTCGACCTTCGCCAGCATCTCCATTTCCGGAACGGTCATATGCAAGCCATTGAAGAAGCACCGAGGGGGCACGCACGCTCGCGCGGCGATCCGCAGCCCCGAGAATCTGAATCGTTGAGTGAGCTCGCGACAAACGTACGCGAAGCCGGACTAAGCAATGAGCACGCTCCGGGCTTCCAACAGCTCAAGCAAAAAACGGGCGATCTGTATCCGATCATACTATCTCGCCATCATGTATGCGAGCACGTCGCTGCGCGTGACGATTCCGCCGAGCGCGCCGTTGGTGCGCACCAGCAGCGCGGGATTCGATTTCGACAGCAGCTTCACCACGCTCTCCACGGTCTGCCTGCCATCGATCACCGGGAATGGCGGCTCCATGACCTCGCTCACCGGCACATCGAGGAGCTTCCCGTTCTCGAGCGCCTTTGCCGACAGTACGCTCTCGGACACGGATCCGACGCAGCTCTCGCCATCCATCACCGGCAGCTGCGAGACGTCGTGCAGCGACATGAGGCCAAGCGCCTGGCGCACGCTCGCCGAAGGGGCGACGCTGACCACACGCGGCGTTCCCTCTGATTTTCCCTGGAGCAGCTGGCCGATCGGCATGCGGTCGGTGTCGAGCAGCTGGTTCTCGCGCATCCATTCGTCGTTGTAGAGCTTCGACAGATAGCGCTCACCTGTGTCGCAGAGAAAGGTGACGACGCAGGCATTCGGGTCATTCACCTCGCGTGCCACCTGCATCGCGACGTGCGCGATCAGTCCACTCGATCCACCAACGAACAACCCTTCCTCGCGCGTGAGCCTGCGCGCCATCGCGAATGATTCGCGATCGGTGACGGTGCGGTAATCGTCGATGACGGACATGTCGATCGTGCCGGGAATCTTGTCCTGGCCAACGCCCTCGATCTTGTAGGGCACGCCCTCCGGCTTTCGCTCGCCCTTGCTCCTCCAGAACTCGGCCAGAATCGATCCGACCGGATCGCCAGCGATGATCTTCACGCCGGGATTCCTCTCCTTCAGATATTTGCCGACACCGCTGATCGTGCCGCCCGTGCCCGCGGCCGCGACGAAGTGCGTGATCCTGCCTTCGGTCTGCTCCCAGAGCTCGGGCCCGGTGGTCTCATAGTGCGCCTCGGGATTCGCGGGATTGTAGAACTGGTTGGCCAAGATCGCGTTCGGCGTCTCCTTCGCGATCCGTGCGGCCATCATGACGTAGCTGTCCGGATGATCCGGCGGCACCGCCGTGGGCGTGATGATCACCTCCGCGCCGAAGGCCTTGAGCAGCCGGACCTTTTCCTGCGACATCTTGTCGGGCATCGTGAAGATGCAGCGATAGCCCTTGAGCACGGCCGCCATGGCGAGCCCGATTCCCGTGTTGCCGCTCGTGCCCTCGACGATCGTCCCGCCAGGCCGAAGCTCCCCGGCTCGCTCAGCGCGCTCGATGATCGGAAGCCCGATCCGATCCTTGACGCTCCCCCCCGGATTGAAGAACTCCGCCTTCGCGTACACCGGAGTGGCGACACCGCGCGTCACCCGGCTCAGCCGAATGAGGGGTGTCCAGCCGATCGTGTCGAGAACGTTCTCGAACGGACGTGTGTTGCGTGGCGATGAGCTCATGGCGCGGGCTTGGGGCGGGAAGGCTCGAGAACGGTGTCGCCGGCAAGCGGCTTGCCGTTCGGATGGCGAAAGAACACGGGAAGCTTGAGCGAGACGCCCACGGGGCGTCCTTTGGTGGTCGCAGGCTCGAACCGCAGCTCGCGCGAGCCGGCGACCGCCGAGGAGTCGAGCCCGGGATACCCCGAGGACTCGACCACGCTCGTCGACTCGGGCCACACCACCCCGGTGCTGTCGATGTGAATGTGTAACGTGACGTTACCCTGCACTCGCCGGGCGTAGAGCGCAGGCGGGTAACGGAACGGAAGCTCCCGGTTCAGCATGACGGGCATGACGTCGGGCTTGGCTCCGTCCGTTTGCACGGCGTCGATCGCCTTTTGGGCCTGCTGGCGGTCTATGCAGGCCGAGGCCGCCAGAACCATGGCGCATGCGAGCAGCTTCAGGGTCAATGGCATGTCTGGAATGTACTCGCCGCGAATGGGCACGCGGGAGACTACACGCGCAATGCGGTTTCGGTACATTGTCCACATGAATTTGACCGTGCTGCTGGGAGGAACCTCATCGGAGCGCGACGTTTCACTGGCATCGGGGCTGCGCATCGCGCACGCGCTGCGCGAGATCGGACACCGGGTGACGTGCGTGGATCCCGCGCATGGCGAGCTGACGCGTGCGGATGAGGATGCGATGCGAGCCGCGGGCGTGGTGAAGACGGCACCACCCACCCGCGAGTCGCTGCAGATGATGACGGAGAGCTCGCGTCTGGCCACCATCGGGGCCATGCCCGCGGTGAGAGATGCGGAAGTCGTCTTCATCGCGCTGCACGGTGGCGAGGGCGAGGACGGCACGGTTCAGGCGATCCTCGATCTCTTCCACGTGACCTACACGGGAAGCGGCCACCTCGCGAGCGCGCTCGCCATGGACAAGGATCTGTCGAAGCGGCTCTTTCGTGCTGCAGGCGTACCGACCGCGGATTGGCTCATGACCGGCCCCGGAGCCGAGCTCGGTGCGAGCGCGGTCGAGCGAGCACTCGGATTCCCCGTCGTGGTCAAGCCTTCGAAGGAAGGGTCGACCGTCGGCCTCACGGTCGTCAAGGAAGCGACGGAGCTGACCGCCGCAATCGCGGAGGCTGCCCTCTACGATGATGAGGTCATGGTCGAGCGCTTCGTGGCCGGGCGAGAGCTCACGGTTGGCGTAGTGGGTGATCACGCGATGCCGGTTGGCGAGATCATCCCCAAGCACGAGATCTACGATTACGAGTGCAAGTACACGCCCGGGATGGCCGTGGAAGAATTTCCGGCGAAGCTCACGCCCGAGTTGACGGCGGAGGCACAGCGGCTCGCAATTCTTGCATTTCGTTCACTGAAGCTTGACGGGTGTGCCCGAATTGACTTCCGTATGACATCCGAAGGCGAGCTATTTTGCCTCGAGGCGAACACTTCGCCCGGGATGACGGGAACGAGTCTCATTCCTCAGGCGGCGGCTGCCGAGGGGATGGATTTCAGCAGCTTCTGCGATCGCATCGTCGCGCTCGCGAAGTCGACACGACGTGTGGGAGGGGGACAGTAATGGCGCGAACAACTCTTCCGACGGCGCCAATTGCCGGGCTGTCGCCGGGTGTGCAATCACAGGGTGTGTGGACCGGCAGGCGGCAACTCTTCGTGCGCTTTGCGGGTGAGGCCGAGACAGCCGTGCTGTACTCGAGCGAGATGCTGGCGAAGCAGCTCGAGCGTGCAACGGCGCAGGCGCTCGTGCACTCGATTCTGCTGAGCGGCCGCGATCCGCTCTCGTGCGCGTCGTTCATCGCGGCGGTGTTCGGAAACTGGAGTGCGCCCCTTCCCGTAGTTCTCGAGAGCGATGGACAGCGACCCGAGTCGCTCGAGGATGTGGTGCGTGTGGTGACGATGATACAGGTGCTGTGGGAGTTTCCGGATGCGCCCTCGGGCGCCGAGCGGGTTGTGGCGTCACTGGCGGCAGTGGCTGCCGCGGGAACGGCTCATGCGCTCACCCTGGCACCCCGCGATGGCACGAGTGACGGCCAGATCCTGAGACTCGTCGAGCAGGCGCACACCGCCGCGCCGGGTACGAAAATTGTGATCCATCCCGCACCATCCGGGGAGAAATCGCCTCTGGACCGGCGATATGCCACGCTGCTGGAGCAGGCCACAACGATTCACCGCGACGTGGTGCTCTCACTGCGCATTCCCGGGCCGGTCGGAACCCGCTAGCAACCCGCTAGCAACCCGCCAGGACGCTGCCAGGACGCTGCCAGGACGCCGCCAGGAACCCGTTGTTCGCCATCCGTGTCTAATAGTCAATGAATACTTCCGCGACCGACGAATACGACGTTCCCCGGCTGACGCCGGCGGTGCAGTGGATCATCGCGATCAGCGTCGCGGTGTTCTTCCTGCAGCTGACGGTCGTGCGTCCGGCGGATATCGTGACGGCGCTCGCGTTCAAGAGCCCTGGCGACCTCACGCAGCGGCCGTGGACGATCGCCACGTACATGTTCGTGCACGCGGGCTTTCTGCACCTCGCGTTCAACATGTGGACGCTGTGGCTGTTCGGCCCTCGGCTGGAGCAGGCGTGGGGGCAGCGCAGCTTCAGCTTCTACTATCTGTTGTGCGGGCTCGGCGGCTGGCTGGCCGATCTTCTGATCGTGCACAACGGCTCGCCTCTGCTCGGCGCGTCCGCGGCGATCTTCGGCGTGATGCTCGCGTACGCCATGCGCTGGCCGGACGACGAGGTGCGCGTTTTTCCGTTCGTGTTCATCGCGATGAAGGTGCGGTGGTTCGTGGTGCTGCTCGCCGCATGGACTCTCATTTTCGGCATGATCGCGCTGCACCCGGCGGATGGCACGGCGTACATGGCGCATCTGGGTGGCTTCGCGATCGGCTGGCTGTACCTGCGGGCGGCGTCGGTGCCGAGCCTGGACCGGCTGCGGCAGCGGATGTCGCAGATTCCGGACGTGCCGGACGAGCCGCCGCGCGCGATTCCGCGCACGCACACGCGCTCGCGCGAGCGCACGACGGAGATCGACGAGATCGTGGCGCGGAGCAACGCGATGGCCAGGCGGCAGAGTACGACGCTCTCGCTTCCGGGAAAGGTGGGGAAGCAGAAGAGCGAGCTGCTGAACCTCGTGCTCGACAAGATCTCGGAGCGCGGGATCGAGAGTCTGTCGGGGGACGAGCGCCGGCTGCTCGAGGAGATGTCGAAGCAGCTGCGCAGCGACTGATCGTCGGGAGCGAGTGCAAAAGGAAAGGAGGCGGCCAGTGAATGGCCGCCTTTTTTGTCGGCCGACGAAAAAGCCCCCCGGGATGGTCCCGAGGGGCGTAGCCGCCACGCCGTTACCGCGGCGGCAGCGGTCAACCCAGAGAGGGCTGACACGCTTTCAACGTATAGCAGTGACTGGCATTCGTCCAGTCGCTGCGTCCATCTCGCACAAAAGGTGAACAACCAGAGAGTTACGTCACATTAGATCGTTCTAATTTGCGTTTCCGCTGCTCGGGCCCAACAATGTTGCGGTCCTGTTCGGCCCGCTGTCTGGATGTTGACCCTTCATCCGTGGAGTAGCGCGTGCGCACCTGGACCGTCGTGATGGCTGTAGCGGCGCTGGTCGCTCCCGCACTCGCTGCGCAGAAGGACCCGAAAATCCCCACTCGGCCGCGCCTGGATCCGGGCGCCGACACCAACGATGCGCGCAGCTACTATCAGTACGGCGTGCGCCAGATCAGCAGCAAGCCGGAGGAATCGGCTCGCGCTTTCTACTGGGCGTCGCGCATCGATCCGTCCTCCGGCGAAGCGCTCTACGCGATGCGCGCCGCGGGGCTCATGGCCATGAGCACGGACGCGTTGGTCGACTACCTCGACTATTCAGCGAAGAAGCGGAAGCCCGAATATCTGGCGCTCGACTCGCTGCTCTACCGCGCGTACACGATCAATCCCTTTCTCTACCGGAGTCTGGATCAGCAGCTCACGCGACGCATCCTCGAGGCCGAGATCAGGAACGAGAATCCGAGCATCGATGGAGCGGAGCTGAATCTCTTCATCCTTCGCGTGCTGCAGGATGCGAGACAGACGGCCTGGCAATCGTACGCGCTCGCGCGTTTTCCGGAGGCGCTCGACGACTACGCCAGGCAGCTCAAGGCGCTCGACAAAACGAAAAACAAGCGCAACACGCGCGAACACGAAGACGACGCGAGCGAGATCCACGCGGAGCGGTCGCGAATTTTTTATCTCATCGGCAACATGGACAGCGCGCTCACGGAGATGACCGCCGCCATGAGGGGGCTGAGCGAGCGTGATGCGAAGGAGAGCGTCATTCTCTACGAGTCGAAGGCGATGTACGACGAGTCGCTCGGCATGATACACGAGAGGGCGAAGCATCCTGACCTCGCGCGCGAGGCGTACGCACACGCGCTGGAGGAGGATCTCGCGTACTACGCGGCGCATGCGAAGATGGCCTCGCTGCAGCTCGAGCAGGGCGACACTGCGAGCGCGATCACCGAGATGGAGCTTGCGGTGCAGCTCCAGCCGAACGATCCGGTGCTGCTCTACGACTACGCGATGACACTCGTGCGGGCGCGGCGCGACGGCGAGGCCGCCACGCAGCTGGGGAAATCGGCGGCGGCTGATCCGTACTATGCCCCGCCGCACATGCTGCTCGCGCGAATGGCGGACGTCGAGCAGTACACGGACGATGCGGTGAAGGAGTACCAGATCTTCCTGTCGCTCGCGGCCAGATCCGACCCGCAGGTGGAGCTGGCGAAGACGCGACTTGCGGCGCTGTCCACGGCATCCACGGGGGCAAAACCATGAGCGTGCACACGATGAGCGAGCGCACCATTGGCCGCGGTCGCTCGCGTCTCGTACTGATCGTGGCCGCGGTGGCTGCGTTCGTGCCCGCACTCCGCGCGCAGAAGAGCACGCCCCCACCATCGCGGCCCACGATCGAAGCCGGCGCCGACACGAATGACGCGCGGTCGTACTACGGATACGGAATGAAGATGGTGTACGACAAGCCGAGTGAGGCGGTTCGCGCCTTCTATTGGGCTTCGCGAATCATCCCCAACTCGGCTGAAGTGCTCTACAGCCTGCAATGCGCATCGTTGCTGGCCATGAGCAACGACGACATGGCCGACTACTTCGATTATTACGGAAAGACCCGGAAGCCGCAGTATCTCGCGCTCGACACGCTGCTCGTTCGTGCGTATTCGATAAATCCCTTTCTCTATCCGAGCTTCGAGCACACGCTGCTCCGGCGCCAGATCGAGGCGGAAATCATCGCCCGGAATCCCGGAGTCAATCGCGCCATCATGAACGACAGGATCATGTCGTACCTGAACGATGCGAGATTCTCGGCGCGCGCTGCGTACGCCGACGGCCGGATGCAGGAAGCGCTCGCGGGCTACGGAAAGGATCTCACGTACCGTGGATGGTCGAAGAAGACCCGCGCTCTCGCGACCGGCGACATCCACGCGATACGGGCACGCATCTTCTACGTGCTCGGAAATCTGGACAGTGCGAGGACGGAGATGACGGCAGCCGTGTCCGCGATGCGCGAGCGCGACACCACGGAACGCGTCATCCTGTATCGCTCGAAGGCGATGTACGAGCAGTCGCTCGGGATGGTATTCGAGCGACAGAGCCAAATGGACAGCGCGCGGGATGCGTACGGACAGGCCCTCCAGGAGGATCTGTCGTATTTTCCGGCGCACGCCCGGCTCGCCCAGATGGCATTGGCGAAGGGTGATACGACCACGGCGCTCACCGAGCTCGATCTGGTGGTGCAGCTACAACCGAAAGATGTCGTGGCTCGCTACGAGTACGCCGTCGCGCTCGTGGGAACGGGACACGATGCCGCTGCCGCCGCCCAGTTGAAGAGTGCCATAGCGGCCGATCCGTACTTTGCGGCTCCGCACCTGCTGCTCGCGCGAATCGCCGACGTGGAACAGTACGCACAGGATGCGGCGGATGAATACCAGCAGTACGTGGCACTCGCACCGAGATCGGATCCGAATCTCCCGTTCGTCAAGGGACGACTGTCCGCGCTCGCGGCTGCCGTTTCGTCGACGGCCGCAACACCTTGAGCGGTACCTCGAGGCTGTTCGCCGCGACACTCCTCGTGGCGCTCGCCGCCACGTCCGTGCGCGCGCAACGCGCGGACAGCGCCGTGATTCCCGCGCGCCCCAGGCTCGATCCGGGCGTCGACACGAACAGCGCGCAGGCGAACTACGAGTACGGAATGAAGCGGATCGACGACGACCCACAGGAGTCCGTGCGTGCGTTCTACTGGGCTTCGCGTATAGATCCCACGTCCGGAGATGCGATGTACGCGCTCTGGACGGCGACGCTGGTTTCCATGAGCGATCCGCAACTCGCGTCGTATCTGGGTCATGGCCGCCGCCCTCACGAGAAGCGCACCGGTGAGCAGCTCGAGCTCGACTCGCTGATCTACCGTGCGTACGTGGTGAACCCATTTCTCTTCAGCAGTCTCGACCGCGCCTTGATGAAACGGACGATCGAAGCCGAGATCGGAACGTTGAATCCCAAGATGAAGCCGGAATTGAAGGCACAGGCCGTAGCGCGACGGGTACACGCGGCCGCGGCGCAGCCATCGATCGCGTATTCGCAAGGACGATTTCAGGAGGCACTCGACTCCTACGCCTTCGAGCTCTACGCATCCAACCTGTTCGGCGAGCCACCCGCGAAGAAGAAGCCGAACGCCAAGGACAAGCAATACGCCGCGATGGTGAAGGGGGGGCTCGCATTCGAGCGCGTCGACCTGCATGCGAAGCGTGCTCGCATCTTCTTCCAGCTTCACGAGCTCGACAGCGCGAGCACGGAAATGACGGCAGCGATTTCCATCTTGCAGGCGCAGGACTCCGGATCGTTCCAGCCCATCTATCTGTCGAAGGCGATCTTCGACGAGTCTCTCGGTATCATCTACGAGCACGATCGGCGTTTCGATCTCGCGCGTGAAGCCTACGGTCGTGCCCTGCAGGAAGATCTCTCCTTCTACACCGCGCACAACCGACTCGCAGGCCTCGAGCTCGAGCAGGGCGACACCACCAACGCGCTCACCGACATCGATCTCGCAGTGCAGCTCGCACCGCGAGATCCCGCGCTTCGGTATCGCTATGCCGAGGTGCTCGTGAGCGCTCGCCGTGATGGGGAGGCGGCGCAGCAGTTGATGAAGGCTATTGCGCTCGATCCCTATTATGGATCACCGCACCTCATGCTCGCGATGATGAGTGATGTCGAGAACTACACGGACGATGCAATCGCGGAGTACAAGGCGTACATCGCACTCGCTGCTCGTTCGGAACCGCAGCTTCCACGGATCAAGGCGCGGCTCGCGAAGCTGACGTCGAGCGTGGCCTCAACCCAACCCCACTGATCATGCGCGCATCGCGAGTGTTCGGCACCGTTTCGCTCCTCGTCGCCTTCATCGCTCCGCAGCTGCGCGCGCAGGCCGCGGCTCCCGACACCACCGTCATCCGCAAGCGCACGACGTACGAGGATCTGCAGATGTTCTCGCAGGTGCTCAATCAGATCCGCGTGAATCATCCGGATTCCGTGGACAGCCACGAGCTGCTCATGGCTGCGATCCAGGGGATGGTGCACGCGGCCGATCCGCACTCCTTCGTGATTCCGTTCGTGCGGCTGTCGCCGGCGCGCGAGGCGGCGTACAAGGCGGGCAAGCTGTTTCCGGTACCCGTCGAGTTCGAATACCGCAGCGGCGCGCCGATCGTCTCGGCCATCGCCTCGGGCACCGCGGCCGCGCGCCAGGACATTCTTCCCGGCGACGAGCTCGTGGCGGTGGACGGAAAGCCCGTGGTCGCCGAGAGCGCCGATGAGCTGAACGTCATGCTCGCCGGAGACAAGGGCACGAGCACCACGCTGTCGCTCGAGCGGCTTCGCTCGGATGGGTCACTCGCGCGACTGGAGCGCAGCGTCAAGCGCGAGAAAGTCGAAGAGAGCTCCGCAGTGCCGGCAGTGTTCATGCTCGATCAGGCGGCGGGGACCGGGTACGTGCGGATCTCGAACTTCATGAGCGACAAGGTCGCCGACGATCTGCACGACGCCCTCGGCAAGCTCGAAGGCAAGGGAATGAAGCGACTCATCCTGGACCTGCGCGACAATGGCGGCGGAAGCGTGGCCGAGGCGGCGCACGTCGCGGGAGAGTTCCTGCCGAAGGGGGCGATCGTGTACACGGCGGAAGGGCGCAAGTCCGCGGAGACCGACACGGGGCGCGTGTCGCGCTCCTTCTGGAGGAGCGAGCGCAGATACCCGATCGTGCTGCTCGTGAATTCGGGAACGGCGAGCGCGTCGGAGCTGGTGGCGGGCGCGCTGCAGGATCACGACCGGGCGCTCATCGTTGGCCACACGACGTTCGGCAAGTCGCTGCTGATGCGTGGATTCCCGATGGCGGACGGCTCGATCATCGAGCTCGTAGTCGGGCACGTGCGCACTCCCTGCGGACGCATCGTGCAGCGGCAGTATCATGGCGTGTCGCTCCACGATTACTACCGGCTCGCTGGAGCCGATCGCGATACGGCGAGCCGTCCCTCGTGCAAAACCGATGGCGGCCGCGTGGTGTACGGCGGTGGCGGCATCTATCCCGATCTTCGCCTGCCGGATGTGCCCGCGGCACCAAACTGGCTCGCCCGCGCGTCGGAGGACGACCTGCTGCTCAGGTGGACGGGTGGCTGGGTGACTGCAAACGCCGCCGCGCTCACGACTGTCGAGGCGCTGGCCGCGAATCCGACGCTGCCGCCTGCTGCGGCCACGGACTTCCGCGCCTTCGCGACGAAGAACGGTGTCGCGATTCCGACGGACAGTGCGACGGATGTGATGCTGCAGCGCGTGCTGGTGCGTACGGTGGCCGCAACGAAGTGGGGCGACGAAGGCTATTATCGCCTTGCGGCAGTCACGAGCAGCGAGGTGGAAGCTGCGCGCGGCGCCTTCGGCCGCGCGCAGTCGATTCTCGCCACGCGATGAGCGTTCCGGCTATTCGACGTGCACCTGCTTGACCATGCCGTGCGTGAAGTGCGGCTTGCCGTCCTTCGCATCCGGTAGAAAGCACACGAACGCGTAGTCGCCGGGTGTGAAGTCGGCGGTAACGAACGCCGTTGCACCCTTCGTCATGGCGGGCACGCCGCCGATCGGCTCGCCGGGCGGCGGACCCACCTGCTTCTCGACCCACGCCGGAAGATCCTCGGCCTTTTTCCCGGGCGCCAGCCGCGCGATCACCAACTCGTGTGACTGCGAGGCGGCGTTTTCGATCTTGATCGTATGCCTCCCCGCGGTGATCGGCTTGGAGGTGGTGAACGAATAGTTGTTGAGCGTCATGTCGATGTCCGCCACGGGAGCCGGCGTGGACGCATCCTTCGACGCAGTGACCGTGAGTGGCCGCACCATTCCCTTCGCGAAGTGCGGTACGCCATCGGCAGACGGGACGAAGCACATCAGCGCGTAGTTCCCCGGCTCGAGCATTTGAGTGGTCGTGGCCATTCCTCCCCCGGGATGCGGAGGGTTCACGCCGCCGTAATCCACGGCCCAACTCGGCATGGGTCCATTCGTCTTCATGGCCTGCTCGATGTCCGTGACGGACTTTCCATCGTTCAGCTTGACGAAGGCGACATGGTGCAGCTCCGAGCCGTTGTCGACGAGATGGATGGTCATCATGCCGGCTGGCACCTCATCGGGTGCGTCGAACTTGTAGTCCGTTGCGACGACCGTCATCTGGTGTGGCTTGGCAGCCGCGACGGCGGTTGTGGAGTCGGATGCGTTCGCGGATTTGGACGCATCCTTAGTGGCGCAGGCCGCGAGCAAGGCGACGAGCGGCAGAAGTGACCGCGAATCGAAAAGCGACATTTGCAACCTCGAATTCGGTTTTGGGGTGCGGCTAATCTGCAACGTGCACCCGCTCTCGTCCAGCGAGCCAGCGGGAGTAGGTGCCCAGTACGCGGAGGGATTCGGTGGCGCCGCGAAGCTGATGGAGTGCGGTGGCGAGCGACGGATCGGCAGCGGGATGATCGAGCTCGAGAAAGAAGCGGTAGTGCCAGGGCTCTTCCGCAGGACGGGACTCGAGCTTGCTCATGTTGATCCCGTTGGCGGCGAGGGGCTCGAGCACCCGGAGCAGCGCGCCGGGAACGTTCGGCGTGGTGATGAGGAGCGCTGTTCTGGCCGGCACTCCGTGCTCGGGTACGTGCGGCGCTCGCGCCACCATCAGGAAGCGGGTCTGATTGTCGCTTCGATCCTCGATGTTCGCCGCGAGAATCTCGAGATCGTAGCGCGCGGCGGCGCCACCCGCGGCGATCGCGGCCGAGCGCGGATCGCTCCGCTGCGCGACATCGCGCGCGGCGCCCGCGGTGTCGTACGCCGCACGCGCGGTGATCGCCGGATGCGAGCGCAGCCATCGCGTGCACTGGGCGAGCGCAACGGGATGGCTCTCGACAGTCGTGAGCGACGCGAGCGCCGCACCGGGCGGCGCGAGCACGCAGTGATGGATCTCCACGACCGTCTCCGCCGTCACGTGCAGCGATTCGCACGCGGTGAGGGCGTCGTAGCTGCCCACCACCGAGCCTGCGAGCGTATTCTCGATGGGCAGCATCCCCGCATCGGCATCGCCACTCTCCACCGCCTGCGCGACGTCGATGAACTCGCGGCATGGAACCGGAATCGCGAGCGGATCGAGATTTCGAATGGCTTCCTCGCTGAACGCGCCCAGCTCTCCCTGGAAGGCGATGCGGGAAGGCGTGGTCACGCGCGCTCGTGCGACGGCGCATGCGCTGACTGATGCGCCTGCTGGTGCATCGTGCGCCCCGCAGCTTCCGCGAACGGAGCCAGACGCGACATCACATCGGCGAAGGCGGGGAAGTCGAGCGACTGGTCGCCGTCGGAGCGCGCGTCTTCCGGACGCGGGTGCACCTCGACGATCAGGCCGTCCGCGCCCGCGGCGATGGCCGCGAACGCGAGCGGCGCAACGAGCGCCGCGCGCCCTCCCGCATGGCTGGGATCCACGATCACCGGCAGATGCGTCTCTTCCTTGAGCACCGGGATGGCTGCGACATCGAGCGTGTTGCGCGTGGCCGTCTCGAAGGTGCGGATGCCGCGCTCGCACAGCACCACATCCTGATTGCCGCTCGCCATGACGTACTCCGCCGCCATGAGCAGCTCCTTGATCGTTGCGGAGAGTCCGCGCTTGAGCAGCACCGGCTTCTTCGTCCGTCCTACCTCGGCCAGCAGCGCGAAGTTCTGCATGTTGCGCGCGCCGATCTGCAGCATGTCGGCATAGCGGCACACCGTGTCGACCTGGCGGGTGTCCATCACCTCGGTGACGATCGGAAGCCCCGTCTCCGCACGCGTGGCGGCGAGGAGCTCGAGCGCGGCCTCGCCCATCCCCTGAAAAGCGTATGGCGACGTGCGCGGCTTGTATGCGCCGCCGCGCAGAAGCGTCGCGCCGGCGTCCTTCACTGCGACCGCGGTGTCGAGGAGCATCTCGCTTCCTTCCACGGAGCAGGGACCGGCGATCACCTGAATGGTGCGGCCGCCGAAGGCGACGCCCGGTGCGACGCGCACGATCGTGGGCTCGTCCGGGTGGCCGAACTCGCGCGACGCGAGCTTGTAGGGGCGAAGAATCGGCGTGAAGCTCTCCACGCCGGGGAGCGCGAGCAGCGGGACTTCCGCCATCGCATTGTCTTCGCCCACGCAGGCGATCACCACGCGGTGGGAGCCGCGGGTGATGTGCGTCTTGAGTCCGAGCGACTCGACGCGCTGTCGAATGTTGTCGAGCTCGGATTCGGAGACGTTCGACTTGGTCACGATGATCATTGCAGGGGCCTCAAAACAAGAAGGCTCCCGGATTTCTCCGGGAGCCGAGGTGACGCACCGCCTGGTCGCTGAACGACCGCTGGGTACGAGCTACCGGCTCCCGGGGGGATATCCCCAGAAGCTGGTAAAGTAGGCCAGGTAGCTCGTGGCGTGCGTGGTCATGCGCGCAATGTGCGATGGCTGCTCAAAACGCGCAAGAGTGCGGCACGCAGCCGCACGTTGCCGAGCACCGCTCACTGCGTTGGCGGAGCGAGATTCCCGCAGGCGATGACGGTGCCCATGTTCGTGGGCGATGCGCGCACCTCGAGCGAATAGTCGCCGCTCGTCGGGAATGGAGCGGAGAGATTGGCGCTGGTCTGTGCGGTGCCGTCCTTGTCGACCTTCAGATTCGGATACGCAGACGCATCGCCGAACACCGGGTTGTCCGCACCGCAGAGCCCCGTGCGAATGGACCACGGATGCACGCCGCCCGGCGTGGCGTTCGAGATGTGAATCACGGCCTTCGAGCCGCCCGGATCGCGTGCGAGGTAGCCGGTGCCGTGTACCTGGACCGCGCCCTGGAGTCCGGACGGCGTTGCGAGAGATGCGTTCCAGCGCTCGCCGACGGGAATGTCCTGAACCGTGATCTTGTTCGCAGGTTTGTGAAAAGGATTGCAGGCAGCGGCGGCGACAATGACTGCGCTTGCGGCCAGGGAAAAAACGCTGTGACGGTGCATTGGTGCCTCGAGGGGGATGTTGTTACTTCGAGACAATGCAATACGCGTGCTCCACAGCAATGCCTGAAACGTCCAGCGGCGTGATAGCCGCTAGCCGTCGCTGGGCTCCGTCCCTGCAAGTGATCCGAGCGCCGACGCCAATGCCTCACGATTCAGCGTCCAGTAGGAGGTCTGGCCCTCCTTGCGCTTGTTCACCAATCCGGCCTCGACCAGAACGCTCGAGTGATGGCAGAGCAGCGCGAGGCTCACGCCGACATGCTCCGCGATCTCGGTTCCGGTGATCTCCTCACTCTGAGCGCGCAGCAGCTCGATGATGCGGACGCGAGTGGGATCTCCGATGGCCTTGAAGACCAGGGCCCGCTCTTCAACGGAGGAAGCTGTCGTCTCGTTCAGTCGATTGGACATGGGTGAAGCTTGGTGCCGAACCCCGGCGCCATCAAGTACTTGTATAGTTATAAAAGTCTGTAACCAGCCACTCGAGTGCCGAGGACAAACGCTTCAGGATCCCAATCTCAGCTTGTGCCAGCCGTCGCGCCGCGCCGTGCGATGAGTCGCATGGCGAGCCCATCGCGGGGCCGCAGCGTGACGAGCGGCTGCGGGGCCGGCGGTGTGGCCCCCTCGTAGCGCAAGCGCCATCGCTGCGCGATGGTCGCGAGCACGAGCATCCCCTCCATCCACGCGAAGTGCTCACCGATGCAAATCCGCGTGCCCGCGCCGAACGGGAAGTACGCGAACTTCGGGCGGTCCGCCGCCGGCTCCGTCCAGCGCTCGGGACGAAAACGCTCGGGATCGCGCCACCAGCGCGGATCCCGGTGAACGAGGTACTGGCACGCGAGCACGACGGTTCCCTTGGCGATCGTGTAGCCGCCGATCTCGACGTCTTCGATGGCGCGCCGCTCCACGGCCCACGCTGGCGGGAAAAGGCGCATCGACTCTGCGAGCACCTGTCTCGTGTACGCGAGCGCCGGCAAGTCCGCCGCCGTCGGGAGCTGACCGCCAAGCACCCGGTCGAGCTCTGCGTGCAGTGTGGCCTCGACTTCCGGATGCTGGGACAGGAGATACCATGTCCACGTCAGTGCGTTGGCAGTGGTCTCGTGCGCGGCGAGCATCAGTGTGATCAGCTCATCGCGGAGCTGCCGGTCGCTCATTCCCGTCCGATCGCCTTCCTCGTCGCGCGCATTGATGAGCATCGACAGCAGGTCTCCGCGATCGCGACCCTCCGTTCGGCGCTCCTGAATGAGCCGGTGGATGAGCGCATCCATGCGACGTCGTGCACGATGGAGCTCGCGCACCCACGGAATCGGCGCGAACTCGAACAGCATCCCCATCGGCAGAATGGCGCGATTGAACATGCGCAGCGACAGCTCGAGCGCCTCGGCGACATCGTGCGCATCGCCCTCCACGTCCGCGTCGAACAGCGTGCGGCCAGCGATGGCGAGCGTCACGCGCATCATCTGCTCGTGCACGTCGAGCAGCTCGTTCGCGTTCCAGCTCCGCTGCTGCCGGTCGGCGAGCTCGGTCATCGAGGCGCCATATCCGGTGAGCCGGTCGCGGTGAAACGCGGGCTGGATGAGGCGCCGCTGCCGGAGATGCTGCTCTCCCTCGCTCGTGAGCAGTCCTTCACCGAGCAATACCTTGGTGACCTCGAGTGCGCGTCCCTTGACGAACGAGCGCTGCCTGGTCACGAGCATCGTCTGGATGTCGTCGGGATGCGACAGCAGGGCGACTGGCTGCGGCCCGATGATGATCTGGGTGACATCACCACTCTTTGCCATGCCACCGAACAGCGCGAGCTTGTCCGTGGCGAGCGTGACGAGAAACTGCCCCGGGTAGCGGGACTTCGGACCGGGTGGCCGCGCGGGATGACGGCGAAAGAGACGCATTCCCAGCGAAAGCGAGTCGGACATCGTTGAGGACCGTACTATGAGATGGCAGGGCGCCCGAGCGCGGTGGGCCGGCACTCCTTTAGACAACACGCCGGCCGCCAACCCCTACGTTCGTGCGGCCGTCCCGCTGTTCAAAGGGGAAATTGCATCCGACATCACGGCCCGGCCGCTCCCCCCCTGTAACTTTTGCGCGAAATTCCGGCGGCGAATAGGGGAGCTTCGACCTTCGCCGGTAGTACACACGCCGGTTCGTTGCGCCTTTCGTGCGCGCGAGCTTCGATCCATGTCACGCTGCGCAGCCAACCGGCGGCCTCCGGCGCCTACCTCGTGTCTCGAATGACTCTCCCCATCGTCGCGGAGCTGGACAGAGGTCTCGTGGCGCGCATCCGCGCCGGCGAGGAGCAGGCCTTCGCGCAGCTCTTCGCTCGCTACTATCGGGAGCTGTGCGTCTACGCATCGCGCATCGATCGTGCCGGCGGGTCGGGTGAAGAGATCGTGCAGGAGGTGTTCTTCCGCATCTGGATGCATCGCGAGCGCCTTCTGCTCACGGAGTCGCTCACCGGCTACCTCTACGCCGTCACGCGCAACGTGTCCCTCAACCGTCTCGCGCGCTCGCAAACAGAGGACCGCTGGCGCGCCGAGGCGCAGATCGATGCGCTCGAGCCCCTCGGCGAGTCAGGAAGCGCGGACGCCGCCATTCGCGAGACCGAGATGGCGATCGCCATCGATCGCGCGATCGGGAAGCTTCCGCCGCGCTGCCGCGAGGCGTTCCTGCTCCGGCGCCAGCGCCACCTGAGCTACGCCGAGATCGCGCAGACCATGCAGACCTCACCGAAGACGGTCGAGATTCAAATAGGCAAGGCGCTCCGACTGCTGCGCGCGGCGCTCGCGGAGTGGCTGTGAGTTCGCACGTAGGGGTGAGCCTTCCGGCGCCGGTATCTACCGCATGACGCATTCGACCCCCGAGCCCCGGATTCGACTCATGGGCGCCGACCCGGACTGGACTCTCGTCGATCGGTATCTGAGCGGCGAGTGCACGGCGGATGAGGCGAAGGCGATCGACGCGTGGATCGCCACGGATGCCTCGCACGCGAGCCTGCTCGCGTCGATGCGCCGGGTGTGGTCCGAAGCCGCAACGCCGCTGCCGCAGATCGATCAACAGGCCGCTTGGCTGGCGCTGGAGTCCCGCCGCGCCGAAGCGCGCCGCGCCGCGCGCTCCCCGGTCGCGCTGCCGAGCCTCCGCATGCGGCATGCGCGGCGCACGCCCTGGCTCTGGCCCTCACTGGCCGCGGGGCTGCTCGTCGCCGCCGGCGCGGCCGGATGGTGGAAGCACGCCGAAGAGCTTCGGATGGCCGAGACGGCGCCGCCGAGGGCGTACACCACGACGCGCGGGCAGCGCGCGGAAATAACGCTCATCGACGGGACGCGCGTGTGGCTCAGCACGGACAGCCAGCTGCTGGTACCGCAGAGCTACGGCGCGACGACTCGCACGGTGACGTTGAATGGAGAAGGCTATTTCGTCGTCCAGCACGATGCCCATCGACCGTTCCGCGTGGCCGCTGGCGGCAGCATCTCCGAAGATCTCGGCACCGAGTTCGATGTGCGTGCGTACCCGGGCGACTCTGCGGCGGTGGTGATCGTGGAGTCGGGCCAGGTCGCGCTCCGGATCGCGGATACGTCGGCGGCGCGCGCGCCATCGACGCAGCTGAGTCGCGGGCAGATGGGCGCATCGACAGCCAGGGCAACGTGCAGGTGAGCGACGATGTCGATTCGGAGCGCGCGCTCGCCTGGCGCAATGGCCGGCTCGCGTTCGACGAGCGCCCGCTGCGCGATGTCGCGCGCGAGCTCGAGCGGTGGTACGACATCGACATCGCGCTGGGTGACAGCGCGCTGGCCAACACGCCGCTCACGGCGTCGTTCACGAATCAATCCGCTGATCAAGCACTCGCGATCGTTGCGGGAGCGCTCGGCGCCCGGGTCGCCCGAAACGGGCGAACGGTGCGCTTCACGACCAACAGTCCCTGAAGCGGGCGAGCGCGTCGCGAACGGACCGAAGCAGCTCATTCGTATCACTCTGAGACCAACGCCCCCACACGGAGGTCGTACGCGTGCGTCGTTCGGTACTGCTCTTGTGTGTCATGAGTGCCACCCTCCGGATGGCCGTCGCGGCAGGAGCGCAGGTCGCGCCGCCGAAGTTGCGCAGCAGCGCGAGCGTATCGTCGCGCGGGGAGCATGCGGATCGCGCGTCCGCGGGCGCCTCGATCGACGTGCAGCCGCTGGACCGGCGCGTGACGCTCGATCTCGCAAACGTGCCGCTGCGCGATGCGCTGCACGAGATCGACCAGCAGGCGCAGCTCGGACTGGCCTACTCGCCGCGCATCGTGCCGGTGGACCGGCGCGTGACGATCAAGGCCGACAGCATCACCGCACGCGACGCGCTGGAGCATGTGCTGCGCGGCACGGGTGTGATCGCGGTGATGACGACCAGCGAGACGGTGCTACTCGTGAAGGGCCGCGTGAAGCACGCCGAGCTGCCGGTTGCGGACTCGATGGGATTCGCGGCGGTGCTCGTGCATGTGGCCGATACGGTTACGGGAAGCGACATCCTTGGTGCGGTGATCAACATCAAGGGAACGAAGCTCACGGCAACGACCTCGGATCAGGGCTACGGCTTGATCCAGCACGTGCCGTCGGGGCTACACGTCGTGACTGTCCGCTTTCTGGGATACTCACCGGTGGAGCACACTACCGTGGTGCCGGACTCCGGCTACATCCGGCTCGACTTTCTCATGCACATGGGGATGACGCGGCTGCAGGAAGTGGTGACCACCGCCACCGGGCAACAGCGGCGATACGAGCTCGCCAACGACATCACGAAGCTCGATGCCGACTCGATCGTGCGCACGCAGCCGATCTCCAGCGTGACCGATCTGCTCGAGGGGCGGGTGCCGGGACTGACGGTGCAGCGCACGTCGGGCGCGCCGGGAGATCCGAGCCGGCTACGATTGCGCGGCACGAGCAGCATGCTCCGCAACAATGATCCGATCGTGATCGTGGATGGCGTTCGAGTGTTCTCCGCGCAATCGGACTCGACGAGCGCGAACCTGGCCTCCGGGCGTGGCTCGGCCGGGAATCTGCTCGGCGGAGCCGAGTACAGGGCCACGCCATCGCCGCTCGATCAGATCGATCCGCAAGCGATCCAGACGGTCGAAGTGCTCAAGGGCCCGTCGGCGGCAACGCTGTACGGGCCCGATGCCGCAAATGGCGTCATTGTGATCACGATGAAGAAGGGGCACGCGGGACCGGCGCGGTGGTCGGTGGCCGCCTCGCACGGTCTGTCGTACATGCCCGGGCAGTATCCGCAGGGGTTGTATCGATGGGGGACCGACCTGCGCAGCTTCGCCACCACCCTCTGCCCGCTCACGGCGACCGGCTGCCGGGCGGACAGTCTCGTGCGTTTCCAGGCGTTGAACGACGATCGCTACACGCTGCTGCGGCACGGCGGCAACTCGAACCTGTCGCTCGGCGTGTCCGGGGGCAGCGACGCGCTCACATACGCGATCACCGGCAGCTATGACAATGATGAAGGAATCATCGGGCTCCCAACCGTTGAGGCAGACCGGTTCACCGCTCTGCACGGAGAAGCTCCGTTCTCGTGGATGACGCGCCCCGACCAGCTCCGCCGGTGGAGCGGCTCGAGCCGGCTCGCTGCGAAGCTCGGCGCGAAAACGGATGCGTCGCTCACGATGACGCTCACGCGCGAAACGCAGCAGCGCTCGAGCCTCGAGCAGGGGATCGCGACGTTGATGACGACGTACATCGATCGTGCATCGGGAACGTACTGGCGCGCCTACGGAGATGGGCTGAGCACGACGAACGAGCTGCTCCCCGACTTCTACGTGCGCTCCACGGATGACGCGACGAACTTCACGAACGCCGCCAACTTCAACTGGCGTCCGCTGAAGTGGCTCACCGCGGCTGCCGATGCCGGGCTCAATGTCATCACCCGCCGAGATGACCAGCTGGTCCCTCGCGGCTTCGTCCCGAGCTCCGACAGCGTCGGCCGATTGTTCACCGGAAGCGGCAGCACCGTCGTGAGCAGCGTGAATGTTCGTGCGACGGGGACCGCGCCGCTGCCGCTCGGCTTTCATCTCCAGCTCTCGACGGGCGCCAACTACACGCGCACGTCCCTCGCGGCGCTCGAAACGGGGGTGACGGGGCTCGCGGAGGGAACGAGCTCGGTGAACGGCGCCGAGCAGATCGCGTACTCGACACAGCTGAACACCGACATCACGAGCTTCGGCTGGTACGTCGAGCCGGACTTCACGCACGACCGGTTCACGATCACGACGGGACTGCGGATCGATGGCAGCTCGACGTTCGGCTCGAACGTGAGCGTCCCGATCTTTCCGAAGGTCGGTATCTCGTGGCTCCTCTCGCAGGAGCCGTTTTTTCCGTTCAAGCATTTCTTCGACGTGCTGCGCGTGCGCGCCGCGTACGGGCGCGCGGGCGTGTGGCCCGGGCCGGGGGACCATCTGCGGCTGTACAGCGGCTCGAGACCATGGGAAGACGGCGGGTTCATCGACGTCACGCAGGTCTCGACGATCGGCAACTCGCAGATCCGCCCCGAGCGGTCATCGGAGGTGGAGGGCGGATTCGACGCCGACTTCCTGCACGGGCAGCTCTCGGTGGGGTTCAGCGGCTACCGGAAAATGCGCTTCGATGCGCTCGAGCAGGTGCCCGTGGCGCCGTCGGTGTACGGGCCAGGCGTGCACGAGCTCCTGAACATCGGGACCGTGCGGAACACCGGCGTCGAGGCCACGGTCAGCGCCCAGCTGCTGCGCACGGATCCGGTGACCTGGACGGCCGCCGTGAACGTCACGCGCAATCACAACATGGTCACGAAGCTGGGTGACGGCGTTCTGCCGTTCGGGACGAGCGATGCACGCATCGTTGCAGGCTATCCGCTGTTCGGACGCTGGGCGCGGCCGATCCTCGGCTTTGCGGATGCGAATCAGGACGGAAAGATCGAGCGCGACGAGGTGCTGCTCGGCGATACACTCGTGTTCATGGGCGGAAACGAGCCGAATTACGAGGCGAACTTCTTTTCGACGCTGTCGCTGTTGCGCGGCGCCGTGTCGTTGAGTGGCGCCCTCAGCTACCAGTCGGGGCTCACGCAGATCAATCAGACGATCAGCACGGCGGGACAGAGCATCTTCTCGCCCGGCACGAGCGATCCGAATTCATCGTTCGCCGAGCAGGCTGCGGCAGTCGTGATGAACGAGACGGCGTACGGGCTGATGCAGACGGTGAGCACGTGGCGCATCTCCAGTGTGTCGCTGGCGTACAACCTGTCCTCGAGCTTCGCGTCGCATTTCGGTGCGCGCTCGCTCTCGATCGCGCTGCAGGGCACGAATCTCGGGCTGTTCACGAACTACAAGGGGAAGGATCCAAACGTGAACGCGTACGCAACGGGCAACAGCACGCTCGACACGGGTGTGCTCCCGCAGCCGCGCGCGTGGTCGCTCGCCGTCCACGTTACCTACTGAGGCGGAGACTCCCATGGCGATGATGACGATGCGCAGATTCGCGGTCCGGGCGATGCTCGCGGCAGGCGCGGCCGCGGCACTGTCCGCGTGCTCCCCCGAGAATCTCGTCGGAAACGCACAGCTGCCGCCGGACGTGCCGGATCCTGCGCAGACGCACACGCCTGCGGGCGCGCTCGCCGCGTATCGCGGCGCACTCCTGCTCTTCCGCACAGCCGTAGGCGGAGCCGCGACCTCGATGATCCCCGTCTCCGGCCTGCTCACCGACGAGCTGCGAGCCGGCGATCTCGGACAGATCGGCAACGTGTCCCAGCCCATGCTCATCGACAGCCGTTTCATGCCCGAATACGGTGGGTCCGGCGATGACAACATCACCCCGGGCGAGATCACCGGCGTCTACGGAGCGCTGCAGAAGACTCGTGGGCAGTCGCGCGAGTCGCGCGGCGCACTCATGGAATTCATCCCCGCCGGCTCCAACGCGCAGCAGGGACATCTCGATGCACTCGAGGCGTACTCCGACGTCTATCTCGCCGATCTCTTCTGCTCGGGCGTACCACTCAGCACGCTCGACTACGGCAAGGACTTCACGTACAAGCCGGGATCGACGACGGCCGATGTCTACAAGGCTGCCGTCGCCCTCTTCGACTCGGCGCTCACGCTCGCTGCCGACAGCGACCGCATTCTGAACTTCGCGCGGGTGGGAAAGGCGCGCGCACTGCTCGCCTTGGGCAACTTCGGCGATGCCGCGACCGCCGCTGCGAGTGTGCCTGACGATTTTCAGTACGCGCTGCTCTACGACCAGTCGTCAGCGCCGGGATCGCTCAACGATTTCGTGAACCGGTCTTTTGCGTACAGCGATTTCAGCCTGTTCAACAGCGGGATGCTCTCCACCATGGTGGACGCCGAGGGGGGCAACGGCCTGCCGTTCATATCGAGCGGCGATCCGCGCTCGGCGTGGGTCGATGGCGGCGTCAATCAGAACGGTCGCGCACTGATCTATCCGGCGAAGTACTCGCTCGCGGGGGATGGGCCGATCGTCATTGCGAGCGGCATCGAGGCTCGCCTCATCCAGGCCGAGGCGCAACTCCACGCGAACGAGAGCGGATGGCTGACGACGCTCGACGTGCTTCGCACGGACGGCACGTTCGACACGCAGCCCGATCCCAACGACAACACGAAGACCGATACGCTCTGGCACGCCGGCACGGGTGGCGTTCCGGGCCTGGCCCCGCTGACCGATCCCGGAACGGCCGATGGGCGCGTGAATCTCCTCTTTCAGGAGCGCGGCTATTGGCTCTTTCTCACCGGCACGCGGCAGGGAGATCTGCGACGTCTCATCCGGGAGTACGGACGTGAGCCCAATCACGTGTATCCCACGGGACTCTATCCCGGAGCGTTCAACACGTACGGCAACGACATCACGGCGCCGATTCCGGGTAGCGAGCGAATGAGCAATCCGCTGTTCACCGGATGCCAGGGCCGAGGAGCCTGAGATGATGCCTCCGCCACGTCACACGATGCGCGCACGCCTCGGCTGTGCGTTGCTGCTGGCGCTCACCGCGGCAGGCTGCTCGGGAGATCCTCCGGTCACGCCGCCGCCGGCGCAGGACCCGACGACGCTCTATTGGCAGCTCACGCTGAACGAGCATGCCGTGACACTGTCGACCGTCGCGCCGTACGATACCGTGCGGATCGTCGCGACGCCGCGCACGATTTCGGGGACGCCCATTTCCGATCTGGGGCGGCCGACGTACACATCGCTCGATCTGGACCGCGCCTTCGTCGATTCCACGGGCTTGGTGCATGCGATCGGCGCGGGCGATCAGGTGCAGATCGTGGCCTCGCTCGAGGAGAACAACATTCTCCATGCGGACACGCTGGTACTGAACATCACCGAGGACGCGGCTCCGCCGGCGCTCGCGACGTTCACGATTCATCCCGATGTCGGCGACAGTGCGAAGGTCGCCGCCGCATCCGCCGTTACGATCGTTCCGCGCGCCGCGGCGGCGGACGGTACGCCGATCAGCGATGTATCCGTCTACTTCACGAGCTCCGATCCGGAGGTCGCGACGATCGACCGCACAACCGGATTTCTGGCGCCGAACCGGCCTGGAAAGGTCACGGTGTATGCGACGACGAACGTCTATGGCGTGACGAAGTCGGATACGGTGCCGTACACGATCGGCCATCCGATCACGATCGCGCTCGAGATCGTCTCACAAGTCAATGCGAGCGGTGAGACCGTGAACGTGTTCTCGCCGAACATCGTGGAGCTCGGGCCGGGCGCGATCGTGCTTTTCGGCAACGTGACGGCGCTCCCGACCGACGTCACGTTCGATGACCCGACGAACGTCGCGGAGGACCAGAGGGACTGTCCGTTCGTCGACACGCTGTGCGGCACGGGCAACATCGACGCGTGGGTGAAGGACCCGACCGATGACAGCGGCCTCACGGGGCTGCGCGCGCGGAGCTTTCCCATTCCCGGCACCTACACGTTCCACAGCACGATTTTCGGGTCGACCGGCACGATTGTCATCGCCGACGAGCATACTCCCTGACGACCAAGACATGTCGCTGAACAGACGTACCTTCCTGAAAACCGGAGTGGCCGCGGCCGCGATGGCGGCGGTGCCTCGCCCGCTCTACGCGCAGCTCGGCCGCGCGGCGGAGCCCCTTCCGCCAATCGAAGACCCGCGGCTCGCGTCGCTCGCGGCGCGCGCGCTCGACAGCGCACGCGGCGCGGGCGCGGTGTACGCCGACGTGCGCCTCACGCACACGAGAACACGACGCTTCTTTCCGCTCTTCACGTACGATGATGAGGACATGGAGGTCGGCGTGCGCGCGTTGCTCGACGGCTACTGGGGCTTCGCGAGCGGACCGGTGTGGAGTCCCGACGAGATGGCGCGACTCGGTCGCGAGGCCGTGCATCAGGCGAAAACGAATGCGCTCGGCAAGCCGCGCATCGTGACGCTCGCGCCGGCACCGGTGGTGAAGAATGCGAGCTGGACGATGCCCGTCCTGATCGACCCGTTCGCGATTTCACCATTCGAGGTGCAAGACCATCTCACGAGCCTCGAGATCTTCACGAAGCGCGCGCCCAACGTGGGGCTCGTGCGGAACGACGCACTGAGCACGATGCAGGAGAAGGCGTTCGCCTCCACGGCCGGCAGCTACTGCACGCAGCGCACGTATCTCACCATGGGCGATCTCGTCGTCGGCGTGTATCTGCCGAGAACGAAGCAGCAGAGTGAATTGACGCTCGACTGCGTCTCGGCGGCCGGCCTCGGTTGGGAGCTCTACGCCGCCGATTCGATTCCGCGCGTGCGCGACCACTCGCTGCGCGATGAGATCCTGCTCCGCCTCGAGGAGGCGAAGGAGGACGCGATGCTTCCCGCCAAGGCGCTCGATGTCGGACGCTTCGACGCGGTATTCGACGAGAACAGCATGGCGAATCTGCTCGATGGCACCATTGGCCACGCCACCGAGCTCGATCGCGCGCTCGGCCTGGAGGCGAATGCGGGCGGCACGAGCTACCTCAACGATCCATTCGCCATGATCGGCAGCTACGTGGCGGGCGCACCGCTGCTGTCGGTGAGCGCAAACCGGTCCGAGGCCGGCGGTGCGGCAACCACGAAGTGGGATGACGAGGGGGTCGCGCCCGATGACTTCACCATCGTGAAGAACGGCATGCTCGTCGACTTCCAGACGACGCGCGAGAGCGCCGGCTGGCTCGAGGATGCGTATGCGAAGAGCGGAAAGCCGGCGCACTCGCATGGATGTGCGAACGCGCCGAGCGCGGTCGAGGCGCCGATGCAGCACGTGCCCAATCTGACGCTCGCGCCCGGGCGCGAGGCATCCGACTTCAATGCGCTCGTGAGCGGAATGCCGGATGGAATCGCCATCAAACGCGCGAGTCTCGACATGGACTTTCAGCACGGGAGCGGGCTGGGACTGGCCGCCGTCTTCGAGGTAAAGAAGGGCAAACGCATCGCCCGGTATCCGTCGGCGGGATTTCTCTTTCGGTCGACGGAGATCTGGAAATCGCTGCTGACGATCTCCGCCGACAAGACATCGAGGCGCTTCGGAGTTTCCGCGCAGAAGGGAGAGCCGCCGCAGACGTGCTACCATAGTGTGACCGCCGCGCCCGCGGCGGTGAAGCAGCTCACGCTCATCGATCCGTTGAGGAAGGCGTGAGCGGCCGCACCGATCGACTCGTTCGCCTCTCGGATGACTCCCGCATTCTCTCCGAGCAGGATTGCCAGGCCATCGCGAAGCGCGTGTTCGCTTTTGCGAGTGGTGGAGGCGAGACGAGCGTCAACCTGATGAGCTGGTGGAATGGCGAGTTGCGATGGGCGCGCAACCGCACGACGCTCGCGAGCGACCGTCGCGACATCCGCCTCGAGATCTGGCGCGACGTAGGCAAGGGCCGCGGCAACGTATCCACGAATCAGCTCGACGACGCATCGCTCGAGGCGGCGGTTCGCGCGGCCGAGCGAAGCGCGGTGCTGGCGCCGATCATCCGGCGCCCGACGCCGACGCAGCCGCCGCTGCCGAATCCGGAGCGCCCAAAGACGGCGATCTGGAGTGATGCGACGTACGGCGTCACGCCCGAGGCGCGTGGCGAAGCGGCGCGTGCGCTGATCGGGCCGGCCGAGGCGAAGGGGATGCAATCGGCGGGCTACCTCGAGATGCGCGCCGGCTCGCATGCGAGGCTGAGCTCCACGCGCATGGGGACGACGCCCGCACCGTGGGACATTCCGTACACCGCATGGACGCAGGCGCAGTGCTCGATGACGGTGCGAGACAAGGAAGGCACGGGCTCCGGCTGGGCCGGGCTGTCGAGCTACGATTGGTCGCACATCGATGCTCCCGCACTGGCCGCGCGCGCGCTCGACAAGTGCGTGGCCTCGCAGCATCCGGTAACGCTCGAGCCGGGACGCTACACCGTGATTCTGGAACCGCAGGCGGTCTGCGAGCTGATCGCGATCGTTGCGACGTCGATGTACCGGGAGATACCGGAGCAGGGACAGGGGCCATGGGTGCTTTCCTACGATGATGTGCTCGGACTCTGGCGCTCGAAGCTGGGGCTCAAGGTGCTCGATGAGCGCATCACGATCACGCACGACCCAGCCGATCCACTGCTCGGAATCTTTCCCGAGCCCTGGATGGAGCCCGTGACCTGGTTCGACAAGGGAGTGCTCACGAATCTGTCTTTCCTTCGCGACTACGCGTTGGAGAAGCTGAACGTGAATGCACCGCGCCGCGCGCTGACGGGCTATCGAATGACCGGAGGTCAGACCTCGGTGGAGGAGATGATCGGCACGACGACACGCGGCCTGCTCGTGAGCCACTTCTCCGACATCCGCGCGCTCGACGGAAACAGCTTGCTGTCCACGGGGCTCACGCGCGACGGGCTCTGGCTCATCGAGCACGGAAAGATCTCGAAGGCGGTGAAGAATCTTCGATTCACCGAGTCGCCGCTGTTCGCGCTGAACAGCATCGAGCAGATGGGAGTTCCGGTTCCGGTCTTCAGGCCCGTGAAGAATCCGTACGAGCAGGAAGCGCCGCTCACTCCGGCGATCGTGCCGCCGATCAAGTCCCGCGATTTCAGCTTCACGTCGACGATCGATGCCATTTAGGGGGAGAGTGGGATGATTCAGCCGGAGGGGAACAGCCTCGTGCGACCGGGTTTCTCACGCCAGGCCGGTGCACGCGTGTGTCGCGCATGCGGCGCGATCGTGACTGCGATCGTCTCGTTCGCGATGCCCGCACACGCCCAGACGATGTTCCAATGGCCGGACACGTCGGCCCACGTGTCGCATTACGCGAACATGGAGGATTGTCTCGCCGCGGACGATCGGGTGAAGCGAAGTGTGGTGCGCAGGGAGGAGCTGACGGTGTGGCACGACACGATTCCCATCAACCCGCGAGCGGCCCTCGATCCGGAGCCTGCGGAGGTCGCCAAAACGGCGTCCCAGTGCGCGGCACGATTCGTCGAGCCGAACGTCGACATCCGCGACTTCGCGCCGGCGCTCACGCTCTTCCTGGCAGCCGGCCGCGATAGCGATGCGACGGCACTCGTGGCGCGCCGCGTCGCAGCCCCCGCCAGGAATGCGCGCGATCGAGGCATCGTCGTGGACAGCGCCGTCGAGATCTATCTGAACGCGAGGCCGGCGAGGCTCGATGCGGCGGAGAACCTCCTGCTGCATCGCGCCAGGAGCAGCACGGATCGAGTCGAGCGGCTCAAGACCTACGCCACACTGCTCATCTCGACTCGGGCCGCCGGTGACACGGTGCGATCGAGGCGCGCCGCGCAGTGGATCGTGAGCATTGCGGACTCGCTCACCCTCGCCGATCGGCAGTCGGACGCGTTCGAGCGCCTCGCGGATGGAAATGGCGGCCAGCTGTACATCTACGATGCGCTCGACGAGCTGACGGGCTTCAGAACGCGCATGGACAGCCTGAAGAAGAGCACCATGGCGTACGCGACGCTCGAGCGCGCGAACTGGTCCCGGGCCACCGGAGAACGCCCCGAGGCGCTGCAGATACCGATCGGCGTCAAGGCCGCACCGCTCAGTGCCGAGCACTGGTATCCGGCGAGCGCAGGCAGCAGTCCGCGTCCGACGCCGGGCCATCCTGCACTCATTCTGTTTCTCGAGCACACCTCGTGCATCGGGAGTGCGTCCACCTCCGATGCGCACCCAACGGCCGAGTGCGTGTCGCGCATGGCGGAGCTGCGCCGCATAGCGGAGCGCTTCCCCTCACTCGAGATCGACATCGTGATGTCGACGCACGGCCAGTTCATGTACCTGTCACCGCCCTCGCCGGAGAACGAGGCGACGCTGATCAGGGACTGGGTCGATGCGCATCACGTGCCGGGAGCGGTGCTGGGCGTCACCACGACGCAGTTCTGGCGACTCCCGGCGCCCGACGACCGGCGCATCGACAAGGAGACGCCGAACCTCACCCGCTACAGCTTCGGCAAGAGCTGGAGGGTTGGAAGCGGGTCGATGTTCCTCGTGGACTCCGAAGGAATCATCGCCGATGCGTGGCGGCTGCGTGAAGAGGAGCTGGGCCAGTTCATCGAAGTTCTGCTGAACCGCGAGCACAGGGAAAAATGATGATGACGCCACGCACACGTACGTTCACGATCGCGGGCGCGCTGGTGCTCATGGTCTTTCTCGCCAGCCATTGGGCGGAGCGGGCGCTCGCCGCACCGCCCGCAACGGACGCGCGCGCCGTCGCCACGGCAGGCTCGCTGGCGGCAACCGACACGCTGCACGATCCGGCACTCACCGCCGGCACGCTGCCCAATGGCATGCGCTACTACCTTCGCCCCAACGCGATGCCGGCGCACCGCGTGGAGCTTCGCCTGGCCGTGAACGTGGGGAGTCTGCTCGAGGACGAGGATCAGCGCGGGTTCGCGCACTTTCTCGAGCACATGGCATTCAACGGCACGACGCACTTTCCACACGGCTCGCTCGTGGACTTCATCGAAACGAGTGGCATGCGCTTCGGTGCGGATCTGAACGCGTTCACGAGCCAGGATGAGACCGTGTACACGCTCACCCTGCCAACGGACGATCGCCGGATCCTCGAGCACGGGCTCGATGTAGTCCAGGACTGGGCGAGCGGCGGGATCACCATCGACAGCGCGGAGGTGACGGCAGAACGCGGGGTCGTGATGGGAGAATGGCGCATGCGTCTCCCCGACACGGCGAGCCAGCGCGCCCAGGCGCACGTCGACTCCGTGTTCTTCGGCGACTCGCGCTATCTCACGCGCAAGCCGATCGGCGACACGGCACTCATCGAGAGCGCCACCGCAGCGCCGATCCGGCGCTTCTACGAGCAGTGGTACCGTCCGGAGAACATGACGATCGTGGTCGTCGGCGACTTCGACCGGGCCGCGATGCTGCGCGAGATCCGAAGACGCTTCGGGAGGATCGCGGCCTCGACGAAAGCTGCCGCGCGCCCGAGAGTGACGCTGCCGGCGAGCTCCACTCCGGTGGTCGATGTGTATCTCGGCAACGTCGTCCCATCCGTCGAAGTGCTGTGGCCCGTGCCGCCCATGCCGGCGGACGCCCGCGACGCGGTCGCGCAGAGTCTCGTCCAGCAGCTGGTCACGCGCTCGGTGGAACAGCACATCTTGCGCATCCGCGAGCGGCCCTCGCGTCCATTCATCACCGCCGATCTGGAAACGGGGCGGCTCGTGCGCCCGCTCGACCTCATGGGCGTGCGAGTCATCGCGTGGCCCGACAGTCTCGAGCGCTCGCTCGGCACGGTACTCACGGAGTTCGAGCGCGTGGCGCAGCACGGAATTCCGGAGCCCGAACTGGCGCACGAAAAGGCGGTGCTCCTGAGCCATCTCGAGCACGCGGCGGCGGGAGAGGCCGCACACGCGTCGCAGGCGTATGCCGACGCCTACGTCGAGCACGAGCTCACCGGGGGCGGGCCGCTGCTCAGCGCGCAACAGGAGCTCGCGCTGGCGCGCGGAATTCTCCCGTCGATCACCCCGGAGGTGCTCGCGCGCGCCGCTCGCTTTTCGCGGAATCCGGCAGGGATGCGCGTGCTCATCGATCTGCCCGAGTTCGCGCACGTGCGCCCGCCGACGCGACAGAGCGTGACCGCGATCATCGACTCGGTGAATCGCACACCGCTTCCGCCCGACAGCGCGCGCGAGCCCGGCTCCGCGACTCTGCTCGCGACGCATCCGACGCCCGGGCGAATCGTCGCCGAGAAGGTGGATCACGCGGCGGGGATCACGGAATGGACGCTGTCCAATGGCGCGCACGTCATCGTGAAGCCGACCCAGAACGATCCTGATGAGCTCCTGATGCGTGCGTGGAGTCCCGGCGGCTTCTCGATGATGCCGGACTCCCTGTTCGATACGCCGGGCCGCATGGTCGCCCGCGTCATGACGGAAGCGGGCGGACTCGGCGCCGCCAGCCACGACGCGCTCGCGCGACAGCTCGCGACCACGGGCATCCGCGACATGAAGGTCGACATCGGCTACGCCGACGAATCGATCGATCTGGCAGGGTCGCCGAAAGATCTCGAAACGCTCTTCCAGCTGATGCACCTGCAGTTCATGGCGCCGATGCTCGATACGGCCGCGCTCGCGGGATGGCAGAGCCTCGCGAAGTACGAGGGCTCGCAGTTCTCGCTCGACGACCAGCTCAACATCACGCTCGCCAAGGGGAATCCGCGCATGCTGCCGGTGTCGACGGGCATCGCGGAGCTGGCCACCACGAAGCAGCTGGTCGATGCGTACCACGATCGCTTCGGTAATGCGGGCGATTTCACCTTCACCCTCGTCGGCGCGACGACGCCAGCGGAGCTGCGGCCGCTCGTCGCGCGCTATCTCGCGAGCCTTCCCAGCTCCGGGAAGCACGAGCACCCGGTTCCATCCGAAGACCACACCTTCCTGCATCGTGCCAATCAGACTTTCAACACGCTGCAGCTGCCGAAGGCGCAGACGCTGCTGGTGTTCGATGGCCCGTTCCCGGACACGCCTTCAGTGTATCTGCGAGAGCGCGAAAAGCTGGGCGCGCTCGCGGGGATCGTGAACGATCGGCTGCGCGTGCGGCTGCGCGAGCAGCTGAGCGGAACCTATAGCCCGTTCGTCGGAAGCGAGACGTACGCAATCCCGGACGAGCGCTACCGGGTCGTGCTCGCCTTCGACGCTGCGCCGGAGCGCATGCACTCACTCAATCGCGAGATGCTCAATGTGCTCGACTCACTGCGGGTGCGCGGGGTGACGCCGGCGGAGGCGGCGCGCGCGGCGATCGTGCAGCGCCGGCAGCTCGAAACGAGGCTGCAGGACGACGACTACTGGATGAGCGCGATCAGCGGTTACACCAGGCTCGGTATCCCCCTGGACAGAATTCCCATGCCCTATCCCGAGCGCGAGTTGACGCCCGCCGAGCTGAAGGAGGCCGCGAACCGGTACCTCCCCGGCGACGTGTACATCCATCTGACCGCCATGCCCGAGGACAGCACCAGCTACGCGAAGCGCGACAGCACGGAGCGGTGAGCGGATGGGAGAAGGCATCCGTGTAGCGTAGGGGTAGCCCGCGTGCCGGATGTCCTCACTATTGTGTCACCCGCAAGTCACGTCATTCATGTGCCCAGGTGCTCGTGCGCCCTCTATCCGTCCTGACCATCTCCGCGCTCGTTCTGGTGTGCGCCTCCGGTGTCACCACCGGCATCGCCGCACAATCCGACTCGACGACACCGGCCAAGGCTTCCAGGCACGAAAATCAGGATCCGAACCGTCTCACGTCCGAGGAGATCGCAGCGTCGAAGCGACCGACCGTCTACGATGCGGTCGACCGGCTCCGCCCGGCCTGGCTGCGCAAGGACATGCTCACCGGCGAGGATGTCGTGATCTACATCGATGAACAAAATGTGGGTGGCGGCGACAAGCTGCGCGACATTCCCTCGGTGGATGTCGCCGAGCTGCAGTATCTTCCACATGCCGACGCCGTGCGACGGTGGGGATCCGACATCAAGGGAAGCGTCATCATCGTCTCTCGCCGGCGCTGAAGCGCCAGGAGGCTCGCATGCCGACCCCTGGCGGCACGCACGCCGGTACAGCGCCGGCCGGTTCCGACTCCTCCAAGCGCGAGCTCCTGCTCGCCGCAGCGGCGCGTCTCCGCTCCGAAGTCTCGAAACGCATTGTCGGGCAGGAGCGCGTGATGGAAGAGGTGTTGATGGCGATGCTCGCCGGTGGGCATGCGCTTCTCGTCGGTGTTCCCGGCCTCGCCAAGACGCTGATGATCCGCTCGATCGCGGAAGCCATGCGCCTCGACTTCCGTCGCATCCAGTTCACGCCCGACCTGGTGCCCAGCGACATCACGGGCACCGAGATCATGGAGGAGGACACGTCCACGGGGGCGCGCCGCTTCCGCTTCGTGCGGGGACCGATCTTCGCCAACATCGTGCTCGCGGATGAGATCAACCGCACACCGCCGCGCACGCAGGCCGCGCTGCTCGAGGCCATGCAGGAGCGGCACGTGACCGCGGCGGGCGAGACGATGTATCTCCCCAAACCGTTCTTCGTGCTCGCGACGCAGAATCCGATCGAGCAGGAGGGAACGTATCCGCTCCCCGAGGCGCAGCTCGATCGATTTCTGTTCGACATCCGCATCGGCTATCCGAACAAGGAAGAGGAGATCGGCATCCTCCGCGCGACGACCGCCATCGATCACACGGAGCTGAGGCCCGTGCTCGATGCCGAAGAGACGCTCGCCCTCCAGCGAACCGTGCGCGAGCTGCCGGCGGCGGAGCCGGCGCTGCGCTATGCGGCGGAGCTTGCGCGCGCGACCCGCCCGGACCAGGGCGAGGCGCCCCCGATCGTGAAGCAGTACGTGCGGTGGGGCGCCGGGCCGCGCGCCGGGCAGGCGCTCATCCTCGGCGCCAAGGCGCACGCGCTGCTGGCGGGGCGCTACGCGGTGTCGCCGGAGGACATCCGGCGTGTTGCCCATCCCGTGTTGCGGCATCGCGTGCTCGTGAACTTCGCTGCGGAGGCGGAGGGCGTGACGACGGAGCAGGTGATCGAAGCGCTTCTCGCGCACGTCGCCGCGCCGGCGAGCACGATCAGGCTGTAGCCGCGCGGCGCGGCGAAGCGGGATGAGCGGCGCGTGAGTCTCGCGAGATATGCCAGAGTGCTGGATTCCGTTCGCGGCATCGCGTGGCCGTCGCTGCGGCGCGTGAGCAGCGCGCTACCGGGTCCGCACATCTCCCGTGTGCGCGGAACGACGGCGGAGTTCGTGGAGTACCGTCCGTATCGCCAGGGTGATGACCCGAAGAAGATCGACTGGAAGCTTCTCGGGCGGACCGATCGCGTGTACATCCGCGTGTCGCAGGAACGCACGATACTTCCCACGATGTTCGTGCTGGACGCGAGCGCATCGATGGCCTTCCCATCGGAGACGCACGCAAAATGGGAGCTCGCGCGCCAGCTCGCCGTGGGCCTCGCCGCCGTCGCGCGACATCGCGGTGATCCCGTCGGGCTCGCGCTCGCGGATGTGCGCGGCACGCAGATCATCGCTCCGCGCACGCGAAAGACGGTGCTCGATGAGATGATGCAACACCTCGAGCGGGCGCCGTCGGGTGAGGCGGCGCTCACGCCTGCGGCGTCGAGCGCCATGCGACAGGGCGCACGCGTCGTGATCGTCACCGACTTCCTGGGTGATGCCGGCGCGCTGCTCGCAGCAGGCAAGGCGTACACGGCGACGGGCGCGGAGCTCTACGCGATTCACGTCGTGGATCGCGGCGAGCTCGATCCCGATCCCGGGAAGATGCTGCTGTGGGATCCGGAGCACCCCGAGGTGCGCCGGCCGATGTCGCCACCAGCGCGCGCGGCGTACGTGCACCGCTTCACCGAATGGCGTGCGGAGCTGGCGCGCGAGTGGCATGCGATCGGCGCAGTGTACGCCATGGCGGTGCCGGGCGAGGAGCCGTGGCGACAAGTCATCCGGCGGATCACGACGCCGCAGGGATCGACGAGGCGAACCGGATGACGTTTCTCACACCCATCTTCTTCTACGCAGCACTCGGCGTAGCGGCCGGCGCGGTCGCGCTCCACTTCATCGTCACGCGACAGCCCACGTCCAGCCCGCTGCCCACGGTGCGGTTCGTACCCATCAGCGCCGTGCGCGTCACCACGGTGGCTCCGGTGCCCGAAGATCTCCTGCTGCTACTGGTGCGCGTGCTCGCCGTGCTGCTCCTAGGCGCGGCGCTCGCGCGTCCGGTGCTCGTTCCGGAGCGCGCACCCATCGTCCGCATTGTAGTCGCGGACGTCTCTCGCGCCGTAGCCAACATCGAGAGCGTGCGCGACAGCGTACGCACGCTGCTCGGCGCCCGCGACGTGCTCGTGGTGTTCGATTCGTCCGCGCGACTCGTTCGCGGCGGCGCTGCCGACAGTGCAGCGCGCCTCGAGCGCTCCGCGCGTGCCGGCAGGTTGTCTCCGGCGCTCATCGCAGCGATGCGTGCCGCATCGGCGGCTCGCGAGACAGCGGACTCGATCGAGATCGACGTCATCTCACCGCTACGCGCGAGCGAGCTCGATGGCGCGACGCAGGCAGCTCGTGCGCTCTGGCCCGGCCGCATCCGATTGGTTCGTGTCTCCGCGAGCGGGGACTCGCTTGCAATTCCTCGCGGGATCGAAGTCCGCGCTGAACCGAGCGACCCTATAGTGGCTGCTACTGCCGGAATGCTGTCGGCCAATGCGAGCGTACGCGTGCTGCGCGGTGAGCCCACGGCCGCAGACAGCGCATGGGCATCGGGCGGTCGCCACACACTCGTGCGATGGCCGGCGAGCGGCGCACCGGCGGGGTGGGTGGCAAGAACGCCACCCGATACGACAGGCGCCGTGATAGCTGGAGAGATGGCGGTCGTCGCACCCTTCGAGCGGAACTGGCGGCTCGATAGCGCTGCGCGAATCACGCGCGTGGCAGCGCGCTGGGTGGACGGTGCACCGGCGGCGGTCGAGCGCGCGACCGGCGGCGGATGCGTACGCGATGTAGCCATCGGCGTGTCGCCTCGCGGCGATCTCGTGCTGCGGCGTTCCTTTGGCCGATTCGTGCAGGCGCTGACCGCGCCGTGCGTGTCGGTGGCTGGCTCGCTCGCCGCAGACAGCGGTGCCGTTGCCTCGCTCGCGGGCACGGGACCGCTCGCAGCGCACGATGCGATTGCGGCGGCAAGTACCGTGGATACGCCGCTCGTGCCCTGGCTGCTCGCGGCGGCTCTTGCGCTTGCGCTGCTGGAGCTTTTCGTCCGGCGTGGATCCGCACCCATGTGGTCGCTGCCGCACGAGGACGAAGTCGACGCTCGTGCCAAGGACGTTGCGTGACGGCGCGGGCGCGGGTGAGGCGGGCACAGTATCGCATGCTCGGCGCCGTGGCGCTCGCGGCGCTGCTCTGGGGCGCCGTGCTCGCGATGACGGTCGTGAGCCTCGCGGCCGGTGCGAATGCGATCGTGCCACTCGGCGCCACCGCGCGACAGATCATCATTCCGCTCACGATCGCGACCGCAGCGGCAGCCGTCGGGCTGGTGCTGTGGCGTGGACGCGCGGCACGCTCGATCGAGCGCGTCGCGCTGTGGATCGAGGAGCGCGAGCCGTCGCTCAACTACACGCTCGTGACGGCGATCGATGAAACGCTCGCGCCACTCGAGCAGAACCGCGCGCTACACGCGGCCGCGAATGGAACCGACATCGACGCGATCGTGCGCCACGCGTGGCGGTCTTCGCTCGGACGCGCGGTCGTGGCGTTGGTGGTGCTTGGCGCCGTGCTCGCCGTGCTCGGACCGGGTGATCTGTTGAGGGCGGCGGAGCGCGAGCTCGCGGAGCGCGCGATGCCGGCCGCTCGGCCGCCCATGGCCAATCGGCTTCTCTCGCTGCGCGCGCGCGTCACGCCCCCGCCGTACACCAGGTTGCCGGCGCACGTGATCGAGGAGCCGCCAAATATCGCGGCACTGGTGGGAAGCCGAATCATGCTCGAGGGAACCGGCTCGGCCGACGGCATCGTCGCGGCGCTCGGCGCACGCGAGCTGAGCGCCACGGCCGGAGCGCGCGGATGGGCGATCACGGAAACGATGCCGCCGGTTCCGACCGTGTGGACGCTTCGCGATCGTGGCTACCGCCGGCTCCTCGCGCTCGAGCCGCAGACCGACTCGGCTCCCGGCGTTCGGCTGCATCTGCCGGCGCGCGATACGACATACCAGAGCGTGCCGAAGGGAAAGCTCGACATCGATGCTGCGCTCTCGGATGACATCGGCCTCGACTACGGCTACGTCGAGTATCTGCTTTCGAGTGGCTCGGAGGAGAGCTTCGACACGAAGCTCGTGGCCGGAGCGCGCGAGTCGTTCGCCAACGCCCGGGCCGCGCGGCTTCACGCGACGCTCGACTTCGACACGCTCGCGCTCTCACCCGGCAGCGTGATTCACATTCGCGTGATCGCCTACGACTACAATGATGTGACCGGGCCGGGAAAGGGCGTGTCGGAGACCCGAACGCTCAAGATCGCGGAGCCCGTGGACTCGACTTCGATCAACGCCGCGCCGCCGCTCCCGATCGACTCGATGTGGATCAGCCAGCGGCTCCTCAACATGCGAACCGACACGCTCATCCGTGCGCGCCGCTCGCTGTCGCGCGAGGAGTTCGTGCATCGATCCTCTGCGTACAGCAACGGACAGGAAGACATCCGCAAGCGCGCGCTCGCGGTGATCGCGTTGCTCGAGGACAACGGGGTCGGCGACGCGTTCGAGACCGAGGCGAGCAAGATGCTTCGCCAGGCCGTGGATCTCATGTGGACGGCTCGCGAGGATCTGGGCGTATCGCAGCCGGATTCCGCGATGCCGGTGATGAAAAAGATTCTGAAGATCCTGGACGACCTGAGATTGGCGAACAGGTACTATCTGCGCGGAATTCTCAAGCCCGTTGCCGTCAACATCGAGCGTACGAGGCTCACCGGAAAAGATTCCGCGAATGCGCACGCGCGCACGCCGCGCGCGGAGCTCGATGACCCGCAGCGCGCACTTGGCTCACGCCTCGACGCGGCCGTCGCACTCGCCCGCAGCTCGCCATCGGCCGCGGCGGATTCGCTCGTCTACATCCGCGTGAGCGCGCTCACGAGCGCGCCCGCGCTCGCCCAGCCGCTGCAGCACGCGATCGACCTTCTTCGTCACGGCGCCACCGCCGACAGCGCGCTCGCGCGCACGCGGCGCGCGCTCGACCCGCCGGCACGCGTGCTCGAAAGCGCGAGCGACTGGAGCGGACTGGTCCCGTGAGCCAGTTCGTCTTCGCGAGTGCGAAATACGCCTCTGGCGACTGGGAAAGCGCTCCATCGCTTCCGGAGGCGGTGATCGATGCCGTGGTGCGCTACACGACCATAGACATCGCACCCACCGGCGTGTACGTGGATCTCGCATCGCACGAGCTCTTCAACTTTCCATTCGTGTGGATGACCGGCCATCTCCCGGTGCGATTCACCGACGACGAGCGCCGGAACGTGAAGCAATACGTCGAGCGTGGAGGGCTGCTCATGATCGACGATCACAACCACGACATCACCGGACAGTTTCACAAGACCGCCACGGAAGAGATCGAGCGCATGTTCGGCAGGATGACGCGGCTGCCGAAAAATCACGAGCTCTACAACTGCTTCTTCGTCTTCGACGATGGGCCGCCGAACACGCATCACGAGCTGAACGGCTATGGCGACGACCTGCTCCACAAGTATCTCGATGCCGTCGTGGTGCGTGGACGGCTCGGATTGATCTACAGCAGCAAGGACTACAGCTCCGAGTGGAATTTTCATGCGGACACGAAAAAGTTCATGCAGCAGGACCCGACCAAGTTCGGGGTGAATCTCATCGTGTATGCGCTCACTCGCTGATCGCGCGCGCCGCGCGCTCGAGTGGCTCTGCCGCGCGACGGCAATCGTGCTTCTCGCGTGGCTGCTCATCCACACGATTCTCGTGCGGCGAAATGGAGTCGTGGACCAGGCGACTGCGGCCACACTCGCGCGAAAGCTCGCGCAATGGAGCACGAGCGCATCGCCATCCGCCGTGCACGTGCGTCTCGATCATCCCCCCGCCGGCCGCGAGCGCGACTGGCTCGCGGCACATCCGGGTGCCGGGACGACCGTTGGCTGGAGCGGATCGTCGCTCAGCCCAACGGCGTTGTCCGTCGAGCCGCGCGTGGATCCTGCGCGCGGCGCGGATGCGAGCGTCGCTGCTCCGAACGCCGCAATGGTCGAGCTCTCCGATACCCTCGGCCCACTCGATAGTGTCCGTGCCGCTGGCACGGGTGCCCGCATTTACGTTCCGAAAGTCCGGCGCATGGTCGATGCGCGCATAGGATCGGTCGTGGCCCGCGCGCCCGCGCTCGATTCAGTGAAGCTCCGCAGGCTCCTGTTGATCGGCCGCGCCGGATGGGAGGTGAAGTTCACGCTCGCCGCGCTGGAGGAGCGCGGCTGGGTCGTGGACGCGCACATCGCCGTCTCGCCGAAGAGCGACGTGCTGCAGGGAAAGATTCTCGCGATCGATACGGCGCAGTATTCGGCCGTCATCGCGCTCGACAGCACCGCAGGACGATACTCCGATCGCATTGCCGCCTTCGTGAAGCAGGGCGGAGGACTGATCATGTGGTCCCCCGCCGCACGCGCGCGCGGGCTCGCTGCACTCGCGCCGGGTGCGGAACTGGGAGCCGTCATCCAGGATGATCTCGATGTTCCTCCCGACAGTGCTCCGCGCTCGGCGCTCGAGCTCGTACCGATCACCGCGTTGCGCCAGGACGCCGTGGTGCTCGAGCGCCGCGGCAGCGATGTGAGCATCGCAGCGCACCGAGTGGGAAGAGGCCGCGTGCTCGAAACAGGATACACGGACTCCTGGCGCTGGCGCATGGCCGGGGGCAGCGATGCGCTCGACCGGCATCGCGAATGGATCGCCGGCCTCATCGCGCTGGCCGCGACCGGCGGCTATCACGAGCTCGCCGCCGCTCCCGGCAACGTTGCACCACTCGCCACTCTCGTCGACAAGCTCGGGCCGGCGACGAAGCCGGTGCGGGACGCGCTGGACACCCTGACTCTCACGCGATGGCTGTTCGGCGCCATCTGCGCTGCGCTGATTCTCGAATGGACTTCGCGGCGTACGCGCGGCGTCAAGTAACGGCGGCGCTGCTCAGGCGAGATTCATTTTCCTGAGCAGCGCCTGAAATCTCGGATGCGGCCGCAGCGGCGCCAGCAGGAACGAGCCCTTGATGCCGTACGCCGCGCCCGCGTGCTCCATCACCGCACGCTCGAGCAGATCGAGCGCGCGATCGTAGTTGCCGAGCCCGGTGTATACGAACACCAGCTGGTACGGCGACACGTAGCCCTGCATCGCGTCGGCCTCGAGTGTCCGCAGGATCTCGCGAGCCTTGTCCTCGTGCCCCGTCAATCCGTACGCGAGCCCGAGCTGCGCCACCCACTGCGTCGTGCCGGGCGAGAGCGAGACCGCACGCTCCAGCTCCGCAAGGCCGGCGTCGGTCTTCCCATTCTTGATCAATGCCCAGCCGAGCGTCGCGTGCGCACGGTCGAGCTCCGGCTCGAACGCCAACGCGCTCTCGGCGCCGATCGCCGCCTCGGTGTAGCGTCCCGCGCGCAGAAGCGTCGTCGCTACATCCAGCCTGTGCGCGAGCGGATCCATCTCCTGCGCACGACGCAGCAGTGCGATCGCCTCGTCGAATCGAAGCTGCGCCGAGCAGAGACGGCCGTACAGATCGTACGTGTCCGCACTGTTCGGATTGAGCTCGAGCGCGCGCTTGAACCCACGCTCGGCCGCGGACCAGTCGAAGTCGCACATCTTGAGATAGGCGGCGGTGCTGTGCGCCTCGGCGAGCATGGGGTCGAGCTCGAGCGCTTTCGCGGCCGCTTCGCGCGCGCGCGGAAACACCTCGTCGGGCGATGCCGCGCCGATCTCCGCGATCTCCGTGTAGGCGATCGCCATGTTCGCGTACGCGAGCGCGTAGCCCGGATCGATCGCGATCGCACGCTCGAAGTACGAGATCGCCTGACGCATCCCCGGCGTCGTGTACCGGACGTACCAGTGCCTTCCCTGCAGGAAGAGCTTGTACGCTTCGACGTCTATCGTCGGCTCCTTGCGCAGGCGCGCGTGCTCATCCACCGTGAGCTCGGTCTTGAGCGCGGCCGCGATCTGCAGTGCGACATCGGTTTGAATCTCGAAGATGTCGGTGAGCTGCCGGTCGTAGGTGGCGGACCAGAGGTACTGATCCGAGTCGGCGTCGATGAGCTGCGCGACGATGCGCACGCGATCCCCGCTCCGACGCACACTCCCCTCGAGGAGCGTCGTCGCTCCCAGCTTGGCCCCGATCTGCTTCAGACTCTCCCCCGACTTCTTGAAGGGCATGATCGAGGTGCGCGATATCACCTTGAGCGCGCGCATCTTCGAGAGATGCGCGATCACGTCCTCGGTGATTCCATCCGCGAAATATTCGTTCTCCCGATCGGTGCTGAGGTTCACGAACGGCAACACGGCAATCGCTCCGGATTGCGGGAGCGCCGGTGCGAGGAGCGCCTCGGCAAAGGCGCTCGCCGAGACGAAGCGATCGGCGGGAGTCTTCGCCAGCGCCTTCGCGAGTGCCTGGTCCACGCTCGCCGGCACCGCAGCGCGCACGCGCCGCAGGGAAGGCACGGGGTCGACGAGGCGCTTGGCGAGCAACGCCTGCGCGTTCGGCGCCGTGTACGGCGGCTCGCCGGCAAGCATCTCGTAGAGCACGCACGCCAGGCTGTAGATGTCGCTGCGCGCATCGACATCGGACTCGCTGAGCGACTGCTCGGGACTCATGTACGCGGGCGTCCCCACCACGTAGCCGCGCTCGGTAATGCGGTCGTTCGCGGCGCTCAGCACGAGCGCAATCCCGAAATCCGCGACCATCGCTTCGCCTTCGTGAAGCATGATGTTCTCCGGCTTCACGTCGCGATGGACGACGCCGTGCGCGTGCGCGTAGCCGAGCGCGGAGGCGACCTGCCGCACGATCGTGAGCGCGTCATCCACGCGAAGCTGTTTCTCGCGATCCATGGTGACGCGAAGGGATTCGCCCTGCACGTAGGGCATCACGAAGAACAGGAAGCCGTTCGCGTCCCCGGAATCGTAGAGTGGAAGAATGCGCGGATGATTCAGGCTGGCGACGACGTCGACCTCGCGCAGAAATCGATCCGGTCCGATGGTCGAGGCGAGCTCGGAGTGCAGAACCTTCAGGGCGACGGGCCGATGATGCTTGACGTCATCGGCGAGGTAGACCGTCGCCATGCCGCCGCGCCCGATCTCGCGCTCGATGCGGTAGCGCCCGGCCAGCGCGCTCTCGAGACGGCTGAAGGTATTCTCCACGTACCACCACTCCTGCGGATGAGGCGAGTGATTTCGTGGACTCGCCACGTCGAACAGGGAATTTAGCCGTTCCGGGGCTCCGGTGATGGTGCGCCAACGCTAACTTCATGCACGCGATTCATCGGCTTCGAGCACGAGGAGGATTGAACGGTGACCGGTTCCAAAGCTGAGGAGACGCAGGGCGATTCCGCTCTCTCGCGTCGTGATTTTCTGCTGCGCAGCGGCCAGATCGGATGGATGTTCTCCGTGCTCGGCTCCCCCTTCAGCGGCTTCGCGGCGCCCGCGCGGCGACAGTTCGCGGAGATGATGAGTGCCGTGCATCGGCCGGCGGCTGGGCTCCCGGCCAATCTGCTCTCCGGCTTTCAATGGCGCACGCTCGGTCCTTTTCGCGGTGGGCGGGTTGCGGCCGCAACGGGCGTTCCGGGGCGGCCGAACGAGTTCTACTTCGGCGCCGTGAACGGCGGTGTGTGGAAGTCGATCGACGCCGGCCGCGTGTGGGATCCCGTGTTCGATTCGCAGCCCGTGGCCTCGATCGGAGCGATCGCCGTGGCGCCATCCGCGCCCGACGTCGTGTACGCGGGGAGCGGCGAGTCCACCCTTCGCGATTCGGCCGGCTACGGCAACGGCATCTATAAGTCGACGGACGCGGGAAAGAGCTGGACGCACATCGGCCTCGACGACACGCGGCACATCGGAAAGATCGCCGTCGATCCGCGCAACCCGAACGTCGTGTTCGTGGCCGCGATCGGACATCTCTATGCGGCGAACGACGAGCGCGGCGTGTATCGGTCGCGCGATGGCGGCAAGAGCTGGCAGAAGGTGCTCTTCAAGGGTCCCGATGTCGGTGCGGTGGAGGTGGTGATCGATCCGGTGAATTCACAGATCGTGTACGCGGGGCTTTGGAACACGCGTCGTCCGCCGTGGTTCACGTACTCGCCCACCAATGGACCCAGTGGGGGCATCTACAAATCGGTGGATGGCGGCAGCACGTGGGCGAAGCTTACCGCGGGGTTGCCGAAGGAGGGAATCGGCCGCACGGGACTCGCGATCGCGCCGGGCAATCCCCGCCGCATCTATGCCGTGGTGGACTGTCTGCTGCCGGAGAACGCACCACCCGGTTCCATGAATTCGCCCGCTGCCGGCGGCACGACGGACAAGCCGGTGCCGAGGCAGGGGGGATTTTTTCGTTCGGACGATGCGGGTGCGACCTGGAAGCGGCTCTCGAGTGATCTCGCGCTCTGGGGACGTGGCTGGTACTTCTGCAAGCTGGCGGCGGATCCGAAGGATGCGGACACCGTCTACGTGAGCAACGTGTCCGTGTCGCGCTCGAGCGATGGCGGCAGGCACTGGGTGACGCTGCGGGGATCGCCGGGCGGGGACGACTATCACCAGCCGTGGATCTCGCCGGACGACACCAACACGATGATCGTGGCGAGCGACCAGGGCGCGATCATCACGCGCAACGCGAAGGCGAGCGACCCGAAGGCGGTGACGTGGAGCTCGTGGCTCAACCAGCCGACCGCGCAGATGTATCACATCTCCGTCGACTATCGCACGCCGTACTGGGTGACCGGCGCGCAGCAGGACTCGGGTGCGGTCGCGGTGCGGTCGCGCGGAAAGTTCGCGGAGATCTCGACGCGCGATTGGGAGCCGATCGGGCCGGGCGGCGAGAGCGGCTACACGGCGGGCGACGCGCTGCACCCCGGAATCGTCTTCGGCGGAACGGGCGAGCGCTGGGATCTCGCCACGAACACGCAGCTGCGCGGGACGACGGCGCCGAAGGCCGGCGGAAAGGAGACCGACCGCGCGGACTGGACGCAGCCGCTCGTGTTTTCCGGGGCGGATCCGCGCGCGTTGTACTACGCGAGCCAGTTTCTCTACAAGAGCAGCGATGGCGCGAAGAGCTGGACGCGGATCAGCCAGGATCTCACGCGCGCGGATCCCGGCATTCCTCGCACGCTCGATGCGGAGGCGGCGGCGCACATCGACCGGAATGGCAAGCGCGGCGTGATCTACACGATCGCGCCGTCACCGCTCTTGATTCCGCTCATCTGGGTGGGCACGGACGACGGCTCGATCTGGCGCACGCCGGACGATGGGCGCACGTGGGTGAACGTGACGCCTGCGGCAATGACGGCGTGGAGTCGCGTGACGATGCTCGAGGCGTCGCACATCGACGTGAACGTCGCCTACGCGAGCGTCGACCGGCATCAGCTGCAGGACTTCGAGCCCTACATCTATCGTACGCGCGATGCGGGAAAGAGCTGGCAGCCGATCACGAATGGGCTTCCCCGCGCGCAGTACGTGCACACCGTGAAGGAAGATCCGAAGATGCCGGGCACGCTCTTCGCCGGCACCGAGCGCGGCGCGTACATCTCGGTGAACGATGGCGATGAGTGGCAGCCGCTCCAGCTCAATCTTCCGGTCACGTCGGTGCGCGACTTCGCGATTCACGAGAACGATCTGATCGTCGGCACGCACGGACGCGGGATCTGGGTGATCGACGACATCAGTCCGCTCCGGCAGCGCGACGACGTGCAGGCGGATGAGGATGTGCATCTCTTCAAGCCGTTGACCGTAGTGGCGACCGCGCAGGAGGACGACAATGGCACGCCGCTGCAGAAGGACGAGCCGCACGCGGACAACCCGGTGGAGGGCGCCGTGATCTACTATTGGTTGAAGCGCGCCGTCGGCGCGCCGGTGACGATCGAGATCGTGGATGCGCACGGCGGCGTGGTGGCGACGATCCCCGCGAAGCCCAAAGCGGGTGCGGAGCCCGCCGACCGGACCGACGGGATCAAGCGCATCTCGCCGATATGGGAAGTGGCGCCGCCCGGCCCACTGCCGACTACCGCGGGGATGCACCGCGTCGTGTGGCCGACGGTCGAGCCCGGGAGCACGGATGACGCGGCCACTCCGGAGGAGCAGCGCCCGACGGTGCACACCGGCGTGTTCACGGTGCGGCTCGCGATCGGCTCGAAGCGCTGGACGCAGGAGCTCGAGGTCCTTCCCGGCGAGATGGACGGGTAGCGCCCTCGCCGGACGAGCTGGAGTGCCTGCCGCGCAGTGCACGGGCTCCCCGCACGCGTGCGCGCTATTTAGTAACGGCAAGACACTAATTGTCCCCCGTCTCCGCCGCGGCGCACCTGCGCTTGCGCGCGCCCATTTCGCATCCTTGCAGTTCATTTATGAATAAAATGCCATTTAGTTATTTATAAGCAAATCATTGTGCAGCGTCGCCTTGAGCACCCGCGGCCCGCCTTCCTATATGCAGCCATCAGAAGGACCGCTGTCGCAGCAACGGAGGAGTCTTCCCGGCAACGGATGCGGGAAGCGCACCGGTGATGTTCCGCCGAACGTCACGCGCCGCGTCTACTGGAGGCACAATGAGCTCGACGAAGCACACGTACGGCACACCGCGGCTCCTGGTCTGTGCACTCGTCTCCCTCGCGAGCGTCTCGACGGCCGCGCCTGCAGCCGCGATGGTCACTCGCCACAGCGACTCGACCGCAGTCACGAGCCACTCGGCCACACCCGCGCTCCACAACGTCGACGACGCCTATCGCACGTACATGGCGTCCATTCAGAACGGCGAGCCGGCCAGCGCGGCGAACTACGCGATCAAGCGGGTGAAGATGATCCCTGCCTTCGCGCGCAAGTACGGGCTCCGATGCTCCGCGTGCCATACCGTGTGGCCGGAGTTGAACAGCTTCGGGCAGCAGTTCCGCGACAACGGCTACCAGATCCGGAACGGGAAGGACTCACCCATCGCACAGAACAACTCCTACATCCCGATCACGCTGAGGGCCACGCCGCAATTCCACGTGGAGCGCGGCACCAAGCAGCTGGTCGACGCGGTGCCGGGTGATGGGGCGAGCGGGCAGGCCGAGCGCACCATCACGTCGCACGGCTTCGATCTGTCCGGAATCGACTTGTGGTCCGCGGGAACGCTGTGGAAAAACGTGTCCTTCGTCCTCCTCCTGTCTTCCGACAACGAGGGATCCTTCGGCTTCGAGGCGATGCACGTTCGATTCGACAACATGGGCGGCAGTCCCTGGCTGAATCTGAAGGTCGGCAAGTTCGAGCTGGACAATCTCATCTCCGAAAAGCGCTTTCTCTTCCTCTCGGATAACGGAGGTGCGTACCAGAGCTACCACTTCGTCGCACCGGGGAGCTCCGTCGACTTCGGGCTCGGCGACAACCAGATCGGCGCAGAGCTCTCGGGCCATTCGCTGAACAGCTACACGCGCTACAGCGCGGCCGTGCTGACATCGACCGACGGAGAACCGGGAGGGGAGAACTTCAGCTCGTACGATGGAAACGTGAACTTCAGCCAGGCATTCGATGGCGGAAAGATGGGCGTCGAGCGCATCGGCGGCTTCGCGTATCTCGGGCAGCGTCCCACGTTCTACCAGACGAGCGGGGGCGAGGAGATACCGGGCACGGGAACGAACCGGAAGATGTTCTATCGGGCCGGCGCCGCCGGAGACTTCTTCCTTCACAAGCTCGAGTTCCTTCCGCTCTACATGCACGGCAACGACAATGCGTATCTCGCATCGGATACGCCGATCAACGCGCCGCTCCTCGACGGGGCACGCGATGCATCCTGGAATGCGGGCTTTCTCGAGACCCACTTCTACATCAATCAGCAGCTCGTACTCCTGCAGCGCGTGGAGGCGGTGCGCATGTCGCAGCAGGCGTTCAGCGACATCCCGAGCAATCTCGGCAACGTCGATGCGTACACGTTCGGCACGCGCTGGTATCCCTTCATGTACAGCCGCGCCGGGCTCGCCGTGCACGGTGAGTACTCGCTCGTGAAAACCGTGAGCCCTGGCCAGCTCCCATCGGATGCTTCGACCATCAACATCTGGACGAGCAGCCTGCTGTTCGCGCTCGACTTTGATTTCTGATCTCATCAGGAGGCGTGTCATGAGCCGGGTTGCTCGCCACATCGCATCGATCGCTGCACTGGGCTTCCTCTTCCTGATCCCGGCCGCAGGGGCCCACGCCCAGACGATACACGGCATTCCGCAGATCGGGCGCGGGAGTGATGTCAAACCGAACACCCGCGTCGGCCGAGCCGCCGCGGGGAAGCCGGAGTACACGCGGTATTGCGCCGGATGCCACGGCGATCGCGGGGACGGCATGGGCGAGAACACCCAATGGATCGACCCCAAGCCCCGGGACTTCACTCTGGCCACGTTCAAGTGCCGGTCGACGCCGAGCGGGACGCTGCCGACCGACCAGGACATCATCAACACGATGCGCCGCGGCATCGTGAACTCGAACATGCCGCAGTGGCGCCCGCTGACGGATCAGACCCAGGCGGACATCCTGGCGTACATCAAGACGTTCTCGCCGCGCTGGAAGACGGAGAAGGCCGGCACTCCCGTCGAGATTCCGCCGGAAACGCCGGTGACCACGGAGAGCATCCTCGCGGGCCGGGCGATGTTCCAGAAGTTCGAGTGCTGGAAGTGTCACGGTGTGGAAGGGCGCGGTGATGGTCCGTCCGCATCGTCGCTCACCGACAGCAAGGATCAGCCGATCCATCCGTACGACTTCACCACGGGCACGCGCTTCAAGTGCGGCACGACGAACGCGGACCTGTATCGCATTTTCATGACGGGGCTCGACGGAACTCCCATGGCGTCGTTCGCCGACAACATCAAGGGCGACCAGGGGTGGGATCTCGTGCACTATCTCCGCACGCTGCAGCCGCTGCGCACCCCGGAGTCGACGCTGTGGAAGACATGGCTCGCCACGCACGCGGGTGAGCTCAAGCCCATCGGCCCCGAATCGCCGGGCAATTGACCTTTCGCTTTCTCTTTCCCTGAAGGTGGTATTCCGATGCGAATAGAGCTTGTTACCGGCGTTGCGCTGTGCGCGCTCGCCACGATGGCCCTCGCGCCGATTCATCACGAGGCCGGCGGCACCGTCGCCGGCAAGGTGACGTTCACGGGCACCCCTCCCAAGATGAAGCCGATCGACATGGCGAAGGAGCCGTCGTGCGCGAAGGAGCACGCGACGCCGGTGATGAACGAGAGCGTCGTCACCGGGCCGGGGAATGCGCTGGGGGATGTCGTCGTCTACATCTCCGCCGGCGCTCCGGCCGCCGCGGCCGCGTCCACGCCGGCGGTGTTCGACCAGAAGGGCTGCCAGTACATCCCGCACGTGCTCGCGTTGCAGGCGGGGCAGAAGCTCGAGATCAGGAACGACGATCAGACGTCGCACAACATCCATCCGATGTCGAAGGTGAATCCCGAGTGGAACAAGTCGCAGCCGCCGGGCGCGCCTCCGATCGAGACGACGTACGACAAGCCGGAGTTCATTCCGGTGAAGTGCAACGTCCATCCGTGGATGCACGGCTACTTCGCCGTCCTCAACACGCCGCATGCTGCGGTGACCGGAGGTGACGGATCGTTCAGTCTCACCGGGCTGCCCCCCGGCAAGTACACTGTCACGGCATGGCAGGAGCGCTTCGGCACGCAGAGCCAGGAAGTGACGATCACCGGCAACGAGACGGCGAAGCTCGACTTCGTGCTGAAGGCAACCGAGTACTAGGCGCGTGGGGAAATCCTTTGCAATAGCCGTTTCGGTCATCGCGCTCGTTTCGGCAGGCATTTTTCTCTCGCGCGTCTGGTGGCTGCCGCCGGACATCTCGGTACTCGGGCTGCCCATCGACGTGCAGATCGTGGAGACGATGGTCTTCACGGGGGTGCTCTTCGTCGCGGCGCAGCTCGCGCTGGCCACGTTCGTCTGGCAGTCGAGCGGCCGGGTCGGCGCGATCAAGCTCTTCCCCGGCGGACCCATGCCGATGGTCGTCATGGCCACCGCGATCGTGGGCCTCGAGATCCTCGGGCTCATCTTCGTTGGCACGAAGGTCTGGTCGCGAATATTTCTCGCACCCGCGCCGGCGAACGCGCTCCACATCGATGTGCAGGCGGGGCAGTTCGCGTTCTACTTCCGCTATCCGGGCCCCGACGGAAAGTTCGGCGTTCCGCATCCGGAGCTGATCAACGAGGGCGAGAGCAACTTCTTCGGTCTCGATCCAAAGAACGACACGGCCGCACGCGACGACATCGTCTCGGCGAGCCTCGTCGTCCCGGTGAACCAGCCGGTGCTTCTCACCATGCACTCGAAGGACGTCGGCCACTCGCTCTTCATCCCGGAGCTGCGCCTGCAACAGGACTTCGTGCCGGGACTCATCATCCCGGTGCACTTCACGGCGACGGGGATCACCAAGACCGAGATGGTCTGTACGCAGTTGTGCGGGCTCGGACACTACAACATGCGTGCGTATGTCGAGGTGTTGTCGCGCGATGACTACGCGAAGTGGCTGATCGAGCAGGCGGGCCAGTAACGCAAACTCATGACCATGGATTCCGTGTCCGCGTCGATAACCGAGCTTCCGCCAGCCACTCCGCATGACCACGCACCGCCCGAGAGCTTTCTCCGGAAGTACGTGTTCAGCCTCGACCACAAGGTCATCGGCAAACAGTACCTCGGACTCGGCCTCATCGCGGTGTGCACCGGGATGTTCCTGTCGTGGGTGATGCGCTATCACCTCGCGTTTCCCGACAAGGCGGTGCCGCTCATCGGCTGGATCGCGCCCACCTTTGCCGCCGGCGGAGTGATCACGCCGGAGTTCTATCTGCAGTTGATGACGATGCACGGCACGATCATGGTGTTCTTCGTGCTCACCACCGCGCCGTTCGCCGGATTCGGAAACTTCGTGCTGCCCATCCAGGTCGGCGCGGAGGACATGGCGTTTCCGCGCTTCAACATGATGTCGTTCTGGGTGACGTTCGTCGCCTTCGCAGTGCTCGTCGCGGCATTCTTCGTCCCCGACGGACCTCCGCTCTCGGGGTGGACGGCCTACGCCCCGTTGAGCGCGGTCGGCAAGAGCTCGGGCCCGGGTGAGGGCCTCGGGCAAACGCTCTGGGTGATCGCGATCGGGATATTCTGCATCGGCCAGCTGCTCGGCTCACTCAACTTCATCGCGACCACGCTCGACCTGCGCGCGAAGGGCATGACGCTCGCGCGTCTTCCCTATTCGACGTGGGCCTGGTTCATCACCTCGATGATCGGGCTGATCGCGTTCTCCGTTCTTCTACCCGCATGTGTGCTGCTCCTGCTCGACCGCGTTGCGGGCACCAGCTTCTTCATCCCCGCGGGTCTCGTGGTGAGCGATGCGATCCAGCCGCACTCCGGCGGATCGCCGCTCCTGTGGCAGCATCTCTTCTGGTTCTTCGGGCATCCCGAGGTCTACATCGCGATCGTCCCGGGATTCGGCATCATCTCGACGATCCTGCCCGCCGTGTGCCGCAAGCCGCATCTCGGCCCGAAAGTGCTGATCGCCAGCCAGCTCGCGATCGCGGGGCTGAGCTACATGGTGTGGGGGCATCACATGTTCCTGAGCGGCATGAGCCCTTCATCCGCGACGCTCTTCTCGGTGCCCACGCTCATCATCACGATCCCGTCGGCGATCATCACGCTGCTCTGGCTCGGCACCATCTACGGCTCGAAGCTTCGCCTCAATACCGCGGCGCTCTTCTGTCTCGGATTCGTCTCCGTGTTCGTGACCGGAGGACTGAGCGGCTTCTTTCTCTCGCAGCCGTCGATCGACACCTACCTGCACGGCACGTACTTCGTGGTCGGCCACTTTCATTTCGTGATGGGCGTGGCCGCGATGTTCGGCATCTTCGCCGGCACGTATTTCTGGTTCCCGAAAATGTTCGGCCGCATGATGAACGAAACGCTCGGCAAGTGGCACTTCGCGCTCACGTTCATCGGCGTGTACGCCACCTTCATGCCCATGCACTGGCTCGGACTCGAGGGCAACGTCCGCCGCTACTCGTCGTTCCCGAGCGACTACATGCACGGATCGCTTCCGCTGCACCGCTTCATCACGTACTCGGCGCTCTTTCTGGGCGCTTCGCAGCTGATCTTTCTGGTCAACCTGATCTGGAGCAGATTCCGCGGGCCCGTTGCGCCGGACAATCCGTGGGAGGCGACCTCACTCGAGTGGAGCACGACGTCGCCGCCGCCCTTCGACAACTTCGGCGGCGTGCATCCGGTCGTGTACCACGGGCCCAACGAGTACGGCGTGAGCGGTCCGCGCGGCGACTACATCATGCAGACGGATCCGCCAGTGGCGGCGGCGCCCGCAGCGACCGCATGAGCATGGTGAAGCGCATGTCGCCACCGTCCGCTGCCCGCACGGGTGTGTGGGTGGGCATCGGTGCGATCACGATGTCGTTCGCGGCGTACACGAGCGCGATGGTGGTGCGCCACGGCTCGATTCCCGAGTGGCAGCACTTCACGCTGCCGCCCATCCTCTACTGGAACTCGCTCGTGCTGGTTGCGAGCAGCGTCACGCTCGAGGTCGCGCGCCGGCGCATCGGCGGCCCGTTCGACCGGCTGGGCCACAGCGAGACGCTGCTGGCGACGAAATCGCGCGAATGGCTGTCGTGGTACCGCATCACGCTCGCGCTGAGCTTCGCCTTTCTCGTGGGACAGTATCTCGCCTGGCAGCGGCTCGCGAGCGAGGGCGTGTATCTCGCCACGAGTCCGAGCAGCTCCTTCTTCTACGTGCTCACCGCGCTCCACGCGCTGCACCTCGTGGGCGGACTCGCCGCGCTCGTCTACGCGCTCCGCTGCCTGCGCAGCGACGACGGTCCACGACCCGTGAACGTGCTCGCGGCGGCGGCGCTGTACTGGCACTTCATGGCCGTGCTCTGGATCTATCTGCTCGTCGTGCTCGCACTGTGGGTCTGACGCACCTCCTGGAGGGGACGTGAGTGATTCGGCAATGACGGCGGGCAGCATGCACGGAGCAGCGATGGAGCCATCGCCGTTTCTGATCACGAGCAGGAAGCTGACGATGTGGCTGTTCATCGTCGCCGATGCCGCGACGTTCGGCGCCATCCTCTTCGGCTACGGCTATCTCCGCTTTGGAAGTCCGAACTGGACGAAGCCGTTCACCTTCTCGCCGAACATCATCAACGGCCTCGTCATGACCGTGGTGCTGCTGACGAGCAGCCTGACCATGCTCTGCGGCGTGGCGGCGGCGCGCGAAGGACGCAGCGGCGCGACCATGAAGTGGCTCGGCGCCACCATTCTACTCGGCGTCACTTTCGCGGTGCTGCACCTGCGCGAGTGGACGGGGATGTTCCACGAGGGATGGAGCCTCTCGAAGAATCCGATGGGCGGCTCGGTCCAGGTGGGTGCGCTGTTCTTCTCCATCACCGGGTTGCATCTCCTGCACGTGATCAGCGGCGTGATCGCGATCACCGTCATCGCGATCGGATTCCGGGCCCGGAAATTCACCGCGGGGCACGTCGAGACCACGGGACTCTATTGGCACTTCGTGGATCTCGTCTGGATGTTCGTGTTTCCGCTGCTGTATCTGCTCAACGTCCGCTAAAACCCTTCGGACACCTTTCTCATGACGACAACGGAAACAGCGACGGAGCCGACCCTGCGCGTGTACGTGTACGTCTGGCTCGGCATGCTCGCCATCGTCGCCATCGAGGCGGTGCTCGTGTACGCGCACGTGTCGAGCGGGATGCTGCTCGCGTCGCTGCTGGTGCTCGCATTTCTCGAGGCCGCAGTGGCGCTGCGGTACTTCATGCATCTGAGGTACGAAGTGCCCCTGTTGTTCTGGACACTCATTCCGGGGCTGCTGCTCGCGTTCGTGATGATGAATCAGTTCTGGGCCGATGCCGCGCGACTGAACACGCTTCGCTTCCCGATTCCGTAGGCGCACCGATGCAACCCATGGCGCACATGGTGGGCCCGATGCTCGCAGCGATGATCGTGGTCGCCGCGCCCGCATGCGTGATCTTCATCGGCCTCATGGTGATGAGCTGGCGCAAGCGGAAGGGCGACGGTCCGACGTAACGCGTCCTGGCGCTAGATGGCCGGCACTGCGGGAAGTGTGAGAACGAACTCGCTGCCCTCGTGCGACGACTGCGCGAGCACGAGTGATCCGCCGTGCGCTTCGGCCACCCAGCGCGCGATCGCGAGCCCCAGGCCGGCTCCCACGCCATGCGCATCGTCGTGCGTGCGCATCGTCGACGCGGAATCGCGCGCGCGCGCGCCATCGCCGCGATAGAAGCGATCGAAGATGTGCGTCGCCACCTCCGGCGGAATTCCCGGTCCGCTGTCGCGAATGATCACCCTGTGAGATCCGGGGCCGGTGCACAGCGAGACCTCCACGGCACCGCCTTCCGAGCAGTACTTGAGCGCGTTATCGATCAGATTCAGGATCAGCTGTCGCACGAGGTCCTCGTCTCCACACACCGGCGCCTCCGTCGTCACGTTCGACGTCAACGTCATGTTACGCCGGCTTGCGAGCGACCGTGCGGCGCGCGTGCAATCCAGGATCACATCATCCAGATAGAACTGGCGGAGCTGCAACTGCTGCTGTCCCGCATCCGCACGGGCCAGCAGGAACAGGTCGTGCACGATTCGCGACAGGCGCCGCGATTCCGCGCGGACGACGGACAGCGCCTCCCGATATTCGTCGTGCGGCCGATCCGGCATCGCGAGCGCGATGTCCGCCTCGCCGCGCACGATGGCGATCGGCGTGCGCAGCTCGTGCGACGCATCCGCCATGAAGCGGCGCTGCTGCTCGAACGCGCTCTCGATGCGCGCCAGCAGACCGTTGATCACGGTCGCCAGCTGTCCATACTCGTCGGAGGCATTGGGAACCGGGAGACGCTCGTGAAGCGTGGTCGTGCCCATGCGCGATGCGTGCTCGGTCATCGCGATCACGGGACTCAGGCTGCGGCGGGTGAGCAGGTAGCCCGCGATCGCCGCGAGCACGAGCGCCGTCGGAAAGATCACGATCAGCGCCTTCCGTACCGATTCGAGCATCGCGCGCTGGTTGGACAACGGCCGCGCGATGATGATCGCGTACGAGCGCAGGTCGACCTCGACCGGGAGTATGCAGGCGCGCACGCCTCCCCGCCGGTCGGGAAGGGTGACGAACTCCGCCTCGCTGATGTGGTTGCCCGCGATGAAGCGGCCGAGCGCCGTCGGGTCGAATGGTTGAATCACCTCCTCGCCGCTCGTCTGTGACTCGCCCGGCGCCGTGGCCATCGCGAGCACCTGCCCGCTCAGGTCCATGACGCCGAGGTCGAGATCGCGGAAGTCGAATTCGGTGAGCGCGGCGGCG
>JAICLZ010000020.1 GCA_025929535.1 Gemmatimonadaceae bacterium
AAGCTGTACGGCGGGAGTCGCGACGTGTTCTTGAAACGCGTGGATGCAGCGACGGCGGATCTCGTGGCGCAAGGATTTCTCCTCGCGGAGGATGTGGTGGCCGCGCGAGAGCGAATGGCAGCGACGTGGGATTGGGTGGAGAGGCTGCCGGAAGGGTGACGGGCTTCGCGGCTGTGAGGCTTGCACGAACGGCCACCGAGGAGCTTATTCAGATCCAACACCGTACATGACGGCGTCACCGCTATCCGGGAGGGCCGATCAATGCAGGTCAATCGCAGCGTAGTTATCGTCGTTCTCGCATTTCCACTGCTCGCGATTTCCGTGCGCGCCGCCGCCGCGCAGGTTCCGAGCAATCCCTGCACCCAGGCGACTCCCGCTCAGGTGAGCACCGCGCTGGGCGAGACCGTTACCGCCGGAAAACAGGGACCTCCCATGACCTGCACGTGGGAGGCCAATGTGCCGAAGCACGAGATCGTGACGTTGATGTTCTCGCCACCCGGCGACTGGGATACGCGAAAAGCTTCGCAGCATCCGGGAATCACCGAGGCCGCGGTGAGCGGCGTCGGCGATGACGCCATCACGCTGACCCTGGGCAATCTCGTGACGCTGTTCGTCAAGAAGGGAGGCGTCACCTTCATGGTCCGCGTCTACGGCGTTCCGGATGCGACGAGGCAACTCGCGATCGAGAAGCCGATCGCCCAGGTGGTGGCGGGTCACTTGACGGCTTGAGCATCAGTCTCGCCGGTTGCGACGAACGCACCATTCGGTAGCGCCTCACCCGACCCCTCGAGCATTTCAGTGCGCGCGTGTATGTCGAGGCGGAGGTGGTGCGGGCGTAGTGGTAAGGGCTCAGGCAGCGAGGAGGCCCCTTTTCCGTGACTTGCATCGCGGCTATCGTTCGCGCTCCGGATCGGCTGCCGAATACGGCTGATACCGCGCTCGGGTATCGGGCGTGATAACTTTCCGGAACACCGGTAGTCACGGGACGTAGCGCAGCCCGGTAGCGCACCTGAATGGGGTTCAGGGGGTCGCGGGTTCAAATCCCGCCGTCCCGACTTTGGAAGACGAGTGTCCACAGCAGGATGGGCAAACGGGAGTGGCGCGGGTCCCGTTCCTTCCATCACGACTGGGGGAAGTGTCGGCGGGTAGTCTGGAATCCTGGTCGCTGGTTGCCGGCGGCGGATTCGAGCTTCGGCTGTTCCAGGGAGGACACTTCTTCATGCCCGATCGGCACGGTCAGGTGGACGAGGTCGTGCGGGCGAGGGCATGCGAGTGTTTGGGCGAAACATCATGACCGACACTCCGTTCGGCGCGTTCGCGCCGCTCGATCACCGACTCGGTCCCTCGGAGCTGCGGCTGCACGCAATCGAGTTCGCTCCCTGGCGTGATCAGTCGGATACAGTCGAGGGATGGCTTTCCGCGGACGAGCGCCGGCGCGCCGGCACTCTGCGGATCGCATCCGTTCGCGAGCGCTTCGTTCTCGCGCACGCGTATCTGCGCGCCGTGCTCGCATGCTACACGGCGGTCGATCCCGCGGACGTTCCGATCACCGTCACCGCCACCGGAAAGCCGGTTCTTGCTCGTCACTCCGCGGAGCGCTCGCGCGTCGGCTTCAGCTTGACACATAGCGACACGCATGCCGTGGTCGCCGTCGCCGAGTCGGAGCTCATCGGCGTCGACGTCGAGCGGCCGCGCCTCGATCTCGACGTGCTCGGCATCGCTCATCAGTTCCTCAGCCGCGATGAAGCGGATGCGCTCGGGCGCTCTCGGGACAGGCGCAACGACTTCGTTCGATTATGGGCCTGCAAGGAAGCATTCGTGAAGGCGATCGGGCTCGGGCTGTCGCATCCGCTAAACGCGTTCACGATCCGCGGATTCGATGGGCAAATTCCGGAGCTTGCCGATGTCGAGCCTGCCTTCGGCCCGTGTTCCGAGTGGTCTCTGCGCTGCTCGCCATCGTTCGGCGACTGCTTCGTCGCCATCGCCATCAAGTCGGCAACGGCAAACGTGGTGAGAACGGAGCCATGGCCCGCGCCGCCGTTCGCACGGACTCCATCGCATGGATGCATCGGAGAAAGTCAATGACTCCGCAGCACACGCGAGCTCTCGTGACCGGCAGCGATCGATCAGCGCTGTCGGCTCTCGTCAGGCTCCACGCCGTGTCGAAAGCACATGCACCGTCTGAACAATGTCGTCCACCAGCTCGCGATCGGTCGCGGAAGCTCTGACCTCGATTGGAAGCGCGTAGCCGTCGATCACCGCCAGCAGGTGATCTCTCGATAACGCGGAGAGTTGCTGGCGAAAAACGCCCTCGCCTTGCGCATAGGTGGACCAGGGGTCGAGCACGGGTCGCGCGGGCTGCGGAGATACTCTTGCGGCGTTGGCGGAGGCAGCAGGACCGCTGAAGATGCTTGCTTCGGCAATCGAAACACGTGCGGCCGGCTCGAGCAGCGCATCGAGCGCGCGATGCAACGCGCCTTCGAGATACGTGGCACTCAACCCCTCGGCCCAATACACGAGCGCGTCCCGGTTCGGTTGCGTCGTTTCGCGCGGCGTTCGGAGCGCACGCCCATTTTCTCCGATGAACTCGATCCACCCTTCCCAGAGCCCGTCCGAGCCAACGGCTCCACTGGCCTGTGCCTGATACGGTATGCCGCTATCGTCTTGAACGAGCTCAGTGAACCGAACCAGAACTTCTGCCATGTTGGTCGCCTCCCGGCACAACCGCCGTGCAAAGCCCGCGCCCATCACTGGTGGCGAGGTGAACAACCCGCATACTTCGGCTTTCGGCGCGATGCGCACCCCCGACCGCCCAGGCTGACCTAACGTACACGTGTCCCTCTACCTGTTCGATCTCATCGGCGTCGGAGTCTTCGCCGTCAGTGGCGCGCTGGCCGCCGGGCGGCGGCGCCTGGATCTCATAGGCGTGGTCGTGGCTGCCGCGGCCACCGCCGTTGGTGGCGGAACGATCCGGGATGTCCTGCTCGACCGGCGTCCGATCTTCTGGCTCACCGACGCGCGGTACCTCGTGGTCATCATCGTTGCGAGCATCGCGACGATGCTCTACGTGCGATGGGCGCGCGTTCCCGGCATCACGCTCGACGTGGCAGACGCGCTTGGTCTGGCGCTCTTCACGGTTACCGGAGCCCAGGTGGCCGAGCGCGCCGGAATGCCTGCAATAACCTGCGTGCTGCTGGGCACGATGTCGGGCGCGGCCGGAGGAGTGATCCGCGACGTGTTGCTGGCACAGGTACCGCACGTCCTGCAGCGCGGCAGCCTCTACGCGACAGCGGCGATCGTCGGCGCGACCTTCTACCTGGTGCTGATCAACCTCGGAATGAGTCCAGGGGTGGCCAGCCTTGCAGGAATGGCCTGCGTCGCCGCGCTGCGACTCGCGGCGATCGTTTGGCGGCTCGAGCTCCCGGCATTCGAGGTTCCCCCCGACGAGTCTTGACGCGCGCGGGAAGCGCTAACGAGGGGCTTCGCTTTCGTAGTGTTGCACGAAGTTCGGTCGCGTCAGCAGAAACGCGTCGTCCCTGGGGAAGTAGCGTGCGATGTCGATCGCGTCGCCGGCGAACTCGCGGATCGCATCACGGTTCGTCCACCAACTCAATACGACGATCTCCGAGCGCGTCTCATCGAGATCGCGCGTTGCGATGGTCGCGCCCAGGTTTCCGGAGCTCTCGCGATAGCCGGCAATTCCGGTTGCCTGCACGTATTCGACGTACTCCTTGCACAGCTCCCGCCGGATTTCCGCACGCCATTCTCGAAGGATCGTCATCTGCGCCGTCTCTGAGCTGAGTATCCACCAAAATAGCATCTCACCGTCGATGCAATCGCCCACCCGATGCACCGATGTGCAGCTCGCCGCACGCTCGAATCGCGGGCGAGGAACGCGATTAGCCTTGATCTGAAGGCTCGCTCCGCTTCCATCCTCTGTCGTGAGGTACTGATGATCCGCGTTTGTGTGGCTGGTGCAACCGGCTGGGTGGGACGCGCGCTCGTTCCGGCGATCGCCGACGCCGCCGATCTCGAGCTCACGGGTGCCGTCGCCCGATCGTTTGCCGGTCGGCGCGTCTCGGAGTTGCTGCCGAACGCCGCACGCGCATCGACTGCCGCGAAGGTCGTCATTCGCGCATCCGTAGAAGATGCCTTGGTGGCCGGTACCGATGTTCTCGTCGACTACACCTCGCCTGAGCTGATCAAGTCGAACGTCCTCGCCGCGATCCGTCGGCGAGCTCACGTCGTGATCGGAACGTCCGGCCTCACGACGACGGACTTCGACGAAATCGACTCGGCCGCGCGTGCGTCCGGAGTGGGCGTCGTTGCCGGCGCGAACTTCGCGGTCTCGGCAATTCTGCTCGAGTCGTTCGCGACGATCGCCGCTCGCTACCTGCCGAGCTGGGAGATTCTGGATTTTGCCAGCGCGAGGAAGCCCGATGCGCCGAGTGGCACCGCGCGCCGGCTCGCGAGCCGCCTCGCCTCGGTGCGAGCTCCGGCTACGGCAATTCCCGTCGCGCAAACGCACGGAGAGCCAGCGGCGCGGGGCCTCGATCTCGAGGACACGCAAGTTCATTCCATCCGCCTTCCCGGATATGTGATTGGCGCCGAGGTGATGTTCGGCTCGGCGGACGAACGGCTGTCGATTCGGTACGAGGGAGGGAGCGGAGCAAGCCCGTACGTGAAGGGCACGCTCGCGGCGGTACGACGCGTCACGACGCTCACCGGTCTGTCACAGGATCTCGAACAGGTGCTGCGATTCGCTGAATAGCGCGACGAACAGGAGGCGTCCGCGCTCACTGGGAGGCGGGGCGCCACGGCCGAAAGAACTCCCGAAGCTCCGACGCGAGCAGCGCGGGCTCTTCGTGCGCAGGGAAATGTCCGCCGCACGGCATCTCGGTCCATCGCGTGACTCGATACGCGCGCTCGCCCCATTCGCGCGGCGGCCGTGCGAGATCGTGAGGGAACAGTGCGACCCCGCACGGCACCTCGACGCGCTCGCCTCGCCGGAGCCGGCGCGGGTGCAAGCGGCCTTCGTAGTACAGCCGCATCGACGGTCCGATGCTCCGAGACGCCCAATACAAGGTGACCGTCGTGAGGATCTCGTCGAGACTGAATCGCTGCTCGACGTCACCCGAGCAGTCCGACCAGGCACGAAGCTTCTCGACGATCCATGCCGCGAGCCCAACCGGCGAATCGGTGAGCGCATACGCCAGCGACTGTGGTTTCGTTCGCTGCAGGTGCGCGTACGCGCCTTCCTCTTCCATCCACGTGGTCAGCTCCCGGACAAACTCTCGCTCCGCATCAGTGAGCGGCGCTGCACCGTCGCCAAGATCGCGAATGATCGCGAGGCCCGTCACCGAGGTCAGGTGAATCCCCAAGAGCTGCCGTGGTGCCGCGAGGCCGAGCAGTGAGCACACGCTCGCCCCGATGTCGCTCCCATGAGCGCCGTATCGCTCGTATCCCAGCACATCGGTCATGAGCTCGTGCCACAGCGACGCGATGCGTGCTACGTCCATGCCGGGTATGGGCGCGGGATCGGAGAACCCGTAGCCCGGAAGGGAAGGGATCACCACATCGAACGCATCGCGAGCATCGCCGCCGTGCGCCGCGGGATCCGTGAGCAGCGGAATGATCTTTCGATACTCGAGAAAGGTGCTCGGCCAACCATTCGTGAGCAGCAGCGGCAATGGCGACGGGCCGCGTCCCGGAATCCGCATGAAGTGAATGCCCGTGTCACCGACGCGCGCGCGAAAATGCGGCCACGCGTTGATGGACCTCTCCTGCGCGCGCCAGTCGAAGTCACGCCGCCAGTACGCGAGCAGCCGGTGCATGAACGCGAGATCGGTCCCGTCCGACCACGGCTCGCCGTTCACTGAATGCGGCCAGCGCACTGCGTCGAGACGACGATGGAGATCGCGCATGACCGCTCCTGGCACCCATACGCGCACGGAGCTACCGCCGTGCGCCGCCGGGCGTGCAGGGCAGCAACCCCTTTCGATGGACATTAATCACCAGTATTATGGCTGTTACCTGTATATAAGGCATCGTTATCACTTGTCAATCCGGCATTATAGGTTATTTTATTTGCCATGCCTCCTGGTAGACCGCGCCGGCTTCCCGCTGATGCACGCCCTCCGTTCTCGTGGGTTGGAGGTGCGCTCTGTCTCGACTTCGTCAATACCGTTACGTGGCTCGCGCCCGGGGTGCTCGAGAACGAGCGATTTCGCACGAGCGCCGACGTCAGGGATTGGGCGCAGGCCGCCGGGCTGCCCTTCACCCCGCACGCACCGGAGCACGATTTCTCGAGCGATGCGCAAGCCGTCGACTCGACCCGCGAGCTTCGAGCGGATCTTCATCGCGTGCTGACTCACGTTGCCCGGGGAACGACGCCGGTCATGCGTGAGGTCGACCAGCTCAACGAATGGATTCGCCTGGCCGTCGCTCACACGCGACTGGAAGGCAGCGATTCTGGCAAGAGCTGGACGTGGGCTCCCGATAGTGAACGGACGGAGGCCCATCCGAACCGCTTTCCCCTTGCCCTGGTCGTGCACTCGGCCGTAGAGCTGCTTCGCTCGCCGCAAATCTCAGTGCTTCGGCTGTGCGCGAACGAGCGCTGCGGCTGGCTCTTCCTCGATCGGAGCCGCAAGCAAAATCGCCGATGGTGCGAGATGCGGGAGTGCGGCGCGCGTGCGAAGGCGCGCCGCTATCGAACACGGCGCCGGAGTACGGTCTCCGAGCCGGCAGCCGAGTAGCTCACGAACTGCACTGGTGGCTCATGGCTCTCCCCGTATCTCCCGATCGATTCACGATACTTCTCGTCGACACGCAAGCGCCGGATGCCGACGCGCTGCGCGCGTTCGCGCTGGCCAGTGCCGGCGCCGCACCCCGAAGATTTCGCTCACGTTTTCTCGTGAGCATCGGGGCAAGAGACACCGTGATCGATGCTGCCGAGATCGCGTGGATTCGCGCGAATGGCTACTACGCGACGCTGGTTCTGCTCGACCGTCGTGAATTTCTCGTCCGCCTTCCGCTCGACCAGCTGGAGAACGAGCTCGATCCGGCCGCATTCATTCGGATACACCGATCGGCCATCGTCAGCCTTCACGACGTCAGAGGCTTGGAGCGGGTGGGGCCGCGCTCCACCGTCGCGATCCTGAGAAGCGGATCACGAATTCCGGTGAGCAGATCCCGTCGAGACGCGCTCGTGTGTGCGCTCGGCGGGTGCTGAGTCCAGGGCGAGTCCGAGCATTCGCGCCGCCGGCGAATCGGGATCACCTCGCAGCCGGGACCAGAGATTCACATCCTCGCGCAGCCCCCACTTCGTGACGCGCTCGCGCAGCGTCCCCTCGAACCGAAAGCCCATGCGTGCGAGAACGTGCGCCGATGCCGAGTTGCGCATCATCTGATACGCCTCGACGCGGTGTAGATTCAGTGCCTTGAACCCGTGGCGGACGAGCGCCGCTGCCGCCTCCACCGCGAAGCCATGCCCCTGGGCGGCCTTCGCGAGCCAGAAACTCAGTTCGGCGCATGCGTGGTCCCGATCGATGTCGCGCAGCGACACGAGTCCGAGCGGTGGCTGCTCGATGCTGCGCCGCACCGTGAACACGACGGCGTCGCCGCGCCGGGTCGACTCGCATTGGTCCTCGACCCAGTCGCGCGCTACTGTGAGCGTCATTGGATGCGGCACCGAGATGGTCGTGTCTGCGATCTCGCGGGCCGCAGCGATGATCGCCAGCTCGCCGTGGTCGCCCGGCGCAAGCGGAACGAGTACCAGGCGCCTGGTCTCTATGTATTTCGTGTGGCTCACGAGGTTGATCTCGGGCTTGGCACGCAACCGGAATTGGAGCACGTGCGCCCAAAGATCGTCGCGGCGTGCACGAGCACACAGTGCGGCGGTGTTCATCGTGCTGCGAACGGTCGCGTAATGAAGTGAGTTGCCGTCCTCGATCACGCGCACACCGCGTTCGGGGCGGTGGTCTATCTGCTCTGGTCGTACACCTCGCGGATGGCTCTCACCACCGCATCCGGCTGGTCGAATTCGATGTACTCCGAGCTCGACGGCACGAAGATTTGCTTCGCGTTCGCCGAGAGCTCGAGCCAGCGCACCTGCGCCTTCGCGATCTGATGCTCGTACTCGAGGTGCTTGGGGTCCTGTGCATCGGACGCGGGTAGATGAGCCACTCCGTGGTTGCCCGTGGTCAGCACTCGCAGGGGCCGGTGGTCGAGCGAGCGGCGGTGCTGCTGCAGCCACCGTTCATCCCACGCCATCTGCTCCATTTCCGAGATGAACGCATCGTACATCGCCACCTTCGTCTCGGCGATATGCAACAGCGAGGCGTTCAACGCCGGCGACCACCGGGCTTCGGGGATCCCGCGAAAAAACTGCTGGGCGCACGTGCGGCGCGGCTGGCCGGGGCGTGGCGGAAGCGGCGGCAGCGGCCTGCCGGCGGCGATCGAGTCGCGGCATTCGCGCAGCTTGCCGACGTAACGGGACTCGCCCCGATGCTCGTCGTCCTGCATGGACGTTGGCTCGAGATCACTCGCGTCGGCCTCGACCATCACCAGCCCGGCGACGTCCTGCAGATAGAGATCGGCAAACGTGCGCGCGGGGTCGCCGCCGAATGCGTTGCCCACCAGGATGTAAGGTCCCGCGATGCCGGCATCGTGCAGTGCGCTGTGCAACTCGTCAGCGATGCGCACGCTCGTGCGCGGCACCGGGCCGGGGCCACTGAAGCCGGCGCCCGCCCGGTCGTAGCTGCACGCGCGCGTCCATTGTGCGACCCGCGGTTGCACCACCGCCCATGCCGGCGCCCAATCCTCCCAGCCCGAGTCGAAGATCACGGTGGGAGAGCCGTTTCCCATGCAGTAGAGGTTCAATCGCGCGCCATCCGCTGCCGCCACGATTCGTCCGGGGCGCGTGTAGACATCGTCGCCCGGTTCCACTCTCGTCTGCATGCCGAGAATCAGGAAGCCGGCGAGCACGGGTGCGAACGGTCTCATCACTGACGTCGCCGGCACGCGATCATGGAGGCGCACGAGGGCAGCTCCGTCTCGAGGGTGGAACACGGGATCCCGCATTTGCTAAGCTACCGCGCCGGTCTGGTTCCGCCACCTCTCGCTCACCAATCGGTGAACGGCGCTCTCGGCTCGGTGAAAGGCATTGCCGGATCTCTCGAGCGGTGAGAGGATAGGAGAAGGCGCAAGGCTCCCGACTCGCAGGTCCCACGCGCGCCACTCCTTCTTCGGTGATCGCGGATGATTCGGCTCTGCACTCTCGTCCTTCTCGCATGCACTGCGTGCCGCTCCAACGCGCCACCAGACCAGTATGGCTACCTCGCACTCCTCGGCAACGACACCGTCTCGATCGAGCGCGCTACGCGTCGTGGAAACGAGATCGTGAGCGACGAAGTCGATCGCTTTCCACGCGTGCGTTGGCGCCATACCACGATTCGCCTGGCCGACGATGGCACGATCGCGCATCTCGAGATGGACATCACCACGCCGAGCGAGCCGTCGAACGAGCGCGACCGACACGTAACGGCCGACGTGCGCAACGACTCGGTTCGCATCACCAAGCACGACTCCACCGGCACGAAGAAGTACGCCTTCGCGACAGGCGGTGCGCTCACGATGCCGCATCTCCCGATGATGTACAGCCTCACCGATCTGTACTTCGGTGCGGCACTGAGGAAGGCCGCCGCTCCGGGCGACAGTGTCACGCTGCGGCAATATTACATCGATCGCGAATTCGATCGCTTCCCGCTTCACTCGGGTGTCGTGCACCTGCTCGCGCCGGGCAGGGCCGAGATCCACCACGACTGGCTCGCCGGCTACGGAGATGCGACGTTCGACTCGCTGCACCGCATGCTCACGTACGACGGAGGGCGATCGACGTACAAGGTACGCGCGCGGCGACTCACGAACGCGTCGGAGTTGCCGGACATCGCGGCGATCGGCCAGCGGTTTGCGGCGCTCGAGACCTCGAGTGGTGGCATGAAGCAGTTGAGCGTGCGCGACACGGCGCGGGCCACGATCGGCGCCGCGACGATCTCCATCGATTACGGCCGGCCACTCGCCCGCGGACGCGTGCTGCTCGGCGGCGTCGTTCCGTTCGGCGAAGTGTGGCGCACGGGCGCGAATGCGGCGACACAGCTCACCACGTCCGCGCCCATCACCCTCGCGGGCATGCGGCTGCCAGCCGGCACGTACACGCTGTGGACCATTCCCGGAAAGGACGGACACGCGGATCTCATCGTGAACAAGCAATTCGGACAGTGGGGAACGGAGTACAACGAGAAGCTGAACCTCGGCACGCAGCGTCTGGCGGCCGGCACGACGGAGACACCGGTGGAGAAGTTCACGATCTCGGTGATACCAGCGGGAGGAAGGAAGGGAGCACTCGTGATGGAATGGGGCCGCTTTCGGTGGAGCGCGCCGATCGTGGCCGAGTGAGCTCGATCTCTACGGCTTCGCAGCCGAACTCTTCTCCGCCTGCGCTCGCGCCGCAGCGATCACGCTGTCGGCGCGCGCGTTGGCCGCGCGAACGATGCTCGCCGACTTGTCGTCGGCCTGCTTGCGCAATTTATCGGCGGCGGGTTTTGCGGCGAGCTGCACGAGCGCGTTGTCGCCCGCTTTCGCCACCAGCGAATCGGCCTGCCGGTAGCCTTCCGACTTCACCTTGTCCGCGAGCGTTTGTGCCTCCTGCCGCATCGCCGTGGCGCGCTGCTCCGCCTCCTGCATCATCCGCGTTGCCTCGGCAGACATCGTCGTCGTGACCGCCTCTGTCACGCTCTTCGTTACCGAGGACGTGAGACTGCCCACGTCCACCTTCACGGCGGGGCTCGTGACGGTGCCGCCGACCTGAATCGCCAAAGGGATTTCGGGAGCGGCGGCGAGGTTGATGCCGGCGCCACCGGCTTTCGCAACGAGACCCGCGATCGCGTCGTTCGCGGCGCCTCCCAGCATCGACCGCGGAACGTGTAGTCCCACGGTGTACAGAATCGATTGGTCGAGCCCGTTCGATCCCGCGACGTTCATCGTGATACCGGCTGCCTTCACGTCGAAGGGCTTCACCACGAGCCGCCCGTTCTGGATCGAGAACGCTGCCTTGAGCGCCTGAAGTGTCGGATTGTTCAGGAACTGCAGCTTGGTCGCATCCACGATCTTCTCCATCGCCGGGAAGTCGTGCAGAGCGAGCTGCGAGGTCGCGAGAGTTCCGGCGCCGCTCAGCGATGGCAGCAACGGCATCATGCTCTTGCCGAGTGCCCCGTTCAAATGCACGGTGGTGGTGACGGTTCCGGTAGCGTATTTCGCAACGGGCGCCAGCGCCTGCACCGTACTGAATGCCTGGAAGGCGGAAGGGATGCTGACGTTGTTCATCTTGTAGTCGACATCGAACCTGGGCGCGGCAGGCGACGTCGTCTCGTACCAGCCGCTGACGCCGATCTGTCCGCCCAGCGTATTCATGGTGAAGTTGTCGAGCGTTGCTCGCTGATCCTTGATGCGAAGGCGCCCATGGGCGTCGTTCATCTCGAGCTTGTCGTATGTCAGCTTTGCGACCGTGGCGTCGAGCGTGAAGTCGATCTTTGGCGGCACGGGGATGATCTCGAGATCCCCGCCGCCGGTCTTCCATTCGTCGAGATCGAACCGATTGCTGTGCACCGTCGCCGTTCCGCGCAGCGTGTCATCCTCCAGAACGAAGCCGAGCAGGTTCTCGAGCGATCCGGAGGCCTGCACGTCGCTGCTGCCGATCGTTCCACGGAAGGACTTGAGCTGCGCACGCTGCGGGGCCAGCGTGAGCGAGGCCTGCTGAATCGCGAGCGGATGCGGCAGCGCCTTTCCCTTTGCGGTCACGCCCGCCGCATCCACGCTGCCGCTGGCCGCCACCTTGTCGTACTGATGCCTGCGGACGTACGACATCCGCGTCCGCACCGCGGCGTCTGCGGTGATGGTGCCGGCGAGCTGCTCGATCGAGTCGAGCTTGATCGTGCGGTGGAGGTCCGCGAGATCCATTTTCCCTGCGACGCGCGCATCGACGTCGGGATCGGAGATCGGGGCGCGCAGCAGCATGTGCGCGTCGATCGGGTTCTGGCCGAGCACGATGTGAAAACGGTCGAGCTTCACGACGGTGCTGTCGGCACTCCCTCCAGGATTGTCGAGCGAGAGATCGACGAAGATCGAGCGCGCCGGAAGCGGGAGATCGGCGTACTGGAAGGTGGCGTCGTTCACCTTCGTGGTGATCGCGAACGACGGGACGATGTTCTTGTCGTAGTCACCCTTCACGCGTCCGTCGAGCGCGAATGTGCCGGTCGTCTTCACCTTGTCGAAGTCGTGCGCGTAGATCGCCGGCACGAGCGAGAGAATGTTCCGGAAGTCGGTAGCGGGGGCCTTCATCGTGAGGTCGAGCGCGAGCCGTTGCCCGGTCGAAGTGGCGGATCCCGAGACGATGAGCTTGAGCGCGTTGAGCGAGAGCTCGGTGTTTTTCAACGTGTAGCTCTTTCGGGCCAGGTCGGCCTGCACGTCCGCATCGAGGCCGAGTGCGACGTGGTTCAGATACTTGATGCCGGCGAACGACACGGTCGCGCTGTCGGCGTGCGCCTTGGTCTTGATGGAGAGCTGACGCTGACTGAAATCTCCACTGAGCGACTCGTCGAAGCCGACGATCGACGCTTCGAGCTTCGACTGGCGATTGTCGAGGCGCACGTTTGCGTCGCTGATCTCGAACTTGCGAAGACTCACCGCGAGCGGCTTCGACGACTGCTGCCCGGCCTGCGCTGCGCTCTTGTTCGTGATGTCCCAGTTGGCGCTGCCATCCTCGAGCTGGATGAGCGCGAGCCTCGGCTGGTCGAGCTCGATGGCGCGGATGACGAGTGGCTTGCCGCTCACGACGTTCCCCAGCACGCTCGCGAGATCGAGCACCACCCGGAGGTGACCCACCGTCGCGAGCGTGTCGTTCTGAAATCGTCCCGTTCCCACCGCGGTGAGCCCGTCCAGTGACAGGGTGAGGTGCGGAAAGCTCCGGAAGAAGGAGAGGCCGACGTCCCGCCAGTCGACGTGTGCGTCGAGATTCCGATTCGCCTCCAGCTTCGCGCGCTCAGCGATCCTGTCGCGAAACAGGAGTGGCAGCACGAGCAGCAACACGAGCACGAGCGCGATCAGGGCCGCGAGCGCAGTCACGATCTTCGCAGGGCGTCTCATTCGTAACCTCACCGGAGCAACCTCAGCACCAAACGGCCGGCGAAAGTCCGCCGGCGGCATCGAATCTCGTCTTTACTGCCGAGCAGAATCGGACAGTATCAAGTTACTCGATGCTCTGTGCGTGACGCGATCGTCACCCCTGCGGTCGATCCGCCTCGCGCGTCAGAGTGTTGTCAGATACTCGACGAGATCGGCTCTCTGGCGCTGCGTGAGCACGAGACCTTGTAGTTGCACAGAGTGATCGATCGCGGCGTCGAGAGTGGCGCGCCACCGTCTCGGGCCAACGATTCTATTCGGCATTTTCATGTCTATGCCTCGAGGGCAGGAGGAGCGGCACCATGACGAGTGCGCCCGCAATGACGACGAACAGTCCCGGCTCCGGGCGCGGGAGTAGAAAAGGGTGTCGATCGAGGTGCTGGGTGGTCGCGCGAAGCCCCAGCAGCACCCAGCCGGCAAAGAGCGTGAGCGCCACGCCCAAACCGCCGATCGCGAGTCGCAACCGCGGATGCGGGCGCGTGAGCATCACGACTCCGCCGATGATGGCGAGCACACCGCCGGCGAACGCGAGTCGTCCATACAGTCCCGCGATGCCGCGGTACGAATGAACGCCGGCGAACAGCGACATCCACGGGAGCACGGCGCCGACGGCGATGATCACGCCGCCGGCGACCGCGAAGGCGGCCGCGCGCCGATCGCGCGCGAGGTCGTCGCTCACTTCTTTGGCCGGACGCTGAAGAACAGGTACGCATTTGAGCGGATGTCGCCGGTAATGCCGACCCCCGCTGCCTGCAGCGCGCGTACGGTCGCGAGGCTCTTGCCGGCGACGATCTGGTCCCACACGGCTGGTGAGCTGACGCCGATCACCTCGATCTCCCACCATCCGGCCTGGCCCCCGTTGGCCTGCGACTCCGGCAGCTCCGAGTCGATGATGTGGCTGTGCGGGGGGAGCGGCACATCGGCGAAGCCCGGCCCGAACACGCGAGAGAGATCGATCGTCGATGGATGATCGATGCAGTTTCCGGCAATCGGGCACTGCAACGTCGATACATCCGGAGTGAAGCCCGTGGGCGTCATCACGTACAAGACGGGAATCTTTCCGGGGCGCGGATCGACGGTTCCATCCTCGCCGACCTCACACTGCGTTGGCGCCCCGCTCTCCGGCGGCTCGGCGCAGAAGAAGTTTTTCGTGTAGAAGAAGGAGACGGTCGTGCCGTTCTCCCAGCCATCCGTGAAACCGACCGAAGCTCCTCCGTGCGCGCTTGCGGTGACCGATGTCTTACTCGATAGCGGCTCGCTTGGCGATCGTTGATCGGTGCAACCGGCCACGATTGCGGCCATCGCGAACAAGGCCGAAAGAGAAATTGTATGCGTCTGCATGAGCGCCTCCGAGCGATGCGTCCGAGTTCAGTTGCGGACTCGCGCTCGCGGCAGACGATGTGCCAATGATCAACGCCGATGACTCGAGCACCGCAGGAGTCCGTCAGCGTTTCCGACGCGCTCAGCGATGCCAGAGTGCTCGAACGTGATGCGAAAGCGATCGTGTGCGAAGTGAGTGTCGCTGCGAGCGATGTGGGGCTCGTCGTGCGCCATTCGACGCGATGATGAGCTCCCACTCAACGGGGACTCTCCGGGTCCGTGGCGGGGCTTTTTTGCTCTTTCGAACATCATCAGTCGATACCATACTACACTACGATTCGGCACGCGGCGGTGAGCGCGATGGCGTGCGTAAACCGTCAGTGGTTTCCATCTTCTGCTTTCGAGTGACGTGTCAGAGCCCAACACGGTCCCCACTCCGCGCAGCGCCATCGTCATCGGCATCATCGCCATGCTCTGCGGCGCGTATCCGGTTCTCGTCGGGCTGGGCGTGGTGCACGTGCGCCCCGCGCCAGGCGCTCAAGCGTGGGTCGCCGTCGCGATCGGCGGCATGTTCATACTCGCCGGATTGGCGATCATCAACGGCTACGCCGTAGCCGGCGCGGCAAAGCCAGACGGCAGTCTCCCCGATGGCGCGCCGTTCTTCGTTCGAGTCACGCAGTACGTGCTCGGCCTCGCGATAGTCGGATTGATGTTCGCGGTGTTCGCCTGGATCGCCTTCGGTTCGGGTGAGCGCCATTTCTCGTCATCGATCTCGGTGCCATTCTGGTCGAGCTCGGGGCGCAGCTCCGATCGATCCGGGCGCATAGCGTTTGGAATCGCCACTGGTCTCATCGGATTGTTCTTGGTTCTCTCCACGGTGAGCGGCGCCAAAAGCCTGTGGCGCATCATCCGAGGAGCGTCGAAGCCGGACTAAGCCTGTGCGTATGTGCGAGTATTTGGCTCGAGCGCGTCTTCGATTGCATCCGGAATTATCGAGTACACGTCTCCGATTCGAAGGAGCAGGGCCGCTCGAGCGCTACGACAAGTCCAAGTAGCGCAGGCTCAACTTCCGCGCACTCGCACCGTCGTCCGCATCCAAGGGTGAATGCAGCATTGATAGAGCTCGACTCCCGCCTCGGATTCCGTCACCGCGAAGGCAGCGCCTGGAGCAACGAAGTCGCTGGGAGTGAGTGCCAGGCACTCTGGCGCAGCCGTCGGATTGCCGGAAAGATTGTTCAGCAGCGGTACTATGCCGCCACCAAAATGCTCGACCTCCGTGAACGTGTGGACTTCGCCGCCACGATTGATCGCCGTCAGTGTGGAACCCTCGGCAACGTTGAGCGAGGGAGGCGCGAAGTGCCATGCGCCGGCCTGCTGATGTTTTTGCAGCTGGGCGACGAATTCCTGAAAAGTCACGCCTCCATCGCGCAGGCAGGCGGAGGGATCCTGCAGCGCAGCGTCGAACGTGGCGGGATCGCATGCGTCGTGCATCGAGACGATGTGATTCGTTTCGCCGGCCTCGGTCCTGGCGCTGAAATCGCGACTCGCCGCCGCAGGGGATGTGGACCGGGACGCGTCGCTGCAGGCGACGAGGAGGGCGGCTGCCGCCACTCCGAGAATGCCTCGAGACAGAGCGTACATGGGGACACCTCCGGTGGGTATTCCGCGATACCTCGCGCCAGGGCAGGCGAGGACAACAGCAGAGCAACCCACAGTAGCTCTCGATTGTGTCGTGTCCAGAGATTCGACGCGAACAGCTCCGCCTGCGTGGTGAGGACCACGTTCATGACGGCGAGAATCAGCCAACGGCGAAGCATTGCCTTCAATGTCCTGAACGAAGATCTCCAGGCACGCGTTATCTTCTGCACCTTCTGATTCGGCCGACAGTTCTGGCAGTACTCGCGGCGTCACCGAGGACGCACGTGATCGTACCGGACTACTTCGTGCCGACGCTATTCAAATGACTCTCCGCGCTCACGACTTACAATAATCTCGATTGTCATGACCGAAAAAATGGTGCACGAGCCACTCACTGTCATCAACCTCGCGGCCGAAGGCGCCGCCAGCACCGAGCCGTATCACAACGTGGTGATCAATCGCGTGAACGAGAGCTGCCTGCGATTGGCGGCGTTCGAGGTGGAATACCGGTGGCACTTTCATCCGGATTCCGACGAGCTCTTCATCGTGGTGGACGGAACGCTCGAGATCGACTTCGTGAGCACGCCCACGCTGCACCTCACGGCGTGGGACATGATCACGATTCCCGCTGGCACCGTGCACCGCACGCGAGCGCGGGGACGCACTGTCAATCTCACCTTCGAGCACCTCGACGCGGCAACGACTTTCGTGGACGATCCGCGATAGTCCACGGTGCGCACGTCGCATCATGCGCGCGCGCCTACCGTCTCACTCGGCGCGCAGAGCGATCAGCGGATCGACACCCGTTGCCCTGTGCGCCGGTACGTAGCACGCGAGCATGGAGGTGCCGAGCATGAGCGCGGCGACCATGCTGAAGGTGAGCGCGTCGAGCGGCACCACCTCGAAGAGCATGCCGCGCAGCAGCGTGGTGAGCGCCGCGGCACCTGCAATCCCCAACGCAACGCCCGTTCCGGCGGACACGAATCCCTGGCGCATGACCATGCGCACGATGTCGCGGCGCTGCGCTCCCAACGCGGTGCGTACGCCGAACTCGCGCACGCGCTCGGCCGTCGCCTGATTGATCACGCTGTAGACGCCGATCACCGCCAGGACCAGCGCCGCGACGGAGAAGCAGACGAACAGCGTCAGGGCGAATCGGCGCGGCTTGAGGGACACGGCGGTCAGGTCATCCATCGTTTCCAGGTCCGCGATCGGGAGCGCCGGATTGAGCTCCGCCACCACGCGCTTGAGGCTGCGTTCCACCCGCGTCGGTTCCAGCGCCGTCCGAAGTACGACCACGACTCCTCCGGTTGGTGCCTGCGCATGCGGGACGTACAGTGTGGGCTCCGATGGCGCGTCGAGCGCCACCTGCCGCACGTCGGCCACCACTCCAACGATCTCGCGCTCGCTCGGCGGACCATAGAACGCGAGCTTCACGTGCTGGCCGATCGGATCCTCGCCGCCCCAGTATCGTCGAGCCATGGATTCGCTGATCACGGCCACCGGCACGCTCGACGAGTCGTCGGCGCTCGTGAACAGCCGTCCGCGGTGCAATGGAATCCGCAGCGCGTCGAACGCGCCGGGTGTCAGCGATGTCATGTGCACGGACGGCTCCTCGCCCGCCGGCACCGGCCGGCCATCGAGCGTGAACGTGCCCTTGTCCGCTTCTATCGCCATGCTGAGTGGCAGCGATGATGTCGCGCCCGACGCCACGACTCCGGGAATTGCCCCTGCGCGGTCCACGAGCCGGGCGATGAAGTCGCGCCGGGTCGCGGGCGTCTTGTTCCACTGGTACACGAACACCGTCGCGGCAAGCACGTGATCGGTGTGGTAGCCGCGGTCGGCGCGCACCACCGCGAGGAAGCTCCGCACGAGCAGCCCCGTGCCCACCAGGAGCACCATCGCCAACGCGATCTCGGTGATCACGATCAGCCGTCGCAACCGATGCTGCCCCGCGCTGCTCAGCGCGCGTCCACCCGCCCTCAGCTCATCCGTGAGATCGGGGCGTGAGGCGCGAAGCGCGGGAATCACTCCGAAGGCGAAGGTCGCAATCACCACGATCGCCAGCGTGAAGCCGAGTGCGCGGCCATCGATTCTGATGTCGTTGACGCGCGGCAGCGACGCGGGGCTCAAGGTCCGTATGGTTGCGACTCCCCAGATCGCGAGCATCACTCCCGCAAGGCCACCCGCCAGTGCCACGAGCAGGCTTTCCGTCAGCACTTGTCGCACGAGGCGCTTTCGTGGTGCGCCGAGCGCGGTACGCACCGCGAACTCCAGACCGCGGCGAGTCGTCCGCGCGAGCACGAGATTGGCGACGTTCGCGCACGCGATCAGGAGCACGAAGCACACGGCGCTCAGCAGGAGATACAGCGCGCGCGAGCTGTTGCCCACGATCGTGTCGTTCAACAGCTCGACGTTGGCGCCCACTTCCGCATTGGTCGCGGGGTATTCCGCGCTGAGCTGCGAGGCAACGCGGCCCATGTCGGCGCGTGCGGCCGCGACGCTGACCCCCGGTCGCAGGCGCCCCACGGTGTGCCACCACGCGATGTTGCGAAGCTTCACGTCGGCGCTGTCCAGCACCTTGGGCACGTACATCTCCATCTTCGAGCTCGCCAGATAGGCGAAGTCCTGCGGCAGCACGCCGACGACCGTGACCGGAACGCGCCCGATCGTGAGATGCTTGCCGATGATGTCCGGGTCCGATCCGAAGCGTCGCTGCCAGGAGGCGTAGGTGAGAATCACGACGCGCTCGCCGTTCGCTACGAAGTCTCCACGCTGAAAGAGGCGACCCTTTTCGGGGCGTGCGTTCAGGACCGCAAAGAAATCTTGCGTCACGTTCCAGTTGTAGATCTGTTCCTCACCGTCCGGGCCCGTATAGTTCACCGCGAAGGGCTCGGCCGCGGCCAACCCCTCGAAGGCCGCACTGCGCTCCCGCCAGGAGGCAAAGTTCCCCGGCGCGACATCGTCGTGATCGTTGCCTTTTTTTCTGTCGTCCTGAAACACGCTGACCAGGCGATCCGATTGCGAGAACGGCAGCGGCCGGAGCAGCACGCCATCCACGGCGCTGAAGATCGCGGAGTTGGCTCCGATTCCGATGGCCAGCGTGAGAACGGCGGCAAGGGTAAAGCCGGGCGATGCGCGCAGCGTTCGGAAGGCGTATCGCAGATCGGCGAGAAAGCTTTCGAGGTGTGCCATGAGGGATGCCATATGGTGCTATTGCTGCGAGCCGGCGCGTTGTTTACGGGCGGGACGGCACGAGCGCGCGGGCGGATCCGTGTAAACACGTCGAACGATCGTGCGAACTACGATCGCGGGGGTGTGCCTTCATCCGAGCTCGTCGTCATCGTGTCGATCCAGTGAGTCGTGGCGCATCGATCCGCTCTGCGCTTCCCAATCGTGGTTGACGATCCGCGCGAAGATGCAGTGCTGCTCGCTCTCGCGACGCAACATGATGAACGGGCCTTCGCGGTATTGGTGCGCCGCCACATTCGCTCGGCGGTGCTCCTGGCGGCGCAGCTGCTGGGCGACCGCGATGACGCGGAGGACGTGGTGCAGGATGCATTCACGATCGTGCACGAACGCGCCGCGAGCTTCGATGCCGAACGCCCTTTTCCGCCGTGGCTCTTCGGCATCGTTCGTCGACTTGCACGGAACGTGCGTGCGCGAACCGCCCGGCGCGCGCGGTTGATGCGACTGTGGGGCAGGGGCGACGCGTACGAGGCGGAGCGCTCGACGGAGAACGCATTGCTCGAGAAATTCGACGCTGCCCTGGATGCGGATGCCGCCCGACGCGCGCTGGGCACGCTCTCCTCCATGCAGCGTGCGTGCTTCGAGCTCGTCGCGCTTCGCGACGTGACGCCCGAAGCGGTGGCGGCGATGCACGGCATTGCCGAGTCGACCGTACGACAGCATGTCTTCCGCGCGCGAAAGGCATTGCGGGGTGCACTCACACGTGGCGAGATGGGGTCGTAGATCCGACGGGAGAGATGATGACCATGGATGAGCTCTTCGACACCTCACGAATTCCCGATGATCCGGAGCACTGGGATGCTCTCGCTGCGCGCGTCGCGATGCGCGCGCGGCGTTCGCGCTCGCCCATCCTCTGGCTGGGCGAGCACAAGACCTCGTGGGCGGCAGCGGCTCTGCTGCTGGCCGCCTCGATGCTCTTTGCGGTGCTCCAGCAGCGCTCCCGGCTCGCCGCGTCCACGGTCGCGTGGGCCGAAGCATTGGCACCCGAAGACGTGATGGGTCGCACGATCGCGACGCGAGACCGACCTCCCGCGCTCGGCATGCTGATCTTCACCTCCCCGGGCGGACCGGGGGCACCATGATGCCTTCCGGCGTAAAGGCGCTCCTCGTGCTGCTCGCAGTGCTTGTGGCCGGCATCGTGATCGGTCGAACGTACGAACGTCGCACCATCGCCCAGGCATCCGCTTCGCCGATGAGCCCCGACAACGTGATGCGCGTGCTGGAGCAGCAGCTCGTGCTCGACTCCGCGCAGCGCGTGCAGATCAGAGCCATACTTTCACGCCGGCAGTCCGCGATCGACGAGGCGTGGCGATCCGTTCGGCCCAGCGTGCGCGCGGCCGTGGACTCCTCGCAGATGGAGATCGTCGACGTGCTGCGACCCGATCAGCGCACGAAGTTCCTCCTGCTCCTTCACCGTTCGCATCCCATGTCGGCCGCGCTGCAGGGGCGGCACTGAGGGCGACTTCCGCGAGCCGGCACCGCAGGCCACATTGTCATCGTCGATAAACCGGCCCACAGCGTGCCGGGTGTCCTCCTCCAACGTGTCACGCCATGAGCGACGACGCATCGTCATTCGAGTCCGCGAGCGTCGCTGCCGTTCTCGCGCAGCGCAGCCGGGAGGATCGGCGCGCGCTCCTCGATGAGCTGGTGGCGATGCTCGCCGAGGTCATTCCCGGCGTGCAGGTGGAGCGCGCATTGCTGCGACGGCACGTGAAGGCGATTCGGCTGCCGGTGGGCGGATTCATCTACGAGCTGAAGCGGCACGCGGACGACACGTTCGAGGCGAAACGGCAGCAGGAGGTGCGCGGCGTCGTCATCCGCGGCGATCCCATGGAGATCGACGCCTTTCTGGCCGAGCTGGGATTGGCACTCGATGTCGAGCTGAAGCGCACCGAGCGCGGACGCGACGCACTCCGCGAGTGGCTGAAGTAGCAACCACCGAATTCGTCGTCTCGTCGTATCACTTCACGTGAGGAGTCATCATGCCGGACTACGTACCAGGATCCACAGCGAGCTTGCCCAGCGGCGCCGCCGATCGACTGCGTGCGATGCGCGGGACGGGCGAACACCCTGCGTTCTTCACCAGTGATCTGACGATCGACGAATTTCTGCTCATCGAGCAGGCCGGCTTCGAGGCCCTCGGGCTCGTGCTGGGCTCCTCGATCTATCACGTCGGCTTTCAGTGGCAGAAGTGGAGCGTGAGCCAGGAGCTCCCCGTGTTGACGAGGGCGATGTACGACGCGCGGGAGCTCGCCATGACGCGCATGGAAGAGGAGGCCGATCTCCTCGGCGGCGACGGCGTCGTTGGAGTACGTCTCGTCTTCAAGACGTACGCGATGGAGGAAGGTGTTCTGGAATTTCAGGCCATCGGTACCGCGATTCGGCATCGCGAACGGAAGGGCAGCTTCCGGACGAAGGACAACCGCCCCTTCACCTCGGATCTGAGCGGGCAGGACCTCTGGAAGCTCGTTCGTGCGGGCTATCGTCCTGTGAGTCTGGCCATGGGAGCGTGCGTCTACCACATCGCGCACCTGAGCTTCATGCAGACGCTCAAGCAGGCGGGCCGGAACCAGGAAATGAAGGTGTACACCGAAGCGACGTATGCAGCGCGCGAGCTCGCGCTCGAGCGCATGCAGGCGGAAGCGGTGCGGCGCGGGGGAAGCGGCGTCGTGGGCGCGCGCGTGGAGGAATCGAATTGGGGCTGGGGCGCGAATGCGATCGAGTTCTTCGCGGTGGGAACGGCGGTCACGCGCATGGATGGCGCAGCGGAGCCGCTGCCGCTGAGCGACGTGCAACGAGTGGTGACGTTCGACAGCGCCGGGTGAGGCGCACGCGATGCTTCGCGCTCAGAACCGCTCGCCTCGCGCCTCGCGGGCCGAGCTGCCCAGCCCTCGAATGCGAGACCACATGGTGGAAAAGAACAGCAGCAATCCCGCTATCTGCGCGAATCCGCTCAGCACGATGAGCCAGCGAACGAACGCCGCCGCGAGCGTGGGGCGCAGCAACTCACCGATCGTTCGTGCGGCGGTGCCGACCGTGAGCAGCCAGTAGGCGGCTTCGACCAACGCGGGGCGATAGTGCGTATCGTTCTTGTCAGGTCGCGGAAACAGCCAGAGCGCAACGCCCAGAATCATCATCATCACGAAGCCGACGAACAGCGTGTGCGTGTGCGCGCTGACCTCGTATGGGGATGGCGGGCGTTGGCTCAGCTCGCGTCGCACGATCATCCAGCCGCCGATCAGAAGACCGGCGATCAGGAATGCGATCGCGGTCTTGATGTACCGCCGCACGAGCGAGTGCATCCACTATTCCTCGACGACCAGCACGCCGATCGCACCCTTCTGTCCATGGCCGAAGGCGTGATTGACGAACACGAATTCGCCGGGAATGTCCGCCTGCATCTCGAAGATCATTCCGCCGCCGGCGGCCACGTCGAACGTCTGCACCCCGTGAATTGCACTTCCGGGCGGCGCGCCGAGATACACCGTGTCGAACTGCTCGCCCACGATGTGGAATGCGCACGGATGCGTCGGGCCCGCGTTCGCCACGTAAAACCGCACGAGATCGCCGCGCTTGACGTGAATCGGCGCGGTCTGGTATTGGCTCGGGCGACCGTTGAACGCGAACAGATCCGGAAGCGTGGCGAGCATTTTCACGTAATCGAACGGAGCCACGCCTTCGTGCGGCGACCCGAGATAGAACTCGTTCTGCACGAGCACGAATTCCTTCGCGCGGCGGAGCGGGGTCAGGGGATCGACGACGAGCGCGCCGAACATGCCGGAGCCCATGTGCATGAGCACGGGCGCGGTACCGCAGTGATAGAGGAATACACCGCTGTATTTCGGTTTGTAGGTGAAGGACAGCGATTGTCCGGGGAGCACCGACCGAAAGGCGACCTTCGGATCGAGCTGCGCCGCGTGAAAGTCCATCGAATGCGGGATCGAGCCGGCGTTGGTGAGCGTGAACTCGACGGTGTCGCCCTGCCGCACGTGCACGATGGGTCCCGGGATGTCGCCTTCGAACGTCCACGCCGCCACCACCGTGTCCTCGCGCACGCGGATCGGCACCTCTCTCGCCGTGAAGTGCAGGCGCGTCGTGCGACTCGACGACACGGGAGGAAGCACCGGATCGAAGCGATGGAAGGCGATGTTGCCTCCGCCGCGCGTGGACGGGGTGCTGGACGACGCGGGCATTGCGTGTCGGAGCGCCGTATCGGTTCGACTGTCGGGGTTTTGAGGTGAATGCTCTGCGACCTTCGCGGCACTACTTGTCGTGTCGCCATGCTCGTGCTCGTGCTCGTGCTCCGGTTTGGAGCGCATGCACCCGGCGAGAAAGGTTGCGAGCGCCGACGCCTCGGCCAGAAACCTCCGCCGATTGCTGGGACGCGTCGTGATCGTCGCGAGGTCCGCGAGCGGCGCCGGCGTGTCGCGCGCCGGGGATGAAGACTCTTCCACCTGATCGGGCATGGCTGGTGCGGTTGAAGTCCGGATTGACCGTGCGGGGCGATTCGCGCCTGCTGCGCAATCCACATACCGGCATCATACCGGCCTCACTGTCCGCCGGCATCACTGCTGCGCCTGCTGATGTCCCTCCAAGTCATAGACTAGCGTGCGGCACCAGGGAATGGATAGTGCAGAAAAAGGTGAGTCATTCATGATCTTCGCGACTGTCGTTCGACGACGATCGCGCGATGCAGCGTGCCATGTAGCTCTCACGCTCACTGACAATACAGGAGGCGCCATGTTCAAACCCAGGCTCCACGCACCAGCGTTGCTCGCATCCGCGATGGTCATCGCCGCGGTCGGCTGCAAGAAGTCGGACAAGGCCGCCGTCGACACCACCGCAGCGATGGCTCCCGCCGCAGCGGCACCGGCGGCGCCCGCGTCCTCGACGTCTGCAACTCCGACGAACGCGCCCCTGACGGATGCGAACATCGCGGCGATTCTCGATCAGGCGAACATGTCGGACTCGGCCCGCGGCGCGCTGGCGGAAACCAAGGGCACGAGCACCGACGTGAAGAACTTCGGCAAGCTGATGATGGGGGAGCATCACGCACTCCGCAAAGCAGGGCAGAACCTGGTGAAGAAGCTCAACATGACGCCGACGTTGCCGCCCGGTGACAACAGCGAGGAACAGGCGAAGGCGGAGATGGACAGCCTCACCGCCATGCCAAAGGGCGCGGCATGGGACAAGGCGTACATCGACTTCGAGGTCACCTATCACGAGGCCGTGCTCTCGACGGCGACGAAGGCGCTGGGAGTGGCGCAGAATCAGGAGCTCAAGAACCTGATCAAGACCGCGGCGCCAACGCTCCAGCATCACCTCGATCGCGCGAAGGCGATTCAGAAAAAGCAGGGAGCGTAGCGCCTGCACCGTACGCGCTGGCTTCCCTCACCGCGGTGGACAGCCGGCGCGGATGCGCCTAGCGTTCGCTTCATGCAGTCGACGATCGAAATTCGGCAGCTCAAGGCATTCCTCGCGCTCGTCGCGCAGGGAAGCGTGACGGCGGCTGCGCAGACTCTTGGCTTCGCGCAATCGACGATCTCGGAGGCGCTGTCATCGCTCGAGCGCGCTCTGGGCACTCCGCTCTTCCTGCGGCGACGAGGCTCGCACGAGCTCGTGCTCACGGAGGCCGGTCAGGCGCTGCTCCCGCATGCGCACGCAGTGCTCGCGCAGATCGCGGACGCGCACGTGGCCGTTGCTGCCGTCACCACCGGCGCGCGCGCACGCGTCGCAATCGCGTCCAACGAGTCGCTGAGCACGTACATTCTCGCACCGCAGTTGCACCGCCTCCGGCGCCAATGGCCGAACACCACCTTCGAGGTGACCGTGATGCTCTGCGCTGGCGTGCGCAGCGGGGTGGAGAGCGGGGAATACGACCTCGGGATGATTCTCGAGCCGGGCGGCAATGCGTTGCCGATCCGGGACGGGGCGCGTACGATCATCTCGAGCGATGTTCCGCTCGTGATGTTTGCGCAGCCCGCGCACCCGCTCGCGCGCAGCCCAAGGACGCCCGTCCCGCGCGATGCGCTTGCGGAGTATCCGCTCTACATCAGCGACGCAGCTGGCGACTTCCATTTGCTCGTACGCCACTATCTCGAGCACGACGGTCTTCCCGGGCCCCGCATCCATCCTACCGGCAGCGTGGAGAGCGTCAAGCGATCCGTGCTCGGCGACGAACACGCCATCGGCCTTCTCCCCGCGTACGCGCTCGCGGATGAGCTGCGCGACCGCCGCATGGTCTCCTTGCGCGTGCAGCCCGGTCCGCCGCGAATGAGCCTGGAGGTGCTGACATCGCGTACGCGCTCCGAGCACCCCGCCACGCGACAGCTCATACTTGCAATGGCAGCCGCGTATCTGCCCGGGAAGCGCGCAGCGATCGGCTGAGGCGTCAGCAAAGCCGTTCGTCTATCGCCTGCACCGATACGACCGATCGACATTCTGGCGAGCGCGTTCCGCCGTGCACCTTGGGATGAGATCGTCGCCCATTCGCGAACACTTCTCAGCTCAGGGAGGACGTATGGCGCAGGCTCTGCTCGTTGTCGACGCGCAGAATGAATTCTCGACCCGTGGCCTTCGCGCCGTACCCAACCACATGGACGCGATGGCGGCGATCCTTGCTCGCGTCGATCAGGCGCGTGCTGTGCGAGGGCCGATCGCGTGGGTGCAGCACCACAACAAGCCGACGGAATCGCGTGCGTTCGTGCCCGGCACGTGGGGCGCGGAGCTCTCGCCCGGGTTGGGCCCAAAACCGGGATTCGGTCCGGAGCGACTCTTCACCAAGGATGTCTTCGGCGCCTTTAGCGGCACCGGGCTCGCGGAGTGGCTCGCAACGCTCGCCGTGAACGAAGTGATGATCGTCGGATTCTTCGCGCACATGTGCGTGTCGACCTCCGCCCGTGAGGCGCTGGTGCGCGGCTTCGACGTGCACGTCGATGCGCGGGCCGTTGGCTCGCGCGATCTCGAGGACGAGCTGCTCGGGCGTCAAAGTGCCGATGAGGTGCGACGCTCGGCGCTCCTCCAGCTCTCGGACATGGGAGTCTCGGTCGACAATCGCGAGGTGCTGGCGACCATGGCAGCGCACCCGGGATAGTCTCCCCTCTCAGGGGGCGGCGCCCTTCACTCGCGTGTCGTCCGCGATCCAGTTGATCTCCCAGCTCTTGCCGCCGTCATCCGGGAACGCCTGCTCGATGTGGCACGAGTCGGGTGAGAGTTGCGTGATGACGAGCCATCTTGACCGGCGACGCCGCTGAAACTATGCTCTCCCTAACCTCGTTATGGGAAGCATCATGCCACGCGACGCCAGCGATCTCCTTCACGGCACGCTCGACGTGCTCGTTCTCAAGACCCTCTCCTGGGACGCGAAGCACGGCTACGCGATAGCCGAGTGGATCGAGAAGCGCGGGGGAGGCGAGCTCGTCATCGTCGACGCGGCGCTCTACAAGGCGCTCCACCGCCTCGAGGACGCGGGCTCGATCGAGTCCGAGTGGGGCGTGTCCGAGAACAACCGCCGCGCAAAGTACTACTCGCTCACCGCGCGCGGGCGCGCCCAGCTCCGCGCCGAGGCGGCCACGTGGAAGCGCTACGCGCACGCCGTGCATCGCATTCTCGAAACGGCCTGACGTGCGCATCCCAGCGGGCGTGCGTCGCGTGTTCCGGTTGCCGAGCTCGCGCGAGCGGATCGCCCGCGACCTCGACGACGAGGTGCGCTTCCACGTCGAGATGCGAACGAATCGCCTGCGCAACGAGGGCTACTCCGAGACGGAGGCCCAGGCGGAGGCACTGCGTCGCTTCGGGGACGTGGAGGATCTGCGGGACTACTGCGTATCGATGGAGGTCGCACACATGCATCGCGCCCACGCACGCGAGCGGATGGAGTCCGTCGCGCAGGATCTGCGGTTTGCCCTGCGACAGTTTCGCAAGTCCCCGGGCTTCGCCTTCATCGCGACGCTGACGCTCGCGCTCGGCGTCGGCGCCACGACCGCCATCTTCAGCGTCGTGAACGGTGTGGTGCTCCAGCCACTGCCCTTTGCCCAACCGGAGCAGCTGGTGCAGCTCTGGGGGATCGACGCCAAGGGTCACCATCTCTCGTTCGCCGATCCGACCTTCGACGCAGTGGCGCGCGACACGCGCAGCTTTGCCGCCCTGGCGGAATATGCCCGCGGTGAGTTGTCGCTCGTGGAAAGCGGCGAGGCCGAGCGCGTGAACGCGGCCGCGGTATCGAGTCAGTTCTTTCGCGCGCTGCGGGTCACGCCGCTGCTCGGCCGGTTCTTCGTGCCCGAGGAGCAGCAGCTCGGTGCGCCGATGGCGGTGGTGATCAGCCACGCGCTCTGGGTGAGCAGGTTCGGCGCCTCGCCGAGCGCGATCGGGAAGACGCTCGTCGCCGATCGCAAGCCGGTCACCGTGGTGGGCGTGCTGCGCGAAGGACAGGAGTTTCCCGCGGGCACCGATGTGTGGTATCCGCGCGAGATCTTCGAGAAGAACACGAGCTACACCGCGCACAACTGGCGGGTGATCGGCCGCGTGAAGGACGGAATTCCGATCGAGCAGGCCAGGCGCGATCTCTCGATGACGCTGCAGCGGCTGCACGCATCGCTCGGCGAGGCGACGTGGACGTTCGACGGAACCATCGTCGGTCTTCGCGATCAGATCGTCGGCAACATCAAGCCCTTGCTGTATCTGCTGCTCGGTGCATCCGCCGTGCTGCTGCTCATTGCCTGCGCGAACGTCGCCAATCTGCTGATCGCGCGCATGGCCGTGCGCGAGAACGAGATCGCGGTGCGTCTGGCGATCGGCGCCGGCCGCGCGCGCCTCGCTCAGCAGCTGCTCGTCGAGGCGTCGCTGCTCTCGGCCGTCGGCTGCATCGGCGGCCTGCTGCTCGCGCTCGCCGGCATGCGGGTGCTGCTGACACTCCGCCCCGAGAGCATCCCGCGCGTCGGCGAGCTGCGCCTCGACTGGCCGGCGCTCGCGTTCGCGGTGCTCATCTCGGCCGGCACCGCGATCGTGCTCGGCCTCGTCGCGTCGTGGCGCGGCGCGCGCGGCGATCTTCGAGCCTCACTGGCGCAGTCGCAGCGCACGCAGGGCGGTGGCGGCGCGAGCTACCGCATTCGCGGATCGCTCGTGGTGGTGCAGCTCGCGATGACGGTGGTCCTGCTGATCGGAGCGGGGCTGCTCGCACGCAGCTTCGTGCGCCTGATGACGATCGACACCGGATTCCGGACGCATGGCGTGGTCGTCGCGATTCTGTCGCTCGGCGAGGGTGAGGGCACCACTGCCGAGCAGGTTGCGCGGCGCACGCAGTACACCCACGAGATCGTGGCACGGGCGCGCGCGCTCCCCGGCGTGACGGCGGTGGGTGTGTCGGACGCCGAGCCGTTCTCGGGCGGCAGCAGCAATGGACAGTTCATCGAGCTCTCGGGCGCCGACGTCAATCGCGCTCCCGCGGACCTGATGAAGGACCTCGAGATGATGATGCGCGACAAGGCGCACGCCGGCTACGCCACGTACCGGCTGGCGAGCGGCGATTATTTTCGCGCGCTGCGCATCCCGCTGCTGAGCGGACGGCTGTTCGATGAGACCGATCGCGCCGGCGCGCCGGAGGTCGCACTCGTGAACGCGGCGCTGGCGAAGAAGCAGTGGCCCGGCGAGTCGCCGCTTGGGAAGGTGCTGGAGTTCGGCAACATCGATGGCGATCTCACTCCGATGACCGTGGTGGGAGTGGTGGGCGACACGCGCGAAGAGGAGCTCGCCGCCGATCCGCAGCCCGCCATCTACGTGTGCGACCGGCAGCGGCCGGGGAACAGCCCCGATGTGAACGTCGTCATCGCCACGAGCGGCAGCACGCCCGTCACCGCACCGGCGTTCCGCGCCTTTCGCCAGGTGCGCGCGGATGTGCCGGTGCGATTCACCACCGTGGACGACATCATCGCGCGCTCGGTGGCGAGCCAGCGCTTCATGCTCCTGCTCGTCGGTGTCTTCGGCGGCGTGGCGCTGCTGCTCGCCACGCTCGGCGTGTACAGCGTGATCTCCTATCTCGTCGCCCAGCGCGGGCGCGAGATCAGCATCCGGGTCGCGCTCGGCGCGCACGCATCGGACATCGTCCGACTCGTGGTTCGGCAGGGTGTGGCGCTGGCGCTGATCGGAGCGGCGGTCGGCGCGGTCGCGGCCTTCGCGTCGACGCGCGTGCTCAGGTCGCTGCTCTACTCCGTGAGCACCACCGATCCGCTCGCCTTCGCGGGCGTGCTCGTGATGCTCTGCGTGGTCGCGCTCGCGGCGAGCTATCTTCCCGCGCGGCGGGCATCGCGTCTCGAGCCGATGGACGTGCTGCGCGGAGGGTAGCACGCGTAACCCCGTGCCTCGTTGAACTAGGAAGGTAGCCTTGGTAGATTACCTTCATATCTCATCCGGGCACGGGCATGACCGCACTCCAGAGCACATCCGACGCAACCCGCGCACTGGCGCTCGCGGGTGAGCTTCGCGTCACCATCGGCAGGCTGAGTCGCCGCCTGCGCGAGGAGACGCGCCCCGGGAATCTCACCGCATCGCAGCTCTCCGCGGTGGGACGCCTCGATCGCGACGGCCCCGCCACCGTCACCACGCTCGCGCGCGCGGAAGGTGTGCGCCCCCAATCCATGGGCGCCACGATCTCCGTGCTCGAGAGGGAGGGGCTCGTGACCGGCACATCGGACCCCGCGGATGGACGGCAGACCATCTACGCGCTCACGGCCGAGTGCAGGAGGACGCTCAAGGCGAGCCGCGCGGCGCGCGAAGACTGGCTGTTCCGCGCGATCCAGGCAAAGCTCACCACGCGCGAACAGGAGAAGCTCGGCATGGTCGTCGAGCTGCTCCAGCGCCTGTCGGAATAGGAGCATCGCAATGGCCGTAACGACACTCGACCCGAAGACGGCGCTCATCGTCATCGATCTGCAAAAGGGAATCGTGACGATGCCGACGGCGCACCCCGCGGCAGCCGTGGTCGCGCGCGCCGCGGATCTCGCGAGGGCATTCCGCCGCCACGGTCTTCCCGTCGTGCTCGTGAACGTCACGGGCGGAGCGCAGGGCCGAGTGGAGCAGTCCCGCGCTGCCGCCGCACGTCCCGCCGATTGGGCCGATCTCGTTCCCGAGCTCGACCGGCAACCATCGGATCACACGGTGACCAAGCGAACGTGGGGCGCATTCACCAACACGGGACTGCGCGAGTATCTCGAGCGGCTCGGGGTCACGCAGGTCGTGATCGCGGGCATCTCGACGAGCGCTGGTGTGGAGTCCACCGCGCGCTTCGCCCACGAGCTCGGTTTCAACGTCACGTTCGCGATCGACGCCATGACCGACACGAGTCTCGACGCGCACACCAACAGCCTCACGCGCATCTTCCCGAGGCTTGGCGAGACCGGAACCACCGCCGAGATAATCGGACTCCTCGAGAGCTCACGTCCGTGACGAATTCGGTGAAGAGCACCTTTCGGTCGCTGCGGATCTTCAACTACCGGCTGTGGGCCGGCGGCGCGATCGTGTCCAACGTGGGAACGTGGATGCAGCGCGTCGCGCAGGACTGGCTCGTGCTCACGGAGCTCACGCACAAGAACGCAACCGCGGTGGGCATCGTGATGGCCTTCCAGTTCGGACCGCAGCTGCTGCTGCTGCCGCTCACGGGCTACGCCGCCGACCGACTGGACCTCCGAAAGCTCCTGATCGCCACCCAAGCGTCCATGGGCGCGCTCGCGCTCGGTCTCGGAGTGCTCACCATCACGGGCGTCGTGCAGCTCTGGCACGTGTACGTGTTCGCGCTCCTGCTCGGATGCGTGACGGCGTTCGATGCGCCGGCGCGCCAGACCTTCGTGTCGGAGCTCGTGGGAGAGAGCGAGCTGTCGAACGCCGTCGCGCTCAATTCCACGTCGTTCAACGCGGCGCGAATGATCGGTCCGGCGATCGCGGGCGTGCTGATCGCCAGCATCGGATCGGGATGGGTGTTCCTGATCAACGCGGCGTCGTTCGCTGCCGTGATCGCTTCGCTGAACCTTCTGCGCGTGAACGAGCTGCACCGGCGGATCAGGGCGCTCGACACGCGGGGGAGCTTCGTCGAGGGCTTTCGCTACGTGCTGAATCGCCCCGACCTGAAGGCGGCGCTCCTGATGTTCTTCGTGATCGGCACCTTCGGTCTCAACTTCCCGATCTTCATCTCGACGATGACGGTCAAGGTCTTCCATGCGGACGCGAGCCGGTACGGCATGTTGACGTCGATGATGGCGATCGGCTCCGTGTCGGGCGCGCTGCTCGCCGCGCGGCGCGAGAGTCCCCGCATGGCGATTCTGCTCGCGGGGTCATCGGTGTTCGGGCTTGGCTGCGCCTTGGCCGCGCTCATGCCGAACTACTGGCTGTTCGGGATCGCGCTCATCCTCGTGGGCGTGTCCGTTCAGACCTTCACGACGTCGACGAACAGCCTGGTGCAACTCTCGACCGAGCCGGCAATGCGCGGGCGCGTGCTGGCGATCCTGCTCGGTCTGGCGATGGGCGGCACGCCGATCGGCGCGCCCATCGTGGGCTGGGTGGCCGACCGCTTCGGCCCTCGCTGGGCGCTCGGCGTAGGCGCCGCCGCAGGCATCTCCGCCGCGGGTGTTGGCCTGTACTATCTCGCCAAGCATCGCAACCTGCGCATGCACTTCGACACCGGACGCCCGCGCTTCGCGATCGACGTCGCCGAGCTCTAGCCGGCGCGCGCGAAGATCGTTGCCGCTTGCGATCTCATCGCGCTTTGCGGTAATTCATGTACGACCGCGAACACTTTGGCGCCGGAAGCGCGCGCACGACACTCTCCCACCACACCCGGCACATGCGCCGTCTCCTGCTCGCAACGCTGCTCGCGGTTCCGCTCGCCTTCACGAGCGCGCACAAGCCGAAGACGTATCAGGTGGGCCGCATCGAGACGCGGCTGGGCGAGATTCTCTTCGTGCTCTACGATCAGACGCCGCATCACAAGGAGAGCTTCATCAAGCTCGCGTCCTCACACTACTGGGACACGCTCACGTTCAACCGCGTGATCCAGAACTTCGTCGCGCAGGGTGGCTGCCCGGACACCCCCGAAGGATTTTCGAAATCGCCCTATCTGCTGGCGCCGGAGTTCAACGACAGTCTGCGGCACGTGTACGGCGCGGTGGGCGCGGGGCGCGACGACAACCCGGAGCAGCTCTCGGCCGGTTGCCAGTTCTACATCGTGGCCAACAAGAACGGGCTCCCGAAGCTGGACAACCATTACACGGTGTACGGCCAGGTGTTCAAGGGGATGGATGTCGTGGAGGCCATCGTGTCCTCGCCCAGGGACTCGGCGAACAAGCCGCTCACCGACATCCCGCTCCACATCGATGTGATTGCGATGAGCGCGGACCAGCTGAAGAAGTACGGCTTCGTGGCGAAGTAGCGAAGCGCACATCGGCTGTCGCCAGAGCTCGCCAGCGAAGTGGCGTCGATTGGCGCGAGCGGACGTTAACTTTGCGACTGTCGCTCGCAAGCTCGCGGTCGCCTGTCGCGCACGAGGTTGGCTCACATGGATTCACCGGTGCTTTCCCGTAACAACGTCAAGGTTTTCGGTCGCGGCACCCAACCGATGCTCTTCGCGCATGGCTTCGGGTGCGATCAGAACATGTGGCGTTTCGTCACGCCTGCGTTCGCTGACGATTACAGGATCGTGCTGTTCGATTATGTCGGGTCCGGCAAGTCCGAGCTGGCCGCTTACGACCTCGAGCGCTACGCCACGCTGAATGGGTATGCGAGCGACGTGCTCGATGTGAGTCACGCGCTCGAGCTGCAGAATGTCATCTTCGTCGGGCACTCCGTGAGCAGCATGGTCGGGGTGCTCGCCGCGAACCGCGAGCCTGGGTTGTTCGAGCGGCTGATTCTGATCGGACCGTCGCCGCGCTACATCAACGATGCGCCGGCCTACGTGGGCGGCTTCGAGCGCTCGGACATCGAAGGGCTGCTCGAGACGATGGAGAAGAACTACATCGGATGGGCGAACTTTCTCGCGCCGGTGATCATGAAGAATCCGGATCATCCGGAGCTCACCAGCGAGCTCGTAACCAGTTTCTGCTCGACGGATCCGGTGGTCGCGAGGCGATTCGCCGAGGCGACGTTCTTCGCGGACAACCGCAGCGATCTTGCCGCGGTGGAGGTGCCGTCGCTCATCATGCAGTGCTCGGACGACATGATCGCGCCCGCCGCGGTTGGTGAGTACGTGAGCCGCGAGCTTCGCGGGAGCACGCTCCGGCACCTGCGCGCCACGGGGCACTGTCCGCACATGAGTCATCCCAAAGAGACCGTCGCCGTGATGCGGGAGTATCTGCGCTCTCCGGTGGACGGTGCACAGAGTGTCGCGCGAATCCGCTGAGCTCCTCAGTACGAGAGTGCGCGCCGACCGCTGTCGCCCCGCGCTCGATCCGCTTCTCGACCTCGCTCCGTGCGGATTCATCTCCTTCCTCGACGATGGATGCGTCTGCGCCGCGAACCGGACGCTGCTCGAGATGCTCGGCTATTCGCCGGACGAGGTGCTCGACAAGCACATCGAGCTCATTCTCGCGGTAGGCAGTCGCATTTTCTACCAGACGCACTTCTTTCCGCTGCTCCGCCTGCACGGCCGAGCCGACGAGATCTTCCTTCTGCTACGCAGCAAGAGCGGGGAAGACGTAGCCGTTCTCGCGAATGCGATTCGGCGTGAGCGTCGTGGCGAGTGGATGACCGATGCCGTGCTGTTGCGCCTCGTCGAGCGCCGCAAGTTCGAGGACGCGCTCCTCGATGCGAAGCACGTCGCGGAGCAGGCGGTGGCGGCTGCCGAAGATGCGAACCGAGCGAAGAGCGACTTCCTCGCGATGATGAGCCACGAGCTTCGCACCCCGCTCAACGCGATCGGCGGTTACGTGCAACTGCTCGAGATGGGCGTTCACGGACCGATCACGCCCGCGCAAGCCGAGGCGCTCGGCCGCGTCACGCGGAGCCAGCAACATCTGCTGCGGCTGATCAACGACATTCTCAACCTTGCGCGGATCGAATCGGGGCGCATCGACTACGATCTCCAGACGATCTCGCTCAACGACATCGTGATGGCCACGCTTCCGATGATCGAGCCGCAGATCGCCGTAAAAGGGCTGCGCTACGACGTGGATGTGCCGCTCGGGCTGAAGGCCGCAGCCGACCGCGAGAAGCTCGAGCAGATTCTGCTGAACCTCCTCTCGAACGCGACGAAGTTCACGCACGAGGGCGGGAGCCTGCACATCGAGGGAGCGCTCGTGCCCGACCGCGAGGATCTCGTGGAGCTGAGAGTCGGCGACACGGGCGTCGGCATTCCCGGTGATCGCCTGGAGCTCGTGTTCGCTCCCTTCGTGCAAGTGGAGAGCAGCCACGCCGCTCGCGTGGAGGGAACGGGACTCGGGCTCTCGATCAGCCGCGATCTCGCACGCGGCATGGGCGGCGATCTCACCGCGGAGAGCACGCTCGGCGTGGGGAGCACGTTCACGATTCGGCTGCGTCGCGGGTAATCTCGCGATCGTGCGACCAGGCTCCGCATCTCGCTGGCGCGAGGCCATCGTGCAGGACGTGCAGTTCGCACTCCGGGTCGCACGGTCCGCACCGGTCATCACCGCCATCATCGTTCTCACCGTCGCGCTCGGCATCGGCGCGAACACCGCGATCTTCAGCATCGTGGACGCGGTGCTCATCCGGCCGCTGCCATTTCCGCGAGATCAGGAGCTCGTGTCGCTGTGGGCGACGAATCCGGACAAGAGCATTCCGCGCTTCGGCGTATCGTACGCGGATTTTCTCGACTGGCAGGCACGAACCAGGTCGTATCGCGGCATGGCCGTGTACGCGACGTCGCTCACGTCGCTCAACGGGCCCGACGGTCCCGAGAGCGTTTCCCTCCTTTCCGTTTCGCCGAATTTTCTTGCGATTCTCGGGATCACACCGGCGATCGGAAGGTTCTTCGATCCAGCTGAGCGCGGTGAAGCGAGCAATGCCCTCGTCCTGAGCTTCGGGTACTGGCACCGAAGGTTCGGCGCGCGGCCCTCGGTACTCGGCGAAGAATATTCGATCAACGGACGCCTGCGCACCGTCGTCGGCGTATTGCCGCGCGAGGCGGATCTGCTCGGCCCCGCGCTCGCGGGTACACCGCTCGATGTGATGACCGTCGTCGAGCCGTCCACCTTTCCCCACATCGAGCGGCACGCGCAGCATCTCTTCGGTGCGATCGCACGACTGGCCCCCAAGGCGACGGTGGAACAGGCGCGCGACGAGCTGGCAGCTACCGAACGCGCGCTGGCGAACGAGAATTCCGAGATCGCCGGCTGGACCGCGAGCGTCTTTCGGCTGCGCGACGATCTTGCGCTCTCGTCACGCCAGCCGCTGCTGCTTCTCCTCGGCGCGGCGGGCGTTCTCCTTCTGATCGCGTGCATCAACGTGGCCAATCTTCTCGTCGTCCGCGGCGCGGCGCGGAGTCAGGAGATCGCGGTGCGGCAGGCGCTGGGAGCCTCGCGGGGGCGACTCGTTCGACAGCTCGTCATAGAAGGTGTCGTGCTCGGCATCGCGGGCGGCGTTCTGGGCATCGCGGCAGCGGCCGCCTCGCTCGGCGGGATTCGCAAGCTCGTGCCCTCCGCAGCCGTGCCGCGAGCGGATGACATCACGATGCAACCCTCGGTGCTCGCGTTCGCTCTCGTCGCGACGCTGGTGACCGTGCTGGTGTTCGGATTGTGGCCCGCGCTGCGGCTGAGTGGAGGTCAGCTCGGGGCAACGCTGCGCGAGCGCGGGCGCGGAAACACCGCATCCTCGAATCGCAGTCGCCGAGCACTGGTCGTGCTGGAGCTGTCGCTCGCGCTCGTGCTCACGGTCTGCGCCTCGCTGGTGGTGCAGAGCATGCGGCACATGCTCGCGACCGATCCGGGGTTCAATCCCGCGAACACCGTCACCGCGCAGATCACGTTGGGAAAGAGCTACCCGGATTCGACGGTGCTCGTGTTCTATCGGTCATTGCTCACGAGCCTCGAGTCGCGTCCATCGATCGAGGCGGCAGGAGCGACGGATACGCCGCCGCTCGTGGGCGGAGGAATCTTCAGCTCGATCCGATTGATGGGCGAGCCTCCGCGGCCTGCGAATGATCCGCTCATGAGCACCATCCGCCTGGTGACGCCCGGGTTCTTCAAGGCAATGGGGATGCATCTGCTCGGCGGCGGCGACATCGACTGGAACGAGCCTGCGCCGACGATCGTCGTCAGCCAGGCCGCGGCCAAGGAGTTCTGGCATGGCACGGGGGCGGTCGACCGACAGATCGCCTTCAACACGGAGCCGACTGCGTATCGGGTGGTGGGCGTCGTGAACGATACGAGGCAGGCCAGCCTCGCCACGCCCGCCGGCCCGATCGTCTTCGTGTCCCTGCGCCGAAACGTGAGATTGTTTCGCACGTTGACGCTGGTCGTGCGAAGCCATTCGGACGTGGCGTCCACCGTCGCGATCATGCGCGAGGCGGTCCACGAGCTCGATCCATCGCTGCCGCTGTTCAACGTGCAGAGCCTGCAGCAGATCGTCGACCAGTCCGTGGCGCAACCGCGGCTCGAATCGATCCTGCTCACCGTGTTCGCACTGGGCGCGTTGCTGCTCGCGTCGCTTGGCATCTACGGTGTCATCTCGTATTCGGTTACGCAGCGGCAGCAGGAGATCGGCGTTCGACTCGCGCTCGGCGCACGGGCGGCCGACGTGATTCGGATGGTGCTCACGGAGGGGACTCTGCTGGCGTTGGCGGGCATCGCGATCGGATCGGCGCTCGCCCTCTCGGCCGCGCGCATCGTTCGAGCATCGCTCCAGGGAATATTGTCGCTCGATGTGAGCTCGTTCGCCCTCGTCGCGAGCGCGTTGCTCCTCGTCGCGCTTGCGGCGAGCGCGCTTCCGGCGTGGCGCGCCTCGAACATCGATCCACTGATTGCGATCAGGCGGGAATGAACGAGGTGGCCACACGGCGCTGCCCGTCTCCAGCATCGCGCGCGCTGCGCTGAGGGTGCGCGCTACCTCACGATGTGCTGGCTCGCTCCCCTTGTCGTTGCACGAACAGCGCGTAGCGCTTCGCAGCGGTGGCGAACGCGCGCGCATCACTCGCGCTCAGCGGCGCAAACGGAAATGGCGTCGCTGACACAGTCCCGCGCGACGTCGCCGCGCGCCATGTGCCGATCACGCGCCCGCGAGCTACGATGGTCGGCATGAACATGCCATTGTTGCCCGGGACGATCTTCGGTGCGTGCGCGACGTCGAGTGCAATGCCGCGATCGCCGTAGCCGAGCATGTACTCGTCGAATCCGGGGAGCAGATAGACGTCACGCGCCCGTCGTTTCGCGCCGGCGCTCACCTCGACGGCCTCCGGCGACACGATGTACGTCTTTCCTTCGACGCTCTCCTCCGCGAGCTCCGCGGCCATCATCGCGACGCCGGCGCGCGCGTCGCCGAGCGTCATCCCCGCCCACCACGCGAAGTCGCGGACGGTCGCGGGCCCGTGGCCGCGAAAATATCTCGCGGTGAGCTCAGCGAGCGCTTCGTCGCGATCGAGGTCGCGCGACTCGGGGATCCACTCATCCAGGAGGGCGAACGTGGGCGCGTTGCCGCGATGTGGGCCGAAGCACAGCAGCCCTTCCTGCGAGAGCCTCGAGATGATGTGAATGCCGCGCTGATTCGCGGTCGGGATCTTCGCTCGCGCGAGCACCTCGTACATCTCGTCGCGCGTGAGCAGCGAGTGTTCGCGGAGTGCCTTCTCGAGAGTCTTGCGGCTGCGCGCCAGCACCGCGTCGTCGATCTCGAGTTGCGCGAGGCGCCCGGTCATACCCTTGATCGTGCGCGGAGTGAGCAGCCGCAGCATCCAGCGCGCATCTTCCGCTGCTACGAAGTGCAGCGTCCTCCGCATCGGCCACGTGCGCACGATCGTCCTCGCGGCGATCGCCTGCTCGATCTCCGCGACGTTCGAGCCGGGCAGGCGCAGCCCGATCGACCAGAGCGCACCACGATAGTCCTGCGCCTGCATCGCGAGAAGTCGCGCGACTACGCTCGACGGAGTGCTGCTCGTCGAGCTCGCGATCTGTTGGCTCGTGACTCGAATGGTGCGAATGTCGCCCGCGTTCATCCTGAGCTCGAACGGCGGCAATTGGATGTGACGCTCGCTGCGATTGCTGGTCTATTTGGCACCCTCATCGCGCACGCGCAAGCAACCCGCGATGCCTTCACCGTTTTCTCTCGTGCATTTTCACACTCCCGTGATTATACTTGCGCGCGCGTCCGAGCGCCGCTGTCGCGCTCGCAGTGCACCGGAACACGCAGGAGACATGAGAGGAGCGCTCTGGCACACGAGTCGGGCCACGCTTCGCCGCTCACCGGCGAGCAGGTTGGTCCGCCTCATGCCGAATGGCCTCATTCGCCGCTCGATGTTTGGCCTCGCCGCCCTCCTGCTTTCGCTTCCACTCTCCTCGCGCGCACAGCAGCCCACGGATTCGCCGCACGTCGACCAGTCTCTCGATGATGCATGGTTCACGGGTCCGATGCTCGCCGCGTCGCCGAACACGCTACCGCACGGACACATTCTCGTCGAGCCGTACGTGTTCGATGTCAGGACCGCGGATGCGGATGGATTCGGCACGCTCACGTACGCGCTCGCCGGCGTCACGGATCGGCTCACGGTCGGCTCGATCATCATCACTGGCCTGAACAAGCCCAGGGATGGCGCGAGCAGCTCCGGCATGGGACTGGGCGATCTCACGCTGCAGGCCACCTACAGGCTCACGAATTTTCGAAAGGGCGGGTGGGTACCCATCACCGCCATCGTGTTCCAGGAGACGCTGCCCACCGGCAAGTACGACCGGCTCGGGAACCGGCCGAGCGATGGGTTGGGAAGCGGCGCGTACACGAGCGCCGTCGCGTTCTATGCGCAGTCGTATTACTGGCTGCCCAATCACCGGATTCTTCGCATGCGCCTGAACCTCACGCAGAGCTTCTCCAACAGCGTCGATGTGCACGATGTGAGCGTGTACGGCACGGGCGATGGATTTCGCGGCACGGCGAAGCCGGGGCCGGTATTCGCCAGCGGCATCGCGGCGGAATACAGCCTGACGCGCAGCTGGGTGCTCGCGCTCGATGCCCAGTTCAATCACTACTGGAACACGCGCGTGTCGGGCTTCGACAGCGTCGATCCCGCGAGCGTGCAGAACCAGCCGAGCATTCTGCGGAATTCCGGGCCGCGCCACTCGTTCGCCTTCGCGCCGGCCATCGAGTACAGCTGGAAGCCCACGATAGGCGTCCTGTTCGGCACGCGCTTCATTCCGGGGAACGAGCACACGACCCGGTCGATAACGCCGGCAATCGCTGTCAACATCGTACACTGAGGGCAGGGCCGCAACGCAAAGTGGTCATGGACGGCGCGGTGGGACCGCCGTACCTTATTCCGGTCGTCCCTGGCGCCTCCCCCACCGAGAAGCCGACAATGGAAGAAGCACCGTCTCGTCTCGTTGAAGCGCTCGCCGATCGCTATCGACTCGAACGCGAGCTCGGCGCCGGCGGCATGGCCACCGTGTATCTCGCGCACGATCTTCGCCACGATCGCAGCGTGGCGGTGAAGGTGCTGCGCCCGGAGCTCGCCGCCGTGATCGGCGCCGAGCGATTCCTGGCCGAGATCAAGACGACGGCTGCGCTGCAGCATCCGCACATCCTCCCGCTCTTCGATTCGGGGCAGGCGGACGGATTCCTGTTCTACGTGATGCCGCTCATCGAGGGCGAGTCGCTCCGCGACCGGCTCAATCGCGAGCACCAGTTGGCGGTGGAAGACTCGGTGCGGCTCGCGAAGGAGATCGGCTCGGCGCTCGACTACGCGCACCGGCACGGCGTGATCCACCGCGACATCAAGCCCGAGAACATCCTGCTCCACGATGGCGCCGCGCTCGTGGCGGACTTCGGGATCGCGCTCGCGGTCAGTCACGCCGGCGGCAATCGCATGACGGAAACGGGACTCTCGCTCGGCACGCCCGGCTACATGAGCCCCGAGCAGGCAACCGGAGAGCGCGGGTTGGACGCGCGCTCCGATGTCTACAGCCTGGGTTGTCTGCTCTACGAGATGCTCGCGGGTGAGCCGCCGCATACCGGACCGACGGTGCAGGCGGTCATCGCCGCCGTCGTCACGAAGGAGCCCGATCGGCTTTCCGTTCGGAGGAAATCAGTTCCGCCGAACATCGATGCCGCGGTGCACAAGGCGCTCGCGAAGCTGCCCGCGGATCGATTTGCGAGTGCCGACGCATTCGTGCGCGCGATCAGCGATCCGACATCTGGCGCGGCTACTTCGGCGACCAGCGCATTCGCACCGGCCGCTGCCGCAGTACCCGCGCCGAGGAGCCGGCGCACGACGATTCTGGCCGTGGCGCTGCTGGTGCTGCTCCTCGCGGTCGCTGCGTCCGGATGGCTCCGCCCGCGCGAGACGCCGTTCCTCAATCGCTATGCGCTGTTCCTGCGGCCCAATGAGAACGTCGCATCCACTGCCTTGGGCGGGCACGTGGCGATCTCGCACGATGGCCGAAAGATCATCTACGTGAGCCGCTCGGAAGGCGCGACTCGCCTCATGATCAAAAGCGCAGACCAGCTGAGTCCCACGCCGCTTCTCGGCACCGAGGGCGCCTCGAGCCCCTTCTTCTCGCCGGACGACCGCCAGGTCGGCTTCATCAAGGATGGTAGAAAGGTCCTCACCACGTCGATCGATGGAGGCTCCCCGCTCACCTTGACGGACAGTGCCAATACGACGGCCGGCGACTGGGGGAGCGACGGCTACGTGTACTTCGAGTCGGACTCGGGAATCAGCCGGATTCGCTCGACCGGCGGGCACATCGATCACATCTACACCTTCGCCAAGGGCGGACACGAGATCGGAGCCGAGTGGCCCGTCGTTCTTCCTGGCGCGAGTGGCCTCCTGTTCCGCAGACGACGTGAGGGACAGGCGGTCTCGGACTACGAGATCATGGCCATGCCGCTTCCGTCGGGCGCCGCACACGTGGTGGCACGAGGTGTCTACGCGAACTATGCACGGAGCGGTCATCTGATCGTCGTCACATCGGATGGCAAGCTGCTCGCGTTTCCGTTCAGCGTTCGAAAGCTCGAGACGACGGGACCGCCAATCGCGCTCTACGAGGGTCTCGAGACGAATCCCTTTGGCGCCGGAATATCCATCTCGGATGCCGGCACCCTGGTGTATCCAACGGCGAGCCAGACGGCCGCGCGCGAGGTCGTCTGGGTAACGCGCGATGGGGTCATCAGCCGCGTCGATTCGTCGTGGAAAGTCGACGGAACGATCACGGATCTCGCGCTCTCTCCGAACGGTCGCGCGCTGGCGATCACGCAGACGCACGGCGGCACCTCGGCTGTCTGGGTCAAGCAGCTTCCCTCGGGCCCGTTCTCGCGCCTCACGTTCGGCGACACCTCCTTTCTACGCCCGTCATGGACCCATGATGGCACCCAGCTCCTCTATCTGGGAGACCGAGGGGACGGTGCGGGCAACGTGTACATCAAGCGCGCAGACGGTGTCGGCGCCGCGAAGCTCGTGCTGAAGCCGCGAGTGGGAATGTCGCAGGTCTTTCCGAGTCCGGACGGGCAGTGGATGATCATGCGAAGCTCCGTCGCTGAAGTGGGAAATGGCGAAATTTTCGCCGTGCACACCGGCGACAGCGTGCTCGTGCCGCTCGTCACGACACCCGCGCGCGATGGATTTCCCGCCCTCTCGCCGGACGGGAAGTATCTGGCCTATTCGTCCGACGAATCGGGGACGTTCGAGGTCTACGTGCGGCCGTTTCCCAACGTGGCCGAAGCGCGCTGGCAGGTGTCGACGGCGGGCGGCCGCGCGCCGCTCTGGAGTCACAGCGGGAAGGAGCTCTTCTTCCGGAACAACCACCACGACCTGGTGGCCGCGCAAATCGCGACATCGCCTTCCTTCACCGTTCAGTCACAGAAGGCACTCTTTCCGCTCACCGGTCTGGCGTTCGGCTCTGAGATCCAGCCATTCGTCGTCGGTCTCGACGACAAGAAATTCCTCATGATGCGCGAGACGGTCGCTGCGGAGGCAGGGCTGCTGATAGTGAACGAGCACTTCATGGACGAGCTGACGGCAAAGGCGCGCGCGCAGAAGTAGCGCGGCTACGGCCGCGCGAGATCGGCGAGCCAGATGTTGCTCTGCCGGTCTTCCACCGGAAAGTAGAATCTCGTGGCGCTCATCGAGAACCCCTGACGCGATGAGGGGCGCGAGAGATCGGGAAAGCGCACGATCACGCGCGGAGCTCCGCCGGTCGCTGGCACGACGCTGAACATCGCGTGCCCCTCGGCGTCGTGCGACTTGAAGTAGATCGAGCGTCCGTCCTTGCTGAAAATCGCAGTTTCGGGAATCGGATCGCTCGCGGCTGGTGTGTAGACGGTACGTCCCGCGCCGGAGTCGGGATCCACGAGCACGAGCGAGCGGCCCATCACGGAGACGAGCCACTTTCCGTCCGGCGACCACGTGGAATACGCCGTCGTCGGCAGGAACGGCTTTCCGCCGAAATAGAGGCGGCGTGGTGTGGACCACTTGCCTGGAGCGAGGCGCGTCGTCACGAAACCACCAACGATGGGCTGCTCGGTGAAAGTGAGCCGCTTGCCATCCGGCGCCCAGACGGGATAGCTCTCCTGCGCCTGCGATGAGGTCACGAGCTCGACGGGTCCCCCGTCGAGCGGCTTCACCTCGATGTCGCGTGTGCCATTTCGAAAGGAGTGATACGCAAGCAGCTTGTCGTCCGGCGAAAGATCGGGCGCGAACACATCGAAGGTCTCGTTCGTGAGCTGCTCCGGCTCGCCGCCCGCCGTGGACACGCGGTAGATGTTCGCCACGCCGTCATGGTCCGAATCGTACACGACCCATTTCCCATCGCGCGAGACCATCACCGCTTCGATGGTCTGCGGCCCGCTGGTGAGCGGCGTCGCATCGGTGGACAGCGCGACGCCGCTGGCGGGGATGGGAAGCGAGTAGATGTTCGCGTGCCCCGTATACAGTGAGTACGCGACGCGCCTCGCGTCGCTCGTGATCGAGATCGACCGCGCGTTGAGTCCCGTGGTGAGTCGCATCGGCGTCGAGCGCAATGATCCGTTCCGCGCGATGGCGACCTCGTAGACGTCGAGGGGACCGTCGCGATTCGAGATGAAGTAGAGCCGATCGGCTGCGGGCGACCACTCGGGGCTCTGATTCATCGCGTGATCGTTCGTCACCTGCACGACGCTCCCGCCCGTCACCGGAACGATGATGATCCCGCTCGGCGCCTTGTTCGCGAAGTTCGCACCGGGATCGCGCGCCATCGAGTTGCCCGAGGTGCACGCGATCAGCGCAATGTGGCGCGACCAGCGGCATTGGCCCGGCTGAAATACGCCTGTCGTGAGCAAGCGGTGCGACTGGCCGTCCGCGCTCCCAACGAACAGCGAGTCGAGCCGCGCGTACACGATCTCTTTGCCATCCGGAGACCAGCTCGCGGTCGAGACCGAGTCGCCGATCACGTTGGCGAGCAGCGGCCGTGCATGCCCACCGAGCGCGGGCGCAACGGCGACACCGTTCAGCGTACGAAACAGAATCTGCGAGCCATCGGGCGACCACTGTGGCTCGAACTCCACCTGCGTCGAGTCATCGGTGAGCGGGATCGATCGTCCGCCACTCACTGGCCGCACGAAGATTCGTGCGCGCGCCGAGTTGCCGGCGGCGAAGGCCACGAGCTTGCCGTCGGGGGAGATTGCGGGCGAGATCTGGAGCCCGCTCTCGTTCGTGAACTGCGTTGCGCGTCCGAAGGCGATCGACGGCGCGATCTTCCTGAGCGTCGTGAATGCGAGGGCGGCTCCAATCACGGCGAGCAGGCCGACGATGCCGGCGGTCACGAGATACTTTCGGCGCGGCGAGGGCGGCCGTGTCACCGCCTCGAGCCGCGCGCTCGTCGGCTCGAGTCCGCCGCTCGGCGTCGCCAGCGGCTCGAGCACGGCGAGCAGCTCGGCCGCGGTCTGCCATCGATCCGCCGGAAGCTTGGCGAGGCAGCGCATCACCGCGTTCGAGAGCGCGGGGGATATTCCGGGGCGATGCTTCTGCACCGCGTCGGGAGTCTCGGTCACGTGCGCGGCGAGCACCTGCTGCGGCGTCCCCGAGAACGGCAGCCGCCCCGATAGCAGCTCGTACGCAACGATGCCCACGGCGTAGATGTCGGCGCGGTGATCGATCGCGGGGTCGGCCGTGGCCTGCTCCGGCGACATGTACGATGGCGTGCCGAGCGCGACACCCATGGTGGTGAGCGTGTCCGCGTTGGTGGCCTCGCTCACGGCGCGCGCGACGCCGAAGTCGGTGATCAGAGCGTGGCGTCCCGACAGCATCACGTTGTCGGGCTTGATGTCGCGGTGCACCACACCGTGCTCGTGCGCGTGCGCCAGGCCGTCCACGATCTCGACGAGCAGGCGCACGGCATCGGAGATGGGCAGCTCGCGCTCGCGATTGAGCCTCTGCCGGAGCGATTGCCCCTGCACGTACGGCATCACGAAGTAGAGGAGCCCGTCGGCCTCGCCGGAATCGAGCAGCGGCAGGATGCTCGGATGCTGAAGCTGCGCCGCGATCTCGATCTCGCGCTCGAAGCGAGCGGCTCCCACGGAGGCGGAAAGATCCTCGCGCAGAACCTTGATCGCCACCTTGCGGCGATGCTTCACATCTTCGGCGAGATACACCGTCGCCATGCCGCCGGCACCGAGCTCGCGCTCGATGACGTACTTGCCGGTCAGACTGGCGTTGATTAGCGCGATTCGATCCTTCATGGGAAGTGCCGGCTCGGCATGCGCCAAGATATGGATCCGGCGAAAGATGCGATACCCGACGGACCTTCGGCGCCGTTCGCGGATACTAATGTGATGGGGACGATGGGATCGCGCTCGCACGCCACAAGCGCTTCGTGCACAAAACTTTATGCGATGTTCGCCCATGGAGTGTAGTCGTCGCGCTCTTCGCTGGCTCTTCGTGTGCGCCGCTGCGCTGCTTGCGGCGCCCGCCGCGCTGCCCGCGCAGCAAGTCAGCTCTGGCGACACGCTGCACATCCGTCTCCTCGAGCGAGTCCACAGTCATCACCGCGCGCGCCCCGCAGTGCGGGCGCTCGTGATCGCGCCGCTCGCGGGCGCCGATGGACGAGTGCTGCTCCCGCCCGGAACGATCCTCTTCGGCCACTATGCCGGATCGGGCATCGAGCGCTTCGACGGCAAGCGACACTGGCTGGCGCTGCAACTCGACAGCGCGGCGGTGCCGATCTTCGATGCCGCGAACGACACGGTGCACGCGGCCGTATCGATGCGCGTCGTCGCGGTGGACGATGCGCGCGAGAGCGTCGATTCCGCGGGACGCATAGTCGGGCCGGTGATTCCGTCCGTCATCCACTCCAAAGGCGACTGGGCAGTGGTCGCGCTGGGGGTCCTGCATCCGGTCACCGCGATCGTGCTTGCGACCACGCTCGAAGGCGAGATGAAGGAGCGGCATCGCGCGGTGTCGCTCGACGCGGGAACGGAGCTCAGCGCGGTGCTCACCCGAAGCGTCGCGCTGCCGCGCCGCACGGAATGGAAGCTGCCACCACCAGTCCCGAGCGGAGTGAATCCGGACTCCATCGCAGCGTCAGTACCACTGCGCGCGACGCTGCGCGCGAGGAATTTGCCGTCGGACATCGTTGGCATCGCCGTGATCGGGACGGCCGAGCAACTGCGCGAGGTATGCGCGGCCGCTGGATTCACGCTGGCGGCGCGAATGACTCTCGGCAGCGACTTCAAGACGTTCGTGAGAGCGGCCAAGGGCGAAGGCTACGGCGCGCAGCCCGTGTCGGAGCTCGTGCTCGGCGGCCAGCCCCCCGATGTGGTCTACGAGAAAGTGGCCGATTCCTTTCTCAAGCGGCACCACTTCCGGGTGTGGCGCTCGCCCTCTGCCTCGGTGAGCGACGACGGTGCGACGCTCTGGCTCATCGCGGCAACGCATGACACCGGCCTCACATTCTCCAAACAGCGAGACGCGTTCACGCACACCGTCGATCCGCGCGTCGATCTCGAGCGCGACAAAGTGGTGAGCGATCTCGTGGCCACGGGTCGCGTCGCGGCCCTGAGCTATGCGCAGCGAGTCGCGCCGCCGGGGAGCGCGACCGTGAACGGGGGGCACGCCACCATGGTTACCGACTGGAGGTTGGCGGTACTGGTGCTGAAGTAGCCCGTCACGGCGTTGCCCCAGCGTTGACGGGAAGCTTTTCGCGCAGCCACTCCTGGTACGAGCCGTCGTACAGCTTCACCGGAAGACCGATTGCGCGCGCAGCGAGATACGTGGTGCTCGCTCGATAGCCCACCCAGCAGTAGGTAACGACCGTGTCGCCCGGGTGCATGCGATCGGCGTAGAGCTTCGCGAGCTCGGTCCGGCTCTTCAGCGGTTCGCCGTGAGCCGATCCACTGTCTCCCTGAAAGAGCTGCTGCCACTGGAGCTGCCGCGCGCCGGCGAGATGCCCCTCGCTCGGCATTCCATGTCTCCCGGCCGTTCCCAGATACTCTCCGTCCGATCGCGTGTCGATGAGTGCGATCCCCGGCTTTCCGATCCGGGACTCGATCCAGGGCGCGGTCGCGATCACGATTTCCCGCGGCCGCACGTGCAGCGTGCCGCGCGTGATCGCCGTTGCCGCTGTCTCGAGAGGACGCCCCTCGGTACGCCACTTGGGCAGTCCACCGTCGAGGAAGGACACCCGATCGTGTCCGAGATAGTCGAGCGCCATCACCGCGCGTGCGGCCGAGGGTGCGTCGCCCGAGTAGTACACGACGACACGCGAGCGGTCGGATACACCAACGGCTTCGAACGCCGCGCGGAGCGAATCGACGGAGGGCATCTGCGATGCCAGGCCGTCCTTGTCGATCGCGATCACGTCGTAAGGAAGCTCGCGCGCCCCGGGAATGTGACCGGCGCTGAACGGCGCGTCGTGCATCATCGCCATGTTGACCTGCAGCACGACGACATTCGGATCGTGCAGGTGCGACGCGAGCCACGCTGTCGAGACGATGACCGAGTCGCCGGAGCGCTCCGGCGGAAGGTGCTGCGCCGGAGAGAAATGTTCATGCGCTGTGGGAACGGCGAGCGTCGTGATCAGCAGCAGGGCAGGGAGGCGCATCTCGTGCTCCTACGGGTCGAGGCAAGCGTGCAGGGTCGCGCAACGCCGTGCTGCGCGACCGGATCGTCGTCACACTTCCAAGATGTCTACGGGAGCAGGCGCAGCGCCGCCTCGAGCTCATTGAGCAGCGAATGACCGTCTGCTGCAGTGAATGGCATGGGCGGGCGGATCTTGATCACGTTGTGATGGGGCCCGTCGGTGCCGAGCAGGATGCCGCGCTCGCGCATGCGATTCGCCACGAACGATGCTTCCGCGCCCGCAGGCTCCAGCGTCTCGCGATCCCGCACGAGCTCCACGCCCCAGAAGAGCCCCGAGCCGCGCGCATCGCCGACGATCGGGAATTGCTCGACGAGCGCGTGCAGCCTCGGGGCCATCGACTCTCCAACCACACGCGCGTGCTCCTGCAGCCTCTCGTCGCGCACGACATCGAGCACCGTGATCCCGACCGCGCACGACACGGTGTTGCCGCCGAAGGTGCTGAAGAACTCCATGCCGTTGTCGAATGCATCCGCGATCGCGCGCGTCGTCGCAAGGGCCGCCAGCGGATGACCGTTGCCGAGCGGCTTGCCCATCACCACGATGTCCGGAACGACTCCCTGTTTCTCGAAGGCCCAGAAGCTCGTGCCCATGCGACCGAGGCCGGTCTGCACCTCATCGGCGATGCAGACGCCGCCGGCCGCCCGCACGTGTGCGTACACACTCGCGAGATAGCCCCTGGGCAGCACGAGTTGCCCGCCCACACTCGGGCAGGTCTCTGCGATGAACCCCGCCAGGCCCCGGTCGCTCTCGCGAAGATGATGCGCGATGTCTCCCACGTGCGACGCGTACTTCGCTCCCGCCTCGAGGTCGCTCGCCTTGTAGGCGCCGCGATACACGTCCGGGAGCGGAGCCACGTGTACCCAATCCGGCGCACCGCTGCCGCCAGGCCCTGCGTGCTTGTAGGGACTGATGTCGATGAGCGAGGTCGTGTTGCCGTGGTACGCGGACTCGAGCACGATCATGTCACGCGCTCCGGTGTACGCGCGCGAGAGGCGCAGCGCAAGCTCGTTGGCCTCGCTCGCGGAGTTCAGTACGTAGCAGACATCGAGTGCGCTTGGCAGTGTTGCGAGCAGCCGATTCGCATACTCGATCAGCAGGTCGTTGAGATAGCGCGTGTTCGTGTTGAGCACGCGCATCTGCCTTGCCGCCGCATCCACCACTCGCGGATGGCAGTGCCCCACGTGCGGCACGTTGTTGTACGCGTCGAGATAGCGGCGGCCTTCATCATCGAAGAGATGCTGCATCCATCCGCGAACGACTTTCACGGGCTCGCGATACGCGATGCTGAGATTCCCGCCGATCACATCACGGCGCGCCGCCAGCGTGCCGCGCTTGTCGGCGGCGGTCGGCGGAAAACGATCCGCCGGCACGCGCACGATCATGTTCGGATCGGGGCAGAGCGCGCGCCACACCGCGCGCTGCGATGGTAGAGCGACGCCCGGGAAGCTCGTGCCGAGATCGAGAATGTCGGTGATGATCTGAAAGTGCAGATGCGGTGTCCACCCGCCGTTCACTTCGGCGGGACCGAGCGACGCGATGCGGTCGCCGGCCTCGATGATCAATCCGACCTCGAGCCCGTCCATCGATTTCCGGCTCAGGTGACCGTACAGCGTGAAGAACTCCGTTCCATCATCGGTCCGATGCCGGAGCACGATCACGGGGCCGTAGTCGAGCGGCTGCCGATTGTCGCCGAAGGCGTGGACGACACCATCCAGCGGTGAGAGCACCGAGGTTCCGACGGGCGCGAACAGATCGAGCCCGATGTGAATCGTGCGATGCTCGGCGAACGGGCCACCCGTACCGGCAAACTCCGGCGCGGTATAGATCTGCCGTGCCTCATCGTAGCGTCCGACCGAGAGCTTCACGTTCGCCTGCCGCATCGCGTCGAGCACGCGTTTCGTGAGCATCGGCTCGGTGTTGTTGCGCGAATCGCCATCGATCAGCGGACTCGCGATGCTCAGATCGAGCACGATGCTCGGCTCGCGCTGTGGATCGATGGACAGGACGGGCGGGAACGCCCGCTGGCGCGCGAGATACGCAACCACGCGGTCCGAGGCGGGCGAGATGCGCACCCCGGCGGCCTCGCGGAACACCGCTTCGGCGAGCCGGAAGGGAATCTGCGCGAGCAGCGGCAGTGCGCACGCGATCGCGCGCTGGCTCACGCCCAGATATTCGTTCTCCGGGCGCTGCGCCTGCTGATCGGCCGCGATGCAGGCGCTGGTGCAGAGGCGCAGCACAACGAGACCGAAGAGCGCAGCCAGCTCGTCATCCGATGGCGTCATCCGCTCGCGGTAGCCGCGCACCACTGCCGCCGCTGCCGCGAGCGGGTCGCTTTCGCCGAGCACCACGTAGGCGATCGCGATCGCGAGGTCGCCGATGCGGAAGCTGTGCGTCATGTCGCCGAAGTCCACGACGCCGGTCACGCGCTGATTGCGGCTTTCGACGTCGCCGTCGCCACCCACGAGCACGTTGAAGTCGTTCGGATCCCCGTGGATCGCGGCGCGCGGCAGGGACGAGAGCAGGGGCTCGGTGTGGCGGTCGAATGCCGCGACGAGCGCGTCGAGCGCGTGGCCCAAGGCGCTGTCGGTGACGAGGCTGCGGTAACGCGCCACGATTGCGCGGCCGTTCGCGAGATCCCAATAGAAGTCGCGATGGATGGCCGGCGTGTCGAATGTTGCGAGCGCATCGGCGAGCGCGCCGATGCTGCGCCCGAAGTCCTCGAGCAACTCCGGCGAGTGGCGCGGCGTGGCGCCGAGCGGGCGCCCGTCGAGCCAGGAGACTGCCCAGGCGAAGTGCTCTCGCTCGTCGCTCCCCGACACACACACGATCGTCCCGCCAGCCGTGGTGAGCAGCACACGCGGCGTGAACGGCACGCGCTCCGCGACGTGCATCAGCACCCGGTGCTGCGCCTCGAGCATCGCGCGATCCTCGCGCGCGTTCGCGATCTTGAGCACGATACGCGTGCCGCTCGCGGACTCGATGCAGAAGTTCTGATCGCGCTCGCTCGTAAGCTCGGTGGCGCGGCCAGTCACGCCGAAGTGGTCGCGCGCGAAGCGCTCGGCGTCGCGAAGATCGAAGCTGGGGCTGTGATCGAGCATGGTGGAAGAAACTAGCGGCGAGCGTCGCACACTGTAAGCCGATCGCAATGCCTCTCAGTGGGAAGTCGCGCCCTGCAGCTTCCTGAGAAACGCCGCACCGCTCGACGCGGCCTGGCCGCTGTCCTTCGAGCCGGTGAGCATGCCGCCGAGCAGGCCGGAAATACTCAGCTTCTTGTAGTTGGGGGGTGGCGTGAAGAGCGAGTCCGGCTGCGGCCCCTCGGCGATGTTTCGCATCTCGGAGCCGCCATCCTTGCCGGTGGTCTTCGAGAGCACGTGCAGGCGGTCATCCACCCAGATCGTCATGGGGCCGTCCGCTGGATCGCTGGACGTGACGCCCCACTTGTGCGCCGCGCGTCCGTTCACGGTCTCCGTTCCCTGGCTGGTGCAGCTCCACTGGGGCGCGGGTTTACTCTTGTCGGCCTTCGCGAACGCGCCGAACGGATTGACCGCGCTGTTCCACTGGCTGCAGGGATCTCCGGCGCCGGCAGGGCGGAGCACTCGCATCATCGGCGCGAAGGCGACAGTCACGAGCGGGGTGAACATTCCGGCGTCGATGTACTGCCGCGAGGGATCGTTCACGATCAGCGTGGTGCCGTGCGCGGGATCGACGACGATCGCGCCGAAGCTGGAGGTGTCCAGCGACTGAATGCGCACGCGTCCCCCGCCCAGGTAGATGCGTGAAGCAGGCTTGTTGGGGTGCGCCAGGTCTACCATGTCCGCGGAGAAGGCGACCCCGTTCCAGGCGTCGGCCCCGCCCACCACTTCGCCGTTCTGGCATCCTGCAATGGAAGCCGCCAGGATGAGTGCGCCAACCTTCGGAAGAGAAAGAGTGGACATGGCGGTCTCCATAAATGGGGTAAGCGGATCCGGCTCGCTGATGCAGAAGATGTAGATGAAAAAACCCTCCGGCCAGCTTGCCGGAGGGCCTTCTTGAACGGAGCGTCGATATCAGCTCACCGTTGGGAATCCCAGATTCTTGCCGCGCAGATGCGGCGCCGGCCAACGCGATGTGACCACCTTGCCGCGCGTGTAGAACTTCACACCCTCCGCGCCGTGCACGTGTGCGTCGCCGAACAGCGAATCCTTCCAGCCGCCAAATGAGTAGTACGCCATCGGCACGGGAATCGGGACGTTTATCCCCACCATTCCGACCTGAATCTGGTTCTGAAACGTGCGCGCCGCGCCGCCGTCGTTCGTGAACACCGCCACGCCGTTCGCGTACGGGCTGTCGTTCACGAGCTTCACGGCGTCCGCATAGCTGTCGGTGCGCACGACGCACAGCACGGGTCCGAAAATCTCTTCGCGATACACGGACATTCCAGGACTCACGTGGTCGAAGAGACACGGGCCAAGGAAGAAGCCATTCTCGCGCCCGGAAACGCGAATGTCGCGGCCATCGGTGACCACGGTGGCGCCAGCCGCTTCGCCTTCATCCACGAAACGCTTCACGCGCTCGAGCTGATCGCGGGAAACGAGCGGACCCATGTCGCTGTTCGGCGACATGCCGTCGCCGGTGGTGAGCGCGCCGATTCGCTCCCGGATCAGCGGCACGAGCCGGTCGGCCACGTCGCCCACCGCAACGAGCACGGAGATCGCCATGCAGCGCTGGCCGGCGGATCCGAACCCGGCGTTCACCGCCGAATCCGCGGCCAGCTCGAGATCTGCATCCGGAAGCACCACCATGTGATTCTTCGCGCCGCCGAGTGCCTGCACGCGCTTGCCGTGCTTCGTGCCGGTCTCGTAGATGCGGCGCGCGATGGGCGTCGAGCCCACGAAGCTCACCGCCGCGATGTCCGGATGTTCGAGAAGGCGGTCGACGGAGACGCGATCACCCTGCACCACGTTGAACACGCCATCGGGCAGTCCCGCTTCCTGCCAGAGCTCCGCAACGCGCATCGACACGGAGGGATCCTTCTCCGAAGGCTTGAGCACGAAGCAATTGCCGGCGGCGATGGCGATCGGATACATCCACATCGGCACCATGATCGGGAAGTTGAACGGCGTGATGCCCGCAACGACTCCCAGCGGCTGCCGGATCGAATAGCTGTCGACGTTCGTGGAGACGTTCTCGGAAAACTCTCCCTTCATGAGCTGGGGAATGCCGCACGCGAACTCCACCACCTCGAGCGCGCGCTGCACCTCGCCGCGAGCATCGGCGAGCACCTTCCCGTGCTCGCGCACGATGGTGCGCGCGAGATCGTCGGCGGCGCCGGAAACGAGCTCGCGGAAGCGAAAGAGGATGGCGGTACGCTTGGCGAGCGTGGACCTTCCCCACTCCTCGAACGCGATTTTCGCGGACGCGACTGCGCGGTCGACATCGCTCGCGCTGGCGAAGCTCACCTGCGCGATCGCAACCCCCGACGCGGGATCGTAAACGGTGCCCGCGCGACCACCGCCACTGCCGGCGTCGATCCTTCCGCCGATCCAGTGCTCGATGCGGTCGATGCGTGTCGCTTCTTGCGGCGCGGCCGCGCGATTTCGATTGGCGATCCGATCCGCACCCAACTGATTCTCGACTCCCGTCATTTCTCTCTCCTTCGCGAAATTCGTGCGTTGCGTGTACTGCGTGCGGGCCGCGCGGTGGTGCCGCGTATGACGAGTGACGGCGCCATGAGCACGTGCCGCGCCTCCGAGCGGTCGCCAGCCAGGCGCTCGAGCAACAGCTTGACGGCCATGCGTCCGATGTCCGGCCGCGGCTGGTCAACGGTCGTGAGATTGATGTGCCTGATGGCGGCCAGCGCCGTGTTGTCGTAGCCCACGAGCGAGACGTCCTCGGGCACGCGTACCTGCCGCTCCGCGAGGGCATCGAGCGCTCCGATCGCCGCAAGGTCGTTCGCCGCGAAGATTGCCGTGGGGGGAACTCCGTCACGGTAGATGGCGTCGATCCCCTGACGGCCGCCATCCTCCGTGTAGCTGCCGGTGACGACCTGCACGTGCGCTTCCAGCCCGTGCTTCTTCATTGCCCGGACGTAGCCGCGGCGGCGCTCCATCGCACCCGCGCCGTTGCCGCCGTCGATGTGCGCGATCCGCTCGTGCCCGAGCTCCGCCAGATACGTAACGGCGAGGCTCGCCCCCGTGGGATCATCGTTGGCGACGCTGTCCACCGAGGGCTCGCGCGTGTGGCGCGCGACGAGCACGGTGGGGAGCTCGCGGCTCGCGGCGATGATCGCGTGCATCTCGAGCACCGGACTCGCGAGGATGAGGCCATCCGTGCGCAGCTCGAGCAGCGTTTCCAGTGCCGTCGCCTCCGAGCGCACCACGCGGTCGCCCGTGCTGATGATCGCGTGATAGCCGCTGAGGGCGGCAGCGGCCTGAATGCCGTCGATCACTTCGGCGAAGTAAGGATTGTGGAGATCGGAGAGCAGCACCCCGAACAGATTCGTTCGGCGTCGCACGAGGCTGCGGGCCATGCCGTTGGGGCGATAGCCGATTTCGGCGGCCACGCCCAGCACGCGCTGGCGCTTCTCCTCGCTCACGTGCGCGGCGCCGCGCATGACGAGCGAGACGAGCGACTTCGAGACTCGCGCGCGGGCGGCTACGTCGAGAATGGTAGGACGTTTCATGACAGGTGAGCTCGAATTCGCTGTTGACACACTGAACAACCTAACACATTTTGCGAAATACTGGAACGTTCCAAGGAACTCGAGATTCTGGCGATCCCGCGGTCCCTCCAGCGGTGCGCTGCTCCCGTGCACGCATCCCCACGTCGCGATCTGAATCGGAGGCTGTTCATGCGCATCGGTGTCGTTGGTGTGGGTCGGATCGGGCAATATCACGCGCGAGTGGTGCAATCCCATCCGGACGTCTCCGACATCGTGCTCGTGGATGCCGATCGGGCGCGCACCGGGCAGGTGGCCGCCGAGCTGGGAGCAGAGATTGCCGAAACCGTCCCCGATCTCCTACAGCGCGTGGATGCCGTGATCGTGGCGTCTCCCACGAACACGCACGCGAGCATGGTGCGCCTGGCGGTCGAGGCATCGCTGCCCACCTTCTGCGAAAAGCCGATTGCACTCGATCTCCAGTCGACAATCGAAGTCGTGAAGCTCGTCCGCGCCAGTGGAGCAACGGTACAAATGGGATTCCAGCGCCGCTTCGACGCCGGGTACCGCGCCGCCCGCCAGGCCATCTGCGACGATGCGCTCGGCCGCATTTACGCCATTCGCATCGCGGGCCACGATCCCGCGCCGCCGCACGAGAGCTATCTCCCGGGCTCCGGCGGAATCTTCCGCGATCTGCACATCCACGACTTCGACATCATTCGCTGGGTGCTCGGCCAGGAGGTCGTGGAAGTGTACGTGCAGGGATCCGTGCTCGTGGATCCGATGTTCGCACGGCACGATGACGTGGACACGGTCGCCGCCACGCTCACCTTCAGCGACGGCACGCTCGGTGTGCTCACCGGCGGCCGTCATGATCCGCTGGGCTACGACATCCGCATGGAGCTGTTCGGAAGCAAGGACGTCGTATCCGTGGGCTGGGATGCACGCATGCCCATGCGCTCGCTCGAGCCGGGAATGCCGCCGGCGGCGGAACATCCATACGCGTTCTTTCTCGACCGCTTCGACGCAGCGTATCGCGCCGAGCTCACGTGGTTCGTGGATGTCGCGCAGGGCCGCGCCGAAAATCCGTGCTCGGTCGAGGATGCGGAGGCCGCGCTGCGCATCGCGCTCGCGTGCGACCAGTCGCGGCGCGAGCATCGTCCCGTGCGCGTGGACGAAGTCGTGGCATGAGCGCAGCGACGGTCATGCGTATGGCTGGTGCGCCCATCACGTGGGGCGTTTGCGAGGTACCGGGGTGGGGCCTGCAACTCGAGCCCGACCTCGTGCTCCGGGAGATCGCGAGCGCCGGCCTCACCGCAACCGAGCTCGGACCACGCGGCTTTCTCGCGACCGAGCCCGCAGCCGCTCGCGCCCAGCTCGCATCGCATGGCCTCACGCTCGTCGCCGGATTCGTCCCTGCGGTCTTGCATCGCGCATCGACGCTGAATGAGCAGTTGCAGCTCGTAGAGGAGAGTGCGCGCACGCTTGCCGGTGCCGGCGCGGAGATCCTCGTGCTGGCGGCGGAGACGGGATCGGTAGGCTACGAGTCATCTCTTGCCCTGAATGAAGATGATTGGGAAACCTTCCGTCGTGGCGTTGCCGCCGTCGAGCAGATCGGGAAGCGTCACGGTCTCATCGTCGCGCTCCATCCGCATTACGGCACGCTCATCGAAAACGACGCACAGGTGCGACGGCTGCTCGAGACGACGAGAGTTCCCCTCTGTCTCGACACCGGTCATCTGCTCGTGGGCGGCTCGAATCCGTTCCAGATTGCCAAGCTCGCGGCGGAGCGCATCGCACACGTGCATCTCAAGGACGTCGACGCGTCCATCGCCCGTCGGCTGCGCGCGGGCGAGATCGGCTACCGCGATGCCGTGCGCGATGGGCTCTACCGGCCGCTCGGTGAAGGGAGCGCCGAAATCGAATCCATCGTTCGACTTCTGACGGACTCGGGCTACGCCGGATGGTACGTGATCGAGCAGGATCTGGTGATCGGCACATACACCGATGCGGCGGGTCCGCTGGAGAACGCGACTCGCAGCGTGCGATTTCTGCAACGCGTGGCCGCCGCGTGACGAGCGCGTCGTCACCGTTCGACGTGTTGACCATGGGCCGCGTGGGAATCGATCTCTATCCCACGCAGAGCGATGTGGCGCTGGCCGAGATCGATACGTTCCAGCGATTCCTCGGTGGCAGTGCGACGAACGTCGCGGTGGCGGCGGCGCGCTACGGTCGCCGCGCCGCGGTGATCACGAAGGTGGGTACGGAGGGGTTTGGCCCGTACGTCCACGCGGCGCTCAGGCGTTTCGGAGTGGACGATCGCTTCGTAGGTGAAGATGCGCAGCTGAAGACACCGATCGTGTTCTGCGAGCTGCACCCGCCGGATCACTTCCCCATCGTCTTCTATCGTCAACCGAAAGCTCCGGATCTGAACATCCGCCTGGGCGAGCTGGATCTGCCTGCGATTCGCGATGCGCGAGTGTTCTGGACGACTGGAACGGGATTGTGCGAGGAGCCGAGTCGAAGCGCGACACTTGGCGCGCTCGAGGCGCGCTCGCGGCGGCGATTCACGGTACACGATCTCGATTTTCGCCCGATGTTCTGGAGCTCGGCAGCTGAGGCACGTCCGTGGCAGCTGCATGCGCTGGGATGCGCAACCGTTGCGGTGGGTAATCGCGCGGAGGCGGCCGTTGCCGTGGGTGACGCGGAGCCCGGGGAGCAGGCGGCGCGACTCCTACAGCTCGGACTGGAGCTGGTTTTCATCAAGCTCGGCCCGGATGGGACGCTTGTCGCGTGGCCGGGCGGCGCGGCGCACGTGGAGCCCACACCCGTCGTCGTGGTGAACGGGCTCGGCGCCGGCGATGCGTTCGGCGGTGCGCTCTGTCATGGGTTGCTCGCCGGCTGGAGCCCGCTCCGCATCGCGCACTTCGCGAGTGCCGCGGGCGCGTACGTTGCCGGCCAACTTGCGTGCGCTGACGCGATGCCCACCGAGCACGACGTAGGCGAGCTTCTCCTGCGCTCGCCCCGGGCACACTATCCAACGCCCTGATTCAGATCGCACGCTCACTCTTTCCACGGATCGAATGCTCGACGACGCTCAGTTCAGGAAATTGCTCGATACGCGGGCGCGCCACCCCGAACGCGTGGCTGAGGCAGCGGAGGAGCGCCGGCGCCGCCCGGTGCTCGGCGATGCGGGCAGACTCTTTCTCGTGGCGGCCGACCACCCGGCGCGCGGCATCGTGAAGGCTGGCGCGCAGCCGCTGGCAATGGCCGACCGCCGCGCCATGCTGCACGCCGCGATGACTGCGCTCGCGCAGCCCGGCGTCGATGGAATTCTCGGCTCGCCGGACATCATCGAAGATCTGCTCCTGCTCGACGCCCTGCACGACAAGATCGTCATCGGCTCGATGAACCGCGGTGGCCTCTCCGGGGCGATATGGGAGATCGACGATGCGTTCACCGGCTACGATGCGGATGCGATAGAGGAGACGAATCTCGACGGCGGCAAGATGCTCCTGCGCCTGGTGTACGACGATCCGGGAACGCTCGAGACGATCGAGGCGTGCGCGAACGCCATCAGCGCGCTCTCGCGGCGCAAGCGGCTGTCGATGCTCGAGGTGCTTCCCGCATCCCGCGACGCGAACGGCGTCCTTTCCGTCTCGAAGAAGCCCGATGACATGATCAAGGCCATCGGCATCGGCTCCGCGCTCGGAGTTTCATCGGCGTACACGTGGCTCAAGATTCACGTGGTGGATGACATGGAGCGCGTGATGTGCGCCACCACGTTGCCAACATTGCTTCTCGGCGGCGATCCGGGCTCGCGTGCGGCGGAGGTGTTCGCGGGCTGGCGCCGCGCGCTCGCGATTCCGCAGGTGAGAGGGCTCGTCGCTGGACGCGCGCTCCTCTTTCCCGAGCACGGCGACGTGGTGCGCGCCGTGTCGGAAGCCGCCGCCATCGTGCACGGCGCGTGACACAGCGCGAGGGAGCTCCGCATTTGCATCTGCCGCGTGGCAGCGTTGCGGATGGGCGGGACCTCGTCGCGATCACGCCCGAGAGTGCGGGGTGGCGGTACACCGGACTTCGGGTGTTCGATCTCGCGCCCGGCGAAGAGCGCGTGGTGGAGACGGGACCCGATGAAGCACTGGTGCTGCCGCTCGCGGGAGGATGCACCGTGACAGTCGACGCTTGGAGCTTCACGCTCGAGGGGCGCGCATCCGTGTTCGATCGCGTCACCGACTTCGTGTATCTGCCAACGCGCTCGACCGTCCGCATCGCGAGCGCGCTCGGCGGCACGTTCGCGCTCCCTACCGCTCGCGCCACCCGTCGCGGCGTCGCGGCACACGTGCCGGCGAGCGAGGTTGCGGTGGAAGTCCGCGGCGCCGGCAGCGCGACGAGGCAGCTCAACAACTTCTTCTCGCCGAGTGTCGGCGATGCGGAGCGCCTCGTCGCGGTCGAGGTGCTCACGCCTGGCGGCAACACCTCCTCCTATCCGCCGCACAAGCACGATCGTGCATCGGATGCAGAGGCGGACCTCGAGGAGATCTACTACTTCCGCTTCGACAAGTCGGACGCGTTCGGCATGCACCGCACCTACGCGGGGGATGGCAGCTTCGATGTCACCGTCACCGTTCGCGATGGCGACGTGTTTCTCGTGCCGCGCGGCTATCACGGGCCGTGCGCGGCGATGCCGGGATACGACATGTATTACCTGAACGTGCTCGCCGGACCTGGTGCGGCGCGCTCGTTGGCGTTCACGGATGATCCCGCGCACACCTGGATTCGTCCGTCCTGGTCGGCCGAAGCTCGCGATGCGCGCGTGCCGATGACTTCGGCCAACGGGAGAGTCCGTTGAGCCGCGCGAGCTCCTCGAACGAAGTGCTGCGCCTCACCATGGCACAGGCGCTGGTGAAGTGGATGACGCGGCAGTACGTCGAGCGCGACGGCCATGAGCAGCGATTCTTCGCCGGCATGTGGGGCATCTTCGGGCATGGGAATGTGGCCGGTGTGGGACAGGCGCTCGATCAGTATCGCGACGAGCTGCCGTACGTGCTCTCCCGCAACGAGCAGGCGCAGGTGCACGCCGCGGCAGCATTCGCGAGGCAGAGCAACCGGCTGCGAACATGGGCGTGCACCACATCGGTCGGTCCCGGCGCAACGAACATGGTCACCGGTGCGGCCGGCGCGACGATCAATCGGCTTCCGGTGCTGCTCCTGCCAGGCGACACATTCGCGAGCCGCCGGATCGCTCCCGTATTGCAGCAGCTCGAATCGCCGTGGTCGCACGAGACGAGCGTGAACGACGCGTTCAAGCCGGTGTCGCGATACTGGGACCGCATCTCGCGACCGGAGCAGCTGCTCGCCGCGGCGCCCGAAGCGATGCGAGTGCTCACCGATCAAGCCGACACCGGCGCGGTCACCCTCGCGCTTCCACAGGATGTGCAGGCGGAAGCGTACGAGTATCCCGCGCACTTCTTTCGCAGGCGCGTCTACGCTATCGGCCGGCCCGCGCCCGACGCGAAGCTGCTGCGCGAGATCGTGATACTCGTGCGAGCGGCCAGACGTCCGCTCATCGTCGCGGGTGGAGGGGTGATCTACGCCGATGCGACGAAGGTATTGCACGAGCTGACGGCCGCAACCGGGATCCCAGTTGCCGAGACAATGGCGGGGAAGGGCGCGATGCGCTTCGATGATCCCTGCGCGCTGGGAGCCATCGGAGCCACCGGCACGCCCGGAGCGAACATCGCGGCGCGCGAAGCCGACCTCGTGATCGGCATCGGCACGCGATGGTCGGATTTCACCACCGCCTCGCACACGGCCTTCCAGAATCCGGATGTGCAGTTCATCAACATCAACATCGCGCGCTTCGATGCGCTGAAACTCGGCGGCTTGGCCGTGACGGCGGATGCGCGCACGACGATCGAGCTGCTCGCCACTGCGCTCGCGGGCTGGGAGATAGACGCGGCGTACCGCGCGCGCGTCGCCCGTTTCAACGAACAGTGGAACGCGCAGGTCGATACCATCTACCATCGCGACCACGAGCCGCTGCCAAGCCAGGGAGAGGTCATCGGCGCGGTGAACGGCGCGGCGTCCGAGCGCGACGTGATCGTGTGCGCCGCCGGTAGCCTGCCCGGCGACCTCCACAAGCTGTGGCAGTGCCGCGAAGCCAAGAACTTTCACGTCGAATACGGCTACTCGTGCATGGGCTACGAAGTCGCGGGCGGGCTGGGAGTGAAGATGGCAGCGCCCGATCGCGAGGTGTACGTGATGGTCGGCGATGGCTCGTGGCTCATGATGTCATCGGAGATCGTCACATCGCTGCAGGAGGGAGTGAAGCTCACCATCGTCCTGATCGACAATCACGGTTTCGCATCCATCGGTGCGCTGTCCGAGTCGCTCGGCTCTGCCGGCTTCGGCACGGAGTACCGATATCGCACTCCCGATCACGGGCCGCGCGGGCGCGTGCTGCCAGTGGATTTTGCTGCCAACGCGGAGTCGCTCGGCGCCTGCGTGTTTCGAGCACGAACCATCGCGGAGCTGCGGCACGCGCTGGAGGAGGCAAAGAGCGTGGAACGCACCGTCGTGATCGCGATCGAGACGGACCGCAATGCGCGAGTGGGCGGCTTCGAGTCCTGGTGGGACGTGCCGGTGGCCGAAGTGTCCGAGCAGGAGTCGGTCCGCAGCGCGCGCGAGCAGTACGACGTCCATCGCGCGACCGAGCGGTGGCTCCTGTGAGCACCCGGGGGCGCGTGCTCGCGGCGCTCGCGCTCGCCTTTGGCTACGGCTGCGCCTCGGCCTCGCCCGCATCGCGGGGTCGCGCTGCCCCTGGCGAGCATCCAGCGCTCGTCGTGATGATCGTCGTCGATCAGTTGGGCGAAAATCTGCTGGAGCGCTACGACAGCCTGTACACCGGCGGCTTCCATCGCCTGCTCGCAGACGGACACGTATTTCGCCGCGCATCTCACGACCACTTCGCCACGAAGACCGCCGTGGGCCACGCCACGCTCTCCACTGGAGCATACCCCTCGCGACACGGCATCATCGCGAACGAATGGCAGGAGGAGGCTGACGGCGGTTGGGTCACCATCTCGAACGTGGGCGATTCCAGCACGCACATCGTGGGGCAGCCCAGGCTCGCTGGCGTGTCGCCGCACTATCTCGAGCGCACGGGGCTCGCCGACTGGATGA